>NZ_WBZB01000014.1 GCF_009017255.1 Alkaliphilus serpentinus | reverse complement strand
AGGAATTCTCTTTTTTAGTTAATAGGGTTAATTCAACTCCTTAAATGGAAAACCCGTAAATATCACTATATTTCTTTTCTAAATAGTCTATAAAGTATTTTGGATTTATTCCTTCGCCTGTTATTTGCTTAATCAGTTCTTCAGGAGAAAGACTTCTTCCGTGGCGATGGATGTTCTCAATTAACCAATTCTTGATTTGTCCGAACTCACCATTACGAACCATTACCTGATAGTTTTCTAAATCCGATTCCATTTTTTCAACAAACTGAGCAGCATAGATATTGCCAAGGGCATAGCTGGGGAAATAACCAAATAAACCAGCTGACCAATGAACATCCTGAAGTACACCCTCACTGTCGTCCTTAGGTGTAACCCCTAAGTATTCTTGTATCTTTTCATTCCATATTCTTGGTAAATCCTCCACTTCAATATCTCCTGTAATAAGGCCCTTTTCAACCTCATACCTAAGGATTATATGGAGACCATAGGTTAATTCATCGGCATAAATACGAATCAATGAGTTTTCTACCTTGTTGATGCTATGGTAAATCTTCTCGATGGATATACCCTTAAACTCCTCTGGAAAGACTTCCATTAGCTCCTTTTGAAAAAAGTGCCAAAAATCTAAACTTCGAGCCAACATATTCTCCCAAAATCGTGATTGTGACTCATGAATCCCCATAGAGGCTCCTTCGTTCAAGGGTGTATAGGTTAAGTCCTTTGAAATGTTTTGCTCATATAAAGCATGACCCCCTTCATGAATGGTAGAATACAAGGCGCTCATTAACTTGGTTTCCTCATACTTTGTTGTAATCCTTACATCCCCGGGGTTTAGCTTTAATGTAAAAGGGTGGGCCGATTCATCCATTCTCCCAGCTTCAAAATCATAACCCATACTATTCAATACTCTTATACTTAGTTCCTTTTGTTTCTCGATATTAAAGCTCTGTTCAAAGATACTCTGATCTGGGGTGTAACCAGTAGCGACAATTCTTTTGTGTAGCTCTACAAGCTTATCCCTTAATTCAGAGAAGATCTTATCCAGCTTTACAACCGTCATCTCTGGTTCGAAGGTATCTAAGAGACTATTATATGGATGGCCCTGATAGCCCCATAGCTCAACAAATAGCCTTTGAAACTCAACAATTTTTTTCAGGTTTGGTAAAAAGATCGAGAAATCCTTTTTGCTCTTTGCTTCCTTCCACATAGCCTGAGATTGAGCTAATAAAACCATGTATTCCTGATATTTATCAGATGGGATCTTTTTAAAACGATCGTACTCTTTTTTTAGTCTTTTTATGGATGCCTTCATTATATCGTCTAACTGGTCAAAGTTTTCAGGTTGGCTAAGCTCATCAATATACTTGCCCATCTCATCAGAAACGGATATCTTAAAGGATTCAGTGGCTATAGTCCCGATAACTTCTGATCGAACCTCCACAGATTTTGTCGGTGCACCTGTTTCAAGATCCCACTGCATCAACGCAGCAGCTTCAGTATAATGCTTCATTCTTTTTATTAGTTCCTTTAAACCGTCTACTCTTGATTGTAACGCTTCTGTCACCTTTAACAACCTACCCTTCATAGTAAATTTTAGATATTAAAAATAATTGTATATTACCATTTTATAATTAGTTAATAGATTAGTCAAAATATTATTTAAATTTTTTTAAATGAAAAAAAATTTTTATATATCCTCTGAAAAAAACTCAAAATTAGAACATTAACTAAAATTCTTATAATTTACATTTCTATATTATAAAATTTAATGGTATAATTATATTTAGATGTTCTAAACATTTTTTAAGGAGGACACTATGGATTTTGGTACGAAACGACAATTAATTCTTAAAGGTAAGATGCCTAAAGTAATTCTTACCATAGCAGCACCAATTATGCTGAATAATTTTATTCAAACCATCTATAATCTTGCTGATACCTATTGGGTAAGCAACATGCTGGGTACTTCAGAGGTAGCCGCTATGACTCTAGTATTTCCGGTAATTTTTCTTACCCTTTCACTGGGAATGGGAATTAACGTAGCTGGAACCGCTTTAATTTCTCAGCATACCGGAGCTCAGCAGAAGAAGGAAGCCAGCAAAGTAGCCAGTCAGATGTTTGCCTTTACCCTTATATTGGCAGTAACCCTGAGCATCATCGGCTTCTTCGCTACCCCCTACATAATTAAGGCTATGGGTGGTAAAGGGGATGTACTAAAATATAGTACCCAATACCTTCAAATTATGTTTTGGGAAATTCCTGGGATATTTATGTTCTTTGTATATAACTCCATAAAACAAGGGCAAGGGGATACCCTAACTCCTATGCTGTATAATGTTTGTGGAGTTGTATTAAATATCATATTGGATCCATTTTTTATAGAAAGATTCGGCATTAAGGGTGCTGCCTTAGCCACAATTTTTTCAAGAACCATATTTGTCATCATTGCCGTATATACTTTATTTGCCAACAGAAATAGTGGTATATATCTCAGACTAAAGGAAATAAAAATTCAAAAGGATATCTTATTAAAAATTATAAAGATCGGATTTCCAGCAACCATTGGGCAGTCAGCCTCAGCCTTAGGATTTATAATCTTAAATGCCTTCGTTATTTCCTATGGAGATCAAACCTTGGCGGCTTTTGGAATTGGCAATAGAATAAACTCTTTGGTTTTGATGCCTGTAATGGGAATAGGCAGCGCTCTAGCAACTATTATTGGACAAAATCTGGGTGCCAACAACTTAGAAAGAGTTAAGCTGGCCTTCATCACCAGCATTAAGCTTTCCACCCTCTTCATGGTTGTCGGGGGCATTATACTTTCCCTTTCCTCAAAGCATGTTGTTGGAGTCTTTATAAAGAATGACCCTGAGGTTTTTGCACTAAGTAACCAATATCTAAGAATTATATCCACCTCTTTACCATTGATGGGCTTCTTCCAAGTATTTATCGGAACCTTCCAAGGCTCTGGCCACACCATCTTTGCAATGATTATGGATATGGGCCGCCTTTGGGGATTGCGTATACCCCTCATTCTATTATTTAGAAAATTTGCTTCATGGGGCCCCAGTGGTGTATGGTATGCAATGCTTTTAAGTAATGCCATCATCTGTGTAGTTGGTTTGTTCATTTATTTATCAAATGTCTGGCAGAAGAAGGTTATAACCGACAATGTAGTAGCATCTTAAAAATCGAGTAGGAGGTAGATAATTATTTTATCTACCGACCTCTCACACCACTAAGCAAATGCACAACAGGGACGGTTCTCATTGTGCATTTTGCTTAAAATTTTAGAAAATGCACAATGAGAACCGTCCCTGTTGTGCATTTTGCTTAAAATTTTCACTTTTCCACTTTCAATTTTCAATTGCTCTTTTAATATCCTTCCTCTTGCCTTTTATGATTAATTTCATTTTTCTTTAAATATGCATCAACTATTTCTTCCCAAAAAAAGCCCAGCTTGTTTCCTAAAAGAATAAAGCTACTAAATAATCCTCGGTATACCTCTTCATCCTGGTCTCTTTCAATTTCAGTAGTTTTTTGAATTACTTTTTTAAACTCCTCCACTAGAGTTAGGCTGCTTTCCTCTATAGTCAGTTGAATATTCTCTATTCCTTTTTCTAACCCGACACTTAATATAAAATGCAGGCAATCTACATATTCTTCCAGTATAGTCTGTTTTGGTGAAGGTTTTTTTCTGCTCCAATATTTGAAACACCTTGTTTCATTTGCTAGCTCACCTAGTTCAACCTGAAGGGCAAGTAGCTTAGGAGGCAATAGATCAACCTCCTGTAACTGATGTTCATCAATAATACGTTGATCCAGAAGCTTTTGAATATCGAAAAGTTTTTTAAGGTTCATGCTCATCCTCCTTAGTTTAAGTCAAAATTATTTTATCACAGGAGAATTCATTATTCCACTGAACTGGACACTTTATTTCAACAAAATAAAAAACTCCGAAATGGAGTTTTTCTTTAAGTATTAATTAGCACCACAGCACTTTTTATACTTTTTACCGCTTCCACAGATGCAAGGATCATTTCTTCCGACCTTGTCATCCTTAACGATGGTTTTAGATGCATTGTATTCCTTCTTGATTTCTTTTCTTCTTTCATCTGGTAGTATAGGCTTCCATTCATCCAGGTTATACAACCAATCTGCCTTAGCAGCCAGCATGTTAAAATAAAGCTTTTCAAAATCAATCTTCAGAGAAACCTTAGTTTCCTCTTCTAAAGTATCTAATTCAATGGGTGTCTCGATACTTTCATTTATTCCGTCTAAAAATCCTGCAAAGTATACAGGTGAAACTTCAAAGGTTTCCGCCAACTCAGTTACAGATCCTTCCCATTCCCTTTGATTCTTTGAAAGAATCTTTTCATAAATACCTTGCTCTAGCTGGCAGTAATTTTTCCAAAACTCATTTACCTTAGCTTGATCATTTTGCTGCTGGGCCAATTCTTGCCATTGGTTATATAAGCTCATGATTTCTCTCCTTTTCATAGGTCTTTTTCAATTAAATATTATATTATAAAGATTACTTATTTGCAATATCTTCAAGGTTTTTATAATTTTTATCCTTATTTATCTATATTTACTGTTATAAATTACTGTTTTTGGTTATAAATATCTCTAGAGGATTATTTAATAAATATGAGGAGGTTATTTATGAAATCATTAGGTAAGTTATTTCAATCAGGAGATTGGAAGGGTGAAAAACACGTTCCTGTTATCCACGCCCCAGAAAAGGTTAATTCAGGAGAAAAGTTTGAGGTGAAAATATCTATAGGGGATGCCATTGGCCATCCAAATTCCTTTGAGCATTACATAGCCTGGTTTAAGCTTTTCTTTCAACCAGAAGGAGGAAAATTCCCTATAGAACTAGCCACCTTCAACTTCTCTGCCCATGGAGAGGGAGATAATCTTACAGAGCCTGTTGGCTTAACAACCGTTAAGCTTAATACATCAGGTACGCTATATGCTGTCAGCTACTGTAACATCCATGGATTATGGGAAAACAGCAAGGAAATTACTGTAGAATAAATTATAGGGCTACTTAATAAGTAGCCCTATTTTTATGGGGTTTTTATCTTATTTTCTTCTTTATTTTATAATTCAAAATTATTTGTTTATAAGATAAGTCCTTTTAAAATTTTCAATTTTCCACTTTCAATTTTCAATTTTTAAAGAATTGGAGAAAATAACCTTGCTAAAGATTCTACTAATTTATCGGTGGTAGACCTTTTTTCAAACTCTTCCAAAGTAATCTCTGTACTATCTTCTAAATCCTTCATATAATCCTTTTTTAATTGTAGGTTTACCTCTTCGTCATAGATAAAAGCATTTACTTCAAAATTTAATTGAAAGCTCCTTATATCTAAATTGGCAGTTCCTACACTTGCAAAGACATCATCAGCAATTATAATCTTACTGTGGATAAATCCCTTTTGATATTGATAAATTTTTACGCCAGCCTCCAATAATTCAGTAAAATGGGACCGGGATGCCCAAAATACGGTTTTATGGTCTGGCTTGGCAGGAATTAAAATTCTAACATCAATTCCAGAAAGGGCTGCTGTTTTCAGTGCCATTAAAATACTTTCATCAGGAACTAAGTATGGGCTAGCAATGTATACATAGTTTTTTGCGGCCGACATAGAAGTAAAATAAGCTTGATGAATAGATTGCCAATAGGAATCCGGGCCACTGGCTGCTATCTGAATAAGACTCTCACCACAGTGACTCTGTTTGGGGAAATAGTTCCTATCATCCAATTCCTCACCACTGACAAAAAACCAATCCATTAGAAAGATAGCTTGTAGAACATAAACAGCCTCTCCCTTTAGCTTAAGGTGGGTATCTCTCCAGAATCCCATCTTTGGATTCAGTCCCAGATATTCATCTCCAATATTGATTCCCCCTAAAAAACCTACCCTTCCATCAATCACTAGAATTTTTCTATGATTTCGATAGTTTAGCCTACTGCCAAAGAGGGGAATGGTAACGGGCAAAAAGACACCAACCTTCCCTCCTGCTTCTTTTAAATCATCAAAGAAACCTGACTTCAGTCGCCAACAGCCTACGGCATCATATATAAGGCGAACCTTTATTCCCCTTTGAGCCTGCCTAACGAGTGCCTTCTTAATCCTGTTGGCTATTGAACTATCCTTAATAATAAAGAATTCCATATTTATATGGTCCTCTGCTTCCTCTATAGCTCGGAGCATCTCTTCAAAGGTTTCATCCCCGTTGTTTAATATTTTAGCTTCATTGTTAATGGTGATAGGTGAATTGGTGTTTTCAATTAATAGGGGAATTAACTTTCCTCTAAGGTCTTTGAAGGTTTCACGAAAAAGGTTGGTGTAATCTGAAAAAGAGGTTTGCTCATGAAGAAGACGCCTTAAAAGTCTGTAATCATTCTTTTGTTTCTTGATAAAGGTTTTCTTTTTTCGATGATTTCTGCCGATATAAAAATAGATAAAAATTCCAATACCTGGCAATAGTATCAGCACCAATAACCACGCTACAGTTCTAGCAGGACTTCTGTTTTCAAGAACTAAAATGATACTGATCATTATGGTTAGTATTGTAAAGAAAATTGTTAATAAAGTAAGAATACTCACGTCTAACACACCACCCTTCAATAACCTTTTAAAAAGAACTAGTTCCCAACGGTATAGGCATTTCTTGTAGTGAAAATCACCTTAAGAGCCTCTGTTAATAGTTTTTCTTTATTCAATCTTATAAATATTTCTTCTATAACTTCATAATCTTTCCTCTCATTTTCCTGCAGATCATTGGTAGCTTCATGGTATACTTGGCCTAATAAGTCCTTTATGGTATAGATCTTCAAAGGGTCTATATTTTTATAGGCAGCCATATGTTCTACCATTCCTACTAAAATTTCGCTATAGGCATTTTCTTTTTTTATATTCATCAGCTTAGCTATACGAGGTATAATATCCTCCATAAGAAGTGCTTCCTTAGTCTTCTGATTATTTAATTTTAAAATCTTTGCTAAATTTGTAATGGTTTTTGTATTGAAGCTTTTAAAGAATTCAATTGCTTCATCATCTTGAAAATCATAATCGATATAGTAATCATTTCCCTTAAGATTCTTTAGAGTCTTCATTGTATCTAGATACCCTAAAGCCATATTGGTTCTAGATCTTTCTTTGGTGAACTCCAGCATTAACCCTAATTTCCTATTGGGTATTATATTAATTATTTCAAGATCATCGTACTTAAGTCTTCTGACTCTTCCCATAGCCATCACTCTGACAGCTATAATTTTTTTATAGCCTCTCCTATAAAGCATTTCCATTGGCAAGTTATCATAAAAGCCTCCATCGAGAAAGGATTTACCCTCAATTTTTTTTCCTTTAAATATTGGAAGGTTTGCTGAGGCCATTAAATACTCTGCCATCTTCCCATAGGGAACATCCTCCTTAAAAATCTCTAAGGGCTTTCTATCGGTTAAGCATACGGTAACAAAGCCGAAATCCTTTTTAGAGCTTCGTAGCTTATCCTCCTTTAGATTCCTTTTTATCATTAACTCTAGGGGGGTTATATCAATTCCTGATCCCTTTATAACCCTTTTAAATTCATCATAAAGGATATTCAAGTGTTCTGTAGTGATTTGATATTCTCCAATAAGCTCTATGGTTTTTTCATCAACCTTCATAACATCTCCTGGGTTGATGTTGTACCAGATGTCCCAGGCTGTATCAAAGTCATCCTGAATCATTAGGGCTCCATTTAGTGCTCCTACTGAGGTTCCTGTAATTCCATCAAACTCAATTCCTAGCTCTCTAAAGGCTCTCCATGCTCCTATGTGATATGCACCTTTGGCCCCGCCACCCTCCAATGTTAAACCCAGCATCCTACAACTCCCCCCATTTCAAAATTTTCCATATTAAACATTATACTCTAACCAGTAAAAATTGTATATTCGACCCTTCATATATTATACCTTTGATATATTATACCCATATCTAATTATATGAAATAATTAAATCTTTCTTAGAATCATGACCACCCGTAAAACGGGTGGTTTGCTCTAGCCCTATAAGGGCATGTTGCTTGCTGTGTCTCAAGACACATTGAATAGTCTGCCAACCGCTGTGTTTTTACTGGCTACCCCTAAAGGGGTTATTTTTTCTTGCCTTTGGGTACAGGCTCACCCGTAAACGGGTCCATATACTCTTTCATACTAATTTGATCACTTGCAATATCTTCTTGCATTTGATTCCTTATATATTCTTCTATTGCCTTTTTATTTCTTCCTACTGTATCTACATAATATCCCTTACACCAAAACTGTCTATTTCCATACTTATACTTCAAATTTGCATGCCTATCAAATATCATTAGTGAACTTTTTCCCTTTAAGTATCCCATAAACTGAGATACACTTAACTTTGGTGGTATACTTACCAGCATATGTATATGATCAGGGCATGCATTAGCTTCTATTATTTCTACATCTTTGTAATCACAAAGCTTACGTATTATTTTTCCTATATCCTCTTTTATCTTTCCATATATTATTTGTCTTCTGTACTTGGGTGCAAATACTATGTGATACTTACAATTCCAAACGGTATGTGATAAACTATTCTTATCCAATTGGACTTCCTCCTTTGTTTTGGCAGTGGTCGGCAAACCTACTTCCATTTTAACAAAGGGGGAATATTTTTTCTCCTCATAGCTGAAAGCTTTTTGGAACCACCCGCATAGCAGGTGGTTTTCTTAGTACAAAAAGAAACTAGGCCATAGCCTAGTCTCTTAGAT
Source organism: Alkaliphilus serpentinus (assembly GCF_009017255.1). GTDB lineage: Bacteria > Bacillota > Clostridia > Peptostreptococcales > Natronincolaceae > Alkaliphilus_D > Alkaliphilus_D serpentinus. Next base: position 127,490 of record NZ_WBZB01000014.1, on the reverse strand, counting down.
CAATTATATTTATTGTGCGTCGGCAAGCTTGTAGTAGGTTTCGTATCTTTCCTTAGCTTCCTTCTCGGCTTTGTCAAATAATTCTTCGGCAGCTTCTGGGAAGGCATTCATTAAGGATGCATAACGAACTTCTCCCTTTAAGAAGTCCTTAAAGGAGGTTTTTGGTGGCTTAGAGTCAAGGATAAATGGATTCTTTCCTTGTTCCTTAAGCTCAGGATTAAATCTATATAGGTGCCAATAGCCTGCCTCAACAGCTTTAGCTGATTGCTCTTGTGTTTTACCCATACCTGCTTTAATTCCATGGGCGATACATGGTGAGTAGGCAATGACCACTGATGGACCCTTATAGGCTTCTGCTTCCTTCATGGCCTTAATTAATTGGTTCTTGTCTGCTCCCATTGCTACCTGCGCTACATAAACATATCCATAGCTCATAGCGATCATACCAAGGTCCTTCTTCTTGGTTTTCTTTCCAGAGGCAGCAAACTTTGCAATTGAAGCCGTTGGAGTTGCCTTAGAAGATTGACCACCTGTGTTGGAGTAAACCTCTGTATCCATTACAAGGATATTTACATCCTCACCAGTTGCAATAACATGATCAAGTCCACCAAATCCAATGTCATAGGCCCAACCGTCTCCACCAACAATCCATTGAGATTGCTTAATTAGATATTGTTTCTTTTCAATGATCTCATCAATAATTGGGTTGCCTTTAGATCCTTCTAACAATGGCAGGATTTTATAGGTTGCTTCCTTAGAAGCCTTACCTTCCTCTTTAGCTTCTAACCAAGCTTTAAAGGCAGCCTTTAAATCTTCTGGCAGATTAGACTCTAATCCTTCAGTCATAATATCTGCTAATCTATTTCTAATTTGTTGTACTCCAAGGGCCATACCATAGCCATACTCAGCATTGTCTTCAAATAGTGAGTTCGCCCATGCTGGACCTCTACCTTCTCCGTTCTTACAGAAGGGCACTGACGGTGCACTACCACCATAAATAGATGAACAACCAGTAGCATTGGCAATCATCATTCTATCACCGAATAACTGAGTAATTAGCTTAACATATGGAGTTTCTCCACAGCCTGCACATGCTCCTGAGAATTCAAATAATGGTGTAGCGAACTGGCTTCCCTTTACGGTTTCTATATTGGTTAAATGAGACTTGTCTGTTACTGTAACAGCATAATCCCAATTTTCTTTTTGTGCTTCTATTTGCGGTTCAACAGGCTGCATAACCAATGCTTTACCCTTTGGTGCTGGACATATGTCTGCACAGTTTCCACATCCAGTACAATCCAATGGACTTACTTGAATTCTATATTGTAGTCCATCAAATTCCTTACCCATGGCCTTAAGGGTTTCGATACCCTGTGGTGCATTCTTTACCTCTTCTTCATCTAGAAGGAAAGGTCTAATTGCCGCATGGGGACATACATAGGAACATTGGTTACATTGAATACAGGTTTCCTTCATCCACTCTGGTACGTTAACAGCTATTCCACGTTTTTCAAAGGCTGATGTACCTAATGGGAAGGTTCCATCCTCTGCTCCTACGAAGGTGCTAACTGGTAGTGAATCACCATTTTGAGCATTCATAGGTCTTAGAATATTTTTAATAAAGTTTGGCTCTTCCTTTGTTGCAGCGGCTTCATCCTTCACATCTGTCCAATCAGCTGCTACATCGATCTTAACAAGAGCATCTACTCCTCTTTCAATAGCAGCATTGTTCATATTAACAATTTTCTCACCCTTGTTACCGTAGGCATCAACAACTGCATCCTTCAGATACTTAACTGCATCTTCAAGGGGAATAACCTCAGCAAGCTTAAAGAAGGCAGATTGCATAATCATGTTGATCCTTCCACCTAAGCCTATTTCAGCAGCGATGCTGGTTGCATCTAAGGTATAGAAGTTTATATTATTATCTGCGATATATTTCTTCATTGCAGCTGGTAACTTATCGCTTAATTCTTCAGGCTTCCACATACAGTTTAACAGGAAGGTTCCACCCTTTTTAAGACCCTTTAATAGATCATATTGGTTAACATAGGCTTGATTATGGCAAGCTACAAAATCAGCTTCATCTATAAGATAAGTAGATTTAATAGGCTTGTGTCCAAATCTTAAGTGGGAGATGGTTACACCACCAGACTTCTTAGAATCATAGGAGAAGTATGCCTGTGCATACATATCAGTATTATCACCAATGATCTTAATGGCACTCTTATTTGCTCCAACGGTACCATCAGAACCTAAGCCCCAGAACTTACAGCGAATTGTTCCCTTGGGTGCTGCATTTATATTGTCAATCATAGCTAATGATGTATTTGTTACATCATCAACGATTCCTATAGTGAATCGATCCTTTGGCTCATCAGCCTTAAGATTGTTATAAACAGCAACTATTTGAGCAGGTGTAGTATCCTTAGAGCCTAATCCATATCTACCACCTACAATAATCGGTGCATCCTTCTTATTAAAGAATATAGATTTAATATCAAGGTGTAGGGGCTCAGCTATAGCGCCTGGCTCCTTAGTTCTATCTAAAACAGCAATTTTCTTAACGGTTTTTGGTAATACATCAAAGAAATATTTCTCAGAGAATGGTCTGTAAAGGTGAACCTTAACAACTCCAACCTTTTCTCCTTTGGCTAGAAGATAATCAACGGTTTCTTCAATAGTATCCGTTACTGAACCCATTGCAATGATAAGATTTTCAGCGTCTTCCGCTCCATAGTAGTTAAATGGAGCATAGTGTCTACCAGTTAGCTTGCTTATATCCTTCATATAATCATTTACTAGATCAGGTATTGCATCATAGTATCTGTTAGACGCTTCCTTAGCTTGGAAGAAGATATCTGGATTTTGAGCTGTACCTCTCAAAACAGGATTTTCTGGATTTAATGCATTATTCCTAAAGGCTTTTACTGCGTCCCAATCTAATAGCTTTGCAAACTCGTCATATTCAATAACTTCAATCTTTTGCATTTCATGGGAGGTTCTAAAACCATCGAAGAAGTGGATAAATGGAATTTTTCCTTTGATTGCAGCTAAGTGAGCAACTCCACCTAAGTCCATAACCTCTTGAACACTTCCAGTTGCTAATAAAGCACATCCTGTTTGTCTAGCTGACATAACATCAGAATGATCTCCAAAAATGGATAATGCATGTCCTGCAACAGCACGAGCACTTACATGGAATACACCTGGTAATAATTCTCCGGCGATTTTAAACATGTTGGGAATCATTAATAATAATCCTTGTGATGCAGTAAAAGTGGTAGTTAAAGCACCTGCAGCTAATGATCCGTGTACTGCACCTGCCGCACCTGCTTCAGATTGCATTTCAGTAACCTTAACTGTTTGCCCGAAGATGTTCTTTTGTCCATAAGAGCTCCACTCATCAACATTTTCCGCCATGTTGGATGATGGGGTTATGGGGTAAATTGCTGCAACATCAGTAAAGGCATATGCAACGTAAGCCGCAGCAGCATTACCGTCCATGGTTTTCATCTTTCTAGCCATTGTATTTCCTCCTTTAATTTATATAATATTAATTGTTCTATCTTTGATAGAAACAATGTATCTTGTATACATTACATTATATAATAAATAAATTGCTTTTTATAGTGGATTTTTTTTTAGAATTTCAACTTTTTTGTAACTTTTTAATAATTCGATCTTTTTATAGATACCTATGCTTTTATGCTCCACTTGATTCATTCTAGTTCAAATCTTTTATTAAATAAAAGAACTTGTATACTAACAGCTATGGGTTGGAGATGGTAATACCAATTTATCCTTTAAAAAAATTGCATCTAATCAGTCTTTAGATTAAATGGCAATATGTTTTAAAAAAATTAGTTTTCAACTTCCCTTTGCAACCTTATATACTCCAATAGTAACAAGTCAATTTCTTGACTAAGGGCAAGGGTGTCTTCTTCATCAAACCTCCCATTCTCAACCAACTTGTTGAGTCTTCCTCTAAATTCTTCGATCTTTTCCTTTAAGATTTTTAACTCAATATTTTTACCCATAGTTAACCTCTCTTTACATATCCTCAAGCATAGTTAATACTTCGTTATAGGTGTTTGATATCCTTCTTCTAACTCTAAATAATATGTTAATTAATTTTAATTCTTGCACCTAATTTCTCTATTTTGTAATTTTTGTTAATTTATCCAGTACACCCTATTGTTAATTATAAAAATAGTACAAAGATGTCTCCCTGTACTATTTTTATAACATATTCATTAAAATATTTTATTTGTCTAAGACATACTTTATTTATGAAAGCTCACGTTATACCTTTGCAACTGGCGCAAGGTAGATAATAAATTCATTCTCACCATCTAATTGGCATAGGTCATCTACAAGCCTTTGATCATAAGCAGCAATTGCACAGGTAACTAAATCCAAAGCTTCACAAGCTATATAAAGGTTTTGGCATAAATGCCCTGCGTCTAAAAGCATTGTTTTATGGGCTGCTACATCATATCTCCATTCACTTCTATAGGGTATACAGCTCTAAAATAGTACCACTGGGGCCTTTCCAACAAACTTTTGTCCGCGGGTGGCCTTTGTTACTTTTTCTTCTGCCTCCTCAATATTAGAAATAAATCCGAGCTTATGGCTTAAGGCAAGATATCTATACAACCCAGGTTTGAGGTTAGCTAAATTATTTACAACTATATAGGTTTCAAAGGGATGTCTAGCTCCTCCTGAAGGAACAGGTCTTAGAGTGGCATAGTGATCTCCCTTTATTTCATCTACCCCTTGGGTTGCCCACAGAATAAAGGATAGCTCCTCTAGAGATAATTGGTAATCAATATATTTTCTTTCACTTCTTCTATTCTTTAAAATTTTAAATACATCTCTTTCCTTTAATAGATCCTCATTTACTTCTGGTAAATCTATTAAACCTCCCCCGGTCCATTCCTTTTCCAATGGTGGTTGGGGCAGGCCCGCCTTTTGATGGGTTTCGATCTCCTCCAGCTTAGAAAAGTTTGCCTTTAAAAATTCTCTATTTTCCTTTATCGTAGTCATATCAATACCTCCATTCTTTGGTTACTATATAGATTCTTCCTCTGCCCCCTGCTTTCCTTCTAAAACCATGATGAAATATTTTAAAGAAGCAAGGGGACGGTTGGGGACCAGTGAAAAACTGGTCCTGAACCGTCCCCTTGCTTCCTTTTCATTTTTTATTTAAGTTTGATTAATAGCTCTCCAGACTTAACCTGCTGCTTTTCTTTAACAAATATGGTCTCAACCTCACCTTTAACCGATGAAAGGATATTGGTCTCCATCTTCATGGCTTCAACAACCATTAGACTTTGACCCTCTTCAATTTTGTCTCCCTCTTTCACCAAAACCTTTACCACATTTCCTGGAATACTGGCGCCAATCTCCATAGGGTCCTCAGAATTAGCCATCTTGGTGAACTCCGCCACTTGAGCCGAACCACTGGCTTTATCAGGGATGGATATCTCCCTTCGATTGCCATTAACCTCGAAGACTACATTTCTATTACCATTGATATCTAATCTTCCAATCTCCTGCAGCTTTATAATTAGAGTCTTACCCTCTGCAATTTCCACCTCACAGGTTTCCCCTTCGTTTAATCCATGGAAAAAAACATCACTACCCATAGGGCTTAAATCCCCATATTCCTTAATATAGGCTACATAGTCCTCAAAAACCTTTGGATATAAAGCATAGCTTAGCTTTTCCTTCATGGTTCCTTCGATACCAAGCTTAGTATTTAGCAACTGGCCTATTTTATCAAAGTCCTCTGAAGGCAACATTTCCCCAGGTCTTATGGTTATTGCCTCTTCACCCTTTAGAACCAGCTGCTGCAGCTTTTCTGGAAAGCCACCCATAGGCTGACCCATCATTCCTTTAAAATAGGAAACTACTGAATCTGGGTAGTTTAAATCCTTACCCTTCTCGTATATATTTTCAGGTGTTAAGTCATTCTGCACCATGAATATTGCCATATCCCCAACCATTTTTGAGGAGGGGGTAACCTTAACGATATCTCCCACCATTTCATTTACAGTTTTATACATTTCCTTAACTTCCTTAAATCGGTGTCCCAAACCAAAGCTCTCAACCTGAGGCTTAAGGTTGGAATACTGGCCACCGGGGATCTCATATTTGTATACCTCGGTAGTCCCAGATTTTAAATCCGATTCAAATTTGCTGTAAACTGGCCTTACTGCTGCCCAGTATCTAGAAATATCTTCTATAGCTTCAAGGTCTAGCCCGGTGTCCCTATTTGCATTCTCTAAAGCCGCCACTACTGAATTAAGGGCTGGTTGGCTTGTTAATCCCGACATGCTGTTTATTGCTGTATCAACAATATCCACTCCAGCTTCTGCTGCCATTAGAACTGTAGCAATCCCATTTCCGCTACTATCATGGGTATGAAGATGAATCGGCATAGAAACCGCATCCTTAAGGGCCTTTATCAGCTTTTGCGCCCCATAGGGCTTTAATAGGGCCGACATGTCCTTGATGGCTAATATATGGGCTCCTGTTTTTTCAATTTCCTTTGCCATATTCACATAGTACTGTAGGCTATATTTATCTCGATTGATGTCTAATATATCCCCAGTATAGCAGATGCACGCCTCAGCAATTTTATTTTGCTTTAATACCTCATCTATGGCTACCTCCATTCCCTTTAACCAGTTGAGGGAATCAAAAATTCTAAAAAGATCAATACCAGAGGCTGCCGATTCCTTTATAAACTCCCTTATGACATTATCCGGGTAGTTTTTATATCCCACACCATTACTGCCCCTTAGTAGCATTTGAAATAAGATATTTGGCATCCTTCGCCTTAGCTCCTGAAGCCTTACCCAAGGATCTTCCTTTAAAAATCTATAGGCCACATCAAAGGTAGCTCCTCCCCACATTTCTACAGAGAATAACTCCTTTGCTAAAACAGAGGTGGCCTTGGCGATCTTTACCATATCCCTAGTCCTGACTCTTGTGGCCATAAGGGATTGATGGGCGTCCCTCATGGTGGTATCCGTTAAAAGGAGACGTCTTTGTTCTTTAATCCATTTTACCAATCCTTCTGGGCCACCACTATCTAGGATTTGCTTGGTTCCCTGTAGCCCATTGGCCTTAACAAACCTTGGAACAACCGGCACATCAAACTCCTTTTTTATCCCCTGGGTTTCATTTACAACCTTATCCCCAATATATTTAAGTACTTTAAGCTCTTTATCAGTTTTAGGGGCTATATCAAATAGGGATGGATTTTCGGCAATAAAATCTGTATGACATTCACCCTTTAAAAAGGCCTCATGGTTTAGTACATTAATTAAAAAGGCTGAATTTGTCTTTACCCCCGAAACCTTTAGCTCCTTAACGGATCTTATAGATTTACGAATGGCATCCTCAAAGGTTCTTGACCAGGAGCATACCTTTACCAATAAGCTATCATAGTAGGGGCTTATCACAGCTCCAGTAAAGCCATTTCCTCCATCTAAACGAATTCCAAAGCCAGAGCCGCTTCTATAAACATCGATTCTTCCAGTATCAGGGGCAAATTGGTTGGCTGGATCCTCCGTTGTAACCCTACATTGAATAGCATATCCATTTACCTCAACAGCTTCTTGACTTTTTATATCCACCTCTTGAGAATCTAGAGGATATCCTTCCGCTATTAGGATCTGACTTTGTACGATATCGATTCCCGTTACCATTTCTGTAACGGTGTGCTCCACTTGTATTCTCGGATTCATCTCAATAAAATAATGGTTTCCATATTTATCTACAAGAAATTCTACTGTTCCTGCATTGCTATAGCCCACCGCCTTGGCAATTTTTATTGCATCATTACAGATCTCCTTCCTTTTTTCCTGGGTAATTGTAATACTAGGAGTGAATTCTATAATTTTTTGATGTCTTCTTTGAATAGAGCAATCCCTTTCATATAGGTGGACCATGTTTCCGTATTGATCTCCCAAAACCTGTACCTCTATGTGTTTTGGCTTTTCAAGATATTTTTCAATAAAAATGTCATCTATGCCAAAGGCTTTTTTGGCTTCATTTTTAGCACTATAGTAAGAAGGAATTAAATCAGATTCCTTATGAACAATCCTCATTCCCCTTCCACCGCCACCAGCTGCAGCCTTGACGATAACAGGGTAGCCACAATAATTTGCAAACTCCTTGGCTTCCTCCTCCGTTGCTATGGGCTTTTCAACTCCCGGAATGGTTGGTACATTGGCCTCTCTAGCCACAATCTTAGATTGTATTTTATCTCCCATCTTTTCAATTACGGTATAGTCAGGACCTATAAAGACGATACCCGCCTCTTTACACTTTCTTGCAAACTCAGGGTTCTCTGATAAGAAACCATAGCCTGGATGTATGGCATCGACGGCTTTTTTCTGAGCAAGACTAATGATCTCATCTATGCTTAGATAAGCCTCTACCGGTCCTTTATTCTTACCAATTAAATAGGATTCATCTGCTTTTGTTCTAAATAGAGAGGTCTTATCCTCATTTGAATAAATAGCCACTGTACGAATTCCCAATTCATTACAGGCTCTAAAAACCCGAATGGCTATTTCTCCTCGATTAGCAACTAAAACCCTCTTAAATTTTTTAATTTCCATTTTCTTACCTCCAAATTAAAATGTATGACATGTATATATATTCATCATTATTACAAAAAGTTTATAAATAACATTATAAAGATTATACATTATGGATGCTGTTATATCAATATATTTTTCTATCATTACAGGAGTGACATTCTTAATCCTAATAGTTGTTTTTATGCATATAAATATTTTATTATGTATTAAAATTAACAGATAGCATTTAAGTAAATAGACATTTTTGTTTATAAGCAATAAAAAAACCCCTGTCTGGGGTTCTATTATTTGCATTTTTAAGTATTCTTAAACCAATAGTTCTTTGAAGAAAAACTTATAAATTTATATCTAATAAGCTAAAGACGCGTTAGTCTCTTCAACCAGCTGTTGCATAAGCTCTTTTACAGAAACAATTTCCTTCAACTTATATGCGTTTTGACCTACAAAGATTAACCCTTTTTCTAAATCCCCCTTCACTGCATTAATTAAAGCAGTTGATATACAATAGGGGCTATCTGCTGGGTTACATGGTCTTAAACAATTGTAGCATTTATTTATAGGGATATTATCCTTTTCAAGGGCTTTAATAAAGGGATTTCTTATGGCCCTCCCGGGCATCCCTACAGGGCTTTTCACAAGCTTAATGTCCTCAAATTCCGAATCTATGTATGCTTCCTTATAGCTGGGGTCAGCATCGCATTCATGGGTTGCAACAAATCTAGTGGCCATTTGAACCCCCGCAGCACCTATTTTTAGATAATCGGCTATATCTTTACCAGTATAGATGCCTCCTGCCGCAACAACGGGTATATCGGCCCCTCCTTTAAAGGGCTTTAAAGCCTCTATAACCTCTTTTACGATTTCTGTCAAAGGAGGAATTGTCTTACTTTCTAAATCCTCCATAGAAAAGCCTAAGTGTCCTCCTGCCTCAGGCCCCTCAACTATTACCATATCGGGGGTATAATCAAATTTCCTTTGCCAGAGCTTGGTGATGAGGGCTGCTGCCTTTCCCGATGATACTATTGGGGCAATTTTTGTGGAGGTGTTTTTAACCAGCATGGGTAATTCTGTTGGCAGGCCAGCTCCAGAAATGATTAAATCTATTTTCTCCTCCACGGCAGCTTTAACCATATCCTTATAATTATTTATAGCCACAAGAAGGTTTACACCTAGAATCCCCTTAGGACTCAATTCCCTGGCTCTTCTTATTTCCTTTTTTAATCCCCTTACATTAGCCTCATCATTGTTGGTTTCAAAGCCATCCTCTCTAAAGCCTATTTGAACACCAGAGATAACACCAATTCCCCCTTCATTTGCTACTGCTGAGGCCAAGCTGGATAGGGAAACCCCAACCCCCATGGCACCTTGTATAATGGGGATAGGTGCTACCAGGTTCCCTATACGTAGTGGTGGTATATTCATTGTATCGACTCCTTGTAAATATTTATTTATTGAATATTTTATCATAAAAATGCTAAAAGTATAGCTATATTTTTTATTTATCAATCTTTATACACCATCATTAGGATGATAACCCCATAGAGATCATCATGAAAATTTATTCAATTGTATACTTCCATATGAGTTGGACATTCATACTATTTTTTGATATGATGGCATGGAAACTAATTATATAAAGGAGCGTTTAATTTATGAAAAAGGAAAATGTCTTAGCAGTAGTAGGAGAAAAGGTCATTACCCAAAATGATGTAGATACTATATTAAATAATATTGACCCTCAGCAGGCCATGAAATATTATTCTGAAGATGGAAAAAAAAGACTTATAGAAGAATTGGTTAACCAAGAGCTTCTATATTTAGATGCCTTAGATCATAATCTTCAAAATGACGAATTATACATAGCAGAGGTTGAGAGACTTAAAACAAGCCTTCTAAAGCAATATGCAATTAATAAAGCCATTGCAAATGCCGATGTTGATGAATCTGAACTAAAGGCTTATTATGACAATAATCCAGCTCAGTTTAAAGCACCTGAGTCCCTTCGTGGAAGACATATTCTTGTAGAGGGTGAAGAGTCTGCTTTAAAGGTTATTGACGAAATAAAGGGAGGATTATCCTTCGAGGAAGCCGCTAATAAGTATTCTAAGTGCCCTTCCAATGCCAACGGTGGAGACTTAGGCTATTTTACTAAAGGAAGAATGGTGCCTGAATTTGAAGCTGCTGCTTTTGATTTGAAGTTAAATGAGCTTAGTCAACCAGTTAAGACTCAATTTGGCTATCACATCATTGAAATAACCGATAAAAAATCTGAAGCTACCCGAAGCTTTGATGATGTAAAGGATCAATTATCCCAACAGCTATTGGCACAAAAACAACAGCAACTCTTCTTAGATAAAGTAGAAGCCCTAAAGGAAAAGTATCCTGTAGAGCTTCATATATAATCTAAAGCCCATCCTTAGGATGGGTTTTTCTATTTAATCACATTTCACCTGCCTCTGAATACTATGATTTTGAAAGGTATTTTTATAGGTGGTGATTTAATGAAAAGGGATTACATCCCCCAGTTTTACAGAAGCCTCGTGATGGGGGCAGATACGAAAATTCAGCTACCAAAGGGTAGATTTGTAACTGCCATCAATTTCGATAATGCAGCTACAACCCCTCCCCTGAAGTCTGTTTTAAAAGAGGTAAATGACTTTGCTCCATGGTATTCTTCAATCCATAGAGGTACTGGATATAAATCACAATTTTCCTCTCACATTTATGAATCCTCTAGAAACCTCATCTTAGAATTTGTTAATGGTGATTCATCTTTATATACCGTTATATATGTAAAAAATACCACAGAGGGAATTAATAAGATTGCCTACAGTGTTTTTAATGATTATGATGTAATACTATGTAGCTCAATGGAGCACCATTCAAATGATCTTCCTTGGAGGAAAAACAATAGGATTGAATATGTTGAAGTTGATGAAGTAGGAAGGCTGAAATTAGATGATTTAGAAGGAAAGCTCAAGAGGTATAAGGCCAACAAAAAGCTGGTGGCTGTATCAGGAGCATCAAATGTTACTGGAGTTATAAACCCATTAAATATCATTGGTGACCTCTGTTATACTTACAATTCCAAGCTCCTGGTGGATGGAGCCCAACTTGTACCCCACGAAACAGTGGATATCAATCTTCCCTCATCAAAGGGAAGAATCGATTTCTTAGTCTTCTCTGGCCATAAGATGTATGCCCCCTTTGGTACAGGCATTATAATTGGCCGAAGGGACCTCTTTAAAGAACCTCCCCTTATTACAGGAGGCGGGGCAGTTGATTTAGTCACCCATCATTACATAAAATGGACCGGTCTGCCAGGGGTAGAAGAGGCCGGCACCCCTAATCTTATGGGAGTAGTTGCTCTTTCATCTGCTATTAAAACCTTAAAATCTATCAGTATGAAGGAAATTGTAAATCATGAGAAGGCCTTAACAGATTATACCCTCCAAAGACTAAGCATCATAGAGGGAGTAGAATTATACGGACCGAAGTCTGATAGTAGCAATAGAGTTGCCATTATTCCCTTTAATATTCAAGGATTGCCCCATGAAGTTACAGCCAAGATATTGTCCTATGAAGGGGGAATAGCCGTAAGGAGTGGTTGTTTCTGCGCCCATCCATATGTTCAAAGGCTGTTGGAAATCCCTACAGCTGAAATGGAGAGAAGGATTCAATACCCCCACATGCCCCATCCTGGGATGGTGCGAATCTCCTTTGGGTTTTACAATACCCATCGTGAAGTTGATCAATTGACTGAAATGATTCATAAAATTGCCGAAAATAAGGGATATTATTATAACCTCTATAAGGATGCAGAGGATTTGTATTTTCCATCCCATTAGAAATAAAAGACCTAATAAATCCTTTAATATTTACAGATAATAAAGGTATAAAATTATGAAGGGATTGTTGGTCTTGAAAAAAAAGTTGAATCTAATTCTGTTTAGTGGCGAGTACGATAAGGCTATTGCCGCTTTAATTCTTGCAAATAGTGCTAAAGAAATAGATATTGATGTTACCATATTTTTTGCCTTCTGGGGATTGATGTTGGTTAGAGATCCAGAAAAAATGAGCCTTGAAGATAAAACCCTATTTGAAAAGATGTTTTGTGTAATGACACCAAAGGGCCCAGAAGACCTTCCCCTTTCAAGGATGAACTTCGCCGGTATGGGAAAGGAAATGCTTAAGGTTATGATGACAGATGATGATGCACCTACCCTTCCAGCCTTCCTAAAGGGAGCTAGAAATAAGGGCGTAAAGTTTTATGGATGCAAGCTATCAATGGAGGTAATGGGCTTTAAAAAAGAGGAGTTTATCCCAGAGCTAGAGATTGTAGATGCAAAGGACTATTTACAGGATGCCTTAACATCGGATGTACAATTATTTATTTAGAAATAAAAGACTGATTTACCCTCCACCTCTCTTGATAAGAATTTTATATAGTTTTTAGTGTAAAGGTAAAATAAGCAATAAAAAAACCTTCTTAACATCGCTAAGAAGGTTTTATTACAATAGAATTACGATTTCTTCTTATCGTTGTTAGCAGGACCACCTTACTATTTAGTAGGTTGGTATAGGATCACAGAGCCAACTCTCTCCCCTAGTTCTTGATAAGTTTTTATTAAATTAAATGCATTCTATCCTATTATTTTCTAGTGTAAATAGGTTTTTTAGTTAATGAAATTTTTAATCTTCCTTCAACAAAAACTTAAGAACTCTCTCGTTAAATTTTTTATCTTCTTCATATGCTCCATGGCCTAGGCCCTTAAGAAGAATCAGCTTACTGTCGCGAATCATATCTGCCATTTCTTCTGATGTGTTAGGGCCCACTACATAATCTTCATCTCCACCAATAATCAAAGTGGGAGCTTTGATTTTAGAGAGCTCTCCATAAGAATTATGCTCTATACATGCATTGGCTTGAACAATAAAGCTTACCAAAGACAAAGGCTTACCCATCCTTTTGATAATTGGATAAAAGGGCCGATACTTTCGTAAATGCTTTTGAGTAAAGGTTTTTTCCATAGTATCAAGGGTTAAAGCACCATAATCATCTTCTATGGCATATCGTATCCACTTACCAACCACCTTTTTAAGGGTTTCATTTGGCTTAGAAATAGAAATACCTATAACCAATTTTTTCACCCTTTCTGGGTAATCTATAGCAACATATTGAGCAATCATACCCCCCATGGAAAATCCCACAATGCTGGCTGCATTTTTATCCAGTTTATCCATTGCATATATAATATCCTTAGCCATATCCTTGGTGGTATAGCCTTGGGGGGTAGGCCTAAGTCTGCTGATAACATACACCCTATAATGTTCTGCATAAACCTTATAATACCAGGATAGTAAAAGACCTTTGTTCTTAACGGTTTGAATTCCATCTGATAGGCCAGGAATAATGAATAAAGCTTCCTTCCCTTTACCGAAGGCTACATAAGCCATCTCCCCTGTAGAACTTTCTATGGATCCATTATTAATTCCAAACATTCTAATCTCCTCCCTCACTATAAATTCCCCTTCTTAATACCTTCAAATACTCCTCTAAGCCCTTTATGTATTCTTCTTTTAGGCTTTCTATAGGCTTATTCATATTAAATGACTTAGCAAACTCCTTATTATATCCTTCAAGGATCCATTGAAGGGCCTTTATAGCTGTGGCTTTGTCTACCTTTAGAATAGAAAAGTCACAGCCCTCCATTAAACACATAAAGGTATCCTCTGCTCTAACTGAATATTTTGAGAGGAGTTTTTTTGACAGCTCTGAATTATTATCCATAAAGGCATCTTTAAAAATCTTGAAAAGATTAGGCTCTTTAATATAAGCATCTAACTCAACAGCAGCTAATAATACAACCCTTTCTATAAGATCAAGGGGAAGCTTCTTGATATCTACCTTTATTGTATTTAAAACTTCTTGTATGGCTAGATCTACTATGAATAAGTATAAATCTTCCTTGGTTTTAAAATATTTGAATAGACTTCCTTTAGAGATCCCCATTTCTTCTACCATTCTGTTTGTTGAACTATTTTCATAGCCATATTCAGCAAACTCCTTTATAGCCACCTGAATGATTCGATTTCTTTTGCTCTCCTTTATATTTAGGAATACATCATTCATTGAAATCATCTCCCTTTTCAACTTAATGACCACATGGTCATTTTAGTATACTTTATAGAATATGTCAACGGTTATTATTACATGCCAGATGATTCCAAATAATCTAAAAATTACAGTATTATTACAAATGCTTTTTAGGGGTTGCTAAAAAATCTATTACCAATTATAATGAAAAAGTAGTAAAAATTAGAAATTAAATTTCCGAAGGGAGGTCGTGCACAGATGATTATGTTAATGAGTAAGGGAAGAGATTTCTACGGTTGCCAATTAAATATTGATGCACGGCTTGTGTTTCTGACATAATATACAAGATAGTTTTGTTGTTGGAACCATGGGTCGTATCACTATGAACCTATGGTTTTGTTATGTTTTTGAGGAATTACCTTCAATACATACTTATTAATGGTGCTTTTGAAGCCATGGGTTCAACCCTGGCTTCTTTTTATTTGAATTTCTAAGTATAACAAACTGTTTTAAGGGAGATGATAGCATGGTGTTTCAAATAATGGCTTTAAGTAAAGGATTAAAAATAATAATTTAGTTAGGTTAATACATATTTTATCTAGGGGATTTTACCAAAAAATTAATAGAAATTAATAATCATTTAACCTTTCTAGTTATTAAATGTTGGATAATCATAGTATGTTATCTAAATAAGAGGAGGCTGATGAATGTGTCAGTAAAGAATTTTAGATTAAAAATGAGTTCAATTCATATAGATCTCGATATAAAGAAAAGCTTGAAGGCTGATATATGAAAAGACAAAAAGCTATTAAGGCTGGAGCATTGATAGGGGAAGCTCTAGAAAGAAAAGAAAGCTATATTTTAGATTCATCTATAAACCAAATATTGTAGTTTTCAGGGCCAAAGAAGTTTGAAAAAGGGTTATGGGAGGTAGATATAAAATGTCATTAGAAATAAAAATTCGTTCCTATAGTATAAGCTTAGACATTAAGAAGTATTTAAGGGAAAGTAGTTTAAGATTGAAGAGGGCCATCCAGGCTGAAGCTAGAGTAGATGAAGACTCTAGAAGAAAAGATGCTTACCTCAATGAGTTTACAATAAATTTTATTTCAGTAGCAAAATAGAACTTGAGGTAATATGCTGTAATTGGCCCAAGGGGTAGGGTGTAATAGAGGAGGTAGATATAAATGACAGCAATGAACTTATCATTAAAAATTAGCTCTTTTCATATGAACCTTGATATTAATAAATCTGTAGCAGAAAATCATACCAAGCAACAAAGAGCAATAGAAGCAGAAATCAATATCAATGAAGCTTTGAAAAGACAGGAAAGTTATTTAAAAGATTTTTCAATGGATTTTGTCAGAATGTAAAAATTAAAATAATGGAGGTAGATATAAATGTCTGTAATCAATTTATCATTAGGGATTATAAATTTAGATATAAAAAGAAATATAACTGAGAGAAATATGAAGCTGCAAAAATCCTTACAAACAGAGGAAAGAATAACTGAAGCCCTTAGAAAAAAGGATGAATATCATAGAAATATTGCTATGAATCTATTTTAATTACGGGAAAGGGTAAATACCATGAAGAAGAAAAGATTGAAAAATTATAAAACAAGACTCACATTTTTTAATGAGGATTTAATAATAGGAGGTTTTAATAATGAGAAATTTAAAATTTAAAATAGGATCTTATAACTTTAATATTAAGATTAATACTGCAACTAGTTATGACGAAGCTGCATTAGTAAAAGAACGGTTGCTTCACGAAGTTGAAGAAAGCCGACAAAAGGCCTTAGACAGCTATACTTCATTTAATCTGTCTAGGGTAATGTAAATAAAACTGTGCTTAAGCAAAAAAATTAGTTCTTTTCTATGCAAGAATTAAGTGCTTACCATAATGGTAAGCACTTGTTTTGTTTTTATTCTGCCTTTAGTATCAACTCATCGATCTTTGCTCCTAGCACCTCTGCGATGGATATCACTTTGTTTAAAGAAGGATTTATTTTGGTTCCCCTTTCCAGCTCTTCTATATAGCTTTTGGATATCTGTGTGAACTTCGAGACATCCAATGTGGTTTAACCTTTCATTCTTCGTAGTTCTCTAATCTTTAAACCATTTAGCATAATAACATCCCTCCGTAAATTTTAATAACCTGCGGGTAGTCAATCTTAAGGAGCAAATTTATTATATTAATTATATTGTATAACAAAAATCAATATGATTCATTACACAAATGTTAACAATTTTTTCTTTTTAACACTACACCTTCCAAAATTCCATAACATCCTTATTTACATTTGAAATATTAACTTCCTTCCTTCGTCTCCAGGCCTTAGGAAATAAGTTGTAATATCCCGGAGATATATACCGATCGTCTATTAATAAAACCATCCCCCGATCCTCTTCTGTCCGAATAACCCTACCGGCAGCCTGTAAAACCTTATTCATTCCTGGAAACTTATAGGCATAATCAAAGCCGCATCCCCTAGTATCATCAAAGTACTTCTTTATCAGATTGGTTTCAAAGGATAGCTGGGGCAATCCTACTCCCACCACCATTGCACCTATAAGCCGATCTCCCACCAAATCTATACCCTCTGAAAAAATCCCCCCTAGTACGGAAAACCCGATAAGAACCTCATGATTTCGGGGTTTAAATACCTCTAGAAAGGCCTCCCTTTCTTCTTCCTTCATCTCTGTTTCTTGCTTTATAATTTTATAATTGGGATACTTATTAACGAAAACCTCCATAACGGAATGCATGTATTTATAAGATGGGAAGAAGACAAGATAATTACCCATTCTTTCCTTTACCATATGATGAATGTATTCTGCAATTCCTTCATAACTTTCATGACGATGATAATATCTTGTAGAAATATCCTTTGCAACCAAGAGGCATAGATTCTCTTCCTTGAAGGGAGATTCTAGCATAAGGATGTTGTCCTCCTCCCTTCCACCCAATATATATTTAAAATAAGCCATAGGAGTTAAGGTTGCTGAGAAGAATACTCCACTACTTACACGTTTTAAAACGGATGCCAAAAGCTTTGAGGGATCCATGGCAAAAAGCTTTAGCTTCATGTCCTTATCCTCTGTAGAATAATAAGTAACATAACCCTCATGATAGAACTCTGCGATTCTTAAAAATGCCAAAATATCAAAATACAACTGAAGAAAATCCTCCTCAACTTCAATATCCTTAAGCTCTCCAAACCAAGTGTCACACTCTGTAATGAATTTCTTCATCAAAGGATAGAAGGCCACCGGCTCTTCCTTTTCTGCAACTTCTATTGTTGCCATGGATTTCTTTTTGTCTAGCATCAATGAATTAAGCTTATTTAGACTCTTAGCAATTTCTTTGTTTTTGGTTTTGATATACCTATTCCCTTCCAAGATCTTCCCTTTATAAATTTCAGCCGAATACATCATCCTAGCTCTATCCACTAGATTATGGGCTTCATCCACCAATAAAGTATATTTATTCCCTATAGGGTCCTCGAAGAAACGTTTTAGATATACTCTAGGGTCAAATACATAATTATAGTCACAAATAATACAGTCAGACCACAGTGTCAACTCTAAAGAAAATTCAAAGGGGCAAATGGAGTGTTTTCTAGCATATTCTTCGATTGTACCTCTGTCGTAGCTTTCTCTTTGGAAGATTTCCTTTAAAGCATCCTTTAATCGATTGTAATAGCCCTTTGCAAAGCTGCAATCCTGAGGATTACAGTTACTTTCCTTTTCAAAGCATATTTTATCCTTGGCAGTTAAGGTAACGAATTTAAGCCGTAAGCCCTTTTTAACCATTTTATATATGGCTTCCTCCGCCACCTGTCTTGTTATGGTCTTAGCAGTTAAGTAGAAGATTTTAGTCACCCTACCCTCAGCCATTGCCTTTACAGTCGGAAAAATACTGGAGATGGTTTTTCCTATTCCTGTGGGAGCTTGAATAAATACCCGCTTCTTCTCCTTAATGGTCTTATAAACGGCTACAGCCATTTTTCGTTGACCTTTTCTATAGCTTTCGAAGGGGAATTCTAGGTTTAATATGGATTCATCTCTAACTGTTTCCCATTGCTTAATGGTATCAGCCCAGTAAAAGTACTCTTCTAATAGCGAAAAAAAGAAGGTTTCCAGTTCTATTAATGTGTAGAGCCTCTTATATCTTTTTATTTCTTCAGTTTTAATATGATAATAAGTAAGCTGTATATTCATTTCAATGAGATTGTTTTGCAACGCATAAATATAGCCATAACATTTCCCTTGGGCCCAATGGAGTTGGTTATAGTTCTCATGAAGATCTTCTACAGGGATGGTGATGGTTTTGATTTCATCTATCACTAGACCCTCATCTCTCTTTAGTACACCATCTATACGTCCGGTTAAATTAAAAATGATGTTCTTATAATCAACACTATGCTTTATATAAACCTCTGCTTCATCCTGAGGTAGATAACATTTTTGTAGCTTTTGATGACCCCGTGTTCCCTCTTGGCCTCGATTGGGACCTTGGAAGGTTAAGTCCAAGTCTCCCCCCATGAGGACAAACTCCACTAGCTCTCTTATGGCGATGTTGATTTCTTTATTCATATCTATAGCCATTCCCTTCTAGGAATTAATTGAATAGGATCTTTTGTAGATTAATGAATCAGAGATTTGGTTATCTGCTTATTTTTCTCAATCCTTGAATTTGTTTTAGAGCTTCGAGGAATCGTAGCATCCATAATTCAACATTCAACATTTAACATTTAACATTCATTTTTTGTATATGAAAGCTTCCAATTTTTCAATTTTCAACTTTCAACTTGCAATTTCTATACTCCTTTAAAGTATATCAAACAAGTCTGTGTCGAACAAGTGTTTCTATAGCAGGGTAAATCCATGATTCGTATGGGTAATATTTGTTTTCTTATATAAACATGATACAATATATACAAATAAATTTTTTTATATGGAGGGAATAGAAATGGAAAATTTTAAGGCCATGCTAAAAAAGTATGCCCATTTAGCCGTGAAGGTGGGAGTTAATATTCAAGAGGGTCAAACTCTTATTCTACAAACCCCAACAGCTGCTACAGAATTTGCCAGAGAAGTAACCAGGGCTGCCTATGAAGCTGGGGCTAAAAACGTACATATAGAGTGGAACGATGAGGATTGTACATTAATAAGATATCTTTTAGCTCCTGAAGAAACCTTAAAGACGGTACCCCAATGGAAGATCAATGGATTATTAGAAATGGTTAAGGAGGGGGCTGCTTATTTATCTATTTCTGCTACCAACCCTGACCTTTTAAAGGAAGTGGATCCTGAAAGGGTAGCAATGGTAAATAAAGCATCTGCAGTTGCATCTAAGGAACTAAGAAGTTACATACAATCTGGCAATACATGCTGGGGAGTTGTATCAGTACCCACCAATGAATGGGCTTCGAAGGTTTTCCCAGAGGTTAACCCTCAGGATAGGGTTGATTTATTATGGGAAAAGATTTTTAAGATTACCCGAGTTAATCAGGAGGATCCCATTAAGGCTTGGCAGGATCATTTGGGGCTCCTTAAGGAAAGGCTAGAATACCTAAACGATAAATCCTTTAAGAAGCTCTATCTAAAGGCGCCAGGAACAGATTTAATCATTGAGCTTCCGGAAGACCATATATGGATAGGCGGAGGAATGCATAGCAACAATGACATAGAATTTGTACCAAATATGCCAACTGAAGAGGTATTTACAATGCCTTTGAAGGAAGGTGTTCATGGTGTCGTAACCAGTACAAAGCCTCTAAACTATGGTGGTAAGCTAATTGATCAATTCTCAATCACCTTTGAAAAGGGTAGAATTGTTGATTTCACAGCTGAAATAGGCTATGAAACCCTTAAAAAGATGATCGAAACCGATGAGGGCTCCCATTATCTAGGAGAAATAGCCCTTGTCCCTCATAATTCACCGGTTTCAAACTCAAATATTATATTCTACAATACTTTGTTTGATGAAAATGCTTCTAATCATCTAGCCATTGGTATGGCCTATCCCCTAAGCATTAAGGATGGCGGAAAGCTTAGCCATGAGGAATTAGAAAAGAAGGGGGCCAATACAAGTTTGATTCATGTAGACTTTATGATTGGTTCCCCAGATATGGATATAGATGGAGAAACCTCCGATGGAAGCAAATTACCTATTTTTAGAAGGGGTAATTGGGCAATATAATAAACTAAAAGCTACTGAATTAATTTCATTTCAGTAGCTTTTTTTCTACTCTTGATATAACCACTTATATGTGTAATAGGAGTTCTTTACCTTTGTTATATACCTTCTGGTTTCCAGGAAGGTTATTGCCGTCGGAAAGCCCTCTTTAGTTGAACCAAGATGGGTTCTACTCCACTTCCTAACATTACCCGGTCCACCATTGTAGGCAGCCAGAGCTCTATCCATGTCTCCCTCAAAGGAGTTTAACATTAATTTTATATAATAGGCCCCAAAACGTATATTAATTTCTGGGTTCAACAGGTGACTATCATTGAAATCTACCTTTAGCCTAGAAGCAATATCTTCTCCAGTTGCAGGCATAATTTGCATGAGGCCAACTGCTCCTACCCTCGAAAAGACCTCTGGTCTATAGTGGCTTTCCTCCCTCATAACAGCCCAAATAAGATAAGGATCTATTTGAAATTCCTCTGCAGCCTTCATAACCAATTCTTCAAAGGGTCTTTGGTAAGCTAATTGATATCCTTCAAGGGTGGGTTCCTCCCTTATGGCTCTAATTCCCCATATTACCCCTCTATAATACTGAGCTCTCTCTACATTTTCTCTTCCAAGGTATAGCTTTTCTTGATTAGTTGCAAATTTTTCTCCAATAGAATGTTCTATGTTTGCCATCTCCAATAAGCCCTCATCCAAATAATCTTCATAGCGTTGAAGGAATTCAGGTCTCCTGAAGGCAGAAGGCTGTAGACTTGGCCATTGTGGCTCCACTCCAATGGCAGCTGACCATGCTGGGGATTTCTTGAGAAGGTTTACAATCTCTTCATCTACGGGCTTCTGTAATTCCTTTTGGAGGATATAAGCCCTATAGGCCGAATCCTCGTGATAGGAACCTTCCATATAGGCTAGCCTTTTATATACCTCTAGGGCTTCCTCTTTACGATTTAGTTCATCTAGTAGTCTAGCTCCCCGCCAAAGAGAAACATCTGAATCACTGGTAACATATGCATTGGCAGCCTCTAAGTTTCTATTCAACCCTTCTAGGAGTAAACCAAAGCGATAGCTTCCCTTCCCATCAAGGTCTTCATATACAGCCATTGCCTCCTCCAGCTTACCAACTGTCTCCAAAGCCCTGCCGTACCACCAATAAATTTCTTTATCAGATATAATCACTTCCTTAATATCTTGAAAAATCTCTAGACCGGCATCATAATCTCCACTGGATGTCAATAGCAAGGCATACAAGCTTTTATACAAGGGATCATTCTCTGAATCCTGAAGCTCCTCTTGAAGGTATTCGGTAGCTGCAGTAAAGTGCTTAGCAACTATCAATTGTCTAGCAATTTCCCATTTATTCTTTCCCAATTGCAGCAGAGAACCAATGGCATCTTCAGCTGGCAAGAGGTTTATATAAGCCTCTATTGCTTCTTGGGTATATTCCCATTCCATTAAGCCTTCAGCTAAACTAAATTGAAGGTCCTGATTTACAAATAAATCCAAAGCCCTTTTGTAGTGTGATGTGTAATCCTCACCCCTACCTTTAAGCTTTTCTGCAAGGATGATATTAGCCCGGTAACCAGTGGCATTCTTTAAATCAACAAGGCTTTTTAGTTTTTCTATTGCTGCTTCACTGTTATCCTCCCTTAGCTTTTCTAGAAGCTGATATTCCTCAACTGCCCCCTTCACATCGTAGGAGTAGGGATCAGCCTGTACCTCTATGATATTTACACTTTGGATCCTATCTCTAAAAACCATAACAGCCAATACTATCACAATAATCAATAGGCATATGATCCCAGCCTTTAATAATTTCATAATTGAACATTCCCCTTTAATTGCTTTTTTATCACTAATTCTACATTCTTCATTCCTAATTCTTCATCGTTCTTTAACACTACTTTTTTTCACTACTTCTTCATTCTTCATTTTTCATTCTTCATTCTTAATTCATTCTTAATTCTTAATTCTTAATTCTTAATTCTTAATTCTTAATTGTTCTTTAATACTTATTCTACAAATAGTTTTACATCCCTTGCTTTTTAGACTTAAAAAAACAGGGAATAGTTCCCTGTTCAGATTGAAGACAAAATGTTCAAGATGTAGACTGATCAAAAACTGTCAGATGGGAGGCGTAAAAAAAGTCAGCGATTGCAGCGTATACAGAAATACGTAAGATTGCTGACTTTTTGCAACAACAAAGCAGATGATAGTTTTTCATCAGTCTAATCAAATTTGCTTAAATCTATATGACAATACCCACCAGGATTCTTTTCAAGATATTTTTGATGGTACTCCTCTGCAGGGTAGTAACTCTTTAAGGCCTCTACCTCTGTTACTATATCATCTTGATACTTCTGTGCCTCTTCTTCTTTAGACTTCATGATGGTGTCTAAATCCTGTTCATCAACATAGAATATACCACTTCTGTATTGATGGCCCACATCTGGCCCTTGCCTATTGATGGCGGTGGGGTCGATAATTTTCCAAAAACGATTTAAAAGCTCCTTAAGGGATATAACTCCTTCGTCGTATTTTATTTTGCATACCTCAGCATGACCTGTAAAGGATGTACAAACCTCTTTATAGGTGGGATTCTCCACATGACCATTGGCATAACCCACCTCAGTGTCTACTACTCCATTAATTCTTTTGAAGTATGCCTCCACACCCCAAAAACACCCTCCAGCCAACACAATTTCCTTCATATAGATTCCCTCCAGACTTAAAATTTTAATCAGAATTAATATAATTGAAAATAAAAGCAATGGATTAATTATTTTCCTTAGCATACTGATTAATAAAGTTAAGGAAATAAGCAATCTTGTAATTCAACTATATTATATAATGATTAGAATGAATTGTCGACTCCAATAAAGGAACTATAAATAGTATATTTCTATTCTACAGAATCTATAAATGCTTCGTTATCGAAGCTACAATAATTCAACATTCAACATTTAACATTCAACATTAATCTTCATATACTACTATTTCCCCTCCATCATCTCAGCGGCATTATAGGAGCTTCTAACAAGGGGACTTGAGGCAACAGCTGAAAAACCCAGTTTTATGCCTATTTCCTTATACCTTTCAAAGGTCTCGGGGGTTACATATTCTACCAGTGGATAGTAGTCTCTCCCAGGGGGAAGATATTGTCCAACGGTAAGAAAGTCGCAGCCCACCTCTCTTAAATCCTTCATTACCTTTGTAACCTCTTTTTCAGTTTCTCCCATACCTACCATAATTCCTGACTTTGTATAAATCCTATTATTAATTTCCTTCACCTGCTTTATGAGATTTAAAGACTGCTTGTAATCTGCCATTGGCCGAACATCGTCATATAATCGGGGAACGGTTTCAACATTATGATTGATTATGTGGGGCTGTGCCAGTACAACCTTTTTTAAGGCTTCCTCACTTCCTCTGAAATCAGGTATTAATACCTCTATAATCATATTAGCATCTTTTAGTTTTATGGCATTTATTACAGCAGCAAAATGACTGGCACCTCCATCGGGAAGGTCATCCCTCGTTACAGAGGTAACCACTACATGCTTTAACCCTAGCTTAACTGAAGCCTCAGCTACATTATTGGCCTCCATTTCATCTACAGGTTGAAGCTCTCCATGGGAAATATTGCAAAACCTACAATTTCTCGAGCATTCCCTACCTAGTATCATAAAGGTGGCGGTTTTTTTGCTGTAACACTCCAGCTTATTAGGACAGTTAGCCTCCTGACAAACGGTATTCAGAGAATAATCCGAAAGAATGGTTTTTACATAGTCTAGGTTTTGACCTTGGGGTACCTTAATCCTAAGCCAAGATGGTTTTCTTTTTAATGTCATTATACATCCCTCCCCAGCAAGCTATCAAGTTGAACCCTCACCAAATCATCATAACCAAACACCTCTAAAAAGTAGGATGAAACTTCATGAGCAGTGATATCAAAGTCTATAGGTCTTCCCATTAGCTTCTCCATAGAGGTTACCCCTTTGTTGGTTATGCCACAGGGAACAATGTAGTTAAAGTGCTGTAGGATGGTATTGATATTAAAGGCAAAACCATGCATGGTTACCCCCCGCTTAACAGCTAAACCAATAGCTGTAATTTTATTGTTTCCTACCCATACTCCAGTATGCTCCTCGTCCCTACCTGCTTCTATTTGATATCCATCCTTTAATAGACGAATAAATACCTCTTCTAGGCCCCTCACAAAGTTCCTTATTGTAATGGGAAGGTTCTTTATATCAACTATAGGATATCCCACCAGCTGTCCTGGTCCGTGATAGGTAACATCTCCTCCACGATTGGTCTCGTACAGTTGGATTCCTTCTTTATCCATTAATTCCTTCGATATTATAATATTGGCTTCCTCAGCCCTTCTCCCCAAAGTAATCACAGATGGGTGCTCAACTAATATTAAAGTATCGTCTATTTCACCCTTTTGCCTTTTTTCCAAAAGCTTATATTGAACTTCCAATGCTCTATCATATTGACACTTTCCCAAATCCAGAAGATTTAGCTTCATACCCTTCTACTCCTTTATAGCAACACCTCCCCTTTCAGGGGAGGTGTTAAAATTATTGCCCTACTATTAGCTGAAATATCTCAACTCTTATCAACTAAAGCTACGCAACCAACTGGTAGCGATAAATCAATATAGCCTTATCATTCTTTTCTTTAATATCTCCCTTTAATATAAGGGCATTTTCACCAGTTTCCAGCTTTACAGAGCTACCCTCTAAGGACTTGATATAGTCCCTTAAACCATTTGCAATACTAGGATCTACTTCCTCCTTGACGCCCCAGGCGACTGCAAGTACACTTGCAAGATTTCAGGTGGAGCAAGCATTGGCTTTTCTTTCCTCAAGGGAGTTTAGAATACTCTCCTCTAGTGCCCTTCCAATGTTTACGTCTCGAGCAAAGGTCATCCTTTTCACCCCCTTCTCTAGTGGTATTATTTAGTGTATTTTAAAATTAAATCTCTAGCTGCTTTAGCTTCATCAACTCTCCTTACATCGGTATCATAAGGAGCATTTTTCAACAAGGATGGTTTTTCAGAAGCTTCTTCGGCTATTTTAATCATTACATCAGCGAAGCCATCAAGGGTTTCTAACCCTTCTGTTTCTGTAGGTTCTATCATTATAGCTCCATCAACAATTAGTGGGAAATAAACCGTTGGTGGATGATAGCCATAATCCAATAATCTCTTAGCAACATCTAAAGTAGACACATCCATGGTATCAGCCTGTAAGCCTCCAAGAACAAATTCATGCTTGCAAACCTGGTCTATTGGAAGATAATAATGCTCCTTTAATCTATGCATTAAATAATTGGCATTTAATACAGCCATTTCGCTTACATTCTTTAATCCCTTACCCATGGTTTTAATATAGGTGTAGGCCCTCACCAGCATACCAAAGTGTCCATAGAAGCCCTTAACCTTTCCAATGGATAAAGGTCTATCGTAATCAAGGTAATAACCCTTTTCATTTTTCTCCACCAATGGTGCCGGTAGGAACTGAACTAAGTCTTCCCTTACACCAATAGGTCCACTGCCAGGACCACCTCCACCGTGGGGAGTTGAAAAGGTTTTATGAAGATTATAGTGAAGTACATCAAAGCCCATATCTCCAGGCCTTGCATAGCCCATAATCGCATTCATATTAGCACCATCATAGTAAAGAAGTCCACCGGCCTCATGAACCAAATCTGCGATTTCTTTAATATTGGTTTCAAATAGACCTAAGGTACTAGGATTTGTTAACATCAAGCCAGCAATCTCATCACTTAAAGCTGCCTTTAGGCTTTCAATATCCACAGCACCATCTTTTGTAGATTTAATTTCAACAATATCATATCCGACTACTGCAGCTGTGGCAGGGTTGGTTCCGTGGGCAGAGTCGGGGACAATTATTTTTGTTCTTTTTGTATCTCCCCTATGTTGATGGTAGGCCTTTATTACCATTAGACCTGCCATTTCCCCATGGGCACCTGCAGCTGGTTGAAGACTCATCCTAGCCATCCCTGCTATTTCGGCAAGCATCTTATCTAGGTTATACATTAACTCCAAGGCTCCTTGAATTGTTTCCTGGGGTTGATATGGATGAAGGGTTGCAAATTCCGCCATAGCAGCCATATCTTCATTTATTTTGGGATTATATTTCATAGTACAGGAACCTAATGGATAGAAGCCTGTATCAACACCATAGTTTTTATTAGATAGTAGGGTATAGTGACGGATTACATCCACCTCACTAACCTCTGGTAGCTCCACATCTTCATTCCTTAAAAAATCTGAAGGAATCAGGGAATCTGTCGATTTATTGTCGGCCTCCCAGCTGGGTAATTGATAACCCTTGTTGCCCTTCTTAGATACTTCAAAAATCAATTTAGTATAGGTCCTTTTCACTATATCACCTCCATTACCTTAATAAGCTTATCGATTTCTTCTTTAGTTCTTTTTTCAGTTACACAGAAAAGCAATCCATTCTTTAATTCTTTATAATCTTTATCTAACTGATAGCCACCAAGGATCTTATTTTTAATTAGCTCCTCATTAACCTTGTCTCCAGCTATATCACTGGTTACTGCAAATTCCTTAAAGAAGGGCTTATTAAACAATGGCTTATATTTTCCTGATTTAATCATTTCATTGTAGGTGTAGTGAGCCTTCTGAAGACTTTGCTCAGCTACCTCCTTTAAACCCTTTTTCCCCATAGTTACAAGATATATAGCTGCCATTAATGCAACCAAGCCTTGGTTAGAGCATATGTTAGAGGTTGCTTTATATCTTCTGATATGCTGCTCCCTTGCTTGAAGGGTTAGAACAAAGGCTCTTTTACCATCCACATCTGTAGATTGACCCACAATCCTACCGGGCATTTTTCTCATCAGCTTACTGGTTGCTGCTAGTATTCCTAGGTGGGGTCCACCATAATTCATATTATTACCCAGAGATTGACCTTCACCTGCTACGATATCCGCACCTAAATCTGCTGGGCTCTTTAATATTCCTAAAGAAATAGGATCAACGTACATAATTAGGTTGGCTTTATTTTCATGGGTGATCCTTTCAACATCTGTCATATCTTCTATAATTCCGAAGAAGTTTGGACTCTGAAGGATGACTGCCGCAGTGTCTTTATCTACTAAGGATTTAAGAGAATCGGTATCCGTTACTCCATCCCTCATTCCCACCTCTACTAGTTCAATATCTCGAAAGTGGAGATAGGTTTTAAGAACCCTTCTTACCTCTGGATGAAGGGTTATTGAAGCAATTACCTTCTTTCTTCTGGTACTATCACAGGCCATTATGGCTCCTTCTGCACAAGCGGTGGGTCCATCATACATGGATGCATTGGTGACATCCATACCAGTAAGGCTACAAATCATGGTCTGATATTCGAATATAGCCTGTAGGGTACCTTGACTAATTTCTGGCTGATAAGGGGTATAGGCTGTATAAAACTCAGACCTTCCAGCTAAATGCTTTACAATGGAAGGAATGTAATGATCATAGGCACCTGCTCCTAAGAAACAGGCAAAATCATTAGCAGCCTTATTTTTTGAAGCTAATTCCTTCATATGGGCAACAATCTCCAATTCAGACATTGGCGGGTCAAGGGCTAAATCCCTCTTGAGTTTAATTCCATCTGGTATGTCGATAAACAAATCTTCTATTCGACTTATGCCTATTTTATCCATCATAAGAAGAATATCAGCCTTTGTATTTGGTATATACCTAGACATATTACTCCTCCTTATCGCAGAATTCTTGATATTCCTTGGCATTCATTAGGTTTTCAAGCTGGCTCTCATCACTTAGTTCAACTTTTATAATCCAGCTTTCATAAGGCTCTCTATTTACCATATAGGGAGAATCCTCCAGCTCTGTATTGGTTTCAAGGATTTTACCACCGACAGGCATTAAAGCATCGGAGGCAGCCTTAACGGATTCTATAACACCAAAGGTTTCCCCTTCTGTGAATTCATCCCCCACCTCTGGCAACTCTACATAAACAATTTCTCCTAATGCATGCTGAGCATGGTCAGTAATTCCGATATAGGCATTACTACCCTCCACCTTTACCCACTCATGATCCTTTGAATAAAACAAACCCTCAACAACCTTTGACTTCATTATAAATTCCTCCTTATTTTAATTTTTTATTTTTTATATTGCTTTGTATAAAATTTTCTACTAACAACCTTCCCTTTAGAAGGTTTATTTCTAAGTAGGATTTCTATCGTAGTTCCTAGCTCTGCATATTTGATTTCAACCATTGCTAAGCCAATGGCTTTCTTTAGGGTTGGCGATAAATAACCTGTGGTTACAAAACCAATCTTTTTATCCCCATCCAATACATCATATCCATGTCTAGGAATTCCTTTATCCTCCATCTCGAAGCCCACAATCTTTCTTGTTAGCCCCTCAGCCTTCTGCTTTACTAAGGCGTCCTTCCCTATAAAGTGATCTTTATTTAGTTTTACAAAGTATCCTAAACCCGCTTCTAAGGGAGTAATGTCCTCCGTCATTTCATTTCCATATAAGGGCAGATTTGCTTCGAACCTTAGGGTATCCCTTGCTCCCAAGCCGGCTGCCTTAATACCTAAATCCCCACCGGCCTTCATGATGGCATCCCAAACCTTTTCGGCATCTTCATTTTTTAGGTAGATTTCAAAGCCATCCTCTCCGGTGTAGCCAGTCCTCGAGACTAAGCATTCTGCTCCCTCAATGTTAACCTTTTCATTAAAGTAAAAGAAACCAATTTGAGATAAGTCTACATCTGCAAGCCTTTGAAGAAGCTCCTCTGCCTTAGGTCCTTGAAGGGCCATTTCAGCTGTAATGCTTGATATATCAGAAATATCTACATTATAGCCTTCCCTATTCTTGAATATCCAGTCGAGGTCCTTTTGGATGTTCCCGGCATTAATAACCAATAGGTAATGGTTTTTATGATACTTATACACCAGTAAGTCATCCACAATGCCCCCATGGGGATAGCACATTAATGTATAAAGGATTTGAAAATCCGCAAGAACCCCTATGTCATTGGTAACCAGGTTTTGTACAAAGGCCGTGGCATCCTGACCTTTGATCTCTACTTCTCCCATATGGGATACATCAAAAATTCCAACATGATTTCTGACAGCTTCATGCTCTCCAGATATACCCTCATATTGTATAGGTAATTCCCATCCGGCGAAATCCACCAGCTTTCCACCATGTTTTTTATGACTTTCGTATAAGGGTGTTCTTTTTAATTCTGCCATTGCATCTACCTCCTTTAATATTTCCTTATATTTGTTAATTTTCCAACTATTTTGTTGTATTAAAAAAGGAATATAATAGCATTATAATTTGTTTGCCATTATACTCCTCTGTATTTAGCCTGAGAGCTTCTACATAAATTATGTATTTCTCCTATGGCGCCTATTAGGACTCTCCAGAGCTCCATCCAGAAGCGGTATTTTTGCCTGAAAGTTTCTATAAGAGCTGGCACTCTTATATTGCATCTTCGGCTATCCTTAGGATATCTCCCGCCACCATCATTTGGATTTATATGAACTTATGCTATACCATTCTCACTTACTATTATAATTTAATTTTAGAAATATTTCAACAATTGATAAAATGTTAACATCTCCTTTCATAATTTTTGAAATCGTCTAAATATTATAATAAATGTTGTTTATGAACTTTTATTTAATAATACCTATAAATGAACTAAAAAATCTGCTTATAGTTTACCCACAAAAATAAAAATACCACACATTTTATGTGTGGTTTGGCTACTATGTTAATTATTTATTGTCAATATCGACTGTTACATGAAAAATTTCTTCTACTAATTCTACGGATATATATCCCTTTTCCTGAAATTCCATTACTGAGGCTTCATTACCAATCAGCTGGTGATTGAAATAGGCCAATCCCTCATGAAGGCTTAGTAATAACAAATCAGCATCCCTTTGACCTACTATAACTTTAATTTCATCGTAATAATTGGTGTCATAATTAAAGGCCTTCAGAATATCTGTTGCCATAAGATATTGATCACCCTTATACCTTAATATAGTTGGGCTACCATTATATTCTACCATATCTCCATTCTTCTTATGGTGAACTTTGATGGTGGCTTCCTCTAAGAATGGCCTACCCTTCTCTTGAAATACAATATTCTCGCCATTAAGAATGGTTATATCTCGATCCTTGGATAAATGCTTATTTATAAAGGCCATAGCATCCTCTTGCCTTTTAAAGTATTGATAGGTTTTACCATCCACCATAACCTCTAGTGAATATTCAGCCTTAACCTCTATGGCTTCTTGAGCAAGCAATAGGGGTAAAGCCCTTGCCGGTAAATAGATTCTATCAAAATCCTCTTCGGTATATGCTCTATAGGCAAACTCCATGGTAAAGGAGGGCTTTTTTAGCTCTACTGCAGTCCAATCTGCATAACCTGAATAGCTCCTAAATCCTTCTGGGATATGATTAA
The DNA here is from genome assembly GCF_009017255.1 of Alkaliphilus serpentinus. Classification (GTDB taxonomy): domain Bacteria; phylum Bacillota; class Clostridia; order Peptostreptococcales; family Natronincolaceae; genus Alkaliphilus_D; species Alkaliphilus_D serpentinus. Next base: position 96,066 of record NZ_WBZB01000014.1, on the reverse strand, counting down.
TGACAGGCACTGGTCTAAAAAAGGTTAAATTTGCAATTTTACTTGTTAAATCCTTCACTTCTTCCAAATCTTCTCCCTCTTGATACTTATACCAATAGATTTCCAGACCCTGGGTGTGGTAGGCTGTAAAGTTCATAAAGGGGTTCTCTATCGATAGCTTCTCTAAAGCCTTTACCTCCGGCTCTGAGTGGGGGCTAAAACCCTTAAAATGGGCATCTGCCGGACCATCAATGTCGAACTTAGAGGGTTCATTCCAGCCAAAATCCCATTGTCGATTTAAATCCACCCCTCTAATGTTGGACTTCCACCTTAAATTGGGAACAAACCATTCTGAAGCGGGATGCTCCTTAATTTCCTTAAGATTTTCAGCTACCTCAGGGTTCCTTATGGAGTCTACTCCATCAATGGTGTAATCTACCCCATCAGGGTTCACCATAGGTACAAAATAGATTGTTACCTGATTTAACAGCTCCTTTACATTATAGCCATCAATTTTTGACTCCTTTTCATAGGCTATAGATAAGTCCTCTATATTTTTAAGAATCATATTGGTGGTAATTCTTTCTCTAGCATGAAAGCTGCCATTTATATGGATTAGGGTGTCGCCCTTTCCCAACTTGGCTAGGAGGATGTCTCGCTTATCCACTGATTTACCGATGGTTTCTACCTCAATTAATTCAGGATACTGCTTCTCTAGCTCCTGTAGGTTGTTGACCATTATTTCATAGGTGATGGCTTCATAGGGATTCACTATGTTATAGGATTTTGATGAGATTGCAAAGGTGTTAATCATTAGGAGTATAACAATCAAAACGGATAGGATTACTATTCTTTTCATTTTTTTCCCCCTTTTGCTTCAAAGCAACAATTGACAGACTATAAATTCATACATTAGTCTGCCAATTAGTATTTTAATATTAACTTACAGAGATTTCATCATGAAAGGAATCTACCTCAACAGGCGTTTCTTCAAAGTACTCTTTATGCCATATTAGGAACATGTAGACCGTCCAGATCTTTCTGCTATTATCTACCTTACCATTATAGTGGTCATCCAGAAGCTTTATTAGTTCATCAATGTTAAAGAATTTTGCTGCAGCTGAAGAAGCAAATGCATCCCCAACCACCTTATAGTATTTCTCTTCCTTTAGCCATACCCTTATGGGTACTGGGAAGCCTAGCTTTGGTCTATTGGCCACCTCTTTAGGAATCTTTCTTAATGCTGCCTTTCTTAAAGCAACCTTGGTGGTTTCCTTGTTAATTCTGTATTCTAAGGGCAGCTGAGATGCAACCCGCCAGACCTCTTTATCCAGATAAGGTACCCTTAACTCAAGGGAATGGGCCATACTCATTTTATCTGCCTTCAATAGAATATCACCGGTTAACCACATATGCAAATCCAAAAATTGCATCTTTGTTATATCATCCTTGTCTGCAACCTTATCATAAACAGGGCCTGTTACCTCCTGGGGAGAATATTGATTAAAGGCCTTTTCCTTCATAATTTTATTTCGCTCATCCTCTGTAAACATATAAGCATTCCCAATGAATCTCTCCCTAAGTTCCTTGCTACCTCTAATAAAGTAGTTTCTCCCCTTTATGTTAAAGGGAACAGCAGCAGCCATTTTACCAAGAACAGTTCTTATAGGCTTTGGCATAATGGTTAGGGGTTTTAAGCTTAAAGGCTCTTGATAAATTCTGTAGCCACCAAACAGCTCATCGGCTCCTTCGCCGGACAGAACTACCTTAACATGCTGGCTTGCTATCTGACTTACAAAGTATAGGGCTACAGCTGCTGGGTCTGCCAAGGGCTCATCCATGTGATATTGAACCTTTGGTAAGGTTTCCCAGTACTCTTCGGGAGTTATGATTTTATAATAGCTTTCTATTCCAATTTTATCTGCCATTTCTAAAGCATCATCCACCTCATTGTAGGAGGAATGGCCAAAGCCAACGGTAAAGGTTTTGTCGCCATTAAAGGATGCTGCAACATAGCTGGAATCTATACCACTGGATAAAAATGAACCCACTTCTACATCACTTACCATATGGGCCTTAATAGAGTCTTGAACAATCCTTTCAACCTCGTCAACGGTCTCTTCAAAGGAAAGCTTTTTAGAAGGATTACTAAATTCTGCTTGCCAGTATCTTTTGATTTCTAACTTCCCATCCTTTAGAATAAAGTAATGGGCTGGTGGTAGTTTATAAACCCCTTCAAAGAAGGTCTCCGCCAATGGAGAGTATTGAAAGGTAAGATAGCTTTGCAGGGCAGTTAAATTAACCTTCTTATCTATGGAGGGATGTTCTATAATACTCTTTATTTCAGAGCCAAATACAAAGCTTCCATTTACATTTCCATAGTAAAAGGGCTTAATCCCGAAAAAGTCTCTACCACCAAATAGGGTATCGGTATTTTTATCCCATATCACAAAGGCAAACATTCCCCTTAGATATTGAAATAGCTCTGCACCATATTCCTCATAGCCATGGAGTAATACCTCTGAATCGGTTTTAGTCCTAAATTGATGACCCTTCTCCAATAGATCCTTCTTTATATCCATATAATTGTATATTTCACCATTAAATATTAAAGCTTTGGTTTCATCTTCATTAAAGATGGGTTGTTGTCCCTCTGCCAAATCGATGATGCTTAATCTTCTAAAACCTAGGGCAACCCCTTTATCAACATAGCTTCCAGCCTCATCTGGCCCTCTATGAATAATCTTGTCCATCATCCTATTTATAATAACTTCTTTGTCCTCTACCTGCAGTTTATCTGCGAAGCCACATATACCGCACATAAATAATCCTCCTATATATGAAATTGGTCTTTTTCTTCACAAATACAGTATAACACTTTTATCTAGTAAAAGCATTTTGTTTTTATTGTTCTTCAGGAGGTAGAATGCTATGCAATTCCTCTCCTTCTGGTATATAGGATACAGCTTGCTGTCCCATTTGTATCCAAGCCGCCTCAAAATTGCTTCTATTAATTTTTCTATTTGCCCCATTATATAAGGGATCATTTATATAAATATATTTCTCATCGTATCCAGTAATAATAACAGCGTGCTGTCTATAGGTAATTTTAACTGGGCCTGTTGGAGTTTCCCATACTTGAAACTGATTGTTTTCTAGCTCTTTATAGCGGGTATTGGTTATGACCCAGACGGGAATTTCCTTATTCACAAAGTATAACAAATCCCCAAAGCTCCTCCCTGTTAGATTAACCGTTTGCCCAGGCATATATTCCTCAAGGAGCTTTAAAATTGGACCATGATAAACTCCATAGCCAGGGTTTTTGAGGGAGTACATGTCTCCAACAAAGCCATCATTGGGATTTCCAAAATAGGTTTTACCGTTGATTCTTTTGAAGGGGGTTGGGTCTTTTAGGATTTCCCTTGCAAGGGTCATCTTATCTACATCTATTCCTGCATACTGTAATAGCATAGCTAGGCTTGTAACCTCACAGCCCCTTGGCAACTGAGGATATTGTTGTATTAGAGGAACCTCAAAGTTGACTTTTCCCTTCAATTTATTATCAAAAATCCTTGTCTGTGGTTTTTCCATTACCGTATTGATACCACTGACATCTGTAACTGCTCTGTTCTTATAAAAGCCCTTAATATAAACTGTGGCAAAGGCGCCTTGTCCCATTATTAGTAACAGGCATATAAAAATTACTGCCCTCTTTAAATTGGTTGATGTGGTTTTAGCCTCTGGCACCTCTAATATAGGATCTAAATAGTCAGTTACCATTATATCCCTTTTTAGATCTTCTATTCGATTTTTCTTTTCGGCAAGGGTTTTTTTGTTTAAATAACTGGCCTTATCCCGAGGTTGTTTTTTCATATGGAGGAAGTTTTCCTGCAGAGTAGACAATACCGGATGCTGATGGCCTAGCTTTTTACTGGCTATAAGCAGCAAATTATTGGCTTCCTTTACTGCTTCATTATGATAACCTAAATAATAAAGCCTGAAAACCTCATCGTTAAGCTTATTTAATTCCTGCAGAATAACAGCTTCTGTATTTTTCATGGCCTTCCCCTCTTAAAAAGGTCTATTATAATTGAACTACTTTCCTTTATTTTTAAAGCGGTTATAGGGAATAATTGCTACCCCTAACAATAATATAGCAATGGCAATCATGAAGAAATAAGAAGGTCTACCATCTTCCCCTATATCTTCTTTGTTCTCTTCCTGTTCTTCTTTTTCTTCTGTATCAGCTTCATCCTTATCGACAGCAGGAGTCCTGTCTGTTGTTGATAAAAATAGATTGTTTTCTTCTGCTTCAACATCGTAATCTAAGGATAAAACCTCCATTAAGGCCTTTAAGGATACATAAACCTGACCCTTGTAAAGGATTGGTTCATGACTTAAGCTCATTAAAACCTCTCCGTCATAGGCAGATCCATTTCCTACCTCCAACTTGATGTTTTCATCAATAAATATCTCCCCATTGGCCTCTACCCTTAAGGACTTTTTGATAGGCTTCAGTGCCGTAATTGGTAGATATACAATATCATTAAGCTGGTAAGCATCTTGTGTACCAATTAATTCTGTGGCATCTAAGATAATATTATAGGGTATTGGCTGGTTTTCTTCTGATTTATCAACAAAATAGGACTTAATAGGTTGGCCTGGCTTTACATTTTTAACAAGGCCATCTAGGTTTTTAACGATGGTTCCATTTACAATTACATATTCCACACCTTCAGAGGGTAGGCTTGGCTGACTAACCGTACTTTTGTCGATAATAGTCTCTGGATTAAATATGGTAATATCTGCATCAGCTCCAACCTCCAAACGGCCCTTCCTCCTCATGGCAGGAGCAACACTTTCCAACCTCTGGGCAGGCATTAGGGAGGTCTTCTTAATAGCCTCCATCATGGTTATCGCCTTTTGCTGTCTAACATATCTACCAAAAAGTCTTGCATAGTTTCCTGCCCCCCTTGGATGATCGTTCCCACCAGAAATAATGGTATCACTACCGATCATTACATAGGGACTCTTTAGAGCCATCAATAATTCCTCTTCCGGCATTGAACCATGGGCATAGGCCAACACCCCAGCTATTGCTCGATATTTAGTGAAGCTTTCCTTTGTTAGCCGCTCTTCAGTTCCTGCTATTTGTAGGTCATTGTAGGTAATTCTAAATCTTTCCTGCCACCCCTCATTAAATCTTGCAGAGGATAAATAGGTGGCCCATCCATCATATACATATATATCAGTGGTGATATCCAAACCATTGGCAACACCATCCTCTATCATCTGTAGAGCTTCGTCCATATAAAAGGTACCTCCGGTGCTGTTGATGTGCATTATATGAATGGCTGCTCCCGTTTCTTCAGCATAATAGATAACCTCTTCAATCCCCTTAGGGCCATGATTTGGTGGCTCTGAGCTTGAATACCTTAAATGATAAAAGGTGGGAACATCATATTCCTTTGCAAGATGTAGCAAAGAAATAACCTCTTCCCTCTGAATACCAGGGACATATTCAAAGCTAAAGGATATTCCCAAAGCTCCTGCCTCTATATTTTTTCGTGCAGCGGCTATTAGCTTCTCTATGTCACTTTCGTTGGTCATGGTGGCATATATGCTACTACCTACAATGGGCCAACGCATTCTGGTAATAAAGGAGGAAGCTCCATAGTTAACCGCTAAGCCCCTACTCTCCCAATTCTTATACCATGCCTCAGCATTCTCTGTTCCACCATGCATTAATAGATTACTTGTTACCCCATCCAAAATTTTAAGAGGTATACCAACGGAGTTGGGCTCATAGGAAATTAAATCTATAAAGCCCGGGGCTACAATTAATCCCGTTGCATCTATTACTTTTTTACCTTTTATTTCATCCTTGGTGATTCTTACAATAGAACCATCCTCTATGGCAAGATTATATCCCTCCAGCTGGTGCTCAGTGGACGGATTCATAATGGTACCATTGTTAATTACAATATCGTATTCCTCTCCGGTTACTGCTTCTGCATACTCTGTAGGGATTAAAATACCCGCAAATAGTAATAACATTAATATAATTGCTCGAATCCTTCTCTTCATCTAACGAAACCCCCTTGAATAGTTCATAATCTTCTATATTGAACATATATCGTAAATATAGTTTTTACTGCTATTATTTATTTTACCATAATTCTATCTTTTTCGCTTTATTTTGATGCATTATGTCGATAAGAGGTTGGACATTTATTAAGGATATTTGATATCAACAGCTTAGTCATTTATTATTCACAATTTTGTAAATATTACAACTTTTTAATAAGGGTCTATAATTTATATTCTCACAAATCTTCTTATGATATAATGAGTTTATAGATATATCGGCATAGACAAAAAATATGTTAATTGGAGGGATTCCATGAGTAAGAATATCGAGTGGGGAAAGCTGGGCTTTGCCTATATGAAAACAGATTTCCGATATGTTTCAAGATGGAAGGATGGCAGCTGGGATGAGGGTAAGCTTGTTGAGGATAATAACTTAACCATCAGCGAGTCTTCAACAGCCCTACACTATGGACAACAATGTTTTGAAGGCTTAAAGGCCTACAGAACGAAGGATGGAAAAATTCAACTATTTAGACCTGATGAAAATGCTAAAAGATTAATTAATAGCTGTACTAGAGTAATGATGCCCGAAGTACCGGTTGAAAAGTTCATCGATGCATGTAAGCAGGTGGTTAAGGCCAACGAGGACTTTGTTCCTCCTTACGGATCAGGGGCTACCCTATACTTAAGACCCTTTGTCATTGGTGTTGGGGATAACCTAGGAGTTAAGCCTGCTCCAGAATATATTTTCTGTGTATTCTGTGTGCCAGTAGGCCCATATTTCAAAGGAGGAATGGCTCCTGTTAACTTCATTACATCAGATTTTGATAGAGCTGCGCCCTATGGAACTGGAGCTGCCAAGGTTGGTGGAAACTATGCTGGAAGCTTATACCCCCATCAATTAGCCGTTAAGAAGGGTTTTGCAGATTGTATTTATCTAGACCCAATGACCCATACCAAAATCGAAGAGGTTGGAGCTGCCAATTTCTTTGGAATCACTAAGAACGATAAGTTTGTTACCCCTAAATCCCCTTCTATTTTACCAAGTATTACGAAATATTCTTTAATGCACATTGCTAAGGAATACCTTGAAATGGAAGTTGAAGAAAGGGATGTATTGGTTGATCATTTAGATGAATTCAAAGAAGCAGGTGCATGTGGAACAGCTGCTGTAATAACTCCAATTGGTGGGATACAGCATAAGGATAAATTCCATGTTTTCCATAGCGAAAAAGAGGTTGGGCCCGTTACTAAAAAGCTTTACAACACCCTTTACGGAATTCAATTTGGAGATGTAGAAGCTCCAGAGGGATGGATTGTAGAAGTATAATTGTTTTTATGAAAGCTGCCATTAAAATTGGCAGCTTTTTTTATTTAATAGTTGTTCATTTGGTACAAACAAAATGACAAAATATTCGTATGTATAGGTGAAGCATTGAAAAAAGACTGAGGGGGTACCCTATGAAAAGAAAATTAAAGACCTTAACAATCTTGTTGATGTTGATTACTTTGCTACATGGTTGTGGAACATACAAAACAGATAAAACCGAATGTGTCTAAATATTTAAACTTTAGTTGATAATGATTATTAATATCTTTAAAGGGTATATCCATAATAAGAAAATTTACCGTAGTAGTACGGATCAATAAAACCATAATAAGGAGGAAATATTTATGACTTACAAATTACCTAAATTAGATTATTCATATGATGCTTTAGAACCCTATATTGACAAGGAAACCATGGAAATACACCATTCAAAACACCATCAGGGCTATATAAACAATTTAAATGCTGCCCTAGAGGCCCATGAATCCTTTAAGAATATGGAGATTGAAGAGCTTTTGCAATCTTTAGATAAATTGCCTAAGGAAATTTATTGGGCCGTTAGGAATAATGGTGGTGGCTATTATAACCACGATATTTTCTGGAAGGCAATGTCACCCAATGGTGGTGGAGAACCAAAGGGGGAGCTTTTAGAAGAAATTAAGAAGGTTTTCGGTAGCTTTGAGGAATTCAAAGACAGCTTTACCAAAGCTGCTGCAACACGCTTTGGTAGTGGTTGGGCATGGTTGATTATCAATAAAGAAAACAAGCTAGAGGTGGTTTCTACCCCTAATCAAGATAGCCCTATCATGGAAGGTAAAAAGGTTCTAATGGGAATTGATGTTTGGGAGCATGCCTATTATTTAAAGTTTCAAAATAGACGACCAGATTATATCAAGTACTGGTGGATGGTAGTGAATTGGGATTATGTTAGTCAGCGGTATAACACTTTAAAATAGTGTTGCCTATACACAGCTCCTTTCTATCAAACTAATATGAAGAGACCTCGCCCCCCGAGGTCTCTTCAGTCTATTAAAAACCCATCATATTCCACTGATACATCGAAAAACCTATTCCTCTATTGCTATTGTTTCTTCTTCCCTTTTTATTCTAAGCTTATTCATCCCAACCATCCATGCAAATAAAATCGATGATATGGATACGAGGATATAAATCCATAAAGGTATGCCCCTGGATACAAAAAACCAGTGAACTAAGGTCATTATTCCACATAGGAGGCTAGTACCCATAAATACACCCATACTATTATGCTTTATTGCATCAAAGTTTTGACTAAAGGGCATAGCCTTATTTCCCATTATTAAAATAATGATCATCATTAGAATGGTATTCAATAAAATTAAGAGTATATCAGGTAGTATCCTTAATCCATAGATGGCGGTAAAAATTACAGTGATCACTAGATATATAGGGATAATTAGCTTCATAATAAAGGCCTTTAGGGCCCCCTTATAGATTTCTACGGGTTTGTTGATGGGGAGCATATTGTATATCCAAGCTGCTTGATATTTTTCTGTGGTACTGATCATTGCTGATGATGTTGCCAGTATAGCAGCAGAGAAATATATGTATAAGAAGGTGTTCCCCCCATTTATTGCGGCTAAACTTTCCCGCAGACCTTTAGTGAAGCTGATACTCCTCATTAAAAACACTAAAGGCATTAGGGCCGCCATAGCGATGCTCGGATAAAGCTTTAGTTTTAATGCCCTCTCATTTGTCAGCATATCGTGGGTAAATTTATAGAAAATTTTTTCTTCTCTACCCCTACAAATGATGTTGGCAATGATATTCTGTCTTTTACGTCTACTAGCTACTACCTTTTTCTTTTTGGTTGTACTGGCATTTAACTTCTGGAGCTTTTCCTCAAAAAATTTGGCCACTTTACCATAATAGATGCTTAGTAAAATGATTGGGATAATGATGCCGAAAGCTCCAACAACCAAGAAATAGCCCTCTCTGTTGCCCTCTAAAATAATACTGTAGGGTGCAGCAAACCAAGAGGATGGAAGGAAGTAGCTCCACCAGGTAGGGGTGAAATTGATATTAAGATCAAAGATTTCAAAGGCCTTTCCTATTAGCTGATAGATCATAAAGGATACTGCTGCGAGGAAGATTTGAAAATAATTAATAATATCCTTTAGCCTTTCTCCATCAAAAAAGTGAAGGATTATGTAATATAGAATAGAAGTAGAGAAAATTACAAAAGCTGCCATTAATAGCATTTGTGGAGGATAAAGAATTGCAAAAATCAATCCATGCTTAAAGCTACCAATTAATAAACCCGGTAGAGATATTGCAAAAATGATCTTCAATAAATAAATATAGATATGAGTTACTTTAGCAGCATTATAGGTTCTTATATCTATAGGCTTAGGTAGTAGGATATTTTTTTCAACAATATCTAAAAGCACCGATGAGTAGTCAGAAATCATGACAGTCATAATCATAAATATTACCATACCAAAGTATATATTCATTTTAAAAAATAATGGAAAGGGCAGCAAAAGAAATATCGAAATGAAAAAGCCTATCAAAATATACATGAATAAAGACTTTGTAAACATATCATCATTTTCCGGTTTATTATTGCTATTCAGGATGGTTGGCACCCTTCTTTGATCCATAGTCAGCTTAACCTGTAGAATTTTTCGCATAATCCTATAGTCTACCCCAAAGCTTTTATAAATTCCTGAAAAAAGATCTACAACCCTTAAGGTTTTATAATTTTCCATTGGCTACACTCCTTGCAATACTCTAACAAACTCTTCAGCTATTATTTTATGCTGATTAAAGCCCGTTAGTTGATTGAAGATTTCCTCTAAGGAGGCATCAAAGTTCTTTTCCTTAAGCTCTCCAAAGGTGCCATCAGCAACATTTTCACCATTATTTAACAATATGATTCTACTGCTGATTTTTTCAACAACCTCCATTATGTGGGATGAATAAAAAATGGTTTTCCCCCTGGCAGCCAGCTCCGCTAGGATTTCTTTAAAAATCATTACACTGTTGGCATCCAACCCGTTTAGGGGTTCATCTAAAAACAAGATATCGGGATTATGTAAAAGGCTGGCGATAATCAAGAGCTTTTGCTTCATCCCCTTTGAAAAGGAGGTGATTCTATTGTGGTAGGCATCTTTAATCTCAAAGAGTGCCATAAGCCTCTGGGCTTTATCATCTACCTCTTCCTCCGTCAAGCCATAAATCTCCCCAATAAAAGAAAGATACTCTCCAGCCGTAAGGTTATCATAAATTTCAGAGGTTTCAGGAACGTAGCCTATTCTCTTCTTATACTCCATAGACTTTCCATCAATATTTTCTCCAAAAATTCTAATATCCCCTTTATAGCCTCCAACAATCCCCAACAAGATCTTTACCGTTGTACTCTTTCCAGCACCATTGGGCCCTATATAACCGATTATTTCTCCTCTTATTACCTCAAGATTGATGCCCTTTAAAACCTCCTTGGATCCATAATTCATTTTTAGATCCTTTATACTCAGTATGGGCTCCCTTTTTATATCCATGGTTCCATCTCCTTATATGTAAATCTCTGGAATATTATAACATAGATTGATTTTTATAAAAAGGATTAAAAAAAAAATAAAGGCAGCTAACTGTTTCTGACCATCATTGCGATAATCTCAAATCAGCTAACTGCCTCAAAGTGGAGGAATTATTAGTAATTATACTTCCTTTTTACGGGAGGATATATCAATCCAAACTGCAATTAATAAAACCAAACCCCTTACAATTAATCTTTGGGTTGTACCTACATCTAGTAATAGCATTCCATTATTTAAGGTTGACATCACAAGGGCTCCAATTATAGCCCCAATAATGGTTCCCTCTCCACCTAGGGTACTGGTACCCCCTATGATGGCGGCAGCTATAACATCTAACTCCATACCTACTCCTGCAGAGGCAGCTGCTGACCCTACTCTAGCAGTATAAATGATTCCACCAATGGCTCCTAAAATACCAGATGAAATAAAAATCCATAGGGTTCTGTGTTTAATATTGATACCAGATAGCTTAGCTGCTTCTTTATTTCCACCAATTGCATATACATGGCGACCAAAGGTGGTCTTATTGGTAATAAAGGTATAGACACTGCCTATCATCATAAGAATTAAAATTGAGTAGGGAATTCCCAAATAAAAAGCCATTACAGAGAATATGGATGAAATTAAGGATATAACCAGTATAAGCTTTGCGACAAATAGTGATTTAGGTAGAATATCAAAGCCATATTTCTTCCTTTCCTTACGATTGGAGAATTCCATCCAAAGGTATGCTGCAATTACCAGAACCCAAATAATAACCGTTGCATCATGGGGGATCATATCCTTTGGTGTACTTTGTAAAAACAAGTTTGGTAAATAGCCTTGGCCAATCTTATTAAAGTCAATACTTGTGGTTATAGTTTCTCCCTTTGTTACCCCCAGCAGTAATCCATTTAGAATCATCATGCTTGCAAGGGTAACAATGAAGGCAGGAACCTGTCTGTAGGCTACCCAATAACCCTGCCATAGCCCAACTAAAGCTCCCACCCCAATAGTTATAAAGATAGCGGAAAGGATACCCAACCCGTAATGGGCTTGCAAAAGTGCTGCTATCGCCCCAGTGAAACCAACAACTGCCCCTATCGATAGGTCGATATGTCCTGCCACAATAACCAAAACCACTCCACAGGCAAGAACAGCTATATGGGCAGTTTGAAGGAAGAGCGTAGAAAGATTCCTTGGTGTTAAGAAAAACTCACTTAGAGTCGAAAAAATAATCATTATACCAATTAATGCGATAAACATTGTATATTGTCTTATATTATTTCTAAGAGAAAGCTTAATAATTTCCATTGGCTTATTATTAGCTCCTTCTTTGCTAATCATAAAAAACCCTCCTCTAATTGGCCATGCTGCTGGTTTGTTGCCCGGTAGCGTAGTACATAATTTTTTCTTGATCCGCTTCTCTCCAGTTTATTTCAGCAGTTAGCTTTCCTTCATGCATTACAAGGATCCTATCGCTCATACCTAGGATCTCCGGCAGCTCTGAGGAAATCATGATTATGCTAACCCCCTCATCCACCAGCTTATTCATGATATTGTATATCTCAAATTTGGCTCCTACATCAATCCCTCTAGTTGGCTCATCCAATATTAATACCTTTGGGGCAGCCATTAACCACTTGGCGATTACCACCTTTTGTTGATTACCGCCACTGAGATTTTTAACCTTTTGTTCGATGGAAGGAGTCTTTATCTTTAATGCCTCAACATAATCATTGGCAATTTTAATTTCTTCATTTTCATTAATTCCCATCAAATTGGATATTTTATTTAAATTTACAAGGCTAATATTTTCTTTGATGTCCATCATCAAAACCAATCCTGTCTTCTTCCTGTCCTCCGATAGATAGCATAAACCCTTCTCAATTGCATCTCTAGGTTCCTTTATGTTTACCCTCTCACTGTCAATAAATATTTCTCCAGATTTATTTACTCCATAGGCTCCAAATATACTCATCATTAGCTCCGTCCTACCGGAGCCCATTAAACCAGCAATACCTAATATTTCACCTTTTTTAGCTACAAAGCTTACATTGTCTATTGCTCTCTTATCGGGAAGTTCTGGGTTATATACAACCAAATTCTTTGCCTCCAAAACTACCTCACCAGGTATATGCTCTTTCCTTGGAAATAGTTGCTTTAATTCTCTCCCAACCATTCCAGTAATAATTTTTCCTTCATTGATAGAGCTATTGTTAGGATAGGTATCGATGGTTTTTCCGTCCCTTAAAATGGTTATGGTATCTGCAATAGCCTTAACCTCCTTCAGCTTATGGGATATGTATATACAGGATATACCCTCATTTTTTAAAGCTTTTATGATGTTAAGGAGATTCTCGCTGTCGGTTTCATTTAGGGCAGCCGTCGGTTCATCCAATATAAGTAAACGAATATTTTTTGCCAATGCTTTGGCGATTTCTACTAGTTGCTGCTTACCAATACCCAAATTTACAACCTTAGTATCAGGGCTGGAGGATAAGCCCACCTCCTGAAGGAGTCTTTTAGTCTCCGACATTGCCTTATTCCAATCTATTACTCCATATTTTTGAAATTCGCTTCCTAAGTAAATATTCTCACATATATTCATTTGCTTTACTAAGGTAAGCTCTTGATAGATAATTCCTACACCTGCTCCTTCGCTATCCTTTGTATTGCTAAATTTTCTTTCTTCTCCATTAATAATTATGCTGCCGTTATAGCTGCCAAATGGATATACACCACTCAAAACCTTCATAAGGGTGGATTTCCCCGCTCCATTTTCTCCAACCAGAGCATGTATTTCCCCTCGTCTAACCCTTAGGTTTACGTTATCCAGCGCCTTTACACCGGGAAACTCTTTAACAATGTCTTTCATTTCTAAAATGTATTCACTCATTTACTAGCATCCACCTTTCTAAGAAGGGAGGAATAACTAAAGCGCTATTCCTCCTGAAGGGTAAACTAAAGGACTATTATTTTAAGTCAGATTCGTTTATATATCCACTCTCAACTAATACTTCCATAATGTTATCCGCTGTAACTACCTTAGGCTCTAACAATACAGAAGGAACATCAATCTTACCATTTTCAACTGCTCCATTAGTATTGATATCTTTACCACTTGCTAAGTCGATGGCTATTTCGATAGCTGCTTTACCTAAGTCTCTTGTATCCTTAAAGATTGTCATTGACTGAGTTCCCTCAACAATTCTCTTTGCTGCTGCCTTCTCTGCATCTTGTCCTGTAATAGGAACACTTCCTGCTAAGCCTTGAGCAGCCAATGCTTGGATGGCCGCTCCTGCTGTACCATCGTTGGGTGCTAGTATAGCATCTACTTCGTTATTATTTGCCGCTAGTGCAGCTTCAACTATTTTTAGGGCATTTTCTGGTACCCAGTTATCTACTCCCTGCTCTGCAATAACCGTAATTTTACCTTGATCTATTAATGGTTGAATATATTTCATTGCCCCTTCTTTGAATAACTTTGCATTATTATCCGTTGGAGCACCAGACATGATTATATATTTTCCCTCAGGAACTAGTTCTGAAATGAACTTTCCTTGAAGTTCTCCAACTTTAACATTATCAAAGGATAAGTAAATATCCAGCTTATCAGTGTTGGTTATTAATCTATCATAGGATATTACCGGTACCCCTTCTTGCTTGGCCTTCTCAACTAGAGAAGCTGCTGCTGATGCATCGTGGGGTGCTAGAATTAAAACATCAATCCCTTGGGTTAATAAGGCTTCTACCTGAGTTATTTGTTCTTGCATATTGGCATCTGCCACCCTTACCAATAGCTCAACTCCCATTTCTGCTGCAACCTGCTCCATTTTTTCTTTATCCCTAACCCATCTTTCTTCCCTTTGGGTTGGTAAGGATAGACCTACCTTAATCTTTTCTGGAGCCGAAGTTACCGCTTCACCTTCTTCATTAGCTGGTTCATCAGTGGTGGCTGGCTTTGCACATCCAACAAATAAAGAAGCAACCATCATAAGAGCCAATAACAATACGAATAATTTTTTCATTCCATTTCCTCCCTTAATTTTTTTAAATCATCTTTTACACGAACTAAGTTAAGCCCTTAGAAAACGTTTTCTTAACCTTCTTAGTTCAATATATAACTAAAGATTCTTTCATTTATCCCTTTTTGCCTCTAGAGTTTCTTGGGTTATTCTAAAGGATTTTGTTTAGTTTATAAAAGGTATGAAAGTTGGGGTAATAATTTAAGGCAAAAGAAAAAAGCCCTAATTCTAATGAATTATGAGCTTTATATCTACCACTGTTTATAACTAATACAATCCTCCAATTTTTATGCTATTTGAGCTTTTACTTAGTAATTAGCATCGTAGACTTCAAGGCTATCCGCCTTTACCTCTACATATTTCCCCATTGGCAAGTCATCACCCTCTATTTCCAACTGCAGAATACTATTACCAAAGCGCAAATCAACAATCCCATCTTCATAAATTTTTTCTAAGACTCCTGTGATCAATACATCCTCTTCCTTTAAGGTAATTCCATACTGCTTTTCCTTGCTTAAAATAACATCCTTTCCCCAGCTTAAAACATCCGTAATATCCAATTCCACATTGTACTCCTTGCTGGTCTCTGGGTTTCTATTTCCATTCCATACTGCTCTTCCTACGCCAAAATCCGTTGAAAACTCAATAAAGATATCTTCTTCAGCATTAATCACTCTATCAATTAAAATCTTCAAGGCCTTTGCCTCCTCCACAATATTATATTTGCCTATATAGGTTATTACATTATTATTTACCTAATTCTTATCTTTATAAACCTAAATCTATTATTTACTATTTTACGGTGAGGCTACAGTAAGTATACCACTCCATTAAAAGGTAATCAATAAAAGGGTTAGCCCTAAAAGCCAACCCTTTTACTATTATAGTTATTAGTTTGCCTAAAAGCCTATCATCATGGCTCCAAGAACGAATATGGAGGCTATAACAAATAATACTCCTTGGAATTTAATTTGGAACTTAGCCCATTTCATCCAATCAAGTCTAGCAACACCTAAAACACCCATTAAGCTTGCTGATGTAGGAACAATTATATTTGTTAATCCGTCGCCTAGCTGGAAGGCTAGAACAGCCACTTGCCTAGAAACCCCTACTAAATCAGCAAGAGGTGCCATAAGAGGCATTGTAAGGGCTGCTTGCCCTGAACCTGATACAACGAAGAAATTGAATACTGACTGGAATACATACATGATCCATGCTGAGATTGTTGAACCTAATCCACCAATGGTATTACCCATAGCGTAAAGGATGGTATTTAAAACGGTACCACTTGTTGGGTCTGAGCCTCCCAATACAAGGATAATACCCTTAGCCATACCAACAACCATTGCAGCTCCTACCAAATCAGCAGCTCCACCTCTGAAGGCTTCAGCAATACTATTAACCGTCATTCCCCTAAGCTTAAAGATTACTCCTATGATACCAGCCACTAAGCCCATGGTAAAGAATACTGTTGCAATTTCGGGTAGATAGTACTCATATTTCCACACCCCATATAGGATCCACACAACACCAAGTAATACTGTTAATAATACTAAGGAATGTCCTAATCCAAACTGAGTTCTTACATCTTCTACTTCCTTCATGTCATCTCTAAAATATTGATCCGACTCATAGGATAAGGATTTTGAAGGGTCCTTTTTAATTCGAGTGGCATAGATCCATGTAAATACTGTTCCAATTAAGGTAAAGAACACCCACATGAAAATTCTAAACCCAGCTCCAGATCCAACAGGCACCCCTGCCACCCCCTGGGCTATCGCCACACTAAAGGGGTTCATCCAAGAAGTTGCAAATCCAATTTGGGTAGCAACGTAAGTAATCATTATACCGGTTATGGCATCATATCCTAGAGCTACCACCAAGGGTACCAGAATCATAGCAAAGGCTATGGCCTCCTCACCCATACCAAAAACCGCTCCTCCCAAGGAGAACAAGAAGAACATTATTGGAATGATGGCAATTTCATATCCCTTTGTTTTTGATATAAGGGATAAAATACCTTCTTCAACAGCTCCAGTTTTTAAAACGATCCCAAAGGATCCACCAATTATAAGGATGAAGGCTACAACACCTACAGCCGATCCCCATTTGCTACCACTTACCATACCTTCAAATACATAGTTTAGGAAACCGGTGCCGCCCCATTTCTCGAAAACCTTAATACCCTTTGTGATCTTCTCCCCGTTTTCGTCTACCTCAGGGACATAATCTCCAAATTCCTTTACTCCTTTGAATAAGAAATTTCCATTTTCGTCTTGGTATTCAACGGCCTTATCAATAGACACTATTTCCGTTCCTTCACTGTCATAAACAACATTTCCATCTAGCTTAAAGGTCTCTCCCCCTGCTGCAAAGCCTCCTTCTGCATCAACAGCTATAGCTTCTCCTGCTTCATCAACAATTTTGTAATTCATTTCAAAGTAACCTAACGGAATAATGTAGGTTATAAGTGCTGCAAGAAGTACAATGAAAAAAATGATTACATAGGTATCTGGCATATTCCATGCCTTTTGAGTCTTGAATTCCTTACTCTTTACAGACATCAATAATCCCCCTTTAAAATTTTATGTATTTCGTATAAGTATATTTGCAATTTATATGCCAAAGATAAAAGAGGTTTATTTCACAAAAATTATAAATATTCTTGCTTGTAACAGGGTTAATTGGTTACCATTAACCATTTCTTTTAACCATTAACGCCATTAAAGCATCCTTTCCTTGTTGACTCAAAACTGTACCTCGTTTTCCTCGTTCCTTAAGAGTAAAACCCTTTCTTTCTAACCTATTTAACCTTGTTCGCATTTGATAGGAGGTCATTTGGTGCTCCGTTCCTTTAGTCTCATCTGAAAGCTTGTCCCTTCCTACAATTTCCCCTACCTTACATAGGTCATCGATCTTTTTTAGAATAAATAGCTCCTCAGGGTCTAATGCAACATCGATAGCTTTTTGCAGATGATTTTCCTTATTCTCCTCCTTGTGTTGAAAAAAGCTGATGGGTGGCAGATCGTTGAGGGTTATATGATGATTCTCCTTAACAGCCAGTATATAACTTATGGTATTTTTCAACTCCCTTACGTTTCCATACCAATCATATTTGAATAATTTTTCGATCACTTCATCAGCTATGATAATCTTCTCCCTTGTTTCTATATTCATAAAGTAATGTAAAAGCTGAATTACATCCTCTTTTCTCTCCCTAAGGGGAAATAGCTTCACATAGCCCATTTTCAATCTATAATATAAATCCTCTCGAAAGCTTCTTTTATTCACTAAGCTTAAGAGATCCTTGTTGGTGGCAGCAATTATTCGAACATCAATGGTTTTGATTTCTGATCCACCTACTCGCATGATTTCCTTTTCCTGAAGAACCCTTAATAGTCTAGCTTGAACCTTCATGGATACATCCCCTATTTCATCAAGGAATATGGTTCCGCCATCAGCCTGTTCAAAAAGTCCAGCTTTCCCCCCCTTTTTAGCTCCCGTGAAGGCCCCCTCCTCATAACCAAAAAGCTCACTTTCTAATAGCTCATCTGGTAAGGCACTAAAGTTTACTGCTAAAAAAGGCCCCTTTCTTCTTTTAGATTCATTATGGATGGCGCTGGCAAAAAGCTCCTTTCCAGTTCCACTCTCCCCTTCTATCAATATGGTCAAATCAGTATTTGCCAGCTTTTTACATACTTCCTTTACCCTTCTGATTTTTTTGCTATTACCTACTATATCATCAAAGGTATATTTGGCGTAAAAGCCCTTATTAATCAGCTCCCGCTTTAATCTTTCATTACTCTCAATTGCTTCCCTAGCCTTTTTAAAGGTGGCTATCACCGACGTGCTGCCGGGAATCTGAAATTTATTCACCAATACCTCTGTACCGTCTAGATCAAAGACCTTAGATTGATAAGCTTCATTGTCCATAAGAAAGGCTAAGAGGCTTTTATTGTAAATAATATCCTTTAATCCCCTTTCAATAGTTTGGGAATTTCCAACATTCAGAAGCTTTTTTAAGTTTTCATTAAAAACACTGATTTGACCTTTAACGTCATAAACCAATAAGCCATCATTTAGACTATCGATTACCATGGCTAAATGCTGATTCAGCTTGGTTATTTCGTTGGTGGAATGGGCTAATCTTTTGGCCATTCCAATAATTTTTTGAAGATACCTTTGTGAAAAATGGCCTGCCTCATATTCTAAAATATCTAATTTGCTTAAGATGGTTGTTATGGTTGTAAAATCCATCAACCTAGGTCCAATATCATATACCTTTTCTATATATGCTGGAACCTTGTCGATCTCCCCAGGGGTAACCGCTACCTTAATATCTTTATATTCATCACCTTCTTGAATTCCAGGATAATAGGGAAAAAATTCGAGATAGTCTATCCCTAAGTCAACCAAGGTATTTATCCCTTCATGGGTTGTTGGATATACATCATTTACAAAAAGCACCTTTGTTCCTTTAGGCAACAGCACCACCTGATCTATATGGTCATAGCTTATGGTTCTATTGGCCACGACAATCTGACAGCTGGTATCTAAAAGGTTTAACTCTAGAAGCTCCTTTTTCACCAGTTGGCTAGTTAAGAGAACCAATTGATCCTTTATTACCTCTCCAATCCCTTCATCTATGGCATAGCTTTTAATGGTGACCATATCCGAGATATACTCCTTTAGTTGGTTTACTAAAGCAGTTTTCGTATGCTCTGTTCCTGCTACAAGGGTTATATGCTTATTTCTCATATTTCATTCCTCCCGAATAGCTTTACTATATAGAGATATTCTACAAAAATGGTTTTTCCCCTTTCGGTACTCATCTAAAAAAATATATCCCTAAATAGGGATATGTAAATTAGCAATCTCAAACAATATATTAAACTTTATTCAGCAGCCTCAAAGGTTCCCCTTACCTTTATATCTCCATGCAGTATCATGACCCTGCCCCTTGCGATAACCGTATCAATCTTTAAATCCTCCTTATTCAGTAGGACAAGGTCTGCATCCTTTCCTTCCTGGACATGTCCCTTCATAGGAAGCTTTAAGATATTGGCAGGATTAGATGTTATCACCCTGATGGCCTCCTCTATACGAACATCTTCCTGTATAATTGCATCCTTTACTTCATTATAAAGGGAGGCTACCTTACCAAGGGCCAAACCGGTATATCTTCCCTTTTCATCAAAGGCGGGAAGACTTCCTTGAGCATCTGAGCTAAAGGTTATTTGATGGATTGAAACTCCCCTATCCAGAAGGGTTCTTAAGGCGACACTAGCCTTCAGTTCTCCCTCTTCTAAAAACTCCTTAGTGGTGCTGGTTGTAAAATCTATAAAGCCACCCTTCTTGGCGTATTTGATGCCCCCTTCGAAGAGTTCTGGATTTCTACCCATATGGGTGGGGAGAAACTGTGTTATTGGAATTTCCGTTTCCTCTGCTATCTTTTCTAAAAAATCAAGCCTTCTTACCCCATCCCCCACATGAATATTCACTACTCCTGCCTTTCCCGACAGCATACCCCCTACCCTAGCTGCAGCTGCAATCTTTACAATTTCCTCTATCTTTGGTTGGGAGGACCTATGGTCAGAAATTGCCATCTCCCCTACCCCTATAACATTGTCTAATAAAATAATGTCATCCTGTATGTTGCCGGTTATGGTCTTTATCGGAACCTGATAGGATCCTACGTGAATCTTGCAAGTTATACCTTCTTCCTCCAAGGCCTTTGCCTTTGCTAAAAGGTTTGTGATAGTTCTGGTGGTTCCATCTGTACCCAAAACACCAATTACCGTTGTAACACCCCCACTGATTATATCCGTCAGCTGTATTTCAGGGGTCCGAGTCTTAAATCCTCCCTCTCCTCCGCCACCGCATATATGTACATGATTATCTATAAACCCTGGAACAACAATCTTGTTGGTAGCATCAATCACCTCAATTTCTACAAAGTCCTTTGGTATTTCTATATGATCCTTTATATATCCAATTTTATCTGAGGTTATTAATAAATCCTTCTTCCCCAAATATTTTGGCGAATATACCTCTCCATTTTTTATTAGCTTCATCATGACCTTTTCCTCCTTATAGATTTACTTATGTAGATAATTAAAAGCAAAAATCATACCAAATAATGATAATCCTCAAATATATCCTTAATCAAAATCTTAATTAGCGAAGGAAGATCCATAATTTTGCTATAAAATTTTCTTTTTAAAAGGTCCAAATATCATTAAAATAGATTATAATGTATTTATTACTTTAATATTTTAGGGGGACGAATAAATATGGAATTAGTCAATACCAAGGAGGAAAGAAAAAACCTTGCAGCATTTTTATGTGTTTGTATAGTATGGGGTTCTACATATCTAGCTATTAGAATTGGTGTTAGTGCCTTTCCTCCCGCTTTATTTGCAGGCTTCCGTTTTTTATTGGCTGGTTTAGTTATGGTGATTTATGCAAAGCTAAAGGGATTGTCATTCCCAAAAGGAACCGATGTTAGGAGGCTTTCCATTGTAGGCTTACTATTACTTGTGGGGGGCAATGGTTTAGTGGTGTTGGCCAGTCAATGGGTTCATTCTGGTACAACCTCCCTTATAGTAGCTTCAATGCCCATATTTATGGCCTTGATAGAGCTTACAATTCCTGGCAGTACCAAAATAAAGAGCAAGGGCTGGTTGGGTCTTATTCTAGGATTTTCAGGAGTGGTGTTATTGGTGTCCACCAGCTCTGGAACCGGCGCAATAGATGTTAAGGGAGCTATTATTCTGATCTGGGCTACATTTTTTTGGTCGGCTGGCTCTGTATATTCTAAGCAATTTAAAGCTTCAGGTTCCATGGTAACCCACATAGGAGTTCAAATGCTGTCGGGAGGGATTATGTTATCGTTAATTGGTCTATTCCTTGGGGAGGCTTCAATAGTAAATCTAAGCTTAAAGAGTATAGGGGCAATTCTATATTTAGCCCTATTTGGTTCAGTTTTGGCCTATAGCTGCTATATTTATATCCTCACAAGATGGCCAGCGGCCAAAGCCGGAACCTATGCCTATGTTAACCCACTCGTTGCAATATTCCTTGGTTTTATCGTTTTAAAGGAACCGGTTTCTCTAATGGTAATTCTATCAACAGTAATCATATTGATGGGGGTATTCTTGGTTCAAACCTCTAAAATTAAGGAAGTTCCAGCTGTGAAGGTAGAATTATCTCCTACTAATAAATAGGGAAAAAGGATAAGGCAACAGAATTTCTGTTGCCTTGGGACAAGGGGACAGGTTTTCTGTCCCAAAATTATACTCTATCAATTACACTCTTAGAAATACCTAGTATCCTTGATAACTGTCTAACTGATACACCTCTAATTTTCTTAATCCTCTTTATCACATCGTTCCTTTGAGATTTTTCTAGACTTTGAATTCGGGTAATCGAAGGTATTTCTAATGTCTTGAGATATTCCATTAATTCTTTGTCAGTCATATTTGTCTTCCCATTAAATTCTAGACATTCATCAGAGTTGATTTCATTTGCATGTTCTTTAAAGATTTCTATAGCCCTTTTCCTGTCTTTAGAAAAGAAATCTAATGCTAAATCTATATCTATTAGCAAAGCTTGTCTTATATATTCATCATAACTACTCCATAAGTACTCATCTACTTTATTAACAATCAGTGCTTTTACTGGATTCTGATGAATATACCTTAAAACTGTAATGAAATAATTATCATATTCAACAGCTTCACTTTTAAATCTCTCCTGAAATAAATGTCCACATCTCTCATATTTTTGATTGTACCAATTTACATAGCTGCTACTAATTCTTTGAATTATTTTTGATATGCTCTCGTCTGTCTCTTTTATGAGCAGGTGAATATGATTATCCATAAGGCAATAGCCATAGAGTTCAAACTTGCTAATAGTTTTATAGTACTTTAATATTTCCAGTAATTTTTTACAGTCACGGTCCTCTTCAAAAATGTTTTGTCTATTAACTCCTCTAAGAATAACATGATATATTCCAGAACTACTCTTCCCCCTCGCTTGCCTTACCAATCTCCCCACCTCACATCTATTGAATAGAAAAACATATTATATTGTTCCATGATTTAAATTTCGACATATATTTAAATTTTCCTGCAAAATATACACTTATTTCTATATAAGTATCAATATTCCAAAAGGGGACAGTCCCTTGTCCCTTTAAATAAAATGGGACAGTAAACCTGTCCCCTTGTCCCATTAAGGTTTATTCCTATAAACCTCATCATACATATGGAAGCCATCCTTTAATATGGTTTCATCTAGGTTTTCTTTAAATACTGGAATCGGTTCCAGAACATAATAGGGTACATCATACCGTCCATCGTTTATGGTGTTTTTTATGTTGGTAAGCTCTTCTCCCTTAGCCATTTGAATAGCCATTCTAGCAGTTGCATCCGCCAGCTTTTCAATGGGCTTATATACCGTCATTAGCTGAGTCCCTTCAACGATTCTTTGACAGGCAGCCAAATCTGCGTCCTGTCCCACCACCAGAGTTTCACCTGCTAATCGGTGCTGAGACAAGGCTTCAATAATTCCATCAGCCAAGCCATCGTTTCCAGCAATAATGGCATCGATTTTAGTTTTGCTTTGAAGGAACTTATCCGTTTCACTAAAGGCGTACTCCTTCATCCACAGGGGTGCCCACTCCTCTGCCACAAGGTTGATACTACCATCTACAATTTTATCATTTAAAACTCTATTGTAGCCTACTTTAAGCTGCTTGGTGTTGTTATCACTGGTGGCACCATTGATGATTAATAAATTCCCCTTCGACAACCTTTCTGCAATAGCTTCAGCCATTAGCTCCCCTACCCTTTCATTATCAAAGGATATATATAAATCCACATTAGAGTTTAATACCAATCTATCATAGGAAATAACCTTAACCCCTTGCTTTTTTGCCAATTCTACAGCCTCTGCTGCTTTATGCAAATCATTGGGTACGATAATTAAGACATCTATGCTTTGGTTTAAAAGGGCTTTTACTTGCTTCAACTGATCTTGGTCATCATTGTTGGCGTTAAGAACAATTATATCTGCCCCCATCTCTTTTACCTTTGCCATAACAATGTCTCTATCCTTAATCCATCTCTCTTCCTTGAGGGTTCCCAGGGAAAAGCCTATTTTAATCCGTTTATGATGGTTATCCTCCTCTTGATGAGTGGGCTTGTCTAAATAGATTATCCTAACCTGATTGACGGTCATCAAGGCCAATACTACAAGGACGGCAGATAACATAATCGTTATTAAGGTTTTTACCATTACCTTTTCTTTCATTTATATCACCTCTTGTGGCAATGCATGATTTCGATAATCGGTGGGGGTAATACCTGTAATCTTTTTGAAGATCTTACTAAAATAGTTGGGATCATTATATCCCACCTCAAAGCAAACTTCCTTTATATTGATGCTTGAGTCCCTTAGGATTTGTTTGGATTTTTCAATCCTTAATTCCGTTAGATAATCCACAAAATTTTTACCCGTGGAATCCTTAAAGAATTTACTAAAGTAGTGATAGCTCATGTTGATTTCCTTAGCAACATCATCTAGGCTTATATTTTGTTTATAGTGATCATCAATATATTTAATAGCCTTAGCTATTAAGCCCCTCAACTCTCTTTTTCTATATTCATCTAGTCTTCTAACAGTATTCTTTAAATAATTAATGTAGGCCAGCTTTAATTCCTGTAGGTCTTCTATTTCTAAAATCAAATGCAAATAGCTATTATAATAATCCTTACCCTCATCGGAATAATTGGGTAGAATTCTTTGGGTTAAAATAAAAAGTTCTATTAATTTCGATTTTATATAGTTTTTATCCCCTCTACCATTGGTAGTTAGCCATAAAAATATTTCTTCGAAGGCCTCCACCGTACCATTCATATCTCCCATCTGTAGGTTATGTAGCAGGTATTTCTCTCTCTTTTGAGGATAAGAATCAACAAATGGGGTGGTCCAGTCAATATCTTTATAATGGATAATTTTTTCCTCAGATGGGTAAGTAGCCGCTACATAGGCCTCATTATAGGATTCTGATAACAGCTCTATATCATAGCTTCTACCAAGGCCGATTCGATAGTCTAAGGTTATTTTTTTATCTATAGCCTTAGAAACCTTTTTAGCATAATCTATTCCGCGATTTCTGGTTTCGTACTCCTCTGATTCTTCGTTGGAGGATATAAAAGCTACGATCCTGTCCAGTAAGGGGGGCGCTACTAAGGAGGTACAATGGTTTTTAAGCTCCATTCTAAGAATTTCATAAAGCTGCTGCTTTTCTAAGCTCCTTTTTATGTTTTCTTCCTTCCCTTCTGCCACAGTCGAGTCTATGCTAACAACCATTATATACCCCTGTTGTAGATTAAGTCCTAAAACATTCTCATAAAACATAACATCCTTACTACTGCTGTTAAAGAGCTGGGAGTAGAGAAATTGCCCCTCTAAATGGGGGAGGATACGGTTTAGCTTCTCCATCAATTCCATTTCCCTCTCCATCGCCCTTCTTTTACCTTCAATAACCTGGGTTAAATTCTTTAATGTTTCAATTACTTTATTTTTGTTTATGGGCTTCAGAAGGTATTCATGAACTCCTAAGTTTACAGCCTCCTTTGCATATTGAAAATATTCATAGGCAGAAATGATGACAAATATGGCTTCCTTATTAAAGTCTTTGATATGACGAATAGCTTCCATCCCATTTATTCCTGGCATATGGATATCCATAAAGACTATATCAGGTTTTAGGATCAAAGCCTTTTCTATGGCCTCTCTACCAGACTTTGCAGAACCTACAACCTCAATTCCATCCACGAATTTTTCCACAATAAATTTAATTGATTCGATTACTATATGCTCATCATCAGCTATCATCAGCTTAATCATCTAAATCCCCCCTCCCATAAGGTATTTTCAACACAACTTTTGTTCCCTTTCCAATCCTACTGCTGATTTCTATAATCTCCCTGGTGTCGGTTATGTTATAAAAGAGCTTTAGCCTCTCAATAACATTATAGATGCCTATTCCTGAAGCATGTTTATTTTGCTTATGCGTATTGGTTTCTCCTGAAAGAAGCTCCTGAATTTTTTCCTCTGTCATGCCAATTCCATTATCGGTAACCTCAATAAGGATAGAGTTGTTATGGCCCCTTACCTCTAGCCTGATAATCCCTTGGGAATCGAGATTTTCTAAGCCGTGGATAAAGGCATTTTCTACTATTGGTTGAATAATAATGCAAGGCACCTTAACATCGATAATGGCTTCATCTATACTGGTTACGAATTCTATCCTACTACCGAATCTAGCCTTTAAGATATACATATACTTTCCAACATAGCTGATTTCCTCCTGCAGGGTTATTGGTTCATCTAACTTCCGGAGATTATATCTATATAAATCGGCGATATTTTCAATGAACTCTGAGGACTTATCAGCTCCCTCCAGCATAGTAAGCTGCGATGCAGTGTTGAGGGTATTAAACAGAAAATGGGGATTAATCTGAGATTGTAGGGACTTTAATTCTGCCTCCTTTAAAAGGCTTTTCATTTTGAGATTTTCTACTTCTTGTTCCTTTAATTTATTCTCAAATAGGGCTTGCTTCTTTATTTCATTGATATAGGTTTTGATACTAATCACCATATTGTGGAAGGCCTTAGCCAGCACATCTACTTCATCATTGGTTTTAAACTCTACGGGTGGAATGCTAAAGTCTCCTGTAGAAATTTTCTCTGCAGAATCTGCCAGCTGAATGATGGGTTTGATTAATCTATAGGTAAAAAATATGGCCAGCATTGTATTGATTAGTATAGATAAAATAATAACAAAAACATTAAAATAGCTTAAATAAGTCATATTTTTATTAATTAGTTCATATTTTTCTGAACCCTCCTGCAGTTTTAGCTTCAATAAATCATTATTGTAGCCCTTTATATACTCTGCAACCTCGTAGGCTCTGGAAAAATGGGTTATATATTCACTACTAATCCTCCCCCGCTTGGCCTTTACAGCATGATCCGTCTCTAGCAAAAAGGCATCTATCATATTTCCAATGTTCTTTAGCATAATGCTTTCTTCTTCATAAGTGACATCCCTAGAGATATTATGGGATTTCCTCTCTAGGGCATTATAGAGGGTATAATAATTTAATAAAGCTTCAGAGGATTTAGTAGAAAGATATTTTTCAACCTCCATTACCATTGTATCAACATCATTATTTAAATCGTTTAGGTAAACGTGATCGCTGATAATAGCTTTAAACTTTGTTAGTACCACCTTTGTATTGTAATAAGAATACACACTGGTTACTCCTAAAATAAGGGTGGTTATTAAATAATACATAAATAGCTTTTTTCTAATTCCTGTAAATCTAAATATTGGTTTTATCATGATTTCACCATTAATCTCCTCATTTTTGGCTCTTTTGATAGGCTTCTAAATTGCTTCTTTTAATAACCTTCACACCTGTATCTATAAAGGTTGAAGGATTATTGGTTTCCGTAATGTCAACTAGGGCCCTTAAGCTTTCATATCCCATTCTATATGGGTCACTCATTACAGTACCATAGATAATTCCCCTTTGGATATACCTCAAAATATTATGGATATTGCCATGTCCAACTAGGGTTATTTCTCCTACCCTATTATGATCCACAATAAGCTGGGCAGCACCTAAGGTATCTACCGAATTGGTGGTAAAAATCGAATCAATCTCTGGATAGTCACTTAAAATTGTTTGAGTGATTTCTTCAGCACTTAAAATGCCAAGGCTAGAGGTAAAAACCTCTACAACCCTCATGTTCGGGAATTCCTTTATGGTACTTAAGAATCCATTAATTTTAAGGTTTTGGCTGGCGGTATCTAAGTCGTAATCGTTACTAACCACTATGGCAATATTGGCTTTGCCATTGGTGGCTTCAGCCATTAATTGGGCCGCCTCCTTTCCCAGTAAAAAGCTGTTGGTTCCCACAAAGGTGCTTCTATTACTGAGCTTATTATCATTTTCAATGGTAACCACAGGAATCCCTTTGTTATATGCTTCATTGATTAAATCCTTTGAGTTTTCCTCATTGGAAACATGGGTTATAATGCCATCTACCTTTGAAATAATGGCCATATCAAGATATTTAATTTCTTCATCTGGATTATTAAACCTAGGAGCTTTGAACTCCACCACAACATTCCTTTCCTTGGCAGCTGCTACAACTCCCCTTCTAACTTCCCTCCAAAAAGGGTCTACAGAATTTTGGCCTATAAAGTAAAAATGATATTTAGGTGGATTTATTTGCTGGGGGGTATTTTCTATAGCCTTTAGCTGATATAAGGAATATCCCGTTGCAATTATAAGGAATATCAGTATGTGAATTATGTATTTTTTAGCCAACTCAAACACCTTTTCTATCTTTGTCATCTAATACCCTCCTTCTTCATCAAATACATGATACTGTTTGATATTCGTTAATATTCTATTATTCTAAAGACTTCTCCTTCTAGTAATCTTTTACACTCCATCAATATTTACCACATAGTATATAGGGTAGGAAAGGAACAAAAGCATTTCATGCGTTAATTTTCTATGGTTAAAATGCTTTTGTTTTCCAGAGAACCCATGCGTTCTCTAGGACACTTCCTTGTACTCTCCTTATTTTTATAAGGGGAGGGGCCCCTTAAAATCCCCCATTTAATAGGAAAAAAGAACTTTCCTATTAAATAAAAAACTACCCCTATTGAATATGGTTATTATATGACTTCAACAGGGATAGCTTTTCTGTATTATTTAGTTTCTACCAAAGTCCAGCTTAAGCCTCTAGACTATTTTGCAGTTATTAGCTTTTCTTTATGGCGGCCTTCAATTAAAGGACAGAGTAATAGTAAATTTTTATGACAAATAATTGCTATATATTTACAACAGTCTTATCTAAAGGCTACTGTCCTTTTAGAACTGCTGCTTTCCATAGCCAATTCTATAATTCTTATTACATTTCTTCCATCCTGGGCCTTCACCTTCAGGTCCTCTAAACCATTTATTGCCTTATAAATGTTTCTATAATATTCTCTGTAATCTCCCTTTTCACTCTCTACCTTGCCTCTAATTTTGATGTCATGAATCTCAGTATTAAGGGTTCCCCAAATATCTTCATCTTCTGCTCCCCATTCTGGAGTCCCATGGGGGAACTCCCCTTTCTTTAATAAATCCTCTTGAGGATCCAGACCATATTTAATAAAGGAGCCCTTATCCCCCAACAGAACAAATCTTGGCAGGGGTTCTTTAACCAGCATTCCCGACTTTAGAACCACCTTTAATTTTTCATAATTAAGGATTATTTCAAAGGCATCATCAACCTTGGCATTTTCTCTTTGTATTCTGATGTCAGCGAAAATATCCTTTGGTAGTCCGAATAAGGATAGGGCTTGATCTATTAAATGGCTTCCTAAGTCATAGAGGATTCCACCACCAGCCTTAACCTCTTCCCTCCAGCCCACCTTAATACGATTTCTAAAACGATGATAATAGGCCTCATATTCTACTAAGTTTCCCAACAGCTTATTGGAAAGTATCCTTTTTACCGTAAGAAAATCACTATCCCATCTCCGATTTTGGTGAATTGAAAGGAGCTTCCCCTTCGATTTAGCCACTTCAATTAGCTCGTCAGCCTCTTGGGAGGTTACAGTAAAGGGTTTGTCAACCACAACATCTTTGCCTGCCAATAATGACCTTTTAGCGTAATCAAAATGAGTGGTGTTTGGTGTGGCCACCACAATTAAATGAATTTCTTCATCCTTTATTATATCATCAGGGCTTGACGCCACTTCTACATTAGGATATGTGCTGTTTATATGCTTGATGGCTTCATGATTACTCGTATAAATTTGGGTTAGCTCTAAACCTGCAACATCCTCTATTATTGGAGCATGAAAAACCTTACCCGCTAAACCAAAACCAATAATTCCAACCTTAATAGTCTTATCCATGGACTTCTCCCTTCCTATACTCCCGACTCCTCTAGTCTAAGCTTTGCATACATACTGCCGCCAATGATTCCTGCATCATTTCCCAGCTGAGCTAAAGCGATTTCAGTTAAATTCATGCTCTTTAAATAAATATACTTCTGAATTTCTTCCTTTAGCATATCTAGAAAAAGATGACCACCACCAGCAACCCCGCCTCCTAGGACTATAACCTCAGGATCAAAGATATTTATGAGATTACCAATACCCTTTGCAAGATATTGAACCATTCTTTCAACAACCTCTTTTGCAATAGAATCGCCCTCTTGGTAGCAATCAAAAATTAGCTTGGCACTAATCTCCTTAAGGTCGCCTTCTACTTTGTTATATACAAGACTCCTTTGATCCTCCTCTAGAAGCCTTTGGCAGTATTTAATCATGGCTGTAGCTGAAGAAAAGGTCTCCCAGCATCCATTATTACCACAGTTGCAATCATAGAAGTTTTCACCGATAACCATATGTCCCATTTCAGTACCGATTCCATGACTTCCACTATAGACCTTACCGTCGATAATTAATCCACCTCCTAGACCTGTACCTAAGGTTAGAAAGATGGAGTTCTGTGTGCCAGAAGAGGCTCCCTTTACATACTCAGCAACAGCCGCAACAGTTGCATCATTTTCTATAAAGACCTTTATTCCAGTAGCATTCTCAAGATTTTTTCCCAGCGGAAAATCCTTCATAAAAAGGTTGGTGGCAAAATATACAAAACCCTCTTTATTGGCTACTCCTGGTATTCCCAGTCCTATTGCCTTAACATCTCCCTTTACAGCTCCGTAGCCTTCAATCACCTCATTGATTAAAGATTGGATCTTATTTACGATTTCATCGCAACCCTCTTTTACTGGGGTTCTTCCCCTTGAACTATGAAGAATTCTTCCATCCTCAGATACCAATCCCACCTTAATAGTGGTACCTCCTACATCAACCCCTATATAATACATCTAATCGCCTCCAAAATATTAAAAGAATAATGAATTAACATTCGATATTAGGGTCTTATATCCTCTAAAAAAATTTACCATAAATATTTAAAGGATTATTTTATAACCTATAGAAAAATATAGTAGAGTTTCTAAATATATTCTAGGAGCGTGATTCAATTGAAGGATAATCGTATAAAAAGCATATTAAAGAAGATGGAAGCAGAAGATATAGGCCAAATGCTGGTTACTGATCCAGCTGCAATTTATTATTTATTGGATAGATGGATTCATCCAGGAGAAAGATTATTAGCCCTTTATCTTGGCCTTAATAAAAAGCCTCTCTTTTTCATCAATGAGTTATTTCCCCTTGATGATGAAGTTCCTGTAGATAAGGCTTGGCTCAAGGACACCGATGATGGCATTAAGGTGATTTCCAACTATTTGTTGGATGAAGGCAACATCGGTATTGATAAAAATTGGCCTGCTGGCTTTCTTCTAGAGCTTATGAAGGGCTACGTAAACTGTAAATTTGTCAACGCATCCTACATATTGGACAAAAATCGCTCTATTAAGGATGGCGACGAGATCCAGTTAATGAGGGAAGCTTCAAGCCTCAACGATAAAGCCATCAAAACCCTAATTGAGAACTTCAACCCAGATCTTTCTGAAAAGCAAATGGCTAAGACCCTTTTAGAGGTTTATGATACTTTAGGCACTTCTGGACCCTCCTTTGATCCCATCATAGCCTATGGCAAAAATGCAGCTGATCCCCACCATAGTCCTGATGAGACAGAGCTAAAGGTTGGAGATAGCATTATTATTGACATTGGATGTAGTCATAAGAGCTATTCATCTGATATGACTAGAACCATCTTTTATAAGTCTGTGTCTGAAGAGGATAGAAGGGTTTATGATATTGTCAAAACAGCCAATCAACGAGCCATTGATATGATAAGGCCAGGGGTAAGGTTCTGTGATATAGATGCTGCTGCACGTAATTATATTGAAGAAAAGGGCTATGGTAAATACTTTAACCATAGAACCGGTCACTCCATTGGAATAGAGGTTCATGAGGCTGGTGATGTTTCGGCTACCAACACCTCTAGGGTGGAGGCAGGAATGATTTTTTCCATTGAACCCGGCATCTACCTTCCTAATAAAGTAGGGGTTCGGATTGAAGATTTGGTTCTGGTAACAGAGGACGGCTGTGAGGTTTTAAATAACTATACTAAGGAGCTTACAATTATTGACTAATAAAGAGAATCCTTTTCTTCCCCATAAGTTTCCTAACTGCTCGATAAAATATCTCTTTCATACTTTTAAAATCTAATATATAATCTATTATGTGTGTGTTTTATGCCAAAGGGCTTTATATAGATTTTTAGAGGATTCTTATAGGAAACAGCGGGTGAAAGGAGATATACATGAGTATTTTAACTGTAAAGAATTTGAGTCATGGCTTTGGTGACAGAGCAATTTTTAATAACGTATCCTTTCGTTTATTAAAGGGGGAGCATATTGGCCTCATTGGTGCCAATGGCGAAGGAAAGTCTACCTTTATGAACATTGTTACAGGTAAGTTTGAGCCAGACGAGGGTCAAATTGAATGGGCTAAGAATGTAAGGGTTGGTTATTTAGATCAGCATACCAGTCTGGAAAAGGGTATGACCATTAGGGATGCCTTGAAAACTGCCTTTAAATATCTCTTTGATATGGAGGCTGAAATGAATCATATTTGTGAAAGGATGGCTGAAGCCTCTCCAGAAGAGCTAGAGGTTCTATTAGAGGATATGGGCACTATTCAGGATACCTTAACAAATAATGATTTCTATGTTATTGATGCTAAGGTTGAAGAGGTGGCAAAGGGTCTAGGCCTGGATGAAATAGGCTTAGAAAAGGATGTTCACGACCTAAGTGGTGGTCAGAGAACAAAAATACTACTGGCAAAGCTGCTATTGGAAAAACCCGATATCCTATTACTGGATGAGCCTACCAACTACTTGGATGAGCAGCATATTGAATGGTTGAAGCGTTACCTTCAAGGCTACGAAAATGCTTTTATTTTAATATCCCATGACATACCCTTCTTAAACAGCGTAATAAACTTAATATACCACATGGAAAATCAAGAGCTTAATCGGTATGTGGGGGATTATGATAATTTTCTAAATGTTTATGATGCTAAGAAGCAGCAGTTGGAATCTGCCTATAGAAAACAGCAGCAGGAAATTGAAGAGCTAAAGGATTTTGTTGCTAGAAATAAAGCTAGAGTGGCTACCCGGAATATGGCCATGTCTCGACAAAAGAAGCTTGATAAAATGGATGTAATAGAGCTTGCTAAAGAAAAGCCGAAGCCAGAGTTTAATTTTAAAGAAGCAAGGGTATCTGGCAAGCTGGTGTTTCAGACTAAGGACCTTGTAATCGGTTATGAGGAGCCTTTATCTAAGCCCCTAAACCTTACTATGGAGAGGGGACAAAAGATTGCATTGGTAGGAGCCAATGGTCTTGGTAAAACAACCCTCCTAAGAAGTATTTTAGGTGAGATTACTGGTCTTGGTGGTTCGGTAGAGCTTGGAGACTATCTTCACATCGGATATTTTCAGCAGGAGGTTACGGAGGCCAATTATAAAACCTGTATTGAAGAGGTTTGGCAGGACTTCCCATCCTATACCCAATATCAAGTAAGGGCGGCTTTAGCTAAATGTGGTTTAACCACCAAGCATATAGAAAGTAAAGTTGTCGTTTTAAGTGGTGGAGAGCAATCGAAGGTGCGATTATGTAAATTAATCAATAAAGAAACCAATCTCCTTGTACTGGATGAGCCCACCAACCATTTAGATGTGGATGCAAAGGATGAATTGAAAAGGGCACTAAAGGAGTATAAGGGTAGTATCTTATTAATTTGTCATGAGCCTGAATTCTATATAGACATTGTATCGGATGTATGGAACTGTGAAAACTGGACCACTAAAATAGTATGATTTACAAAAGCAAGGATTAAGAATACTCTCCTATCCTTGCTTTTTGATTATCCATTGTATCGACATCCTACTCCCATTTTAGTATAATCAAGAAAAGATGTTAATAAGAATTTTATTAAATAAGTAGAAGGAAGGAAGCATATATGTTAACTGCCATTATATTTGCTATAGCCAGCGGCTATTTTATTGGTTCCCTTCAGCCCGCCTATATTTTGGGTAAAGTAATCAAAAACATTGATATCAGAAAGGGGGGCAGTGGCAATTCCGGAGCATCAAACGCAGTAATATTGCTGGGATGGAAGTTTGGAGTTGTAGTAGCTTTAATTGATATTGGAAAGGGGTTTTTTTCCCTATTTTTAATTAAAAGCCTTTTTAGTGATGTTCTAGGGGATCAGCTTCCCTTCTTTCTCCTTTTCAATGGACTTTTTGTTATTCTGGGCCACAATCATCCCTTTTACATGGAGTTTAAGGGTGGTAAAGGTACTGCCTCTTTGGTGGGCCTTCTTCTTGCCCTGGACTATAGAATTGCCATAATTGGGATACTGGCTATATTAGTAGTAACAATCCTTACCGATTATATAGCATTGGGAACAATAGCTCTAGTATTGAGTTTTTTCTTTTCTGCAATATACTACAAATATGATGCAGGGGTAGTTACTATAACCCTCTTATTGGCTTGTATGTCCATCTATAAACATATCCCTAATATAGAAAAAATTAGGCTAGGAAAAGAAACAGGCCTAAGGAAAACCTTTAAAAAAATCTAGTTTATCTGTTATTGCCTAAGGCTTGACATATATGGTTTATATCCTTTGATGAAAAGCTTTTGCTAAACTTCTTCTTTAGTTTTCTAAAATAAGTTAATCTTAGCATAGAATATTCTTCAATATCTTTGAGATACTTTTTTGAAAAGAACCTTTTATTCGTGGAGATTGCCTCCATAATCATAGTCCTACAGCTTTCTCTAATCACATTCTTTAGCATTTCCTTATCTTTTCCTTCATTGATATAAAAGGAACCCAGAACCTTCTCTATATACCAAAATAATTTATTTACCAGAGGATCTAGGGGCCATTTCCCTGCTACCTGAGAAAAGATGGTCATATGACCATTTTTCATATCCTCCTCTACATCCTGTAAATCATCAATGATCTGAAGAAAGGTTCCATAGGCAAAGGTAAAGATTTCTTCTTCCCTTGTGAGACTTCCTTTGACTAAATAACCATCGGCAAGGACGGAAGAACCACCCTTTTCGAAGCTAATACCCATAATATCCCTTTCATAGGGAAGGGATAAACTCTTCTGCTGAATAAGGCTTTTTTCTTGGCCGGTATGAATGGCCAACAGGCTATTATAAACCCCTTCAAATCTACGTCTAGGAAACTGCTCCTCAATTTTTTCTACCAGCCTAAAGATACATCCTTCAAGATCATTATTGGCACATAGCTTATCTCCTGTTAAAACCTGTCGAAACCGATTGTTAAACTCTACCTTATCCTCTTTTTTTATGACTTCATTATCTAGGTAATTATCGCTGTAGGGGTACAACATGCTATATCCAAAAATAGCAGGGGTTAGTCTAACCTCTAGATCAAAAAGAATTTGTATACTATTCATAATCCATACATTTCTTATAGCTTGAAATATATCCATGGGATTTATTCGATTATCAAATTCTTTAACTGCGTTAAGGAAGTCCTCTGTTACCTCGGAATAGCCCCTTCGAGAAAAAAAGTCAATACAGCTATTTTCATAGCCTATTATGGAGACTTCTAGTTCTTTAATTAGTTGTATAATTTCCTTGCTCCATTCTTCATTTTTCTTTTTCTCTTCCGTTAGAGCCTCTAGTCGTTTCTCTAACTTTTTTCTAAATTCCTCAACCCTTTTCTCATTGTTCCTTTTATCCTTTAAGGATATTTTTTTTATAAAGGTTGGATATTCCGTTACTGATTGCCACCATAATTTTAAGCTTATCTCCTTTAAGTCTTCTATATCAAATTCAGGATCTGCCTGCCACTGAATGATATTTTCTCTATCTTCAATCATCGCCTTCACGAAGATCACCTTCCCTACCCTCTATTGAATATATTAATCTCACCTATGTATACGTTAATAAATGAGAAAAGTTTAAAGGAATTTATGAAACAAAAAAGCAGAGGTTTTTACGCCCCTGCCCTTAATGATGTTTTTTTACCCATCAAGCCTTGACCTTCAATTAATTGATAGCAATAGGTAATTATGTCACTTCTTTTAATAATTCCTATAAATATTCCTTGATCATCCACTACAGGGACGAAATTTTGAGTAGTTGATGCAAGTATTAAATCCTCAATGTTTGCCTCTATGGATACTGGAACATTTGTTATATGTCTAGGTACATCCCTTAAGGATATATTCTCGAGTTTTTTTGAATCATAGCAGTTATCTGCCTTTAACTTCCAGAGTAAATCCCCCTCTGTTATAGTTCCAACATATTTACCTTCCTCATCTAATAAGGGTATAGCCGTATATCTGTGATATTCCATTTTCTCAATAATCTGTCTCATAGTTGAAGTTACCAATCCACAAACTACATCTTTTTTAGGCGTAAGAAAAAAAGAGATATTCATCATGATGCTCCCTTCCTATTGTTTACTATATTCCTTATGTCACCTCTTTAAGTGGAAATCTCCTCATGTTTATCATAATATTTATCGTCAATCTTATCAATAGGAAATTAGAAACAAACTAAAAAATCCATTATCACCTCCTGCTTCAACAGGTTGTTAATGCCCCCTTAGTCTACTATTATGCAGGGTTATACCACATGTTTCCATCCTAAAAGAAAAAAGCTGGCCAGCTGCCAGCTAAAGTTTTACAAAATTTATAATGTGCTTGATCGTATTTTATAAAAGCCACTATCTCTTTCAAAAATCTTTTTTGCCACCATTTCCCTTCTTATGGTACAAAAATCATCATGAAAATCTGCAATAATTAAGTTCACTTCTTTTTCGGAATAAACCCTTTATGGATTTTTAAGTTTACTCTAGGTGGTTAGCATCTCGACTCACACCTAACAATTTGTAGGCTTTTCAACAATGTCATATAAATCCTTTCTTCTATTCTTTAGAAGGGTTACTGTTCCAGCCCTTCTTGAACGTCTTAGAATCTCTAAGTCTAGGTCTCCCACTACCACCATCTCAATATTGGGGCTACACTCTCCCATAATTCCGTCTCTGGGGAAGGAAAAGTCTGATGGTGTAAATATTGCAGATTGAGCATATTGAACGTCCATATTTTCTACCTGAGTTAAATTTCCCACGGTTCCGGCAATTACTGTATAAATTTGATTTTCTATGGCCCTTGCCTGAGCACAATATCTTACCCTTAGATAACCTTGTCTTTCATCAGTACAGAAAGGAGTAAAAATGATATTGGCACCCTTTTCAGCTACAATCCTAGAAACCTCCGGGAATTCAATATCATAGCAGATAAGGATGGCTACTTTACCGCAGTCAGTATCGAAAACTCTTATTTCATTACCCTCAGAGATCCCCCACCATTTTTTCTCATTGGGGGTTATGTGAAGCTTATACTGCTTTTCTATGGTACCATCCCTTCTAAAAAGATAGGCTATATTATAAATTTTGTCCTTCTCTTCAACAAAATGAGATCCACCAACTATATTTACATTGTACTTAACAGCGAATTCTGTGAATATCTTTATGTAATCCTCTGTAAAATCCGTTAACCTTCGTATTGCCCTGCTTGGGGTTTTCTCATCTAAAAAGGACAGCAGCTGAGTAGTAAAAATTTCTGGAAAAACCACAAAATCCGATTTATAATTGGAGGCCACATCTACAAAATACTCACATTGATTAGCAAATTCTTGAAAGGAGGATATCGCCTTCATCATATATTGTATTACCGATATTCTAACGGGAAAAGCCGTTTTAAAATGCCTTTTTGATGAGGGTTGATAATCTATGTTATACCATTCCATTAGAGTGGCATATTGTAGGGATGCTTTATCTTCCGGTAAATACTTTTTATTTATTCGTTTTAAGATAAAGCCGTTTCTCCTCTGGAAGGTTATGATAGGATCATAAATATTATGATTTACAACCTCCTTTACATACTCCTCTGGAGTTAGCTCTTGGGCATGTTTATGATAATTGGGTATTCTACCCCCTATAATAATACTTTTTAAATTAAGCCTTTGAGCAATCTCCTTGCGGGCCTCATATAATCTCCTTCCAATTTTCATGTTCCGAAACTTTGGATGAACCATCACCTCTATACCGTATAGATTATAGCCTTCTGGATCATGATTGGTTATATATCCTCCATCTGTTATCTCTTCCCAGGTATGTTGATCATCATACTCGTCAAAATTAATAACCAAACTGGATGCAGATCCGATAATTTCACCATCATATTCAATACATATTTGTCCTTGAGGAAATATGTTTATATGACTTTCCAACTGTTGTTTTTCCCATGGTTTCATATTGGGAAAGCAATTTTTTTGCAAGGCTATGATATCTTCAATATCCGCCTTCTGAATCTCTCTTAATACTAATTTCTTTTCAAACTTTGTCAAATCGATATCCGACATCATCAACACTCCCTTTTTAAAGAAAAACCTCTTCCTATTGAAGAGGTTTTTGTTCTTAATATAATTTTATACCCCAAAAATCTAAAATATATCACTAAAACATCGTTAAACAGATGGGTTTATCAGGGAAGTAAAAAATTTCATTGACTTTATTTAAATATTCCTTATGAGTCAAGGTAGCTCTACCATACTTGTACAGACTCTTAAAATCTACTGAGGCCGTGAGTAAAGAAGAAAAATTGGCTATATCCATTGATACCTCTACCTCATAATCACCAGTATTCCTTAACATTGCTTTACCCTTAATAAACTCCACAACAATACTTTTATTATTGGAAGCTACAAGGGTATCTCTTATTATCAGCTTAATTTTACAATCTACATTATTAAAATTATGGTTAGCTAAATCTTTAAATATTCCATCAATATCTACTACCCGATACATTATTCCCGTTCCCTCTACACTTCCTTCATGATGTACAGGCACTAGCACATTATTGGAGCCATTGGTGGGATCCTCTAGTATAAACCTAAAATTTGGGTCCTGTAGATTAAAGATGATTTGTCTAATTTGATCACTTTGGCTATTTAAAAAGGTCATTAGCTCCATTAAGGCCTCTTGACTGTGATAGATCATGTGGCTGACAATAATATCTGAAATTAAAAAGTTCTCATCATGGGGTTTAACCTCATAAATGATATATCCATCAATCATTTCATTTCTTTTATATGCCACGATACTTGTTCGGGGCCTTTTTAATAGTTTTGTAAAATCCTCCAATTCCTTTTCCATTAATCCATTGGTTTCATTATAGGCCCTATTGTAGCATTCAAGAACCATATCCCCTTCCTCCTCATGAATAAAGAAAACATTGGATTTGGAAGGCCCCTTTGGAAGATTTGAGGGCTTTACTTTATATTGGTGCATACTTGCCCCAAAGCCAAAGCCCATCTTTTTATAGAAATCAGGTCTAAAGGGATATAATGCAACCATATTAACACCCTTAGATTTATACTCATTAATAAAACCCTCCACAATAGCTTTGGCAATCTTCTCCTTTTTATGGAGGAAGTCCACCGCCACCAGACCCAAGCCTCCCACTTTTATATGTTGTGTAAGGAGCTTCATATAAAAGTTAAAAAATCTCATTCCACCTATGAGTATTTCATCCTTAAATAAACCATATGTAGTAATGTTTTCATTGTCTTCCTTTAGCTTCATAGAATACTCAACAAATTTGTTCCTTTGTTCCTCCGTCTCGATCTTGAAGCCTGGATAAGCATGAACGACAATATTGCAGAAATCTTCAAACTCCTTCTTCTCCCTTAACTCCCTAATTAAATACATCATACCACCCCCGAATTTATTCTAATTATACATTACCATACTTCATTTATAAAAAAAAAATCAATTTAAAAAGAGTCCAAATGGACTCCTTAACTATTTCCTATACCCTTGCATTCATAACATCCCTTGATTGATCATAAACTTCAGAAAGCTGTTGGCTTGGAGAGCTATAGGGTTTATCCCAGCCCTTTCTGATTGTTAGATCTACCTAAACCGCATTTTACGCATATTTTCTGGAACCAGTTGTCCATCTTGAATTACAACTCTGGCCTTCCCCATCAAAAGATTTTCAAAGAAATTAAATTTCATTTGTAAATATTCTACAAGGATTAAGAATAGTATAAAGATTGTAGCTGCAACAACTGTTCTGGTTATACTCTTTTCAATTATTGGTTGAATAATAATGGATCCTATTGAGATCATGATGATTGTTTGAGCTATTGTCATCTGTGAAATGGATTTTCTTCCTGAAACCCTAAGTAAAAACATTCCAGAAGCTACTAAAAGTAACGACTTCCATACCAAATCTGTATTAAAGCTTATAATCATAGAAAATCATTCCTTTATAAAAAATCAGTAGGGTACGTATTGTGATGGCACCTTCGATTTACACAGAGCATCTTAAAAAGCTACCCACACAAAATCCTAGTCCCACCGGGTACGTACCCTACAAAATTATATTTACCAGTTTATAAGTATCCTACTCATGGAAAATATTCCTTTATTCATTTAAAAAATCCTTAAGCAAAATCCATAGTAACTCACTAGAGTAGCCTATTCTCTTATCTACATAAATTCCTATTGGATTTATACTGTAGAAATAATAATTGTCCTTCTCCGAAGGTACCTCCATCACTAAAACTGGAGTGATGTAGGTACCTCAGCAGTTATTCCCAGTTGAAGCTTCAATGGTGATACCTTTATAACCTTTATCTTTAATTATCTGGCAGGTTTCATTTATTGGGTCCATTTTTTATTTCCTCCAATATGGATATTGATCTTAATATATAATAATCATTTAATAAAAAAGGTTTCCAATAAAATAAAACAGGGGCTTATTTGAGCCCCTTTAAACATTTTATGCTTTTCTCTTACTACATTCCTTACATACCTTTTCCATGCTACCATCTTCGGTAACAATTTCATATAATAATTTAATCCTGGTTCTATTACATAATGGACAGGTTCCTCTACCTCTAGAAGGAAGCTTCCATAATGTTTTACCTCTATGATTTTTTGATGCCATATATTTTAATCCTCGCTTTTTTTATTTTTATAGATGATTTTTCTAATGGTTTCTGTGCTTAGGCAAAAAAGGTCTCCTAAGTCTTCTATTGAAAAACCCTCATTGTACTTTTTTACAATCTCTCCATTCCTAAAGGATATTTCAATCCGACCGCCACTCTTTTCCCCCCAGCCTGCTCGATTCTCATCAGTTTGGGGTATATAAACCTTTTCCCCCTGAACATATTTTTGTATTTCCTTTAATAGC
The DNA here is from genome assembly GCF_009017255.1 of Alkaliphilus serpentinus. Classification (GTDB taxonomy): domain Bacteria; phylum Bacillota; class Clostridia; order Peptostreptococcales; family Natronincolaceae; genus Alkaliphilus_D; species Alkaliphilus_D serpentinus. The sequence continues at coordinate 54,695 of NZ_WBZB01000014.1, read as the reverse complement.
TCTGGAGGAAATAGATCCCTTCCATTTTTATATCTCAAATAGACCCCCCCCTTTTTGGAAAGATATTACTTATTAAAAACCATATCTACCCAAAACTCAAAGCCATTAAAATTATTAGACTTAAATGCTTTAACGGTTTTTTTAGCTTTACGGGATGCATAGGTGTATGTATCTACATTGGGATACTTTTCTGTAACAGCTCTAAGGACCTTGCTAACCAAATATGAATCTAAACCTAAATCATTGTATTCCTTTAGGATGGCTAAGTCCTCAAACCAGATTTTATTACCAACCATTACATCTTCAGATGAATCTAAGACAGCAAATAGGCCTCCTACTATCTTTTGCTCCTTATCAAGGATAAATCTTGCAGTTCTTCTAAAAGCTTCTTCGCTAAATTGCTGCAATAGTTCTTCCCCCACCATTGTAGAGAAATATCCTTCAAAGGTGTTAGTTGTATAAAACTCGATTATTTCTTTCTTCATTTTCTCATCGTATCCCGTCACAGAAAAACCTTCTGGCAATGTACTATTCACTGATAGGGTTCCTTCCCTCCATTTCATATACATTCTATAGTCAGGATTAAAGCCTGCCTTTATAAGAACTGGAATGATATAATGGGATAGTGTTGGATAATACTCTACTTTTCCCATTTCTAAGGACTGCACCAATAGCCTCTTAATATGATCTTGATTTTTAAGCCATTCCTTTAGGTTTTTAATTGATTTTTCCAATATCTCAAATCTTCTATCCCAGTTTGATGGTAGTATTAATGTAGTTCGTAGGGTATCATCCCCTTCATTTAGATAGTAGAAATGATATAAGCAATAGTCTTCATCCATCTCATCTATTGCCATAAAGCTACTATGGAAGAAGTGCTTCTCATTACTTGTATTGGTGATATACCTTTCAAAATCGTGAAAGGGTTTCTTCTCAAAGGGAAGCATTGATATAAACTCCTCTTCAGCTTTGACAAAAAGCCTTTTAAACTTCATATTCTTATCTTGATTATCAACTATAGTAAACATCTTAACAACCTCCTTTACCATCTAATTAATTATCTCATAGGAATTGGTAATGAATAAAGGTATAAAACCATTGGCAATTAAACTCCCCCAGTATTCATAGTTTAGACTGTTCAAAAGCTATCAGATGGGAGGCGCAAGAAAAGTCAGCCATTGTAGCGTATACAGAAATACGTGAGAATGCTGACTTTTCTAGGTAACGATGTAGATGATGGTTTTTCATCAGTCTAAAAGCCCTTTAGGCTCTTTTGTTTAATCATTGATCCTTAATCACCTCTAAAAACATATCCACTATTAGTGGGTCAAACTGTTTTCCTCTTCCTTTGGATAATTCTAGAATAGCCGCCTCCGATTCCATTGCCCTTCTATAGGGCCGATCACTGGTCATTGCATCATAGGCATCTACAACAGCAATCACCCTTGCACTTAGGGGGATTTTATCCCCTTCTAAGCTATAAGGATATCCCTTGCCATCCCATCGCTCGTGATGGTGTAAAATAGCCTCTGCGATATTAGCAAGTTCTGGAGTAGCACTAGCAATACGATATCCTATTTCGCTATGCTTCCTCATTATATTCCATTCTTCTTCTGTTAATGGACCCTCTTTATCTAATATATGGTCTGGAATGGCTATTTTCCCTATATCATGGAGGGCAGCTAAAAGCCTTAACTCATTTAGCTGACTATCATTTAGCTCCAGCTTTTTCCCTAACAGTAAACCCAGTTCCATCATCCTGCTGCTATGTTCCTCAGTTTCATGGGTTTTCTCCTCTAGAGATTTTAGAAGAGATGCAATGATTGAGCTTCTAGTGCTCTTACTCTCCAAAAGCTTATTATCATACATCCTATTTTCCGCCAGCTTATAGGTTTCTTCTAAATCCTCTTCAATACTATACATAGTTGCCAACCCAAGGGAGAGACTTAGTTGTAATGTTCCTATGGAATCTTCGGTACAACGTTTCTTAATCTCATTGCAAATGAGTAGACCCTCTTTCTCATCGGTATTGGTAAGAATTATTGCAAACTCATCTCCACCTATTCTGGCTGGAATTGCATCATTTGTACATACCGAATTCAGTATTTCAGCAATGCATCGCAGTAACCTATCACCTTCATCATGTCCAAAGGCATCATTAGACATCTTTAAACCATTGACATCCCCCATAATAATGCTAATTGGTAAGAACCCTTCCTTTTCAACCTTTTTAAGCTCTCCTTCAAAGTAGGTTCTATTATATAATCCAGTTAGACGATCATGATAGCTAATATATAGGATTTCCCTCTCAGATTTCTTTCTTTCAGAAATGTCTGTGTATATTCCATACCCCCCTACCACATGTCCTTCATATAGAATGGGTACTCCTTTAATTAAAACATCTATTGGCTCATTGTTTTTCCTGTATCTTATGGACTCTTTAGAAACAACCTGCCCTTCTAAAAGGTTGTGGGTAAGACCATTAGCCTCTGAAAAAATTTCTTTTTTTGCTATTATACTGTCTAACTCCTTACCCTTAATCTCATCAATCTTATAACCAAAAATATCTGTAAAACGCTGATTTAAATCAATTATATGGTGGGATTGATTTAATAGAACTATACCATCGGATGAGTTGGTAAACAAGGCCTCGAAGTACTTCTTTTGCCTCATAATTTCTTCTTCGGCTGCGATCATTTGCTCTAATGAAGCTTCAAGCTCTTCGTTGATCATTTGAAGCTCTTCCTTATCGTTCCGGATCTCAAAAAAATAGGCCTCAATTTTATCTAACAAAGCGTTTATTTTATCAACTAAACTTCTGAACTCACTTCTGCCATTATCAAGGATATCAATTCTATAGGTGATATCCTCCTCTATATCAATATTGCTAACACTATTCTCAAGGGTTATTAGTGGCTTGATAATAGACTTCTTCAAAAACAATAAGAATACATAAAAAATAAGCAAAGATAATATGGCCACCAGGATAAAACCAATGGTTAATTGCTGTGAAGCTGCATAGAAGTCTCTAACGGTGGTAAAGCTTGCTAAAATCCATTGAGTATTTTCAATAGGTGTATATGTTAAATAACCTTCTAGGGTCCCCTTGTTTGTCGTCTCAAACCCAGTACCACCTTCAATTATTTTTTCAATAAGAGGTAGATACTCATCAGTGGGTATAGATATATTTAGGTTATTCATATCTGTTAAAGTGGAGTGGGCCAAAAGCTCTCCATTTTTATTGAGTAGAAAAGATTCTCCATTTCTACCTAACTTGTACTCACCTACCATAGCTACTACTGTCTTGATGGAAATATCTCCTCCAACAACACCGATTAATTCCTGCTTTTGATTATATACAGGTTTAGCAATTGTAGATACCAAATCATCTTTGCTGGCATTTAGGAAAACATCTGTTATAATAACTTCCTTCTGTCCTTTTGCCATCATATACCAAGGTCTTTCTCTAAGATCAAAGCCTGCCGGTGGAATCCAACCGCTGGCGTTGATCATAACATTATCCTTAGTACCGTAGTATATTGAAGAAAAGCTATTATATTCCTTAAGCTTCCCCTTTAAATAAGATAAAATTTCTGTATTGGTCGGGGAACCTACTTCAATAAAATTTCCCGCTTCCTGTATTACATTTAATTTTCTATTAATCCAGTGATTAATCTCTGTTTCTAAATTCCTTAAGGACAAATTAGTGATTACTCTTATATCATCCTTTATAATTCCTTCTACATATCGAAATTGCATGTATGCTAAAGTAGACATCATAAAAATTATTAGTATAAGAATTCCATAAAAGCGTTTAAACATTCTCCGCATTTTTATCACCAATATCCTCTCTGAGTTACTAAATATGTCCATCGATGAAACACATAGAATGGTATTTCGACATAATCCGCGTATTTCCTTCAAATACTTTTATAAATAATTATTATTTAAATAATATTCAAAATTTTCAAAACCCTTTATGTGCAAGTAAGTAAAATGGTATAATATAGAAAATCGTTAAAAGGGGGGATTTTATCTTGTTTAAAAGCTCTTCTATAGAAATCTACTGAATATTAGGCTATAATATAAATATTCATATAATATTTGGGATGTGAAAAAATGGAGGATTTTTCTACAGAACTTAAGGGGATAAAGATATTAAATAAAAGAGACATTAATAGTCTAAATCTGTTTATTAAAGAAAAATACCCCCATTATAATCCAGGAAAAAGAGCTAAGGTTTTAGCAAATACAATACATAAGTTAATTAATGAAAGCCTGTCAACCTATCCTGAAAAATGTCGCTCACAGATTGTTAAAAAAATATTACAAGGTGGTTTCTTATCAAGGCCTGAGGGTATTTCTATGTATGATATTTTCGAAGCCTCTCTAAATCTTATTGAATCTGACCCTCAGTTAATTGATAGTTTCTATACATGGACAAATTCCCACCTAAACAAACCAATTAATATTGATACCTTCAAAAACTATACAATGCATAAAAATGAAGATCTTACCATAGGTAAGGAAGAAGAGTTTGCTGAGAAAATCGTAGACTTAGGTGAAGAGATTTCTTCCATTGATGATAAAGATTTAGGGAGAGATATGAAGAAGCTTATGGCTATTAACAAAGTTTCTGTGGGGTGTATATTACTTATATTAATGAGTGTTTTTACAGTCTTTCTTCATAAATCAAAAGTGAACAAGGCTTTAGCAGAGGATTTTGCTAGCAGTATTCATGTGGAGATGATGACTTCAAGTATTCATCCCCATTTACCCCATTACTTCCATTATAGATCAATTAATGTTGATGGGCTTATTGGATACTTAAACCAGAGAAACTCCATCCTTGCCGATGAGCCTTACTTTTCATCTGTCATGAATGTAGCTAAAGAATTTCATCTTAACCCCTTAGTTTTATTTGCCATAGCTGGCCATGAGCAGGGATTTGTTCCAAGAAATCACCCACAGGCTCTAAAAATCGCCAATAATCCCTATAATGTTTATAATAGCTGGCAAACCTATAATACTGATATCATTGATTCTACACGAATTGCTGCTCGAACAGTTATCAATTCATCAGTAGATAGACCTGAAGGTAAAGATCCTTTTCAATGGATTAACAGAAGATATGCAGAGGATCAGAATTGGTGGAGGGGTGTTTCATCTATTTTTAAACGCTTAGAAAAGGAAGCTAGTAAATTCCCCCTGGGGAATTTCTAGCTTCTTATACAGTTAATAATTAGTTGCCCTCGCTATAAGTTGCCTCCCCATCAATATAACTCATAGCCAAATTCAATAACATCACCACTTGTTTTTTTCCATGCTTCGATACCACTTATATCATGGTAAAAATTTGATGTTTTTCTCAAATTGTCATTTTATAATTCTTCTACTGCCTTTTTTTCAGAAGAGATTTCATGGTTAATTGTTAAATAATAAAAACCACCCAAGATGGTTTCCTTGAGTGGTTCTTATGTATTGACGATATAACTACTTCTTCTGTTTTTGGGCTATCATTTCAATTTCAACGGCAGCACCCAATGGAAGCTCTGCTACACCAATTGTAGTTCTGGCTGGAAAAGGCCTGCTAAATTGTTTTTCATAAACCTCATTCATATCTTTAAAGTTATCCATATGGGTTAAGAAGACATTCACCTTTATAACATCGTTTCTATCTAGGCCTGCTTCAGCAAGAACCTTAAAAAGATTATCAAAACATTGCTGGGTTTGTTTTTTGATATCTCCTTCAACCAATTGCCCTGTTTTTGAATCAATAGGTGTTTGACCGGAAAAATAAATGGTGTCATTGGCCTCAACAGCATGGGAATAAGGGCCTACAGTTGCAGCATCCTTAGAGTTATATGCCTTTCTTGTCATTGTTCCTCTCTCCTCTATCATGTTTTATTTCTAGTATTCTTCATAGAGGCATTATTCCCTTCTAGATAAGTCCATATCATATCAATTTTTTGCTTATATTTAATCTTTCTATTTTTCTATACTGAATGCAGACAACTCTTATGAACATCATGGAGGGCTTCCATGATACCTTCCGTTAAGGTTGGATGAGGATGAATTACCTCTCCCATATCTTGGGCTGTAATTCCTAAATGAACTGCCAATGTAAGCTCCGCCAATAGGTCCGTTGCATGGGGCCCTACTATGGCAGCACCAATGATCTTATCTTCAGCATCTACAATTATCTTAATAAATCCTTGATATCTACCTATAACCTGGGCTTTGCCTAAGGCTCGAAAATCAAATTGTCCCCTATTATATTGGATCCCCTTAGCGGTTGCTTCTTTTTCTGTTAACCCCACAGATGCAACCTCTGGATCTGTATATACACATCTTGGTATAGCCTTATAGTTAATTTTTTTATTAAGTCCCATAGCATTCTCTGCAGCTATTGTTCCTTCTTTTGTGGCAACATGAGCCAAAAAGGGGCTATTAATAATATCCCCAATTCCATAAACTCCTTCAATATTGGTTTCCATCTTATCGTTTACAATAATCTTGCCGAAACTTGTGTGAATTCCTATATCTTCCACCCCAAGATCCTCTAAATATGGCTTTCTTCCTACTGAGATCAGGATTTTTTCAGCAGTTAGTACCTTTCCATCTTCTAGAGTGGCGACTACTTGATTGTCTATTACTTCACACTTCACTATTTTTGCATTAGTCATAACTTTAATTTTATCTTTTTTAAAGGCCCTTTCCAGTTGTTTAGCTGTATCTTTATCCTCTGGAGGAAGCAACTGCTCAGCCATTTCAATTACCGTAACCTTAGTTCCCAACTTGTTAAAGAACTGACCGAACTCACAGCCTATAACTCCCCCACCAACTATTATTAAGGATTCTGGCATTTCCTTTAAAAACAGTGCTTCATTACTTGTAATGACCTTATTTCCATCATAGGGGAAGAGGGGTGGAATTATGGGTACTGATCCAGTGGCCAATATGATTTTATCAGCTTCTATAATTTCTAATGAGCCATCATTTAATTGAACTTCAATTTTATTCTTCTCTACCAATTTACCAAATCCATTTAGTAGGCGAACTTTTCTTTTCTCTAATAAAAATTTAATTCCCTTAACCATCTGCTCTATGGTTTTGTCCTTACGTTCCATCATAACCTCAAAATTTACATTTACTTTGCCATCTATACTTATGCCAAATTCCTCGGCTTCCTTAATGGCATTTAGCTTTTCAGCTGAGGCTAATAGGGCTTTTGTAGGGATACAACCTGCATTAAGGCATGTGCCCCCCACCTTAGCCTTTTCTAATAAAGTTACTTCTGCCCCTAGCATAGCTGCCTTTATTGCAGCAATATATCCCCCGGGGCCTCCTCCAATAACTGCTACTCTCATTTACATCCCTCATTTCAATTAATACTAAGTTATTGAATTGTTTATCCATGAGATTTCTTGTGCCGTGTTTTATCTTATGTTTATGATAATGTATATCCTTCAGCAGTTCAACAATTGGTATTTTATTAACATAGCTAATAGTAAGAACCCTTCAACAGGGACATTCAAAAATTGATTATGGGTTCCGTCAACCTTTTCCTTATCATAAAAAAGCAGGGGATGGCTAGCCGCCCCCTACTTAACTAATCTAATCATTATTCGGATTTACCAGTAACACCTTTAAATTTGACAGATAATTTTTCTGCCAAATTACCTATAACTGGTATTTTGTATTCTTTGTATTTGAAACCATTGATTACAGCCAATATAGCAAATACTAGAATTACAATAGAAATAATTGTTGTAAGTAAGCTTAAAATTCCCAAAAACCCTAAGCCTGCAGCTGGGGAGTAAAAGAAGGTTGTTGCAATAGCTCCTGAAAAAATAACAATTATAAGTCCTAATAACGCTCCTACAGCATTTAAAATCAAGCTTTGCATTGAATGGAAACGAACAAAATCACTTTCCTTTTCTAATATGAATATAATTAGTGGTACTAACCATGATACATAGCCAATGGCTGGTAACCAACCAATAACAACCCCACCTAAATAGGTAATAAGAACAGCTATGTTAGCATCCATACCCAATGAAGATTTATGAGGCTCCACCGTTTTAACATTTGACATCTTTATACCTCCTTAAATTGATTAATGATCTTGTAGTAAATTGTATTTTTAAAACCCTTTAAACATTACCCTCTTTAAAAACTGAATATAATACTCTAAGGGAAAGTTTTGTAGCTACGAAATTTTATTTCCTGATAATAAAGGTATCGTCCTATGTTTGTAAAATCACACAGACAGCATCGGTTTTAAGCAGCATTTCTTTAACAATATTTTAGGTGGATAAATAAACCCTAAAGATAAAAACTACTAATTACAGTATAAGTTAGATTAAACAATAAGATTTTTCTTTAAGTGCTATATTTTTTTTCAAAAATTGCTCTTTCATCAGATAGGATGTAGGGCTTAAAAAGAATTTAAGAATGTATAAAAATGATAATTTATAAAGGTGATATTATGAGAAAGAAAAAATATTATCAACGACTCTATAAGTATGAAGAGTCAACCAATAAGTATTTAATTGAAGTTTCCCTTGATGATTATAATGATATTTATGATGATTGGGACCCTTCTCCCTTTAAAAAGAGGGATATTGAAGATGAATTTAATGATTTTATTGTGAATTCCTCAGAAGATATCCCTCTAAGGTTTAATATTTGTATTCTATTGTACATTCCCCTTTCTAAGCAGAATCACCTAAAGGAAAGGTCCTTAATTTCTGCCTATCGGAATTTCTATAGCTATGCTATAGCTAGACAAAACAAGGTTAAAAGCAATCTGGAGCAAAGGATTGTTTCTTATTTATTGTTTTCTGTTCTTTTTTTAACCATTGGGTATTTTTATAGTGGTAGCAAATCTACTATTCTTTTAAAGGTTCTTTTTGAAGGAATTTTTATAGGGGGTTGGGTCTTTCTATGGGAATTTTTCACAAGCATTTTTATTACAAGAAGAGAGGTTTTAGAAGAATATAAAACATACGAGAGATTGCTTAATGCAGAAATAAGATTTCATTATCTTGAAGATCAATAAAGGAACGGACAAAATCATAGTTTTTAGCCCGTTCCTCATAAGTGTGGTCATTAAGAAGAAAGGCACTGTTATCATTTGCAAATTCTGTTGTAGCTCCTCTAATGAAAAGGCCTCACTAATCAATGTACTATAAGAAAAATTTTACCCATTGTTTATTAAAATGTAAAAGTTGATCATTTTTAACATATGTATTGCTTCACAAAAAAGACCTTCTCGTAAAGAAGGTCTAATCTTTTTCTTATATTCCCTTTTCCTTAAGCTTAGCTAACATATCCTCTGTCATTCTAGCTAGGTCATATTCTACACTAAAGCCCCATTCCTCCTTTGCTGCTGTTGGGTCTATGGAGTTGGGCCAGCTATCTGCTATTGTCTGTCTTACTGGATCTACATCATAATCAATTGTAAAGGTGGGTATATGTTTTTTAATTTCTGCTGCTATTTCTTCTGGGTCAAAGCTCATGGCTGTTACATTAAAGGCGTTACGATGCTTTAGCTTTGATGGGTCTGCCTCCATTAAATCGATTATAGCCTTTACTGCATCTGGCATATACATCATGTCCATATAGGTTCCCTTTGCTATATAGCTGGTGTATTTCCCAAGCTTCAAGGCGTCGTAATAGATATGTACTGCATAATCAGTTGTACCTCCACCTGGGGCCTGGGCATAGGAAATCAAACCCGGGAAACGAACCCCTCTAGTATCTACACCAAATTTATGGTAGTAGTAATCACATAGCAGCTCCCCAGAAACCTTATTTACTCCATACATAGTTGTAGGCCGTTGAATAGTGTCTTGGGGTGTATTATCCTTTGGTGACGTTGGGCCAAAGGCTCCTATTGAGCTAGGGGTAAAGAACTTGCAATTCAATTCTCTAGCCACCTCTAGGGTATTCATCAACCCCCCCATATTAATATCCCAAGCCAGCTTAGGATTTTTTTCAGCAGTTGCTGATAATAGAGCTGCCATATGGATGATGGTATCCACATCATACTTCTTGGCGATCTCAAAAACCCCCTTTTCATCCGTTACATCCAAAAGCTCAAATGTTCCCCCTTCTACAACAGGATGGCCCTCATACCTGCTCCTGTTGGTAGCAATAATATTGTCAACTCCGTATTGCTCCCTTAGTTTTACAACCAATTCTGTTCCTATTTGACCTAAAGCACCTGTTACTAATATCTTTTTCATTTAAGCACCTCCTGATATATAATTAATACCCTTCTACTACTCTCTTATATATGGATTTTTTCCCTTAACCCTATATATTTATACTTGTTTTTAATATACCATGGATAACATAAAACAAAAATGATCTTTTTGATAAATGTTGTGGGTATAATCTTCCTCTAATAGACCTTAACCGCCAAAGAATTAGGGACTTTTTTTATACTATAGTATTATATTTACAATAATTATGCTATAATATAATAAAGCAATATTTATCGCTAGGGGTGCCTTGTGCTGAGAGGACCATGTCCGACCCTTTGAACCTGTAGGTTAATGCCTGCGTAGGGAAGCTAACATGATATAAACATGAAAAGGCTCCTTTTCATGTTTTTTTTATTGTTAAACTAGTGATAAATAAATTAATAATATAGGAGGAATTAACGTGTTTGAAAAGCTTTTAGAATTTACCCCTACCACTATTTCTATATTGGTGTTACTGGGTATCATTGGAATTGGCGGAATGATCTTTATTAAAAAGAGCAAAGAGGTTAAAATCACCACTCAAATGATGGTCTACGGCAGTGCTGCCATTGCTCTAGCCTTTATACTATCCTACGTTAGGCTTTATAGACTTCCTCAAGGAGGCACAGTAACTCCAGCCAGCATGCTGCCAATGATTATATTTTCAGTAATGTTTGGACCTATTCCAGGGATTATTGCCGGGTTTGCCTATGGGTTGTTACAATACATGCAAGATGGTTATGTTGTTCACTGGGCCCAATTTTTATTGGATTACCCCATTGCCTTTAGCTTATTAGGCTTGGCAGGTCTATTTAGAAAAAACCTATTAGCAGCCACCTTTATAGCAGGATTTGGCAAATTCATAATGCACTTTCTATCTGGAATTATATTCTTCTCTGAATATGCTCCAGAAGGAACCCCCGTTGCTATCTATTCTCTAGTTTATAATGGAAGCTTTATGTTGGCGGATATCCTAATTTGTGCAGCTATTGTTCTAGTACCTCAAATAAATAAAATGTTTAATAATCTTAAATCCAATGTAACAACAAGAAGATAGAAGAAATCGAGAGTTGAAAATTCAAGAAGCAATATAAATTAAAAGGCCTCGATGAAGGCCTTTCAATTTATATTGATATATCCAGTACCACTGGACAGTGGTCACTTCCCAACACATGAGGATGAATAATTGAATCTTGAATTTTATCCTTTATGCTATCGGATACTACAAAATAATCAATTCTCCAACCAACATTCTTTTCTCTAGCGCTTCCCATGTAGGACCACCATGTATAGGCATCCACCTTATCAGGATACAAGTATCTAAAGGAATCTACAAATCCAAAGCTCAAAAGCTCGGTCATCTTTTCTCGTTCCTCATCTGTAAATCCTGCATTCTTTCTATTGGTTTTAGGGTTCTTCAGGTCAATTTCATTATGGGCCACATTTAAATCTCCACACAATATTACTGGTTTTTCCTTATTCAGAGCAAGTAAAAAGCTCTTAAAATCCTCCTGCCATTTCATTCTATAATCTAGCCTAGCTAAACCCCTTTGAGCATTAGGAACATAGGCATTAACCATATAAAAATTCTCAAACTCTAAGGTAAGAACCCTACCTTCTTGTCCATGCTCTTCAACGCCAATATCATGCTGTACTGATAAGGGTTTTTTCTTGGTAAATATCGCCGTACCGGAGTAGCCCTTCTTAACAGCATAGTGCCAGTATTGGTAATATCCTTCAAGCTCTAGGCTGATTTGCCCCTCCTGTAGCTTTGTCTCCTGTAGACAGAATACATCTGCATCAACCTCATTAAAGTAATCCATAAAGCCCTTATTTATACACGCTCTAATTCCGTTAACATTCCATGATACCAGCTTCATATATTTTGCCCTCCGTTTTCTTGATTATAATACAATCTACCTATTGTAAGAAGTTATATTCATATAGTATTTAGTATTCTACCCTATTTAATAATACCCTTCATTCAAGGCGTAAAACGATAGAATTTTCTACTATTATTGAAATTCATTTCTAGCTAGGTTTATAACTCATTTTCAATTGATAATACAGATTAGTAAATATATCCAATATATTAGTTGCATTTTCTGTATCTAATTAATATAATAGTGTATATAATATTTTCATTTGAGAGGTGTACTATGGATAGAGTAAAAATCGGAAGGAGAGCATCCCATATAACCATTACTGCCAATTTTTTTTTATGCATCTTTAAAATCATTGCAGCTATAGTTGGAAAAAGTAGCGCAATGTTGGCAGATGCCTTCCACAGCTTAGCCGATATACTAACAACAGCTGGGGTTCTTTTAGGGTTAAAGCTATCCAATAAGGAAGCTGACCAATGTCACCCCTATGGTCACGAAAAGTACGAACCAATAATAGCTAAGGTAATGAGTGCAATTCTAATCCTTACCGGCATTGCCATTGGTTATAACGCCATAAAGTCTATCATCCATAACGATTATTCTTCCCCTGGAAAAATCGCTTTAGTTGCAGCGGGGGTTTCCATTGTTTTTAAAGAGTTCATGTATCATTACACCAAGCATATTGCTAAAAAAATTAAAAGCATTGCCATGGAAGCTGATGCATGGCATCATCGTTCTGATTCTTTATCATCCATAGGAGCCTTCATCGGTATTTGGGGAGCAAGGATGGGCATAAGAATACTAGACCCTTTAGCAGGACTACTGGTTAGTCTATTAATTATTAAAGTTGGTGTAGAGTTTTATCTTAAGGCCATCGAAGAACTGGTGGATCATGCCGCCGATGAAAGGGTTGTTGAAAATATCACCCGAATCGCTTATGGAATAGACGGCGTGGAGTCTGTTAAATTAAAAACCAGAATCTTTGGGAATAAGCTCTATGCAGATATCTTGATTAGTGTTGACGGGAGTCTTTCTATTGAAGATGGCTGTAGGATTGCCACCAGTGTCCACAATGCCATAGAAGAGGAGATTGAAGATATTAAGCATTGCGTCGTGGAACTAGAGCCATATCCCCATCCATAACAAAAGCATTTATACACTAATTCTCTATCGGTAAAATGCTTTTCCCACTTAATTGAGGACAATAAGAACTTTCCTATTAAATGACAAGGGGCAGTGGAGGTTATATAACACCAACTGCCCTTTGTCATTCTGTTATATTGTAACCTCACGAATATTCCATATATCCCTTGCATATTCCCTAATGGTTCTATCAGAGCTAAACTTTCCTGCATTGCATAGATTTATCCAGCATTTTTTAGCCCATCCTCTTTTATTTCTAAAGTCCTTATCGATATCCATCTGGGCCCTTCGATAATCATCAAAGTCCTTTAATATAAAGTAATGGTCAGGAGAATGCCAGCTGGCTCCCTTTAAAAGGCTATTGTATAGTTCAAGAAACATACCGGTTCCACCATCATCAAAGGTTCCATCAATCAATGAGTCAACCACCCTCTTTAAGCCCTGTACATTCTCGTAAAAGTATATTGGATCATAAGTATCCTTTATTTCATCTAACTCCTCAACCCTAGCCCCAAATATAAAGTTATTGTCTTCTCCTGCCTCTTCAACAATCTCTACGTTGGCCCCATCTGGGGTTCCTAGCGTTGGGGTTCCATTCAGCATAAACTTCATGTTTCCAGTTCCTGATGCTTCTTTGCCAGCCGTTGAAATTTGTTCAGAAACGTCTGCTGCCGGGAAAAGCTTCTCAGCATAGGTTACTCTATAATTCTGAACAAATACTACCCTCAGCTTATCCTGAACCTCTGGGTCATTATTAATGAGGCCTGCAATTTCATTGATGAATTTAATGATCCCCTTAGCTCTGAAATAACCTGGCGCAGCCTTAGCTCCAAAAATAAAAGCCCGAGGAGCTAAATCCATTTTGGGGTTTTCTTTGATTCTATAATATAAATCTAAAATATGAAAAGCATTTAGAAGCTGTCTTTTATATTCATGCAACCGTTTGATTTGAATATCAAAAATAAAATTGGTATCGATACCAATGCCCTCTTCCTGTAGAATGTACTCTGACAACTGTCGCTTCTTATCTTCTTTGATTTCCATAAAAGCATCCAAAATATCTTCGTGATTTTTAAGGGTTTCTAAAGATTTTAGCCTTTCTAGATCCTTTAGCCAGTTAGAATCTCCCATAAGGCTTATTATAAACTGGGTTAACTCTCGATTGCTTAATGCCAACCACCTTCTAGGGGTAATACCATTGGTTTTATTCTGGAATCTTTCTGGATAAAGATTATACCAATTACTTAGCTCCTGATTTTTTAGTATCTCAGTGTGAAGGGCCGCCACACCATTGGTGGTATGGTTTCCATATATGGCTAGAAAGGCCATTCTAATACGATTATTAGAGATAATCTGCATATCTTTTATTTTCTCAGAAGGGTAACCCATACTACTAAGGTCTTTTAAAAGTTCCTTATCAATCAACTTAATGGTGGAATAGATTCTAGGCAATATTCTTTCAAATAAACCACAGTCCCACTGCTCCAAGGCTTCTGCCAAAATAGTATGATTGGTGTATGCAAAGGTTTTTTGACAGATTCCCCATGCTACTTTAAAGCTTAAGTCTTCTTCCATTAGTATGCGAAGTAGCTCCGGAATTGCTACAACAGGATGAGTATCATTCAGCTGAATTGCAGTATTTAAATGGAACTGTGAAAAGTCATCCCCCTTAGTTCTTTTGTACTTTTTAACGATATCTTTAAGGGATGCCGACACAAAGAAGTATTGTTGTTTTAACCTAAGAATCTTACCTTCCTCAGTGGAATCGTTGGGGTATAGTACCCTGGAGATATCCTCAGCTCTATTTTTTTCTGCAACAGCTTCATGGTATTTTTGATCATTAAATAATGTATAGTTAAAGTCCTCTAAAGCTTCTGCTTGCCATAATCTTAGGGTATTGATATTTTTTGTTTCATACCCTACTATCGGCAAATCATAGGGAACGGCCCTAACCCTTTGATCAGAAAATTCTACTACAACCGATTCTCCTTCTTTTCTGATACCCCAAGGGTTTCCGTCCTTTAACCAAGTATCCGCCTCTTCAATTTGAAAGCCATCGGAAAAGGTCTGTTTGAAGATTCCGTAGTTGTAGTAGATACCATAGCCAGTAACGGGAAAATTCAAGGTAGCACAGGAGTCCAGAAAACAAGCAGCTAACCTACCCAAGCCTCCATTCCCCAATGCAGCATCTGCCTCAGCCTCTTCTATAGCGTTAATATCGATATTTATCTCCTTTAAATAATCCTGTATATCATTGTAAATCCCTAAGTTTATTAAATTATTGCTAAAGGCCCTCCCCATTAAAAATTCTGCAGATAAGTAATAAGCTTCCTTACCCAGTGAATAGGCTTCAGTAGTCCCACTCCAATTTTCAATCAACTGCTCCAAAATCGCCCTAGATATGGCATAATATTTTTCTGGCGGTGTTGCCTTTGCCAAGGTTTTACCATAGTTAACCTTGACTAATAGTTCTGCGGTATCAATAAATCTTTTTTTGTTAATCATTTTATCCTCTCCCACCTTTAAAAGTATGATGAATATCTTTTTACCTCACGACTCATATTCTTAAGAAACTACTAAACCCTTAAGACTGTTAAATGAATTTAACTTTTACTAAAACAATAGATCTTCAGACTTTTTAAACCTTCTAATTTGTCTACAGGACTGTCTATCTATTATTTTAGTGGGAATTCTAACATGTTGATGGTTACCTTCCTTGTTGATTAAGTCCTTCAATAGAATAACACTCCTATGGATTATCTCCCCCTCCATTTGATTTACAGTGGTTATGGATGGGTGAAAATAGGCTGAATAATCAATATCATCGAAGCCCATCACTGAAATATCTTCTGGAATTCTTAGCCCTCTATCTAATATGGCCTTGGCTGCACCAATTGCCATGATATCTGATATAGCGAAAATGGCCGTTAGCTCTAGTTTTTTATCAAGCAACTTATTCATAGCCCTATAGGCCTCCTCGAAAGTATACAAGCCATACTCAAGATAATCTGGATGATAGGTAATTTCATTCACTTCTAAAGCCTTTAAATAACCTCTAAATCTAAGCCCTCCAATTCTATTGTCATTAGACCCTGAGGTTATAATTCCTATCTTGCTATGTCCTAAACGGCATAGATAATTAACAGCTTCATAGGCAGCTGATATATTATCAATAGCGAAGCTAGAGTATAAGCTTTCATCTATAGAGCTGCTGACTATTGAGGATATAAATAGGATGGGTACCTCCACCTCCTTTAATAAATCATCAGTTAAATCTTCAAATTCTCCCCCCAAACAAACCAAGGCTCTTAATCTTTTTTCCTTTATAAATTCTATTATAGCTGCCGAATCATTGGCATCATCAGGGTTGTAGTGGGTAATGATGGAATATCCTATGCTATTAATCCCCTGCCCGATTTCTTGAATCATTTTTGCAAAATAAGGATTATATATTCCCTTTACAAAAATTCCAATGTTATTGGATACTATTCTTTTTAGATTTCGAGCACTGTTGTTAGGTACATAGTTTAGGTCTTCAATAATCTCTAGTACCTTTTTTCTTGTAGCTTCATTTACATCGGGATGATTATTAATGACTCTAGAAACAGTACTTACTGCCACCCCCGCTGCAGCAGCTATGTCTTTTATATTCATAATGTCCCTCCCTCTACTGATGGTAACGTTACCAATAACGTTACTGGTACCGTTACCGATTTGGTTCTATATTATCATATATCAATCATTCTGAAAATAGTATTTTTATCAATTCAACCATTATATCATGATAAACCCTATAGCTCTACATATTAACTCTATAACGGCTCTTACCAAATAAAAGCTATATTTAGTACTTCTCAACCATATATAACTCTGTATAAGGAGGTGTCAATCCTTAAAAAGTAATAACCCTACTCTCATTACCCTTAGTAGTTAAATAGATTATGATTTCCCATCCTCCTTATGAACCCTAACTGTTATGTACAACAATATAGGCATGATGAATAATAAAGGAATAAACAGCACTAAGTAAGGTATAATGGCCACTGAAATCATATTAAATGTAGGTATAAAAAAGGTCATAGATAAACCAATTAATGCGGCTATAGGTACTGAAAAGGTTTGGGCATCATTAGCATGAAAATATTCTGATACAATTTTACACATTGCATAATAGGTAATGGTAAATTTATAAAAGGTGGTGGCGTAAAAAACCCCTATGAAGACAGCATCCAGTCTCTCCAACACATCCCCAACCTCAATAATTCTAATTGTGTTAAAGGGCGGGAAGGTTAATGATTTTAAAGTAGCCTCCTCATATGCTGAAATAGAAGCTATCCCTCTAAATGATAATAGTAATGTTGCCATAAATATCCCAGCAAAGGTGTATTTAGTAAACTTGTCACCATTATCAGCGGCTTTGCTGGTATACTGATAAAAAAATACGATAGGCAGTATTTGAGCATAGGGGAAATTCATATTAGGGATTGCCCCTCCGATAATGGGCATGATTCCATCAGCAGCAACGGGTAATAGATTGGAAAAATCTAGTTTAGGTATTGCAAAAGCAAAAAGCAGTGAATATAGAATAATCAGAAGGGGGAGAAGCAATTGGAGAAACCTAGAAATAATTTCTATCCCCAGCTTAACAGCATAGATGGCTGGGGCTATTAAAAAGATTAGAAAAATGTGTCCAGGAGTCTCTGGCATCGTAATCTTTCCAAAGTAATAAACATCCGATAGGATTAGGTTGGATAAAATAAAGAAGAAAGCCAGGTAATATAAATTAGCCAATCCACCGATAAATCTACCCCAATATCTATTTAATACCATAGGCATTGATTTGCTATTACTGATTGACAAAGGTTTATAATGTAGATAAATAACTAAATAACCCACAAAGGATGCAAGAATATTAGATAACCAAACATTCCTACCAGCCTCAATTACTCCTGGGAGGTATAAAATACTGGCTCCTCCCGCTTGGGCTATAGTTAACAAAAAAATCTGATAGTTAGAAATGATGATTTTGTTTTTAATTTTATCTCCTTCCATATTACCTCCTTTCTAGCCCTCTCTAGCTTCTAACGTTTACCCTTTAATATTTCCCTTAACATTAATTGTTACGTAAAGCAGTAGTGGTAAGATAAACAGTAATGGTAATGTAATAAAAAAATACGTTATGCTAGTCCTTAAGATGATGTTAAAGCTTGGCATTAAAAAGGGCATTGATAATCCAATTAAAACAGCTATCGGAGTAGAAAAAATTTTTACCTCAACAGCATTAAAATAATCAGATACAATTTTACAAGCTACGTAGTAGGTTAATGTAAACTTAAAAAAGGTGGTCCCATAAAAAATTGCGATAAAGATGGCGTCAAGCCTTTCTAATACATCCCCAACTTCAATAATTCTTATGGTGTTAAAGGGAGGAAAGGTTAGAGACTTTAAGGTAGCCTCCTCAAAGGCAGCTACAGAGGTAATGGCTCTAAAGGTTAACATAACCGTTATCAAAAACACTGCAGAAAATGTAGACTTTATAAATTTTCTATCTTTATTTATGTCATCTTTTATATATTGATAAAAAAAGACTATCGGCAAAAAATCTGCGAAGGGGAAGCTCATATTAAATATTGCTCCCCTTAGAATAGGTAGTATTCCATCGGAGGCTATGGGTAATAGGTTGGAGAAATTCAATTTTGGAATAACTAATATAAATAAAAAGATGTATAAGCCAATAAGTGGAGGTATGAGAAACTCTAGAAACCGTGACATTGCCTCTAGACCTAGCTTCACTGCATAAATGGCTGGAGCCATCAAAAATATTGCAAAAATATACCCAGGTGTTTCCGGCATGGTGATTTTGCCAAAATAAAAAACGTCTGAAAGAACCAGATTGCATAGTATAAACAGATAGTAAAAGTAATATAGGCAGACGATTCCACCTATAAATCGGCCCCAATATTTTGTTAGTACCATAGGCATTGAAATGATTTTACTAACTGATAAGGGCTTATAATGGAGATAAATTGCTAGATAACCAATAAAAGACGCAAGAATATTCGATAACCAAATATTTCTACCGGCTTCTATTACTCCGGGAAGATTCAAAATCGTGGCCCCTCCTCCTTGAGCGATGGTTAATAAAAAAATTTGCCAATAAGAGATGATTATTGGATTTTTCTGCTTAATATTATCCATTAAAAACTCCTCCCCATCATCTTCTAGTTTGTCATATTACAGCTAAATAATGCACACAATATTCTTCAAGGGAGGCGTTTGAATGAAGAAGCTAAAGAAAAGATCAAGAAAGTCTTTACATAAAGCCTGCGAGGGATATATTAATCAAAATCATGCTGAAAGCTTGTCTAATGAAGATGCCAGCTTGATTGGTTTTACCCTTAGCCTCAAGGAGAATATCGATATTATAAAATCCCTTTTATCCCACAGTGACGATATCATCATCAGACACTTTAAAATACCCACCATTCCAAGTATTGAGGGTGCGATAGTCTTCATTAAATCTATAGTGGATCTTAAGCTGGTGGAGTCTAATATATTAGCCCCCCTTATGTTGGGTTTAAAAGACCAATCCTCAGAGGAGTTGGGTTATTTTCATGCAAATATTAAAGCCCTTTTAGAAGAAAACCTCTCAAGCCATTCTATAGAATCCTATAACGATGCTAAAGCCGCCGTTTTAGAGGCATTAGGGGGAAATGGTATTATTTTTGTGGATGGTTTTCCTGCTGGAATAACTGTTGCCATAGGAAAGGGATCAAACAAGGAATCTGCAGAGCCCCAAACTGAGAGGGTTGTTAAGGGGCCCCAACAGGGTTTTGTTGAGGATTCAAGTGTAAATTTAGCTATGATCCGCCGAAGAATAAAATCTACGGATTTAGTGATTAGGGAATTTCAATTAGGTAAAGAAACCAAATCCAATATTGTGGTGGCCTACCTTAAAACCATAGCAGAGCCTGCAATTGTAGATGAAGTATTAAACCGTCTAGATGATGTAGGAAGGAATGTAGATGGTATAACCAGTACTGGTGGGATTGAAGACTATATAACGGATAATCCCCTTTCTCTGTTTCAGGCAGACTTTTCCACAGAAAGACCCGATAGAGCAAGTGCCATGCTGTTGGAAGGAAGGATTGCCATAATTTATGATGGTTCCCCCTTTGTCTTGATGGCACCATCTATCGTGGCTGACTTTTTTTCTACCTCTGAGGATTATTACTTAAATTTTTATTTTGCCACCTTCAATAGATTAATTCGATATTTCGGGGCTTTAGTGGTGATGTTTTTGCCGGCTATCTATGTGGCAGTTACCACCTATCATCAGGAAATGCTGCCCACTCGGCTGGCATTGACCCTAGCTGGTACCAGATCTGGCGTTCCCTACCCCGCTTATTTTGAGGCCCTTTTTATGGAGATGGCCTTTGAAGCCCTACGGGAGGCTGGGATTAGGCTCCCTACCCATATTGGTCAGGCTGTAAGTATTGTTGGTGCATTAATCATAGGCCAATCTGCTGTTGAAGCTGGTTTGGTTTCCCCTGCCGTTGTAATAATTGTGGCTACAACAGCAATCTTTTCCTTCACCATTCCCTTTTCAAATTTCTCACTAGGCCTTAGATTAACACGATTTATTAATATGACTCTTGCAGCATTATTGGGGATTTACGGTATCATCGCAGGATTTTTATTTATTGGTTTAACCCTTTCATCCCTCAGATCTTTTGGTGTACCTTTTATGGCACCCTTCGCCCCCACTAATCTTCAGGATATGAGGGACTATTTCCTGCGCCTACCCCAATGGGCTATCAAAAAAAGATCCAGTCATGTTGCAAATAAACAGAACCTTACTAAAAAGCAGGATCATTTAAAGCCCCAACCACCAATGGAGGAAGGAGGAGATGGTCATTGAAAAAAGTGAAGCTATTGGCTATCATGTTAATATGTATTTTACTTACCTCCTCCTGCTGGAGTCGAAGAGAGATTGAAAGCTTAGGGATTGTTTTAGGGATGGGTATATCTAAGACAGAGGAGGGTCTTTATACCGTTGTAGCCCAGGTAGCAAATCCTGGAGCAATCGTTGCTGAAAATCCAGAGGGTAGAGATGTGTATACCATTATGATTTCAGAGGGCTTATCGGTTTTTGACGCCTTAAGAAATATTGCGCGGTTAGCTAAAAGAAGATTGTATATAGCCCATATTCAGGTTTTTATTATAGATGAGGCTATTGCAAAGGAAGGTCTAGGGCAAGTTATGGGATTTTTTGTTCAGGTTATGGAGATTAGAATGGAGCCCTTTGTTTTCATTAGTAAACTCCCCCCTAAGGAAATTCTAGACACCCCAAATAGTTTAGGGTTAGTACCCTCTCTCGGGTTAAATATATTGGCTAGAGGATACGGTACCACCTCTAAGTATTATGTATCCAACCTCTTAAAAACAGTAGAGGCAACCAATAATCCCATTATAAACTATGTAACTACTTTGGTAGAAAAGCTTCCTCCAGCCACCAATGAGGAGCTTCCCTTTCTTAAGCTGACTCAATTGGCAGTATTTAAGGATCAGAGGTTGGTGGGCTATTTAGATGAAGAAGGTGGTCAAGCCTATAACTTCATTAGCAATAACTTTAAAAATGGGCTTATAACCTATGAATGTGGTAATACAGGTGATCAATATGTCATAGAAGTCCTTAGCTCAAAAGCCAAGATTCACCCCATCTATACCGATGAAAGGATCGGCTTTGATATTGAATTAAAGGTTGAGGGAAGTATCGCCGAAAGGATATCTTCAATGTATACCAAAGTTCCTATAGACATTGAGAAGGTAGAAAGGCAGCTAAGTCAGACTATAGAGGATAAGCTTACGAAAACCATAGCTTTGGCTCAGGAGGAGTATCATGTTGATATCTTTAATCTTAGTAGAAACTTTTCTATAAAACACCCTCAAAAATTTAAGGAAATTAAGGATCAATGGAATGAAGAATTTTCACGGTCGGATATTTCTGTAAAGGTTGAGGCCACCATCACCCACTCTGCCCTTAATGTGAATAGGGGGCGATTATAATGGATTACCTCATCTTTATTATGTTTTTTATCATCCTTTTGGTTATAGACTTTCTTAAATTAAACAAGGATGACAAAGGGGTTTTAAGTGTATATTTAACAATAGTTCTCATTAGTGCAATTGTTGTAGTAATTTACAGATACCAACTAATGCCTAGCCCCTTAGAAATTCTTATAGAAAAGATGGAGCCCATAACAAAGGCAATAGAAACGAAGTTTAAATAACTATTTTACATCAGAGAACTCTCCTCTCAACAAGTAAATGCCCAGCTTCGCTGGACACGCTCCTATTAAATAAATAAGGCTTTCCCTCATGGGTAGCCTTTATTTTATTTTATTCACCTATCTAAGAATTTTCCAGCGATTATAATGATACCTTAAGCTTAATATGATTGCCACAAAGGATAGACCCGCCTGAAACAACAGCATTCCCTTCATTCCTATGTTGTCGGAAAGCCATCCCGATAAGGAGGTTGAGAAAATTCCACTCAAACCATGGTAAATGGCCATACCAACCATTTGGGCCATTGTTTTTGTCTTAGGTGGACTTACCTCGTCGATTAGATATTTAGATATAAATACAATTATAGAAAAGGTTATAAACTGCATAGCTCCTAAACTAACTACAGCTGCTATACTATTGCTATATGCCACCAGAACCATTCTTATAGCCATTGCTAATGCAGCAAAGACTAATAATGCCGTCAGCTTATATTTTACCTTTAACCTTTTGGCATAAAAGAGCATAGGGATTTCACTGGTTGCAGCAACAAATAGATACAGGCCTACATGGAACTTTGCACCTCCGTAATTTTGTATAATAATTGGTGAAAAGGTTCCCGCTGCATGTAATCCAGAAAACAATAAAAATAGAATTACTAATAAATGTACATAGCTTTTATTTATTAAGAGCTCTTTAATATCCTTGAAGGTTACCCCCTCAGTTAAATTAACCTTGTCACCCTTTGCATCCTTCATATTATAGAGGGCTCCCAAAAGGAGGATGGTCATAATTCCATAGAGAACATAAATGATATCCCAGCCCATCCTGTCAATTAATGATCCTACTAATATGGCTGATATCCCCCAGCCAGCCGATCCTAAAGCCCGAATACCTCCAAAGTTTTCTTTTATCTCAGAATCACTCTCTAAAACCCAGCTGTCTGTTAGTCCCATAGCGGATGATTGAAAAAAACCTATAATAACTATAAACACCATCATGTAGGTAGAATTCTGGGACTGAAAGAAAAATATGATGCTTATGCTGAGAATGATCATGGAAATTATAAAAATCTTTTTAATAGTCCCCTTTACGTCACAAATGTAGCCTGTAACAAATTGTCCTACCACCCCTGATAAAATCATAAGGGAGGCAATTATTCCAATATAGGTATTGTTCATACCTAGGCTTTTTAAATATGGGACGATAAAGGCCCAAAATATAGCCATTGTAAAATAAAACAAAAAATAAGTCCTTTTGAATTGAAATAAGACTTTAGACAAAGAGTCACCAGCTCTCTAAATTTAATAATAATAAAACTCCACAATCATTATAGCACTGTTTGTTTATCATTACACTGTAGTATTTTGGTTTTCTATAGGTAAATATTTGTATAATAAAATCCACCAGTAAGCTGGTGGATTATGATTATACTTAATTAAAACTACTCAATCCATTCATAATAATACTCATCTGCATCCTTATCGGAGACAATCACTAAAAGGGGAGCCCATACAGACCATGTATCGTCTTCTTCATCATAATAAACTGCATTATCCTCTGTTATACTATTGTAGGCGAAGGTATAGGGATAATTAGTGAAACCTCCATAGCTTTTGTATATATGATAGTACTCGGCGTCCTCAACAAAGTCCCAGTAGAGCCAAATTTTCCTTGATGACAAGGTTTTCGAAAATAGCCCAAAGGGGGTGCTTAGCCTAATTTCTTCATACATTTCATCAATACTTAATTCCCTATTAACCTGCAATAAGGGTTTCAAATCATTGATGGGTATCGCTAAGTTTAGGTTTTGTCCTTCAACAAATATAGCTGATGTTATTCCAATAACCTGCCCATTACTATCTAATAAGGCTCCTCCGCTACTGCCATCGGATATTGGAGCAGAGGTTTGAATAAATCTTAGTCCATCAATCTCTCTGTTTTTACTGCTTACCAGTCCCTCTGATATTGTGTTAGATAGTCCCAAGGGGCTGCCTATTGCTAAAACCCTTTGTCCATTTAAAACCTTATCTGAGTCTCCTAGTGGAACTGTGGGGAGATTGGTTCCATCTACCTTTAGGATGGCGATATCCCTTTCTACATCATAATTAAATACACTAGATACATCTAAGATTGTCCCATCTTCAAAGGTAGCAGTAACTCTATTGCAACCCTCTACTACATGGTAGTTGGTTACTATGCTACCATTTGAGTCTATTGCGAAACCACTTCCTGTTGCTATTAGAGTGTCGTTGATGTCATAACATTGGATAAATACCATTGCTGGCATAGCCTCCTCGGCTATTACGCTGGGCTCAAAGGGCCTATTAGATATAGTAGTGTTGAACTTTTCATAGGTTCTTACTACTAGGGCAATGGCCTGCTCCCTTGTGGTATTGCCTAGGGGGTTAATTTTGTTTTCCCCACACCTCCAATAATCCCATATCCATTTAATAGCTTTACGGAACCCATTGCCCAATCTGAAATCTTGTTTTCATCGGCAAAGGGGCCAACTGGACTGGTGTTGGTAGCATTAATACCAGCAGCTGTAATGTTTCTATTAAGCATTACAGCAATTTCTTGTCGAGTTACTGGATCAGCCGGTGCAAAAACTCCGTTTCCCCTGCCTCCTACAATCCCTAAGCTATTGGCTTTTAAAACCTCTGGGTTTGAGGTATCCTTAAAGGGATTATCTAAAACCTCAGCTGCCTTACTACCCTTTAGAGATTCATACAGCTTTACAGCTAATTCTGCAAATTCTTCCCTCGTTATATTGCTTGTATAATCCTCTAAAACCTTTTCTGTAACTAGATTAAAGGATTTGGCTTTTTCGATTTCCGTTACGGCCCATGAGCTTGGAGTACTGGCTAAGGCCTGTAGTGGTAGAGCTAAAAGCATTAGGATTAATACCAGACTTGCTATTAGTTTATTGTACCTCATTCACTTACCCCCTTTTGATTAGTTCTCTTTATTATTCGACAAATATTTTCCATCACCTCTAAAAATAGACATAAAGTACTAGGAATATTTCACTATTTTTTTGCAAGGCCAAAAAAATAAAATCAGATATGTAGATTGCTTTACATATGTGGAAAATCTCACCTAATAATCTGTGGTACTATCAGGTGTATCCACTGGCAGAGAAAAACAGCATGGTTATCAATAATAGTTTTTGAAAGGAAAAAGACCATAGGAAGGGGTCCTTCCTACAGTCTAAAAACAAGCAAGTGATATACTAAATAAGGCAGGGCTATTCCCTATCTTATCTCCCCTAAGTTTTCAGTATTTATTATAAGTTTATAACTATTTTTAATAGTTGCCTAATAACTTTTCTATCACAATTTGGGCATGATAGCCTTCTTCAAAGCTTACAACATGGGAAGGCTTTTGGTCTATGGCCTTAAAAACCTCATCTATTAGCTCTACTAAATGATTATTATCCTCAATATCCAGTCGGTTTGGCCCTCCTTCATTGCTGGACAGCCATAGCTCCCTCCAGTTCTCTAAGGATATCACTCCTTTAGATCCATATAGGGTTAGTGCTAGATGATCCTTCATTCCTATATCCGATAATCCATTAATTAACACCCTAGTTCCATCCTTAAAAGAAGCCGTTGCCACAATTCCGTCTTCTGATTTTAGAGGATCTTTAGGATACTCTATGGTAGAATGGATATTTTCCATTCTACCATAAAGGCTTTGGAGGATTTGGGCATAGTGGGTAAATACCTCTCTCACGAAGCCCCCCTGCTCCCTTGTAGCTATCCAATCCGTTTGTTGCCAAAAACGGGGCCACTGTTGAAAATATCCCTTTAACTCTACCCTTCTCAAATGGCCTATATAACCTTCCTCTAAAAGGGCTTTCATTTTTTTAAAGGCGGATGTATACACCGTTGGGAAGTTTATTGCATTTACAATGCCCTTACCCTTTGCACCTTGCCACATGGCCTCCGCCTCTTCTACAGAATTTGCTAGGGGCTTTTCACAAATAAAATGCTTTCCAGCATTTATGATTTCCATCCCTATTGGGTGATGATATTTTGGTGGAACAGCAAGGTAGATTAAGTCAATTTCATTATCGTCTAGTATCTCCTTATAATCTCCTACTGTATTTAGCTGATATTTCTCAGATATGTAGCTTAACCTCTCTCCATTGGTATCATATATACCAAGTATATGTGCCCTTTCATGGCTTTGTAGGGCTTTAATAAACCTTTCCCCCACTATACCAACGCCTATTATGCCGACCTTTATCCTTTGATTCATAGCTACCTCCTATATTGTGTTTTCTCATGTATATATTATTTAACTATAATTGTATTCTATTAGCTATGATGAAATTCCTTCTATAGTCTAAGTGATTTTATCACCGCTGTGGGTGGCACCGCTGATCCCTTCAAATACCAATTTGCCTTCATAATCCTTACTAATATTATTTATGATCATATTCATAAAATCATCTCCTTTTACATTCCGAGATGATAGCCAAAAGGAACAAAAGCATTTCACAATTCTTAATATATTCTTCAACAACAAAAAACTGTAACCAAAGTCTTAGGTTACAGTGTTATATCATATATAGCTACTAAGCTTTGAATAAGCTTAATAGACACTTTCTTTAGAACATATATGAAAAAACTAAGGCTTTTTAACTATCATCCCTAAAAAAGTACATAGCTACCCTATGGCTTTTTTAAGGCAACTATTCAATTAGTTATTAGTTAAAAAAGTCTTAATCATCTTACACCTCACAATTAGTAGGATAATCTCCTAAAATATCTGCATAGCTATTTTATAGCTAAACCTTTCTTTTGTCAACCAGCGTATTAGGGTTCTATTGCCCACATTTTGCCACTTTCCCTTTATTTCTTCTTTCTTCCAGTATATAACCTCCTATTTCTTTTCATATCCTCATTATCTAGTATACCGATATCTCCAGCCAGCTCATAGTTCATTTCTCTGAAAAAATTCTTGTCAATTGACCTTCTTATTTTTAATTTCTTCATTATTATCACCTCTTAATTATTTTTAATCAGAAGGAAGATTCTCATACATAAATTTGTTGGAATAATTATGGAATAATAATGAAAAACCCCATAGCTTGTTGCTAACCACCGATAGCTTAAGCCATGGATAACCGATTTGATCCATGGCTTTACTTATATGGTTAAACCCATATTATGTATAATAATCTATTTGTCCCCCATCTCATCCCTTAGAATCAGAGTAGCCTCCATCATTTTAGGAAATCCTCCGCTGGGGGCCACCAACAGTATTGCATGCTCTATCTCTTCCCTAGTGCAACCGGCCCTTACTGCCTTTTTTATATGGGTCCTTAAAGCATACTGATATTGGCAGCAGGCTGAAATAGCAACCTTAATAAGCCATCTTGTCTTCTCGTTTAGGGGGCCTCCTTTTTCATGAAGCATATTTCCATAATTCTCATAGGCTTCATATATATCATTATGCTTATCGATAAAGTAGTGTAGGTTCCTTTCCATTACATCCATTATAATCACTCCTTCAATTATTTTCATAATATATACCCTTGTAAATACCTATTCTATCCTCTAGTTTATTTCCTCATGAAGAATTTTTTATACATTACTTCGGTAATCTAAAAATATTGTTATAGTAAAGGAAAATATGATATATTTATTAATAGCTTAAATGAAATGGAATGGTGATGACCTATGTTAATTTTATCTCTAGTAGTATCTATTTTTGTAACCTTATTCCTAGTAAATAAAAAGCTGAATATCGGTTATTCCTTAACGATTGGCTCTTTTTTATTAGCCATGTTAAATGGACGTAGCTTCCTTCGGTTTTTAGAAATATTTAAAGAGACCCTCCTTGAACCCACTACTATATCCCTTGGCTCTACAATAGCCTTGATTACTATATTGGCTTACCTGATGGATAAATACCTGATATTGGATAGAATGATTGTTGCTTTAGAAAAAATTCTTAGAAGTGCCAAAGCTACCATTTTAGTTGCCCCTGCCCTTATGGGAACCCTCTTGGTATCTGGTGGTGCCTTAATGTCTTGTCCCATCGTAGGAAGCCTAGGGGATAGGCTAAGTATACCCAATGATAGAAAGGCTACTATAAACCTTATATTTAGACATGCTCTGTACTTCGTTTTTCCATTGTCACCAGCAATACTATTGGCAGCAGAAATTGGAGATTTTAGGGTTATAGACTTTATCAAACTGCAATTTCCAATAGCAATAGTTCTGTATGTCTTTGGCTATATCTTTTATCTAAGAAATTATCAAGAAAGTAAAGCAGAGAAAATAAATATCAAGCAATATTTTCAGGCCTTCAGTGATTTTCTTCTTTATGCTTCCCCCATATTGATTAGCCTACTTGGAGTTGTTGCTTTTAAGGTCTCCTTTCACATATCTCTATTGGTAGGTATCGCTATTAGTGTTGGTATAAACCAGTATGATAAAAGAAGGGATGTAAAATATGATCTTCAGGAGCATCCCTTAAAAACCATGTATAAGGGTGTTAAGGTACCCATGGTGATAGCAATTGTGGGTATTATGTTATATAAGAATACCGTTAATGAGATTGATGAAATCATTATATTTCTAAATAATTTATTAGAACAGGGAATGCCAATAGAGCTTTTAATATTTCTTTCAACGGCTGTATTGTGCTTCCCGTTAGCTTCAACCAATCCTGGTATTGCTATATTATTTCCCATGCTTTTACCTTTAGCTCCTAATTATGAAACAAAGCTTCTATATGCCATGTTTATTTACACAAGCTCCTTTTTGTTTTATTATATTTCACCCCTTCACCTTTGTCAGGTATTAACCTTAGAGTATTTTCAAGTAAGGGTTAAGGATCTTTATAAAAATTATCTTATAATTCTCCCCTTAACCTATGGTGTTATGGTTGTTATCTATTTTATTAATATGATTTTTAATTGATATTTCTACCCTGTAGCATTATACTTATTGTAGTATTGGAGGTAGATTATTCCTATGTTTAAAAGAACTAACCAGGTATCCCTATTAATCTATATATTCCTTTCAATATTTTTTATGGAAACCTTATTAAGGGTAACTACAACGGGGGGGGTTTTTTCCAACGGACTTGTTTTTTTAGCTATGTTTACTATATCAGCTGGAATAATCCTTTATCTAATAGGTAGTTTCTTCGAAGGTAAATCCCTTCATTACTCCTTAATTGGTCTATTAAGCATTACTGCCTTTGTTTTTGCTAGCCAGTTGATATACTACAAAACCTTTCGGATGCTTTATACCTTTTATTCCCTTGGCAACTCCCTTCAAGTGCTTCAATTTTGGCGGGATATTGTAGCCAAGGTTACGGATAATATTCATTGGATTTTCTTGATGTTTTTACCTGTATTTTTAATTGTAATCTATGGTAAAAAATACTTTCCTTATGATAGAGTTCATAAGCAGATTAGGTACCTACTCATCTTTACAATGATATCCTCCCACCTTCTTGGACTACTAACCCTTCAAGTCATTGGTAAAGATCAAAACTCTCCCTATGATTTATATTATAAGAATAGCAATTCTCTACTCTCTTTGGAAAATCTCGGGCTGCTGACCACCATGCGCCTTGACTTTCAACGATTAATATTTGGCTGGTCACCAGCGTTGGAGGCCTCATCCTATGACTTTTACTATTCAAGTCCACCAGACCCTAAAGCCAATATACCCGATGACACTGATGTTATGAAGGTTAGAATCGAATACAATGTCATGGATATTGATTTTCAGAAGCTGATGGAAAATGAAAGCAAAAAATCCATTATAGATTTACATAATTACTTCTCTAAAGTAGCGCCTACAGCAAAAAATCCCTATACGGGTAAATATAAGGGCTATAACTTAATTCTTATTACCGCCGAGTCCTTTTCTCCCTATGGTATTCATAAGGAATTGACCCCTACCTTGTATAAGCTCTATAATGAAGGCTATCAATTTGCAAATTTTTATACCCCTTTATGGGGAGTTAGTACCTCCGATGGAGAGTATGTTGCCCTAACCAGCCTTATCCCAAAAAATGGAGTATGGAGCTTTTATTTATCGGGGAATAAATATATGCCCTTTGCTATGGGAAATCAATTAAAAAATCTAGGCTATACTTCCGTTGCCTATCATAACCATTTCTACGACTATTATAGGAGGGATGTCTCTCATCCCAATATGGGTTACGATTATAAGGGGGTTGGCAATGGACTAAAGATCTCCACACCATGGCCAGCATCAGATTTAGAGATGATGGAAAAAACTGTGGATGAGTATATCAATAATCAACCCTTTCATGCCTATTACATGACGGTAAGCGGCCATATGCAATATAACTTTACAGGTAATGCTATGGCCCTTAAAAATAAGGGCTTGGTTGCAGACTTACCCTACTCCGATGCTGCAAAGGCCTATATAGCCACTCAAATCGAGCTAGATAAAAGCCTAGAATATTTGTTGAATAAGTTGGAGGAGGCTTGCATTGCTGACAAAACCCTCATTGCCCTAAGCTCTGATCATTATCCCTACGGTTTAGAGTATGAGGTTATAGATGAGCTGGTGGGCCACCAGGTGGAAAGAAACTTTGAGCTATATAAAAACAGCTTTTTATTATATACAAAGGGAATGGAACCCGAAATTATTGATAAACCTGCATCCAGCTTAGATATTATTCCCACCCTTTCAAATTTACTAGGTCTTGAATATGATTCAAGATTGCTTATGGGAAGGGATATATTTTCTAACCATCACCCCCTTGTAATATTCCTGAGCAAAAGCTTTATCACCGATAAGGGTTTTTATAATACTATTACCAAGGAGTTTATTCCCAATGATGGTCTTGAGGTTGATGAAGATTATATTAATGGGATTTCCTCCATTGTTAATGAAAGAATTTATTATTCTGCCAAAATATTAGAAACCGACTATTATAGAAGGGTTTTTGCCCAATGATATAGAAGATTGATTGAGGATTTCCTTATATCAGTCTTTTTATCTAAAATAAAAAAACCGCATTATAAGTCGCTAATATGTTATAATAATTAAGAAACTTAGACACACTTAATATTTTTTTGAACTGGGGGCGTTGACATTACATGAAGGAGCTAATGGACTTATATTGGATTTTTTTTAGAATGGGTGCCTTTACCTTTGGTGGGGGGTATGCGATGCTACCCATTATGCAGGAAGAAATCGTTAATAAAAGACAATGGGCTACTGATACTGAAATCATTGATTACTATGCCTTAGGTCAGGTTGTTCCTGGTATTATAGCCATAAATACAGCAACCCTTATTGGTCATAGGCGTAGGGGGAATTGGGGAGGACTTTTTTCAACACTAGGAATGATTTCTCCATCCATAATTATTATTACGATAATAGCGGCCTTCTTCCATCGTTTTCAAGAGTATCAGGTTGTTCAGCAGGCCTTTGGAGGAATCAGGGTTGTGGTAGTTGCCCTTATTGCCCATGCTGTTATCAAGATGTGGAAGCAGTCGGTAAAGAACAAAGTAGGTTTTGTCTTATTTTTAATTTCCTTTTTGGTAATTATTCTATCGAATATTTCACCTATAGTTGTAATTATTGCTTCTGCTTTGGCGGGCTTAGTCCTACTTCAAAATAAGGAGGGGGTGGCTCCTAAATGATCTATATAACATTATTTTTAGAGTTCTTTAAGATCGGTCTTTTTTCTATAGGCGGAGGCTTGGTTAGTCTACCCTTTCTATATGATCTAGTAGACAAATATGGTTGGATTACCTCCCAGGATTTGTTGGATATGATTGCAATTGCTGAATCAACTCCTGGCCCTATCGGTATTAATGCAGCCACCTTTATGGGCTACAAAACCGCTGGTATTTTGGGAGGTGCCATTGCATCCCTTGGTATGGCGGCTCCCTCCCTTATTATCATAGCCATTATTGTACATTACTTTATGAAGTTCAACGAAAACCCATTAGTACGGGCTGGCTTTGATGGTATTAGACCAGCTGTTGTTGGATTAATCGCTGCAGCAGGTTTTCAAGTGGCTAAAATATCCTTATTTAATTTTGATTTATATAAAACTACTAAGGATTTTTCACAGCTAATAGATTTA
Organism: Alkaliphilus serpentinus; assembly: GCF_009017255.1. Classification (GTDB taxonomy): domain Bacteria; phylum Bacillota; class Clostridia; order Peptostreptococcales; family Natronincolaceae; genus Alkaliphilus_D; species Alkaliphilus_D serpentinus. The sequence continues at coordinate 22,021 of NZ_WBZB01000014.1, read as the reverse complement.
AAAGCCCTGGTGCTATTCGCAGTGATGCTCTATGGAATTAATAGATTTAAAAAACATCCCATAGTCTATATAGCCATTGCTGGATTTGTAGGGATTATATTTAAATTTTAGAACTCCACAAAAAAAATCGGGGATTAACCCCGATTTTTACATTTTAGATTATAACCTTTTATTAATGTAAATACCAACTAATATAAACAGGATCCCTAAACCATAGAATAGATTGGAAGAAGCTTCGCCAGTTTCTGGCAGAGTAGTAACCCCTGAGGGTATCTCTACTTCCTCTATTTCCTCTACCTCTTCTACCTCTTCTACTTCCTCTGGTTCTTCATTCTTTTCCTCTACAACCTCTGGTTCCTCTTTTATCTTAGCTGTCACCAGTGGAGTTTCGTCATCATCTAGCTCTTCCACTTCTTCTGCATTATCTATAACAGTTGGAGGAGAAGGCTTATCTGTAGGTGCTTTATAGGTGGTAGATACAATCCATTTTACAGTCAATGAAGCCGCTTGATACTCGTTTGTAGTTTCTTCGGCAGGTAAATCAACCTTGAAATCTAGTGCTACAGAGGTATCGGGTTGGATATTTCCAACATAATGGGGAGTATTTAAACCCTTAACTGTTCCAGAATAAACCAGCTTATCATTTTGATCCGTTATGGTAAGAACCAGCTTATCATTTAAATCCCCTCCACCATTGCCAAAGGTTTCTCGGATGGTACGATTATTTAAATATACAGGTAGAGGGTGCTCTCCAATATTAGATATAGTCATGTAGGATTCCTTTGTATCTCCAGGGTTTAAGTTGTCGGTGGCAACGTTGTCTTGGGCCAGCTCAACCTTCAGACCATATTCCCCACCAATTACCTCTAGAGCAAAGGTGTCCTGCAATCTAATTGCTAGGGTAAAACACGTAATAACCAGAAGCGTTATTACAATGTTGGCTATGGATTTTATGATTTTACGATTCATGGTAACACCCTCTCTGAAATCTTACTAATTAGTAATTAAAGAAACCTAGCTTTGCTTTATACAATATTATTCTTGAAGCTCTATTTGACCTTGTAGCCAACCAATATGTAATGTTCCTAATCCATTCATATGATTGATTGCATCTTCATGTACTTGTGTTGCATCTACTTGGAATTCTACTTTTATAGGAGCCACACCTGCCGCATCTCCTTGGTAATCATTTCCAGCATTTTGGTGGAATCCGAGCTCAACTGTTAACACATATTTGTTTTCACTATTTCCTATAAGGGCTCCCATATGCTCATAAGGAGAATCAGCTAATGTTATCATGGAGTTATTGTCGTTCCAGTTACGTAGAGTTATAACATCAAACTCACTTAAATCTGCTAAACTATTATAGAAGTTAGCCTCACTTTGGTTATGTCCAACAAAGTTTCCTCTACCATTCTCAATAAAGTTATAACCAGAATACCATGGATCATCAGTCCAAGGATTTCCATCTGCATCTAACATTTGCATAGACATAGTCTTGATATAAATTACATCTAACAATTTAGTATAATCTCCCTCTGTACCCTCCTCTATAACAGGAGTGAATATCCAATTACCAAACCATGCTAATTTTTTAGTGCCTTCGTTTGTTATTTCAATTGAAATCGGTCCATAAGAGTCACCAGGATTCATGTTGTCAATATTGGGAGCAACTGTAATTAATGAATCTAATCCTTCAGTAACACCAACATGTAAAGTACCAGCTGTAAAGGTAGTGTCCCCTGCATTTGCTTCGTCGGTGAACCAAGCCATAGTTCCACCTGCTACCATTGCGATAGCCAATGTTAAAGCCAACATCGTGTAAATAATTTTCTTTTTCACTTCTTTACCCCTCCGTTTATTGTTTTATTTTTTATTAAAAGGCAACCGGCTGCCATTCAGCTGAAGCTAAAAGGCCCTATGGCTTTGCGTCCCATTGTTTCCAATGGTTTGCCCCTTCTTTATGATTTATTCATCAAAACTATATAAATTTACTTGCCAGTGTTCTTCAGCCGCTCCATTGGAGGACTGAATTGCCTCAAAGGTTGTTGAGATGACAAATCGCTTACCCTGGTACTGGTTATCTGTCTCTTCCCCTTTAATATGAATTTCAACACATAATGTAGCTTCAATAATATCCTCATCACTTCTTTCATAGGTTCCAGCCAATTCACCAGTATAGTAGAAGTAGCCAGAAGCTTCATCATAGAACCAGTCAGGACTCTCAACTTCACAAACATTAATCTCTACAACGTCTAAATCTGGAATTGGTACATAGGTAACCCATTCATAGGTTTCTTCATTATACTGATACCATTGGCCTATTAGTTGAGCACGCACATGAATATCTTTACTTCCGGTATTCACCACGGTATATTCTTTTGTAGCAGTATCCCCAGGATTCCAGTTATGGTCTTTATCTTTTAGCCCACCCTCTACATAAATTACATTAACATCAAAACCATCAGCTGCGTTTTTATCTTTATTAGAAAGATCTTTAAAATCTTCTTTATCAGTAATATCAACTAGCTTTATGTATCTTGCATAGTCTACATCCTTTGGTAGCTCAAATGTATTCTTTATTGTATTTCCTACTTTAGTACCATCGTTGGTCGCCACATCTATATATACCCAATCATCTTCATTCCCTGTTGTACTAACATAAATATTTGCCTTCTCTAGTGGATATCTTCCTCCGGTTTCCTCAACTACTGTAATTATGGAAACTTTCTCTCCTGTAAAGATAAGGTGATCAAATTCTACAACTATATATCCATCGAAGCCTAAACTATAAAAGTTTTCACCCTCCTGCTGATTATCATCTGTTAATACTACATTGGGATTTGATCTAGAAGGTAATACATCACTTCCGTCAAATCTTTGACCCTGTTCAGCTGCTACAACCCACCTTGGAAAGATATCCCCTTCAATCCAAGTATGATTGTCATCATCTGGAATGTCGATTTCTTGCCCTGCCTCAATCTGTACTGTACCAGCTGTAAAGGTGGTCTCTCCTCCATTAACTGATGAAGTAAACCATGCCATGGTGCCACCAACAATCATGGCTGCTGCTAAAACAATTGTTAAAGCACTGAATACAATCTTTTTCCTCACATACACACCTCCATTTTTAAATTTGCGGCTAGGCTACCACTCAAATGAAAGGCCCTATAGCTTTGCGTCCCTGTTTTTCAACAGGTTTGCCTATTTTATATTATTGAGCAGGTCTGCCGTATATTTCAGTTTCCCACTTATAATATGCTGCATGATTTGATGTCTGTATTGCAAAAGCCTCTATATCTACTTGAAATTCCCCACCCATTATGCTTCCATTTATCTGATTTAATACAAGCTGTAATTTTAGTTCTACTGTTTCATCTGGTTCTATGACCTCTGTATAATAGTAATATGTAACTCCACTATCTTTATCTTTCTCTTCTTTCCAATCCTGACTCATCAAACTCCACGAGAAAGAATTCTCATTAATCTGAATTTCTTCCCCTGAGTTCATCAATTGAAGCTCTATTGTTGCCCTTACATAGGCTTCCTTTGTACCAGTATTAGTAAATGACCACTCAGCCACCTTGACGTTATCTCCTGGTACGGGTATCCATTCTCCACCCACCTGGCTATTGTTGGTGGCTTCAAGATTTAAGGTTCCAAAGGTAAAAGGAGTATCATCAATTGGTGCATCACCAGTGAAATAGGCCATTGTCGTACCAAATATAAATGTAGCTGCAATCATCAGTATTGCTATTATTATCCATAATTCCTTCTTCAAGGACTTCACCTCCACCAATTTAGATCTAAACCTTAAGCTTTACTCTGCTTTTGCTTCCTTTATATGCTTAATCAGAGTTTTAGCCTGAGATATTATAAGTATTACTCCTGGGACAATCAATAATATTAAAAAGCCCTCCTTTGATCTAGCAAAGGAAAAAAGGTATCCGATTAAGGGGATTGAAAGCTTCACCACTCCCATTACATTTTGTGCTGGAACGGGCAATGGATCATCCATATTGTTGGCATCTCCCCTTGTTTTAAATTTAAGAGGGCCTTCATTAATAACCTCCACTACTCTATGGGTAGTTATTCCACCACCATCATGACCCGTATAGGTAATAACATCCTCTGCTTTTATTTCCGTAGGATCTGTTTCCTTAACAAATATTACACTACCGGTTTTGAAAGTTGGGCTCATACTACCACTTAGAACAATATACATCTGGTGGCCTGCAATACTTGGCGGTCCAGCTGTCCTACGGCTCTGAAATAATAAGAATAGCATACTAATTATAATTACTGCCAATAACCCAATTAATATATTGGATGAAATATTCTTTAGCTTTTGTGTTCCACTACTAACCTTATTTTCTCCTTGAAGCTCAGTAGAATGGTTTTCCATTATCATCATCTCCTTTGTGTATAGCTAATCCGTCAATATAGTCTTCATTCTAGTTGGTATCATCTCCACCAGTAACCTCTCCATCTTCAAGGGAATTTTCTTCCTCATCTTTAATTACAGGATTTGTATTTTCTCCTTCACCATCTGCTAGTGGGTCCTGACCATCTACTGGGTCTTCACCCTCTACTGGAGGATATTCACCATCCGCTGGGTCTTCACCCTCTGTTGGTTCCTCACCCTCTACTGGAGGCTCTTCACCTTCTACTGAGGGCTCTTCACCTTCTACTGAGGGCTCTTCACTTTCTACTGAGGGCTCTTCACCTTCTACTGGAGGCTCTTCACCTTCTACTGGAGGCTCTTCACCTTCTTCTGGGGGCTCTTCGCCTTCTACTGGGGGCTCTTCACCTTCTTCTGGAGGCTCTTCACCTTCTTCTGGAGGTTCTTCGCCTTCTATTGGTGCTTCACCCTCGACAGCAATCTCCTGTATAAGAATATTAATTGCATTTGCTAATTGCTCTTTTTCTTTTCCCTCTGGTAATGCTGTTATTAATGCCATTGCATCATTAATTGCTTCATCAGTTCTAGCTACCATTGCCGTATCCAATGCTTCATAAGCGGCATTTATCATTTCAGCAGTCTTAAGATTCTCTAGATAGGTATTATATCTTTCCTTTATCTCTTCAATCATTTCAAGCCATTCTTCATTAGCTGCTTCAGATAGTGAATTATATTCCATTATCTTAGCTTCCAATTCTTCTAATTCTTCTAAGCCTATTCCTTGGAAATTTTCCGCCTTATTAAAGCCTTCAATAATTCCTTCAGTTAGGTCTTCTAAGCGAGCCAAAAGCTTTAAATATTCTTCGTCTATAACTTCAAGAGTACCTGTAGCATTAAGCTGATAATATCCATTGTTAAATAAACCCTCCAATGTTATAGGATAATTGCCATGGCCTAAGGTGTTTAATAAATAATCTTTATCTAATACAACTACAAGCTGACCACCTATATAATCTACAGAATTGATTTTAATGTCATTACTATCTAATTTAAGCTGTAAAGTGTCTAAATTAATGTCTTTTATATTAAAACCATCTGGGAGAAGCAAATACCCAACTACTCTCTCCCTTTGGACTTCTTCAACATGGGAGCTAAATACATTAAATTCCGTTAATTGAGCATTATGATCTTGAAAATTGATACTTCCTGAAATAATCTCTGTGCTGTCGGTAATATTAAAAATGGCAGCTCTAATATTTTTAATCTCCTGCACAAAATAAGCTTGTGTTTTTGGTATGCCTAAAGAGTATACAGAAAAGGATAGTACTAACACTGTAATTGAAAGGGGTTTAACACCAACCAATGCTAGTTTCTTTAAATTATTTTTTTCAGTATTACGATTTTCATTAATACCACTCATAGACATCTCCCTCTCTCTGCCATTTAGCCATCCATTTACTGTTAATTATTGGTTGTATATGATATTTATACTAAAAGTCTCTTATTAACAATATAAGCTTCTTCGGTCACCCCTTAGTCTTATATCAGTCATAAACCAGTCACAATGTTTATGAAAAATAAAAAACTGTACCAAATTGTACAGTTTTTCGATGGTTTTTTTCATTTTTATACTTTTCTCTTTATACTAGATGCCTATATTCTTCTGGTGAAAGTAATTTTATATGTACTCTGATGCCCTCAAGCTTTAAAACTCTTTCGATATGGTTAACAACACGCCTTAGAGCTTTATCTATCTGTTGGCTTCTTAAACCATCAAACATTATTAAAAATTCATTATCTGCCCATTGGGTATAGGCATCACCCTTTCGTAAATCATTTTCAATAATTTTCTTAACAGAATCAATTATTTGAAGTATATACTTACTATCGGTGAACTGATGGATTCTTAATATAATACTCCCTAAATAGATTTCATCACCACTTCTTTCATTTTTTCTATTTTCTAGCTGTATTATAGATTTAAAAACCCGGGGCTCGCAGAAAAAAGCTCCTGACCATTTGCTATAACTAGAAAGGCTTGCTTTTATTGCTAAGAGGTGCTGGCCATTGTAATCCTTTTTCATACTTTCATAAAGACGCTTCATTTTTATTGACGGTTTAATCCCAAATACCTTGTAAAAGATACTGGTACAATATTCATAGTGTTTAAGGGCCTCCTTATTTTGACCCTTCATCATCAAAGCCCCCATAAAGCAGATATGGATTTCTTCTTCATAGGGTTCTATCTTCATAAACTGATCACAAACCTTTAAAATTTCATCATATTTCTTTTCATTATCGAATAGTTGAGTTAACTCTAAGCAGCATTGTAGATAAAGCCTTCTATAGTAGCTTCTGCTAGGTATAACCCAATCCATATTGCTATTATCATTTAAATAATCTCCTGTATATAATTCTATTGCTTCTTTGTATAGCAAAATAGCCTCCTGGGGGTTAACATCCTTCAACAGTTCTGCATTTTCTATGAGCTTTTCGAAGCAATCTACATCAATCCAAATATTACTACTATCAAGCCTATAACACTCGTTGCTAAATATTATGTAATTATATTTAAAGCTATCCTTTGCTTCCAGTAGTTTTCTAAGACGATACACTGAGTTCTTCAATACATTGCGAGGATTATTATAATTCTCATCCATAAATACATTATCAAAGATTTTTTCTAAAGAAAGATTTTTGTTTTTGTTTGTAACCATATATTTAAATAAGTCCCATGGCTTTCTAGATCTACTAGAGGATTGGTATAGCTTATTATGACCTCTATTTACTTCAAATCTACCAAGGGTATATACTATTAATTGAGAGCTCTCAATTTCATCTAATTTTTGAATAGATGTACTTGTATGTACCATTTTGCACCCTCCTAAACAGCAATATTGCAAAGCTATAGGATAAAAGTCCTAATTTGATTTAATTATAGCAATTATGGTTTATTCTTACAACCTGTATTCGTTATTTATCAACCTATTTTAATAAAAATTTGTACCAAAATATAAAATAACACCTTGTAAATAGAATGAGGTTACTATTTTATATGGCTTTAGAAGGCTGTATACCTAATTTTAAATGCAAAACCTTAGTAAACTGATTGAATCTTACTGAGGAATATTGTTCAATTGGTACTATCCCCACAATCCTCTAGCTGCCTTTATGCTATTGGCTAATGTCGAACTTACTGATAGTTTTTTTGAAATTTCCCATAATAATTCTTTGGATGAAAATTTCTTTCATATATGATATAATGGCTCAGTCTTTTGAATTTTTAGTAGAGGAAGGTAATGGCGTGATAAATGTTACAAATTTAAGCTTAAGATATGGAGAGCGAAAGCTCTTTGAAGATGTTCATTTAAAGTTTACCCCTGGCAATTGCTATGGTGTGATTGGAGCCAATGGTGCTGGAAAAAGTACTTTTCTTAAGATATTGTCTGGTGAAATCGAAGCAAATACTGGGGATGTTCATATAACCTCGGGAGTTAGGGTATCGGTTTTAAAGCAGGACCATTATCAATATGACGGTGTAGAGGTTCTGGAAACAGTTATTATGGGTAACCCGAAACTCAACCAAATTATTAAAGAAAAGGATGCCCTATATGGAAAGGCTGATTTTTCAGACGAGGATGGCATGAGGGCCGCAGAGTTGGAGGCAGAGTTTGCCGAGCTGGATGGTTGGGAGGCAGAATCTGATGCTTCTTCATTGCTACAGGGCTTAGGCATTGATACCGATCTCCACTATAAAAAAATGTCGGAACTGCAAGGTTCAGAAAAGGTGAAGGTATTACTAGCCCAGGCATTATTTGGTAAACCAGGGATATTAATTTTAGATGAGCCCACCAACCATTTGGATATAAAGTCCATCAGCTGGTTGGAGGAATTTCTAATTAATTTTGATGGTACTGTAATTGTTGTATCCCATGATAGACACTTCTTAAATAAGGTTTGTACCCATATGGCGGATGTGGATTTTGGAAAGATTAAGCTATTTGCAGGAAACTACGACTTCTGGTATGAATCCAGCCAATTGGCCCTTCAAATGATGAAGGACCAAAATAGAAAAAAAGAAGAGAAAGTAAAGCAGCTACAGGAGTTTATAGCTCGCTTTAGTGCCAATGCATCTAAATCGAAGCAGGCTACCTCCAGAAAGAAAATCCTAGAGAAAATTAGTCTGGATGATATTCAGCCATCAAACCGTCGATACCCCTATGTGGGCTTTAAGCCAGAGCGAGAGGTTGGTAACGATATATTAATGGTGGAGGGTCTAACCAAATCAATTGACGGAGAAAAGATCTTTGATAATGTAAGCTTTACCGTTAATAAGGGAGATAAAATTGCCTTTATAGGCTCCAACGAATTAATCAATTCAACCCTATTTAAGATTTTAACTGGAGAGCTGGAGGCCGATGCTGGATATTATAAATGGGGAGTAACCATAACAAAGGCTTATTTCCCAAAGGACAATTCCCAATACTTTAACGATGTTAATCTTAGTTTAGTAGATTGGTTACGACAGTTCTCGGAAGAAAAATCTGAGACCTATATTCGGGGCTTCTTAGGTAAGATGCTTTTTTCAGGAGAAGAGGCCTTAAAGCATGTGAAGGTATTATCTGGAGGTGAAAGGGTTCGGTGTATGCTATCTAAAATGATGCTATCTAGCGCCAATGTTCTCATTTTGGACCAACCCACCAACCATCTTGACCTAGAATCTATTACGGCATTAAACAATGGCATTAGGGATTATAAAAGTAATGTTCTTTTCACCTCCCATGACCATCAGTTTATTCAAACAATAGCCAATAGGATTATTGAGATTACCCCAACAGGTATGACAGATTTAAGCATTACCTACGATGAGTATTTGGAATCTATAAAGGGGTAAAACCCAAAACAAAGGGCAGGTATAATGATGAAAACTCATAATACCTGCCCTCTTCTTTAATCTAAAATCGAATGGTTTTATCCCATTTTATAACTTCCTTCCTTCTCCTTGCCTTAATATAATAGAACAAGCTTCTAAAGAAGAGAAATATAAATAGCTGACAATAGGTAAAGTACGAAATAAACCCCACCAGCATATTTATTGGTGAGGCCGTCCCCTCCACCACCTGAGCACTAAAGGCCTGACAAGTATACACTAGATAGGACATATACCAAATAAGTAAAAATGGTAGTTGAATATTAGGACTTATAATCCCCAATAGACCTGCTATAAACCATCCATGGGAAATCATTAAAAATACAAGAAAAATAATATACACCAAAATTTGTTGTAGGGTATGGACCAGCATTTTTCCCTTATAATACTCAAAGGAGCTAAACATCTTTTCTAAGAGATATAAATTACCCTGTAGCCATCTTGTCCGTTGCTTAATAAGCACCCCCAGCTCCTCAGGCTCCTGTTCCCAGGTAATTGCTTCTGGTACAATGGGAAGCAGCTGTCCTCTACTGGTTATTCTTAAGGTCAGCTCTGCATCCTCTGCCAGTGCATAAACATCATAATCCCCTACCTCAGCTAGGGTAGAGCGTTTTACCAGCATATTGGTTCCCGTTAAGGAACCAGTATTAAACAAAAACCATCTACCCGATTGCATTAACAGTTGAAAAATTTGAAACTCTAAAGAGATCATTCGAGTAAGGAGATTTTTATTTTCATTAACAGTCCTTACATATCCAACGGCTCCGCCGGCCTTAGGAGTATTGACAGCAGCTTCAACTAAAAGCCTTAAGGACTGTGGCTCTGGCTGATTATCGGCGTCGTACACAACGAAATATTCTGAATTGGATATGCTAAGGCCATAGTTTAAAACCCTTGATTTACCCTTTGGTTCTCCCTTTGGAACCCTAATATGGTGTAGATTCTTGTATGTCCTTGCAAAGGCTTCTGCAATGTCCTCTGTTTCATCCTGAGAATGATCATTTAATAAATAAATATACAATTCTCCGGGGTAATCTAATTCCACCATTGCCTCTAGGGTATGCTGAATAACCCTACCTTCGTTGTGGGCTGGTATTAATACATCCACCCTTGGATAATTGACTAAAGGCTTAACTACTCTTTTTCTAGTGCGATAGTACAATCCGCAGATAGTTAGTACGGAATAATAGAGGATAATCTTTGAAAAAACCATGGAGTTGACTAATAATATATAACTCATATGGCCATCCCCTTATCCTTTGACCCAATTTCTTGGGTTTTAATTATAAGGTTTTCTTCTTCTAAATCCATTTTAAGCTTGATCTTTGATAAATATCTATTAAGAGCAATCCTCATTCCCTCCTCATCAGTATTTTGGAGGAGCAAAATAAAGGTATCATCATCCCATTTTCCAACTAGGTCGTATTGGCTTCTAAATACCTCTAATGCTATGTTGGTTAATGTGTTGAAGGTTGATTTTTGTATATAGGGACTCATCTTTTCTACAGAGATGATAATTTGATATCCTTCTTCTCCCCGCCTAGCCATTGCACTCCTTATTAAACTACTTCTATTCTCAAATTCCTGCTTTGTTAATAAATTCGATGGACCTACATAATCCTCTAATTCATCCACTTTTTTTCTTAGAATTAAGTTCTCCTCCTCCAACCCCTTAGCAATATAGGTTGTTGTATAAATTAATGAAGCATTTATGATAAAGGCAAGATGAAATATTATGGCTTCTCCTTGAAGGAGTATTCCATAGGATTTTATAAATCCTAGAAGCAAATAACCGGTGCCCATAACAAAAGTATAGGCTATCAATAATACAAATCCCTTGATGGATTTTACAAAAATAAATATAAGCATTAGGGCCATATATTGAAAAATAAAGAATGGGACCATTGATTGAAGTATATAAGAAATGGTTATATAAAAAACGATAAGCTGTCCACCCTGTAATAAAGTTAGTAGCTGTCTTCTCCTCATTATGATTCTCCTCTAATTCTGTTGTGGCAATAGATGTCTATCATTTTTTCCAATAAGGAAAGTTTACATAATGTATAGATTCGACAAAAATTAATGGAGTCCTGTAGGTAAATAATTCTTCTGTATAAGGCTTTTACCATAAAATCAAGATATTATAGATATTCGTCTCTATAATATCCAAATAATTGGATATAAATATGATATGCAAGTAATTATACATTTTAAGGAGGAAGTACAAATGAATAAGGAAACCATTATAAACAGGGTAGGCAAAACCCCTATGGTAAGGGCAGAGGGCCTTGAAAAGGAATTGGGAATATCCAAAATATACATAAAGCTTGAGGGAAATAATCCTTCTGGCCAAAGAATAGACAGATTGGCCCATCTATTAATTAAAGATGCCCTTGCAATCAATAAGAAGACCATATGTGTTGGGGCCCATGGTCCTTTGGCAAAATCCTTGGCCTTAATCTCTCAGTTTTATGATATTAAATGTGTTTTTGTTTTTCCCAGCAATAGTAAAGAGCTAAAAAATAAGGAATATGTTAGGGATAATATTGAAGTAATAAGCTATGGCGATACTCCATCAGATTGTGTTGTTTATTCCAGAGAATTGTGTGAGGAGAAGGGCTGGTATAATTCTAGCCTAGGTATAGAGAATAATATTTTAAATATGACTGCATTATCCTTCATAGCAGAAGAGATTCAAAGCCAGCTTAAAGGGGATATAGACACAGTATTTTCTTTAATGAGCTATGGCTTCTCAACCTCAGGCTTAGCATTGGGCTTTAGACAATTGTGGATTAATCAAAAAATTAAAAGACTCCCTCTTTTATATAGCTGTACCATAAACGAAGGGAATATGATTTACGAATCTTATAAAAAGGATAGCTACAAAGTTTTACCCATAGAGGATCAGAAAAACGTAAAGGTAACTAAATATAATAGACATTTGCTGAATTTTAACAGCTCCATTGCTCAAGATGCTCTAGACTCTATATATGATGCAAACGGCAAAATTATCGGTATTAGTGAGGAGGAACTAATAGCCTATACCAATAAATTTAAAAAGCTAGAGAACATTAAGTTTAGCATCGAAAATGGTTATGCCATAGCGGGCTTTATGAAATCTGCAGAAAAGGGTCTGTTATCAAATGGAACCCATGTCATCGTATTAAATGATGGACGTATAGACTTGGATGTTAGAAAGGTTGAAAGGAATGAGGTAGATTTATCTACAGATGAGATAGTAGATCTCTTAGACCATTGGCTAATGGAATATACAGATCCTAAATATGAGATTAAGGATGCCCTACAATCGGCCTTTGAGGATGGATTTGTGCTAATGTCCTACTATAATAATGAATTGGCTGGAATGACTGTTGTTGTAAATACGGGTTTTGATAATTTCATCCCTACATATCACCTGGCCTATATAGCAACAAAGCGTACAATAAAGGGTAGGGGTATTGCTACACAGCTCCTTAATAAGGCAATAGAACTATCCAATGGTAATATATCACTTCATGTAGAACGGGATAACAATAGGGCCATAAAGCTATATGAAAAAATGGGCTTTGAAAAATCTTATCTTAGAATGATCCATAGAGCTAGAAGTTAATAAAAAGTATACAACTTTTAAGGAGGTAGATTAATGGACTATAGCTTTAGGGATGGATTAGACTTTGCGAAGGAATTAGATAGGTTGGATACTCTTCATTACCTTAGAGATAGATTCTATTTAAATGAAGATGAAATCTACATGGATGGAAACTCCCTTGGGTTATGCTCGAAGGACGCCGAAGAAGCTTTATTAAAGGCTTTTAATGTATGGCGTAAGGAGGCAATTAAAATTTGGGGAGCTGAGAATGGTCGGTATTTTAGCTTTTCGAAAATTATTGCGGAAAAACTGAAGCCTTTAATAAATGCAGATACTGAAGAAATCATCGTAATGGGTAGTATTACCACCAATATTCATCAGGCAGCAGCTACCTTCTATCAGCCTACAAAGGAACGATATAAGATTGTTGTGGATGAACTAAACTTTCCAACAGATATCTATGCTTTAAAAAGTATTATTGAGCTTAAGGGGTACAAGCCTGAGGATGTCTTAACAAAGATTAAAAGTAGAGATGGTCGTACTATCTCTGAAGAGGACATAATCTCAAGAATGAATGAAGATGTGGCGTTAATTTTATTACCCTCAGTACTTTACAGAAGTGCACAGCTTTTAGATATGGAGCTAATTACTAGTGAAGCCCACAAAAGGGGGATTATTATTGGTTGGGATTTGGCTCACTCGATTGGAGCTGTACCCCACGATTTTAAAAAAATTGATCCAGACTTTGCTGTATGGTGCTCTTATAAATACTTAAATGCTGGTCCTGGAGCAACAGCAGGGATGTATATTAATAAAAAGAACTTTCATAAAAGTGCAGGCCTTAAAGGTTGGTTTGGAAATAAAGATGAAAGTCAGTTTTTAATGAGCCATGATTTTGATCAGGATAAAGATGCCAATGGATGGCTTCTCGGAACCCACAATATATTCTCGATGGCACCTTTAGACGGGGTTTTAAATCTTTTCAACGAGGTTGGTATAGAGAATGTACGAAAAAAATCCCTCCATATAACAGCATATTTAATGTTCTTAATTAATACCAAGCTATCAAAATATGGCTATTCTATTGGTAACCCCCGGGAGGATCACCGTAGAGGAGGTCATGTTTGCCTAGAGCATGATGAGGCCTATCGAATAAGCCTAGCTTTAAGGGATAATGGTGTGATTCCTGATTATCGGGAGCCAAATGTCATTAGATTAGCTCCTGCAGCCCTATATGTTTCTTACGAAGAGGTCTATCGTTTGGTTGATATTTTAGAAAGAATCATTGTAGATAGGGCTTATGAGAATTATTCCTTAAAAAGGGTAACAGTTCTATAAAAAGAAGATATTATTAGAGAATAACCGAGAATAGTCTCGGTTTTTTCATCTTCTACTAACTTATTTATCATTCCTTATAGGCAACTGTATAATAAAGCAGGCCCCATGGGGTAGTACATTTTTTGCTTTTGCACTTCCACCATGGCCTTCGATTATGGCCTTTACTATGGCTAAGCCAATCCCTGTGCCGCCCTTTTCACCCTTATAGAAGCGTTCAAAGACAATCTTTTCTTCTCCTTCCTTAAAGCCTGGTCCATCATCTCTAAGAGTAATCTCAACAAAACCCTTTTGAAGGGAACCTTCTATATCGATGCGGCTATTGGCAAACCTTAAGGAATTACCTAAAATGTTCACTATTGCCCTTAAAATCTCATCTCCATTTATATTGGCTACGGGATATTGGCCAGATATATAAATACTAATATTCCCTTCTTTAGCAATTGCCCTAACCTTTTCAACTGATTGATGAACTAAATCTCCTAAATCTATTGCCTTTCTATTGGAGCTATTCTCAGTACTCTCTAATCTAGTTAAGTATATCACTTCATCCACAGTTTTTTTAAGTCGCTTACTTTCCTCAATAATGATGTCAAGGCTCTTTGTAATTTCATCCCCCTCTACAATCCCCTCTTTGATGGCCTCTGCATAGCCTTGTATAGACATTAAGGGAGTCTTTAGCTCATGGGAAGTATTTTGCAAAAACCGCATCTGTTTCTCGTCGTATTCCCTTAACTTGTTGGTTAGCTCATTAAAGGTTTCTGCTAGCTCTTCTATTTCATCACCTGTTTTTATTTCCAAGGCCTTTGATTTGATTATATTAAAACCTTGCATATAGCCAGTTAGTTTTTTTATTGGTGAGGTTATTTTATTTTCAAAGGCAAATGCCATTATTATTGCTATAATCCCCGCAATCAAAAGACTAAATAGCTGCACCCTACCTATTAACCAATTAAGAGCTTTTATATCCTGGGTTTTCGTTACTAAAATAACTTGTCCTACAGCTTTACCAGTATCGCTATTTATAGGTACACGTGAGATTACATAGTCCCGGTCTCTCCTTCCACCATTAATAATATTTTGATATTTTGATAGGTCCCCTGCTTGAATATTTGCAAATAGTACCTTTCTTTCACTATTTATGACAATTATTTTGGCTTCAAGGTTGGAGGTGGCTAATCTCAACTCACGTCTTGCCATTAATCGATCTCTTATCCCGATTTCCGTTAAGGTCCAACCCTCTAGCTTATTGGCAATGGCCTTCCCTTCCTCCAGCATTTGTTTTTTTGCTTCATTGATTAAGTACCTATTGGATAGAATATTAAAGGTGAATCCCGTAACAATGATAAAGGCAAGAAGTAATATAAAATAAGACACCAATAGACTTTTTCCGATTCCTCCCTTCTTAGCCATCTATTTTATACCCATATCCCCATACAGTTATGATATCTACCAAGGATTCCTTTTCCTTTAATTTTTTCCTCAGGCGTTTTACAAGGTCATCTACAATTCTTGAATCACAGATGTACTCATAACCCCATACCTTCTCCTGTAGCTGCTCTCTCGTAAAGGGGATGCTTTGATGTTTGCATAGAAATTCAAATAGTTCATACTCTTTATTAGACAGCTTAATCTCTTCACCATTACATTCTACATATCGTCTACTTGTAAAAAGCTTAATATCCTTAACTTCAATTTCCTTGTCTTCTATAATAGCAGTTTGCAACCGTCTAAAGATGTTCTTAACTCTGGCCACCAGTTCCCTTGGGCTAAAGGGCTTTGATAGATAGTCATCCCCACCAATTTCTAATCCTAAAATTCTATCAAACTCTTCATCACGGGCTGATACGAATATGATGGGTATATTGCTTTCCTTTCTTATCTCCTTACAAAGCTCTAAGCCATTAATACCTGGTAGCATTATATCCAACACTAAAAGATCTGGCTTCAATCTTTTGATTTCTTGTAATATTAAAGTGCCATCTTGAAAGGTTATAACATTATAGCCTTCCTTTTCGAGATACCTTTTAATAAGATCCCGAATATTAAATTCATCCTCTACAACGAAAATCTTCTTCATCAGACACCCCCCTATAAGTTTATTATATATAAAGCCAGCCTCTTAAGTAAAGGGAGATAGGTTCCCCTATCTCCTATGATAATTTTATTTTAAGATCATCTGTAATCCTTACCTTAAATTTCAACAGTTAAAATTTCTATGATCTCATCCAATAAAAGAATCTTTTCAGAAATCATACTATTGATTGTGGTCTTAATGTTGATGATATTCTCAATGTGCTCCCTTGCCTCTTCTATTTCATGATTTTTTACAGCTTCTCTAAAGCTTTCTACTTCCGCCTTCACTTCTTCTCTATATTCTTTCAACTGATCATGAATGTCTTTTATCTCTTGTCTTACTTCTTTTGCCTGTTGAAGCTCTTCCTTCATTTGATTTTCTCTGGCATTAATGGTTAAATCAAGAATTGTACCTTGTCTTTCAGTCACTTCAATTTTTAGCTCTAATCTTTGAATTTTAAGCTGGTTCAATTGCTGTATTTCATCACGTAGCTCTTTTATAATGTCAAACCTTCTTTGTCCTCTCTGCCCTTTAAATCCACCCTCTCCTTCAAAGACATTTAGGTTCTCCTCTAATGGCGTCGCTTCTTCTACAGTGTGGGCATATACACTACCCCCTCCTAAAGCAACTATACACACCATCAAAACCATTGCAATTATTCTTTTCATATTTCATCTCTCCTTTAAAATTGATTTGTGTTACAACCTTATTATAGGAGAGGAATTTGGAATAACTATGTTGAAAATGTGGCAAATTTGTATGAATTCATTAATTGTCATACAAGATGGGTGCAGTTTATGGATCTATTGCAAGACCTATAGCCTACCATCCTTCTTTTAAAGGTTATATCCTTCACCTTTAATTGTTAAACTTCATATTATATAATCATCATTAATTTGAATCGAGGTGTATTTATGAGTAGATTTATGAACCTTCAGGGCATCTATCCCTTTAACATTTATGCTGCCTTTATAAGCCCCAACCCCCTAACCTCCTTTGCTCCCTATTCTTACTATCCAAGGATACATAGCTCCAGCTTTGTAGGACCCTTCTCTAGTATAATAGGGGCAGTTACAATAGATGAAAATGTGTTTATAGCACCAAATGTATCTATTAGAGCTGATGAAGGGTATCCCTTCTATATTGGCAAAAACACCAATTTGCAAGATGGAGTCATCCTCCATGGCCTCAAGGATGAAAGAGTAAAAGTACAGAATAAGCTATATTCAATATTCATTGGAAATGGTGTGTCCTGCGCCCATGGCTCTACAATTCATGGGCCGTGTTACATTGAGGATAACTGCTTTATAGGCTTTAATTCTATTGTTTTTAATGCCCACCTTAAAGAAGGTGTGTATGTATCTTCAAACTCCGTTGTAACCAATGGTGTTACCATTCCTAAAAATAGCTTTGTTCCCCCAGGGGCATCCATCGATAGTCAAGAGAAGGCAAATGCATTAAAGCCTGTTCCTCCAGATAAAGAGGCCTTTGCCCAAGAGGTTAAGAGGGTTAACGAAGAATTCCCGCCTTCTTATTCCTTATTATTAGGTTTGAGGCGTTGTTCCTGCGGATTAGCCTGCGATGAAATTCGAAAACCACTCCCTTAGTAGGCTACTGAATCTTTCGGTAGCTTACCACTTCAGTTTTTTTATTGATGGTAACGGTTGTCCTTAGGGGAGGTGTTTCAGCAACAACCTCCCCTTTGCTTATAACCGTCTTGGCCACTGCCATTCTCCTTAAAGCATCCACTTGGTCTATAGCATCTAAAATAACTAAGCTTGCTGGTTTTCCAATCTCTATCCCATAATTACTTTCAATATTTAATGTTTTAGCACCATTATGGGTTATCATATCAAAAACCCTCTCTATCTCATTAAATCCTGTTAGTTGGCTGATGTGTATACACATATTTGCAACCTGAAGCATATTTCCTGTACCCAAGCCATAGAAGGGGTCCATAATATTATCATGTCCTAGGCTTATATTGATCCCTAGCTCCGAAATTTCCTTTACTCTCGTTATACCCCTTCTTTTGGGATAAGTATCAAACCTTCCCTGTAGGGTGATATTTGATAAGGGATTGGCTATGAAGTTGATTTTCGATTTTTTACAAAGACCTAAAACCTTTGCAGCATATGGATTGTTGTAGGAGTGCATAGCTGTTGTATGGCTAGCAGTTACCCGCTGATGAAAACCCCTTCTGATAGCGTTAGCTGCTACAACTTCTAAAAATCTTGATTGTTCATCATCTGTTTCGTCACAATGAATATCAATTAATTTATCGTACTTTTCTGCAAGCTTAAAAATCCGCCTTATAGACTCGATGCCGTCCTCCCTTGTAAACTCTAAGTGGGGGGCTCCTCCAACAGCATCAATTCCCAGCTTTAAGGCCTCCTCCATAAGCTCTTCTGCTTTAGGGTAGTCCATAATTCCCTCTTGAGGAAATCCCACCAACTGCAGGGTAATATAGGGCATCATTTTTTCCTTTACCTCAAGCAATGCCTTAACTGCAGTTAAATTTGGGTCACTGATATCTACATGGGATCTTAAATGTAAAATTCCCTGTCCAATATGCCATCTTATCGCTTCAGTAGCTCTAGTGATGATATCTTCCTTAGTTATTGATTTTCTTCTTTCAGACCATATTTCAATACCCTCATAAAGGGTTCCCCTTTGGTTGTATTTTGGCTCACCTGAAGTCAAGGCACTATCTAAGTGGACATGGGATTGAACATATGGCGGAATTACAAGGCAGCCCTCAGCATCAATTACTTGATTACTGGGTAGCTCTAAATTGTTACCGATTATGCTAAACTGACCATTACTTATGGCTATATCCACTAGGTTATTATAATTTATTAACTTAGCATTTTTTATGATTAAATCATATATCATGATATCCTCCTATGAACTACTATTATTGTGTTTAAGGTTATTTAGATTTTACCAGTTGTTTTAATATCTCCCCAGCTGTTAATGGAATCAACGAATACAGAATTACCATCATCCATTGGTTTGAGTTTAATAGTGCTAGATCGAAGACATTTCTTAGGAAAGGTACAAATAAAACAGTTAGCATCAAGACTGAAGAAATAAAGATGGCACCAATTAAATGTCTATTACTAAAGATTCCAATCTTCAATAAAGATTTATCTAAGGACCTTACACTGATGCTGTTCCCAAACTGGGCGAAGGCTAAAGATAAGAAAGCCATTGTTCTTCCCACCTCTACACTATGATTCCATCCAGTATAAAAGGCCATTAATGTTACCAATCCAATGATTACTCCTCTTATTCCTATAAAAAATCCAAGCTTCTCAGAAAAAATACTTTCCTTTGGATCCCTGGGCTTTTTACTCATAATATCTGCCTCAGGGGGATCTATCCCTAAGGATAGGGCTGGTAAGCTATCGGTAACTAGATTAATCCATAAAATATGTATTGGAATTAAAGGGCTAGGAATATTTAGCACAAGGGCTATGAACAATGCAACGATCTCTCCAATATTACAGGATAATAGATAATGTATAGATTTTTTAATGTTGGCATAAATATTTCTACCCTCTTCAACCGCTGCAACAATGGTTGCAAAATTATCATCGGTTAATATGATATCTGCAGCTTCCTTTGAGACATCCGTACCTGTTATACCCATTGCACAACCTATATTGGCAGTTTTCAGGGATGGTGCATCATTTACTCCATCTCCTGTCATTGCAACAATTCTACCATTGGCTTGCCAGGCCTTTACGATTCTAACCTTATGCTCAGGAGAAACCCTAGCATATATGGAATATTTGTGGATGTTTTTAATCAGTTCATCATCAGATAAATCATCCAGCTCTTTTCCTTCAATTGCCGAGCTTCCTTCCTCCAGGATCCCTAGCTCTTTTCCGATGGTTAGGGCCGTCAGCTTGTAATCTCCTGTGATCATAATGGGCCTTATACCAGCCATTCTACATTTCTTAACTGCCTCCTTCACCTCTTCCCTTGGGGGGTCAATCATTCCTACTAGACCAACGAATACCAAGTCCTTCTCTATATTGTCGGAGGTGGGATTTTCAGGAGCCTCTTGAATCTCTCTAAAGGCAAAGGCTAAAACCCTTAGGGCCTCATTGGCCATCCCTATATTAGAAGCCTTGATTTTTTCCTTTATTTCATCGGTTAATGGTTTTACTTCAAGATTTATTAGAATCCTATTACATCTCTCCAATAGAATATCGGGGGCTCCCTTAGTAAACACCTGTAAACCCTCATCTGTCTCATGTATAGTAGACATCAGCTTTCTATCAGAATCAAAGGGAATTTCGTTAACTCTAGGCTTGAGCTCCTCCTGCTCCTTCTTTAGTAGCCCCTTCTGAAGGGCTAGTACCACCAGTGCTGTTTCTGTGGGGTCACCAATTGCCTTCTTCTCTCCACCTTCTTGGGAAATGGAGGCATCATTGCAGAGGAGACCGATTTCAACAACTTTATTTGATGTAGCATCACTTATATCTTTGATATTTACTGCATCTACTAATTCGTCATAGACATATAGCTTTGTTACCGTCATTTTGTTTTGGGTTAAGGTTCCGGTTTTATCGGAGCAAATAATAGATGCTGTTCCTAAGGTTTCAACAGCTGGCAATCTCCTTACAATGGCATTCTTCTTAATCATCCTTTGCACCCCTAAGGATAGTACAATGGTTACAATTGCAGGCAAACCCTCAGGAATTGCGGCTACTGCCAAGGATACAGCCAACATAAACATATCTAATGGCGGTCTTCCTTGAAAATAACCCAATAAGAAGATCACAACACATACCGATAGGGCTAGTATCCCTAAGTATTTCCCTAGCTCCTCCAGCTTTATTTGTAAGGGGGTTTTAACCTTTTCTTCGGCTTCAAGCATCTTTGCAATTTTCCCGATTTCAGTATCCATTCCTGTATTGGTAACAACAATTTTACCCCTCCCGTGGGTTACCATACTGGTGGAATAAACCATGTTTTTTCTGTCACCTAAAGGAACCTTATCTCCCTCCGGCACTTCTGTATTCTTATCAACTGGAAGGGATTCCCCTGTTAGAGCTGATTCTTCTATCTTTAAGCTTGATTCCTCCAATATTCTTCCATCGGCGGGGATATAATCGCCGCTTTCGATAATGACAATATCCCCGGGTACTAGCTCAGGAGACTTTATCTGAATCAGTTTGCTATTTCTCATTACCTTGGTTAAGGGTGTAGTCATATTTTTCAAAGCCTCTAAGGATTTTTCTGCTTTGTTTTCTTGAATGAGTCCTAAAATAGCATTTAAGATTACTACAATGGCAATGATGATTGAATCCTTTATTTCACCTAGGGAGCCGGAAACTACTGCAGCTATCAGTAATATAATCACCATAAAGTTTTTAAACTGATTGATAAACTTCATCAACAGTGACTGGCCCTTTTTTTTAGTTAGAGCATTCTCGCCATATTTTTCTCTTCTTTTGGAGATCTCCTCATCCCTTAATCCGATGTCTGGGTCAACCTTTAATTCTTCTAATACCTGGTTAATATCCCTTTTGAATATTTCTATATCCTTCAAATATATCTCCTCCCTATCTCTTTCTTTGAAATTTATTCTTTATATATCTCCGTTTTTCTTAGAAATACGAAGAATTTGAATTTATTATATCTGGAGCCGATTTGTTAATTCATCCTAAGCTC
>NZ_WBZB01000013.1 GCF_009017255.1 Alkaliphilus serpentinus | reverse complement strand
TTCAAAGAAAGAGATAGGAGGAGAAAAAAATGTCTATAGACAAACAGTATCTATCAGATTTTGAAGCGATATTGTCCCATAGGTATGATAATGGTGCAGACTACTGGACTACTCCCGACAAACGACTAATAAAAGGATCACCTTTTTCCACTCTAGACTGCGTGCTTTATCTGTTAGAATTGGGTATGGAACCCACCGAGCCTTTACTTAAAAAAAGCGCAGAATTAATATTTAGTACATGGAAAGAAGATGGAAGGTTTAAATTATATCCGAAAGGTTCTATTTTCCCATGCCATACCGCACACGCTGCCAATGTGCTTTGCCACTTGGGGTATGGCTCCGATGCTAGATTGCAGAAAACTTTCCAACACCTTTTAGATACTCAATACACCGATGGCGGTTGGCGCTGCAATAAGTTTAGCTTTGGGCGAGGTCCAGAAACTCAGTATTCAAACCCATTCCCAACACTTACTGTCTTGAACGCATTCCGCTTTAGTGACTATCTCAACAAAGAACCAGCCCTTGATTGGGCTGTGAATTTCTTGCTTGAACACTGGACAATCCGAAAGCCCATTGGCCCATGCCACTACGGAATGGGCACATTGTTCATGCAAGTTGAATATCCCTTTCGCAACTATAATCTTTTTGTTTATACTTATGTGTTATCCTTTTATAACCGCGCAAAAGAGGACAACCGGTTTCAGGAAGCCTTAAAAGCACTGGAGTCCAAAATGGTGGATGGCCAAATTGTTGTTGAGCGCATAGTTCCAAAGTTGGCCAAGTTTTCTTTCTGTAAAAAAGGCAAACCAAGCGTATTGGCAACAAGACACTATCACGAAATTTTAAAAAATCTTGGTATTAATCGATAACCAATATTGATGATACTCAATGTTTAGTCATTTCTGTTCTCAAGGTGCAACTAAAAAATGAGGGAATATCCTTCCACGCAACATCATTTTTCGAATTTAAAAATGAGAAAATTAAAGTTCTCAATGAATACTGGGGAGATGATGGAAAAGCTCCCCAATGGAGAATTGAAAAGCAAATTGGTAGACCAATTATATAATAAGAGTTGTAATGATCGGGGGATAATTCTTGCTGGAGTAACTGCCCCGGCTTTTCGTTAACAAAAAATTAAGATAAATTAATAATCTGAAGGGATGAGCTTAATGACATTTGAGGAATTATATGATATTGCAAAAAATAAGTTAAATCCGAGAAAACTCTCAAAAGAATCATATGCAGGTTCTGTTGCTGCAGCAATTCTGTCTGAAAAGGGAAATGTTTATGCTGGAGTATGTATCGATACACCTTCATCAATGGGTTTTTGTGCAGAACATGCTGCTATAGCCGCTATGATTACTGCAGGAGAAAATAGAATAGTAAAAATGATTGCAGTGTATAAAGATGGTACAATAATACCACCATGTGGAAGATGCCGAGAATTCATTAAGCAAATACATGAGGATAATCAGAAATGTGAGGTAATGGTTAGAAAAGATACAGTAGCTACAATAGATGATTTATTACCCTTTCAATGGAAGTAAATATTTTGAACATACACAAAGGTTATTAAGTTTAATTGAGAGGTGGAAAATCAATTTTATGAAAGAATATAATGGTTTCATACCTCCCTGTGGAATTTACTGTGGCCAGTGTCCTAACTTTTTAAGAACAAATAATCCTTGTTTAGGTGCTGAACAGCATTGTAAGGTAAGAAAATGTAAAGGCATTTATGGTTGTTGTAAAGAAAAAAGGGGTCATAATTACTGTTTTCAGTGTAGTGTTTTTCCATGTAATCGGTTAAAAAAGTTTTCTGAAAGTTGGATGAAATTAGGGCAAGACTTGGTCTTAAACCAACAGGAATTGAAAGAATTAGGAGAAAAAAGATGGCTAGAAAAGTGGAACAGGAAAGCTTAAATTGGTTGAAATCCTAAAGAAGGATATAATTATCAAGATTCAGAATCTATAGATGAAATGATAAAAGAACTTTTTAGGAAGCCTTTTGGAGGTTTTATTTGGTAAGAAATAGTTTTATAATGAAGTTAAGATGGCTTAAATATAGGAGGTTATATAAGAGGATATGTTAAGATCAATGATGCAAATGTGTATCAAAGGAAATGTTGAAGCGGTTGAACTTTATCAAAGGGCCTTTGACGCTAAACTTATCCATGAGAGTAAAAACCAAGATGGAAGCTATCTGCATGCAGAATTAGATGCTTTTGGCCAAATATTAGCAATATCAGAATCCCATGAAGATCAGGTAGCCAGTAATACTAGCAATTCTGTTTTCATCTTGGAGAAGGGGAAGCTGAAAAGATCAAAAAGGCAGAGAATATATGGATTAATAATTGTGTAGTGTTAAGTATTTTAGGGATTGATGAGTTTCTCTATAACATTTTGTAAAGGGATAGGGGTTTGTAAATGAATAAAAATGAGTTGAGAAGAAGTTATATTTTTTATTACATTTTAGCAGGGATAATGTTTCTTTCAAATAGCTTAAGCACAACTTTAATTAATGGTAAAATATCTTTGATCTTAGCAATTCTATGGATAGTAATTTCTCTAATATGCTACTACTTAATAAAAAACAATGAAAAGGGTCTGAGATTTTATTCCATTATAAATGCTATTATAGCAGGAGTTTCAATGAGTTCATATTATGTATTAAAAAATATAGAGCCCTTAAACCCAGTCGTCTCTTTAGGGGTTTTAGGTGTAGTTATGATCATTCATTACAGTTTTATGAAGAAAATCAAAAATAAAGAAACTTTTCTTAAAACAGAAATTGCTTTAATAGTTTTATGTATAATTGCTTCTATCTACGTATGGATAATGCATAATAGTACCTACGGAAGTGGATTTGTATTTGTTTCCATCATATTTTTATGTCTTAATATTTCGCTACTATTATTCAATAAAAAAGAAACAAGTCATGCAAAGATAGTAGGTTTTACATCCCTTATTATGTTTGCTGGAATATTAGTTTCTGTAATAATAGCATTAATCGAAGGAGAAGTAATTGAAATATTAGATATAGATATTTGGGGAAGGAAAAAAAAGAGACTGAATAGTTGAGAATGACACTGCTCAAATAACTTAACTAATGACTTGAGAGATTATTAATATAAATGAAGAGCACTAACTATATAGTAGTTTGGGGTTAGATTTTGAAAAAAGTAGAAAATAAAGAAAGATATCTTTCACTTTTTAGTGACTATAGACACAGTATTCCTATCATATATTCTTCTTTAGAAGGTAAGTATGATGGAGAGCTATTTGTAGATTCGGAAATAGATCCTCAACTGGCGGTACTGTTTACACCCTTCACATTTCATTATGTGGCAAGAAATCCAGAAAAATTTATGGAGTACTATTTAGAGGAATTTTTTCAAGAGTGGGATGGTCTCAAGTAAAATTAATAATCATAGGGAGGATTTTAATGGCAGATAAAGTAAAGAATGTATATGATATCACGCCACCAATTACATCAAGATTATGTGTATGGTCAGGAGATACCTCCTTTTCATCGGAAACCCTGTGCCATTTAAATCAAGGAGGAAGTGTAACCCTAACAACTATCCATACAACGGTTCACCTAGGTGCCCATGCTGATGCCCCAATGCATTATCAAAACATAGGAGAGACTATTGGAGAAAGGGATATAAGCTATTATATTGGAGATTGCCAAGTGATACATGTAGAAATCCAAAGAGGAAAATTTATTACACCCGAAGATATAAAAGGTGTAGAAATCCTTGCTGAAAGGATATTGTTTGCAACAAACACCTTTAACGAAAATAATTGGAATGATAATTTTGTAGCCCTTAGTCCTGAATTAGTGGAGGAGCTGAGTTCAAAGGGAGTTATTCTTGTTGGCATAGATACACCCAGTGTGGATCTGATGAATTCAAAAGATTTACCAGTTCATAAAGCAATATTGGCTAAGGATATGGCAATATTAGAAGGGCTATTATTAAGGGATGTGCCGGAGGGGAAATACGAATTAATTGCCCTTCCATTAAAGCTTATGGGAGTGGATGCAAGTCCTGTGAGGGCTATTCTTAGGAAATTATAAAGCAACTATATTTGTAGGTAGACATAAAGTTGACATAAAAATATAAAAAGGGGGATTTTTATGGAAAATAAGAAGTTTGTAAATTATTGGGAAGTGCAAAGACAAAAAGGTAGACTAATGTATATATTAACTAAAGCAGGTTTAGTGGCAGTCTTTGGTTTAATTGGAGTTGTGATTGGTAGTATCTTTTTATATGATTCTCCCAGCTCCTACTCCTTTATGGCTTATTTACCTACTTATATTTTCGTTTTTATCGGTTTGTTATTAGCTACAGCCATTAAGTTTTCTTACGACTGGGGAAGAAACGAAGAAAGATACGGAAAAATTACTAACAAATGAGAAGGTGAATAGGGGGATATTATGAGTCAAGATGAAAGAATGTTTTCAATAGATCTTCAGAGTATTGATTTAACTGGGTTTATACAGAGGGGGAAAGTTTTAGATATTGGTGGTGGAGGAGAAGGGATAATTGGACAATTATTGGGTGATCAGGTTGTTGCCATCGATCCAAGGGCCGATGAACTTTTAGAGGCAGCTGAAGGGCCATTGAAAATTGTTATGGATGCTAGAGATCTGAAATTCTTGAATAATACCTTTGATGGAGGAACCTCTTTTTTCACATTGATGTACATCAAAAAAGAAGATCACCAAAAAGTATTGGAAGAAATGTATAGGGTTTTAAAAGAAGAAGGACAATTCATTATTTGGGATGCTAAAATTCCGATGTAGGATGGGGGAGTAAATGATATTTTTCTAGTACCCCTAGAAATTAAATTAAAGGATAAGACTGTTAGAACAACCTATGGGATACCATGGGAAAAGGCTCAACAGGGTATGCAGTACTATATCACCTTAGCTCAAGGAGTAGGATTTCAGCTTATCTCAGCCAAGGAAATGGGTGAAATCTACTGTATCCAGCTAAAAAAATAGTTTGAGTATATTACAAGCAAAGCCTATATCTATAGGCTTTTTTAAAAAATCTATAGGTCATTATGATGAATATTGGAAGGAGAATATTGGATGATAAAGCTACCACCAAAGCTTAACCTTGCCAACTTACCTACTAAAATTGAAAAGCTTACAAGAATCAGCCATGAGCTGGGGGGACCTCAAATCTATATTAAACGAGATGATCAAACAGGATCAGAGTTTTCTGGAAACAAGGTTCGTAAGCTAGAATATTTAGTGAAGGATGCCTTAGATAAAAACTGTGATTATCTAATTACCTGCGGAGGTATACAATCTAACCATGGAAGGGCTACGGCTGCAATTGCAGCCAAACTAGGCATGGGAGCTTACTTGGTTTTAAGAAGCAGTGGAGAGGAACCTCTTGAAGGAAATTATTTTCTTGATAAGCTATTGGGTGCGGATATTCGCTTTATAACCCCTGAGGATTATAAAGAAAGACGAATGGAGATTATGAAGGAGATTAAGGAAGAGCTTAAAGGAAAAGGACATAAAGCCTACATCATCCCAGAGGGTGGCTCCTGTGGTATTGGAACCTTTGGCTATTATTCAGCTATGGAGGAAATACTAAGGCAGGAGGATGAAATGGGTATTATTTTTGATGCCATTGTCCTGGCGGTGGGGTCAGGTGGCACCTATAGTGGGATGTTCTTGGCTAATATACTAAAGAACAATAAAAAGAAGATCTATGGTATTAACGTATGCGACGATGCTGAATATTTCAAAAATCAAATATCAAAAATATTGAAGGACAGCTGTTACTATATGGATGAGGAATTGAATTATACAGAGGATGAAATCAATATAATTGATGGTTATGTTGGCAATGGCTACGCCCAAACCTCACCAGAGGAGCTTGAGTTTATTTATTGGTTGGCTAGAAAAGAAGGGCTAATACTAGACCCTGTATATACTGGCAAAGCTATGAAGGGATTGCTTAGTGAAATAAAAAAGGGCACCTTTAATAATCATAAAAATATTTTGTTTATTCATACAGGGGGGTTATTTGGACTGTTTCCTAAAAAGGAATTATTCTTTAAATAATCGTTATATAGAGATTTGGAGGAACTCAAATGAAAATATATATATCAGCAGATATTGAGGGGATCAGTGGTGTAGTAAATAACTCCTTTACCATGCCCCAAGGCCACGAATATCAAAGAGCAAGAAAACTAATGACGGATGAAGTTAATGCAGCAGTTAAAGGAGCAAAGGAAGCTGGGGCTTCAGAAATTCTAGTGAATGATTCTCATGGCCCTATGACTAATATATTGATTGAGGATTTAGACGAAGAGGTGGTATTAATTTCTGGTGATAAAAAGCCCTTAGGAATGATGGAGGGTATCGATAGTAGCTATGATGCTGTCCTTTTAATTGGGTATCACAGCAGACATAATGCAGCAGGAGTTCTAGCTCATAGCTATCATGGAAGGGTCATTTCGGAAATAAAGATTAACCATAAAATTGTAGGGGAGTTTGAGTTTAATACCTTAGTTGCTGGCTATTATAGGGTGCCAGTGGTTTTTGTATCAGGAGATGATGTTTTGGCACAGCAGGTAAAAGCCTTTGATGAGAAAATCGAAAATCTAATAGTAAAGAAGGCAATTAGCAGATATACAGCAGAATCCCTACAGCCTAAAAAGGTCCATAGATTGATAGAGGAGGGAGTATATAAAAGTCTTAAAGAAGAATCTAATAATCTAACCTTCCATAGTATAGATGGCCCCATTGAATTAGAAATAACCTTTTTAAACAGTGGAATGGCAGAATATACATTGCTAATTCCAGGAGTAGAATTGATTGAGGCTAATAAGGTTCGATATATTGCAAAAAATATTGTTGAAGCCTATAAAATGAGAACGGCCTTAACTACATTGGCGGCCTACACGTTATAATAAAAGTAAAGCTAGAGATGGACATTAAGTTTTTGCTAAATTTCATATGAATTAATAAGAAGGAGAATGACGCACTTTATGCGTCTTTTTTTTTACAAAATAAAACTAAAAGAAACAATAACAGAAATAAAATTACAAAATAATAAATTAATATTGAAATAAAATTACAAACATAATATAATAAGATTACAGAATAGTTCTACATTTTTATAAGGATCATAAAAATCATTAATTTAGAGAATTGAGGGAAGGGCATGTATATTGATTTTAAAGGATTAACAACAGAAGAACGCAACGAAAATAGTAAAGATATTGACACGATGTCGACCCTAGAAATGATGGAAACCATCAATAAAGAGGACAAATTAGTAGCTTTAGCAGTAGAGAAGGAACTGCCAAGTATCGCAAAGGCAGTTGATGTCATTGCAGAACAATTCCATAAAGGAGGAAGGCTAATCTATATTGGTGCAGGAACCAGCGGCAGAATTGGGTTATTAGATGCTTCTGAATGCCCCCCTACATACGGTACAGATCCATCTATGGTACAAGGAATCATAGCAGGTGGAACTGAAGCAATGCTTAAGGCAATTGAAGGAGCTGAGGATAAAGAAGAGGAGGGAGAAGGAGATTTAAAAAAGCTAATTTTTAATTGTAATGATGTTTTGGTTGGGATAGCTGCCAGTGGTAGAACACCTTATGTGATAGGTGCAATAAGGTATGCCAATAGTATAGGGGGTGAAACGATTACAGTAACCTGCAACAAAGGTAGTATCATGAATCAGCTTGGAAAAATTAACATTGCTCCAGTTGTAGGCCCAGAGGTGATAACTGGATCTACAAGAATGAAGGCTGGAACAGCACAAAAGATGGTATTAAATATGCTTTCCACCGGTGCAATGATTAAGCTGGGAAAGGTATATGAAAACCTAATGGTTGATGTAGATGCTACTAATTTAAAGCTAATAGAGAGAAGTAAAAGAATCGTGATGGAAGCAACTGGCCTTTCTCGTGAGATGACTGAAGATCTACTTCAAAAAACCAATTACGACGTAAAACTAGCAATTTTCTTAGAATTATCCAAACTGACGGACTTTGATAGGGGAAAAGTAATATTAAAAGATCACAAAGGTAATATTAGACTTGCATTAGAAGCTGTAAGGAATTCCGATTAAGATAGACAATAAGGTTTAAAAATTTAAAGGGGGATTTACTGATGGTTGGAAATCAAGAATTATCAAGAAGGATTGTTGAACTCGTTGGTGGTAAGGACAATATAATCAGTGCAACCAATTGTATGACTAGAATTAGGATGGAACTGAAGGATGCTTCAAAGGTTAAAATTGGAGAATTAAAGGCTGTTGATGGCGTACTAGGAGTGGTTGAGGCTGAAACACTACAGGTGGTGGTGGGCCCAGGAAAGGCTAAGAAAGTAGCTGACCTTCTGGTAAGTGAACACGGTATTAAGCAAGCAGCAGCTGTTACGGAGGATTGGAAGGGCAACAAGGAATCTATTAAAAAGGCTCAAAAGCAAAGTAAGCTTAAGAAAGCCCTTGAAACCATTGCAGGAATATTTATTCCTTTATTACCAGCAATCATAGCAGCAGGGATATTTAATGGCTTCAGTAGCTTAATTGGGACAATGCAGGGTCAAGGAGCATTACCAGCCAGTCAAGCATGGGATACCATCCGACTAATTTTCTCCCTAATTGGTACTAGCTTTTTAGGTTACTTTGCTATATACACAGGGATAAATGCAGCAAAGCGATTCGGAGCTACGGAAGCATTGGGAGGTATGGTAGGTGCCATGTCCATAGCAGCTCAAATCGTAAGCATATCTCAGCTATATGGATGGTATGATGCAGATGTACCTTTGAATTCCATATTAACAACAGGTAAAGGCGGTATTATTGGAGTAATCTTAGGGGTATATTTATTATCAAAGGTAGAAAAAGCCGTAAGAAAAAGAATACCAGATGTATTAGACCTCATTGTTACTCCCTTTGTTACCCTATTGACTGTGGCAATTGCCTTTGTATTTGTAATTATGCCTTTATCTGGGGTGTTCTCAGATTGGTTGGTTAGAGCCTTAAGTGTAATTATTGGTTCGGAATATACCATAGTTAGTATTTTATCTGGATATGTGTTATCTGCTCTTTTCTTACCAATGGTTCTCTTAGGATTACATCATGGTTTAATACCCATATATGCAATACAGCTGGAGGCATTGGGTGGTGTATCTCTATTCCCAGTTCTAGCCATGGCTGGTGCAGGGCAAGTGGGTGCTGCTATAGCAATTTATATGATTAGTAAGAAGGTTAAGAATGAAAGAATGCAGAAGGTTATTACGGGTGCATTACCAGCGGGAGTTTTAGGAATTGGAGAACCGTTAATTTATGGAGTAACCTTACCATTGGGTAAACCCTTTATAACTGCTGGCTTAGGGGCTGGCTTCGGTGGAGCCTTCGTAATGGCTACTAATGTAATGGCCACAGCTTGGGGACCCTCTGGATTAGTAGCGGTTCCTTTGATGCAACCAGGATCCATGATGAATTATGTATTGGGAATTTTAATATCTTATTTAGGCGGATTTATCATTACTCGGATATTTATAAAGGATTCTGATGTTGCAAATGTATAGTACCAAATCACTTAAAATCTAGTAAAAATGAAGGGAGTTATTTACATGTTAGGTATTTCAGTTTATGCAGGCTTGGAGGTTAGCTTAGAAAAAAATCTAAACCTACTTGAAACGGCCAATGATTATGGAATCAAAACAGTATTTACCTCCCTTCATATACCTGAGGCAAATGAGAGGGTTTATTTAGAATTAAAGGACATATTAAAACGTGCAAAAGAATTGGATATGCAGGTTATTGCTGATGTTTCAAAGGGGTTTATAAATAAATATAATCTTAAAGAATTTGATATCTATGCTTTGCGTTTGGATTTTGGATTTACAATCCATGAAGTCGCCAGCTATACAAAAAATTATCCCTTTAAGATTCAGATTAATGGTAGTACCATAACAAGGGATTATTTACAACAGCTTGAAGGATTGAAGGCAAACTTCAATAATATAGAGGTTGGACACAATTACTATCCCAGAAGAGATACAGGGTTATCCTATGAGCTATTTCTTGATAGAAATAAGGTCTTCAAAGACTATGGCCTTAGAATTATGGCTTTTATCCCGTCTAGATGTGGAAAAAGAGGGCCTATTTATGACGGTTTACCTACATTGGAGTGTCATCGGGATATGGATCCAATGATTACCGCCCAGCATTTATTACACTCTGGTGTTGATATAGTAGTTACTGGAGATGCTTATATATCTGAAGAAGAAATAAATAGGTTAAGTAAAATTCGTAAGAATGTTTATAGCTTACCCTTTAAGGCCTTTAATTTGAGTGAAGGTGAGAAAAGAATTCTATCGGGGATTCACACAAATCGAATGGATCCAGGGGAATTTCTAATCCGTTCTCAAGAGGCCAGAAGTAAAAAAAATCTTCCTATAATAAAAAAGAATACCATCGAAAGAAAAAAGTACTCCATAACTATAGATAATGAAGGATATTTTAGATACGAGGGTGAATTACAAATCATGAAGAAGAATTTTGAGGCTGATAAGAGGGTTAATGTAGTTGGGGATGCATCAGAAGCCGCCATTTTAATTGATCTTATCAAGCCCGGAGATGCTTTTGCACTGATTTTCGATTCTTAAAACAATAGGAGGAGAGATTTTGAGCTGTATACTAAAAATTAGAGAAATTTATTCAGAGTTAACACCAACTGAACAGAAAATAGCTGATTATATAATGGAAGAAGAAGTTGAAGTAACCTCATTATCTGCGGCGGAATTGGCAGAACAGGTTAAAACAAGCCCTCCCAGTATCGTAAGGTTCGCAAGAAAGCTAGGCTATGGAGGTTTTCAAGAAATGAAGCTGGCATTGGCTAAGGATGCAGCTTTGCAGGATAAGCAACAGGATAAGGTATATGAAGCCGTTACAATTCATGACTCTACCAAAGAAATTATCTATAAAATAAGCAAAGAGAATTCCAATGCCATAGACGAAACCGTTAGTGTCCTTGACGAAGTTGAGGTTGCCAAAGCAATAGAAGTCATGACCAAGGCTAATAATATTAATATTTTCGGGGTAGGTGCTTCTGGATTAGTAGGCTTAGACCTGCAATATAAGCTCATGCGTATTAACAAAAGGGCCAGTATGTATATGGATAGTCATACTCAGCTGTCCTCTGCAATTCATTTAGGTAAAGGGGATGTAGCTGTTGGAATATCCCATAGTGGTAGAACTCTAGAAATATTCAAAGCTATGGAAACAGCTAAAAATCGGGGAGCAACAACTATATCTATTACCAAGTATGGTAAAAATCCATTGATGGATTTAGCAGATATCAATCTGTTTACAGCTTCAGTAGAAAAGAATCTTAGAACAGGGGCCATTGCCTCTAGAATCGCCCAACTAACGATAATTGATATATTGTTTATTGGAATTGCCCGTAAAAACTTCAATGAAATATCTAAGTATATACAAACCACTAGAGAGATTGTTGAAGACTTTAAGCTTTGAAGAAGGGATGTTATTTACCAATGAGAATATATATTGAAGAGCATTATAAAGCTGTCGCTAAAAAGGCAGCTTTGATTGTAGCCAGTCAAATTATACTAAAACCTAAAAGTGTATTGGGTTTAGCAACCGGCAGCACTCCAATAGGCATGTACAAAGAACTAGTAGAGATGCATAAACTTGGAGAAATAGATTTTTCGGAGGTCACAACCTTTAATCTAGACGAATACTATGGGCTTCCTCAACATCATAAAAGTAGCTACTACATGTATATGATGGAGAACTTTTTTCAACATGTTAATGTTCCTGAGGAAAACATTCATATTCCCAATGGAATAGCTGAAAATATCCTACAGGAATGTTTGAAATATGAAGAAAAAATTAGACTGGCAGGGGGGATCGATCTACAAATATTAGGTATAGGAGCCAATGGTCATATAGGCTTTAATGAGCCTGGTGATAAGCTAAATGTGACTACCCATCTCGTTGGTCTATCAGATAAGACGATACTTGATAATAGCAGATTTTTTGATGATTACAATGAGGTTCCTAAAGAGGCTCTGTCGGTTGGTATAGCCACCATCATGAAGGCGAAAAAAATTGTTTTGCTGGCATGTGGAGAAAATAAGGCAGAGGCTATGAAGGAAATGACAAGCGGTTATGTAAATACTAAAGTTCCTGCTTCAATTCTTCAAACCCACCCAGATATCACATTAATAACAGATAAAGAAGCAGGAGCCTGTATTGTAGCCAGCAGCAACTAGTAGATATCTAAAGGTGAAGGATTCAGGATAATCTTAAGACTTACGATAATTCTGAAATAGCAAAATTAAGGATTGGAATGGTTGATATGAAGGCATTAATAAATGGTAAAATCATTCATAATGATGGAATACATGAAGATAGAGTCTTGCTAATGGATCAGAAAATAAAGGCCATAGTCGATGTTCCTTCTTTTCTTCAGAAGGAAGTAGATGAAATTATTGATGTAAAAGGTCATTATATATCTCCCGGTTTTATAGATATTCATATTCATGGCTCTGGGGGTTGTGACACCATGGATGGATCAGTAGATGCACTGAAAACCATAAGCAATAGGATTCTAACCTATGGGACTACGGGATTTTTACCCACTACAATGTCAATGGATATGCAAACAATTTATACTGCTTTAGATACAGTAAAGGAAGCAATGACTATTGATTTAGGTGGTGCAAATATCCTTGGGGTTCATCTTGAAGGTCCCTTTATTAATAAGGCCTACAAGGGGGCTCAAAAGGAAGATACTATCATTCCACCTGACTATAACCTTCTCAAAGATTATATGGATATAATCAAAATTATTACGATGGCTCCAGAAATAGAAGGTAGTAAAGCCTTTATTCAAGCTTTTAAGCAGGAATCTAATGCTACATTAGCCATAGGCCATAGTGCGGCCTCCTATGAAGAAGCAATGGAGGCAATTCAAGCAGGGATATCCCATTGTACCCATATTTTTAATGCCATGACCCCACTACATCATAGAAATCCAGGGGTTGTTGGTGCAGCTTTTAATAGTTTTATCAGCTGTGAGCTAATTGCTGATAAAATCCATGTTCATCCTGAGCTTTTTAAGCTTTTACTAAAAATAAAGGGAGAAGCTCAGTTGGTACTGGTGACAGATGCTATTAGAGGAAGCTGCATGAAGGATGGATCCTATGAGCTAGGCGGACAGATGGTAGAAGTAAGGGAGGGGAGGGCTCAGCTGCCTGACGGTAGGCTTGCAGGTAGTGTGTTGACCTTAAATAAAGCTATTCAGAACTTTGTAGAGGTAACCAATGAACCACTATATAAAGTTATAAAACTGGCTTCTCTTAATCCTGCTAAGGTTATTGGCATTGACGATAGAAAAGGCAGCATTGAGGTTGGCAAGGATGCTGATGTAATTGTATTTGATGAAGGATTAAATGTCAGGATGGTGTTTATTGAAGGCAGTATACGATTAGGAGGTTCATATGATAAACCTATTTAAAAGAGAGAAGGATCAATGGATTTTCATTTATTCACCCATTATGGGAAAGAAAATGGATATAACGGAGGTACCTGATGAAGTTTTTTCACAGAAGATGGTTGGAGATGGGGTAGCCATTGATCCTTCTGAAGGAAGGGTTACTTCACCAGTTGAAGGGGAAGTTATTCAAATAATGGATACTAAGCATGCCATTGTCTTAAAAGCGTCAAATGGAATTGAAATGTTAATTCATATAGGCATAGATACAGTTAAAATGAAGGGTGAGGGTTTTGAAGTTTATACTTCCCCTGGAGATCAAGTAAAGGTAGGAGATCTTTTGATGACCTTTGAACTAGAGAAGGTTAGAGAGGGGGCAAAATCCCTTGTCACTCCCATTGTAATTACCAATATGGAGGAGATAACTGATCTAGTAAAGTCCATGGACGAGAAGGATCAATGGATTATGAAGGCCAAAATAGAAAGGTAGAGAGAAGATGTTAGAGAAATTAATCGTTATAAAAAGTGAAACAGGATTACATGCCAGACCTGCTGCTTTAATTGTTAAAGAGGCACAAAAATACAGGTCAAAAATTGCGTTGGTTAAAAATGATAATGAATACAGTTGTAAGAGCATTATGAATCTTCTCAGCTCCGGAGCTAGAAAGGATGAGGAAGTTCTATTGAGGGTTTCAGGTGAAGATGAAGAAGCTGCTTTTGAGGCCTTAGCAAAACTGCTGGAGGGGAATCTTGAGGCATAGGAGGACTAAGATATGTTTAAAGGAATAAGTGCTTCTGCTGGAATAGCTATAGGAAAAGCTTTAATTTATAAGAGCCAGAAATTCAATATCGAAAAAGCAAATATTGATGATGTGGATGGAGAGATAGATCAATTGAAGCACTCTATTGATGCTACCATACTTCAATTGGAAAAAGTTAAGGCAGAGGCAGAAAGAAAAATGGGTTTAGATAAGGCGGCTATATTTGAAGCCCATATAATGATTTTAATGGATCCAGAATTTATTAATGATATAAAAAACAAAATTATAAAAGAAAAAGTATGCAGCCCTTATGCTGCAAATGAAGTGATAAAAAGCTTTATTAGTATTTTTGAGGCAATGGAAGACGACTACTTGAGGGAAAGGGCCTCTGATATAAAGGATGTTGGAAAGCGACTTTTAAATAACCTATTAGGAAGGGAAACCATTGATTTATCAAAACTATCTGAAGAAGTAGTATTAGTTGCCCATGATCTGACTCCATCAGATACTGCAACAATGAACTTAGAAAAGGTTTTAGGCTTTATAACAGAAATAGGTGGTTCAACAAGCCACACAGCAATTATGGCTAGAAATTTAGAGGTTCCTGCAATTGTAGGGGTAAATAATATTACTATGATGGTGAAGGATGGAGATACAATAGTCTTCGATGGACAAGAAGGAATAGGATATAGAAATCCTGACATGCATATTATGGAAGAATACAGCGTTAAAAAGAAGTACTTTGAGCTGAAGAGACGGGAGCTTTTCAGATTAAAGGACCAAGCCACCTATTCCAAGGACAAAAGAAAAGTTGAATTAGGTTGTAATATCGGAACACCTAGGGATGTAAAGATGGCATTGAAAAATGGGGCAGAGGGAATAGGCCTCTA
The DNA here is from genome assembly GCF_009017255.1 of Alkaliphilus serpentinus. Taxonomy (GTDB): domain Bacteria; phylum Bacillota; class Clostridia; order Peptostreptococcales; family Natronincolaceae; genus Alkaliphilus_D; species Alkaliphilus_D serpentinus. Next base: position 253,240 of record NZ_WBZB01000013.1, on the reverse strand, counting down.
TCGAACAGAATTTCTTTTTATGAACAGGAGCAATATGCCAACAGAGGAGGAACAATTTCAGGCCTATAAAGAGGTACTTGAAGAGATGGAAGGAAAGCCAGTAATTATCCGTACATTAGATATCGGTGGAGACAAGGAGCTGCCTTATCTGAATCTTCCTAAGGAGGCTAACCCTTTTCTTGGATATCGGGCAATTCGAATATCCCTTAACCAACCGGAAATCTTTAAGGTTCAGTTAAGGGCGTTGTTAAGGTCAAGTCTTTATGGCAACTTAAAAATCATGTACCCAATGATATCGTCGGTTGAAGAGGTTAGAGCTGCCAATGAAATATTAGAGGATGTAAAAAGAGAACTAAAGGAGAAGTCTATTGAATATAGCAACCAAATAGAAATAGGAATTATGATAGAAATACCGGCAGCTGCAGTAATTGGTGACTTACTTATAAAGGAAGTAGATTTTTTTAGTATAGGAACCAATGATTTAATTCAGTATTCTACAGCAGTAGATCGATTAAATGAGGGTGTCAGCTATTTATATGAGCCCTTCCATCCTGCTGTTCTTAGATTGATAAAATTGATTATTGATTATGCCCATGCAGATGGGAAGTGGGTAGGAATGTGTGGAGAGATGGCTGGTGATCTGAATATTATTCCGATCCTTTTAGGTCTGGGATTAGATGAATTTTCAATGAATGCATCCGCTATTCTACCAGCTAGAAAATTAATTGCAGAGCTATCTTATTTAGAAATGAAGAAGTTGGCAGAAGAGACATTAATCCTTTCAACTTCTAAAGAAATTAGAAACTTTATTGCAGAAAACCTAAAAAAATAAATTAAAAATAAACAAGACTGATTATCGTCTTGAGGTTGTTGAAAACCCCTATATTTTAAAACAGAGAAATTGGTTCCCGGACAAAAGGCAGGATGAACTCAAAGATGTCAGGTATTTTCAAAACTCACCTTCGGCTCAAACATTGAAAATACTGTTCTTCCATCTTATCGTTCTTTTATTATTAACTCCACATATTTCTCTTTATTTAAAACATAGTTGTTTCCGATTTGAAATTTTACTTTTTCAACAGTCTGAAGACTGATTATCGTCTTGTTTTTTATGTGATAAAAGTGAAGGAATATGATAATTTTTGTAGAATAAGATAAGGAGTAAAATAAGAGGTACCAGTCAATTTGAATATAGTTCCGTAAATAAAATGACTATAATAAGATAGGAGAAGTTGATATGCAAAAGGTTTTAATTGCAGATGATGCTGCCTTTATGAGAAAAGTTTTAGAAGGGATTCTTGTGAAAAATGGTTTTGAAGTAGTAGGTGAAGCTGAAAACGGGAAACAAGCAGTGATGAAGTATAAAGAGTTAAAACCAGACTTAATGACTATGGATATAACAATGCCAGAACTAGATGGAATTGCGGCAGTAAAGGATATAATAAAGGATTTTCCTGATGCTAAGATCATTATGTGTTCTGCCATGGGACAGAATGCAATGGTGGTTGAAGCCATAAAAGCAGGAGCAAAGGATTTTATTGTAAAACCCTTCCAAGAGGATTTGGTGGTTGAAAAAATAAAAAAACATCTTGGAGTTTAGATTCAACATATTATATCAAGAACATAGTCTATTAATGAACCCTAACAAAGCCTTTAGGGTTCTTGTCAGTTGTAGGAATCTCAAAAGTTTATCCTAAAGCTTTTGTTCCTTCGATAATTATATAGAATTCAATCTATTTAGCTTGGCCAGTAGTGTTACAATCTTGGTATAGAGAACATTGAAATATCCTTGACCCCCTTGGGAGGGGGTGGTATAATGATAGTAGATAAATACTAAGGAGTGATTATTATGCCATTAATAGAGGTTAGCTTTCCTGGTGGTAAACGGGTAGATGCAAACATTAAAGGCTTTACTGTTGCTACTGATCAACCAGTAAGAGGTGGGGGAGAAGGATCAGCCCCGTCCCCCTTTGATTTGTTTTTATCTTCCATTGCAACCTGTGCTGGTATATATGCACTAGGCTTTTGTCAAAGCAAGGGAATTGATACTGAAGGGTTAAAACTGACATTAGATACTGTTGTCAATTCTGAAGAGGGATTAATCGAGGAAGTTCATTTAAACTTAACCTTACCAGATAATTTCCCACAAAAGTATGAAGCTGCCATTATTCGATCTATGGATATGTGTGCAGTTAAGAAGCATATGTTTACACCACCTGAATTTAACATAAAAACCCACCGATAAATAAATAGAAAAATATTATAAAATAACAAGAAACCTTCTGCTGCTAGAAGGTTTCTTATTATTTTTACTCCTTGATGTAACCTAATTAAATGAGGGGAATATCATGTATTAGGCAAAAGATAAACAACCATTATGAAAGAAGTAATATATTTATTGAAAGGAGAAAAAGAAATGTCCCAATATTATAATAATAGATTTAAAAAACCGCAACCTACAACAATGAAAAGGCCATTTGTCGAGGTGAAGGGTGGTACTGTAAACAGTTGCGAGAATACACCAGTGCCAATTAACGCCAACACAGCTGGAGCCGTTGCTAAGCTACCTGTTGTATTAGCCGAATTAAATGTTCAGTTTAACGTAAGCTCTACTATAAAGCTTCCTGAACTGGCTTTGGATATAAAGCGTATAAGAAAGACCTTAAAAATCACCCAATGTTTGCTATTACAAGATACAAATGTTCTCTTTATTAAAGGCTTCGTAAGAAAAAACATTGAATACTCAACACCTGGCTGGTGCTCCAACCCCTATGGGCTTTGTGGTGAAATAAGACATTGCACAGTAGATGTACCCTTTGACTGTACAACACCAATTACCTTTAACGGAAATGACCCACTGCCAATTATAGGAACAAGCAATGATGAGTTTGTATATTTGAGATCTCAGGAGATCAATAGACCAGAATATGCAGAAAAGGATCGACTACTTTCCTCAGATTTATCAGAGATTAATTTAATCAGCACCGAATATTACAATGAACTACCCTATTGTGATTTAATCAGCAGTAGAATCGTTGAATTTGATGAGCACCTAGATAGAACTACAGCAAATTATCGCTTACCTGTTGGCGAAAAGCTATTTAGAGAGATTGAAGAAAAAATGGTAATCTTCTTAACCATTAAGCTATTACAAAATCAGCAGGTTGCAATTGCTCCAATAGTAGGACCATGTGCTAAATAGAAATCTCCAACCACTAAAAAAACGTCCATGAAAAGGACGTTTTTTTTGCTGAAATAAAAAGTCTGTGATTATTCTTAAAATCGGTTGTAAAATGGATTTTTAATGGACTGGTAGAATAGTCTGAGCTCCTAATTATCACCTCAGGTGATACTATGTAGGCTATATCATTAAGAGTTCATAAGGAGGTTAAAGATGAAGATTATCAATTCACCCACCTTTAAGAAATTAATATCAAAGGGCTATGGGACGGTAACGTGGGGATTTTTAGTATTTTATGTATTACCCCTTTTAACCATTGGTTTATGGAAAATCGCCAAAAACAAAAGGCAACCAATATTATAGTTGTTTATGAAATCCATCATTCAATTAATAATGTACAGCTAATAATAGCTATGATAAAATGTATTCATGAATAGGAAGAGAATTAGAAAACATAAAGAAAAAGAGTAAAATTCTTTAAGGAGGATTCATATGAGACTGCAAGAATTGGCTGAAGTACTTCAGAAACCTTTAGAGGATGGGAAGTTAAACATTATTATATATCAACAGGGAAGACAATGGAAATATGAAAGCTTTAGTAGTGATACAGAAGAAGAAAACGAAGCGGGAAAGATGCAGTTTTTAAAAATTAAACATCAACTGGATGATGAGGCTATTATTATAAATGGTAAGAAGGACTTTGAAAATTATGATTTGAAATATATTGAGAAGAGAATCAAGAGCCTGAAGGGATGATAGACTCCCCAAAGGTACTTAAGGATGATGATTATGGTATCAGAGAATTTAAAGGAAAAAGTCTATAACCTCCCTAATAAAACTGGGGTATATCAGTTTTTAGATTTAGAAGGGAATATCCTTTATATTGGTAAGAGTAAACAGTTAAAATCTAGGGTTTTGTCTTATTTCAATACCCATCATGAGTGGAAAAAAATCAAACGTTTGGTATTGAATATATATGATGTAAGACATATTCTAACAGACACCCATTTAGAGGCTAAAATACTAGAATGTGCTTTGATTAAAAAGCATTTGCCTATGTATAATGCTGAGTATACTAGGGATAAAAATTATAAATACCTAAAATTGCAGAAGGGTCCCAGAAAAAAACCAATTGCTATGGTTTTGGAAAGAGACGAAGAATGCTGTTTTGGGCCCTTTAGAAGCAAAAACATTCTTCATGAAATCATTAAGCAGCTAGATAATATCTATCCAATTTTCAAGGACAAAGAAACCTATCAATTCTCTTTTAGTTCTTTGCCTCAAAAACTAAATGAGGATTCTATGATATCCAATAATAAGTCATTAATGGAGATATTTTCGACGTCAGAGGGGATGAAGACCTTTATTAATGCTTTGGAGGAAAAAATGAAGCTAGCTGCATCAGTGCAGCAATATGAGTTAGCAACCATCTATAGAGATATGTTTCACAATTTTAGTTATATACATAACTGCCAAAGGGTAAATGAATCAAATAATTGCATCCTGATGGGTGAGAAAATTGAATCAGGCTACAAACTTTTTTATATAACAAATAATAAAATAGCCTTTAAACAAAGCTATGAAACTATAGATAAAGAGCTGATTATGAAATTTATAGAAACTGCAGGGAAAAGGGCTAAACAGTTAAAATCTTCTAATGAAAAAAGGGGCCTGGATTTTAAGTATATCATAAGGTCCGAAATGACTGATGACACCAATAAGGCAATATTATATATATCGAAGGATAAAGATATTGAAGGATTCTTAAATTATATAAAGAGTCTACCTAGCTAAAGAGCTTAAGGTAGACTCTTTTGTTTAGCTCCTCCCCTTGTTATAGCAACTTCTTCTTTACCTGGTAGGGCGAGGATATATACTTGATTTCTAAACCTCGAATATGGGAATCGGTTTCACTTAGAACTAAATATTCCATGTACAAATCACCTGTTTCTAGTATTCGTTGTAAAAGGTTTTGTCTAACACCTGCTTCAATAATCTTATAAAATAAAATCTCTTCATCAATCTTTGTAAAGGGAGATATATTTTTCTTTATAATAATCTTCTCTTTAGCAAAATCAATGGTGGTTTTTCCAGGTACTTTCACTAATAAAGATATAATCTTATAGATTACATAAAGAAGAAAGCTTAATAATATTACTAGTATAATATAGGTTAAATAAAGCAACACAAAATCTGTTAATGAGATATCCGTTTTTAATGGATTAACCAGGGAGCTTCGAAATCCTATATCGTACCTATTATATAGGGTGTTTTTATAACCATTTATAACAAGAAAAAAACCAAAAGCTAAAGATAATTTCAAAACTAATATCAGTAAATCACTTAAAATGCCTTTAAAGCAGGCCTTTAAGCTTATAACCTTTTCTTCCATCCTTCATCACTCCCCTCTTTAGTTTTATTTCTAATATAATAAATATATGCCCATAAACCCCTGTGAATTAACAAATAAAATAATACCAATGCTCTTTATGGTAGTTACCATCCCTTCAGTAAGGTCACTTGAACTACCAACTATTCTTTGATATATTATATTTATTGGGAATAAACAAACGATAAGGGGGCATGATTATTTGGAAAAAATATTAAGTATTGATAACATATCAAAGGAGTTTGGTGGTAAGACGGTAGTAAATCACATTTCCTTTGAGGTTTATAAGGGTGAAATAATGGGGATTCTTGGACCAAATGGAGCTGGAAAATCCACCACCATTAGGAGTATTATGGGGATTATCTATCCTGACTCTGGAAGAATACTTTTCCATAACCATAATAGCAAAGGGATTCCTATAAATAAAATAGGCTACCTTCCCGAGGAAAGAGGTCTATACAAGAATGTTAAGGTAATGGATGTATTATTGTATTTAGCAGACTTAAAGTGCTATCCAAAGGATAAAGCAAAAAAACGAATATTAGAGTATCTAGAGAAGTTTAACCTAAAGGGTAAGGAAAAAGTTAAGATTGAGGAATTATCAAAGGGAATGGCCCAGAAGGTACAATTTATAGCTTCAATTCTACATGAGCCAGAGCTATTGATTTTAGATGAGCCCTTCTCTGGATTAGATCCTGTAAGCCAAGATGTGTTTAAAGAAGAAATCAGAGAAATTGCCAAGGGTGGGACCTCTGTTTTGCTTTCAGCCCATCAAATGAACTTGGTAGAAGCCCTATGTAATAGGATATTCCTAATCAATGAGGGCAAGAAGGTTGTATATGGAAGGTTAGAGGAAATTAAAGAATCCTTTGCTAATTTCAAATGTACAATTAATGGCAACAATGGTTATAACGTTGATTTTACTTTATTTCCTTCAGTTGAACGTGTAGAGTCTGTAGACGACAACAAGGTTATATATTTTAAAAAAGGTGCTTCTGTCAATGAGTTTTTGCAGAAGCTATCAAAGGATATCGATATAAAGGAATTACATATCGATCGAATATCCTTACATGATATCTTTGTAAAGATTGCAAAGGGAGGTATGAATAATGACTAATACATTAAAGGTGGCTTCATGGGAAATAAAGAAAAACTTAACCAATAAATCCTTTTTAATTTCAATTATTCTTACTCCTTTAATGATGATTATATTTGGTGGTCTTCCTTCCCTTTTAAGCATGCTGGAATTTAATCAAGTTCACACCCTTTATGTAAGGGATGAAATAGGCATTTATCAGGAGCTAGAGGCAAGCTTTAATGAAGAAGAAATAAAAGTTCTTCAATATGATGGAACTATTGAGGATCTCCGTAAGGAGGGGAAAAAAGCTAGAACAAGTTATTTAGAGCTTAATGAGGAGGCCATGGCATCTAATAGAATTAATTTATATACTCTAGATGATGCAAAGCCCAACACCAGTAGCATAGAAGCTGCTGTAAACCAAATTATCGAAAATAGAAAGATGTCAGACCTAGGGTTAAGTAATCAACAAATTCAAGAGCTTAGAGAGGGCTATAGTTTAAATATCATAAATGCAGAAGGGGAGAAGGAAGATTTTATGAGAAAAATCATTCCAGCCATCTTCGCAGCCATAATCTATTTTTCCATTTTTATTTCTGGATCAATGACCTTTCAGAGTGCAACCCAGGAAAAAAAGGATAAAATGGTGGAGGTTTTAATGTCCTCAGTAACCCCAAGGGATCTAATGCAGGGAAAGATTATTGGATGCTTTGTATTAGGGATGATTCAAGTTTTGGTATGGCTGGCGGTTGGAATTCCCATTGCCTATTATCTATTTGATATTCCAGTTTTTCAACTGTTAGCGATAAAGGAATTACCGATAATGCTTCTATTTGCTCTATTGGGCTACTTATTATATTTTTCTATGTTCGTAAGCCTTGGCTCAACCATAGAAGACCCAGCATCAGCTGGAAATTTTCAAGGGATGATATTTATATTACCAATGCTACCCTTTATGTTCTTCGGGCCTATATTAGCAAATCCCCATGGAATTGTAGCAAAGATCGGAACCTATTTCCCCTTTTCAACCCCTGGAGTGATGCTGGTTAGGATAACCTTAGCCAATCAAGTGCCAGCAATCGAAATCATCTTAAGCTTATTAATACTATGTGTTACCACCTATTTTGTTATGAAGCTGGCAGGGAAGCTATTTAAAACCGCAATCCTGATGTATGGAAAAAATGCAACCCCTCAGGAAATCATGAAATGGCTTAGACATTAATTCTATATGTAAATTAAACAGCCTCCTATTTAGGAGGTTCTTTAATTTATAGTAACATTTTTCCTTATTGACATTTATATCGGCAAACGATATACTTTTTATAAAGGTATCGTCAGACGATATATCGCGATACGATAATCAACTTAAGGAGTGATAAAAAATGCCGGAGTCTCAAGATCGAAGTCCATTAACTGAGGCGGTATATTACATATTACTGGCACTACATACACCAATGCACGGCTATGGTATCATGCAATTTGTTAAGGAACTTAGTCAGGAACGGGTAAATTTAGGGGCAGGAACCCTTTACGGAGCCATTAATACTCTGTTGGAAAAGGGATATATTAAGGCTCTACCCAGCGATAATGATAGTAGGAAGAAGGAATACGAGATTACCCCTTTAGGGAAAAATGTTGTTTTAGATGAAATAGAAAGACTACAGGAATTGATTGAACAGGGAAGGACAATTGTTAGGGGGGATGGCAATGAAATATAAAGCATATAAATATATTGTAGACTTTGAAAAGGAAGAAAAATGGTTAAATGAGATGGCTAATAAAGGAATGAACTTTATAGACTATAGTTTGCCATGTCGCTACTTATTCGAAGAAGGCAACCCTGGAGAATATACCTATAGACTGGAGCTATTAAATAATAGCCCCAATCATCCTGAAAGTAGGGCCTATATTAAATTTATGGAGGAAGCAGGAGCTGAGTTGGTTTCAACCTATTTTAGATGGGTCTGGTTTAGAAAGAAATCCTCCGATGGGCCCTTTGATATCTATTCAGATAACTCATCTAAAATAAAGCATTATAAGAGGGTGGCATGGTTTGTTGGTTTAGCAGGCCTCGCAAATTTAGTTGTAGGCTTATTTAATTTTCTTTACGGCTTTTTTATTAGTGGACCTCAATATAATTATTACTTTAATGCCTATATATCACCCATAAGCTTTACTGTGGCAATAATCTGTATAATTCCCTTTATATCTTATATTAAAAGGATTGCTATACTAACGAAGGATAGTAGAATTCATGAGTAAGTAAATGAATGGAGGTGCTGGTATGAAAATAGTTGTAGCTCCTGACTCCTTTAAAGGTAGTTTGTCAGCCGTAGAGGTGGCCGCAAGAATAGAGGAAGGAATCAAAAGGGCAGGAAATGATATATTGGTTAAAAAAATCCCCGTTGCAGATGGTGGGGAGGGTACAGTAGAGGCATTGGTAATCGCAACGGAGGGAAGAATGATTTCTAATAAGGTTTCGGGACCTTTGATGGAGGAGATTGACTCGTATTTTGGTATTCTTGGAGATGATAAGACAGCTGTAATTGAAATGGCAGCAGCAGCTGGACTGAGCCTCGTAAAGGAAAATTTGAGAAACCCTATGGAGACCACCACCTATGGGGTAGGAGAATTGATAAGGGCAGCTCTAGACTGGGGCTGTAAAAGAATGATCATTGGAATAGGCGGTAGTTCCACCAATGACGGAGGTATGGGAATGGCTCAAGCCTTAGGGGCTGAATTCTATGACGATAGTGGTAGCCTATTGAAATATGGTGGAAAGCAGCTTTCTAAAATACATACAATTAATGTCTCAAAGCTTGATGAAAGGTTAAAGGAAGTTGAAATAATTGTTGCTTGTGATGTCAATAATCCTCTATATGGACCAGAGGGGGCTGCCCATATTTATGGCCCTCAAAAAGGTGCAACCCCTCATATGGTAGAGGCTTTGGATAAGGGACTTAGAACTTATGCGGATAAAATAAAGGAACTATTAAAGGTTGAAATAGCTGAAATACCAGGTAGTGGAGCTGCCGGTGGCTTAGGAGGAGGACTGATTGCCTTTACCAATGCAAACCTATCTCCCGGCATTGATATTGTAACGAAGTTTTGTAGATTTGAAGAGGAGATCATCGATGCGGACCTTCTGATTACGGGGGAAGGAAAAACCGATAAGCAAACTGCCTATGGGAAGGTCCCGGTAGGATTAGCAACTATAGCCTCGAAGCACAATGTTCCAGTGGTGTGCTTATCTGGTGGATTGGCTGCTGGCTATGAAGAGGTTTATAAGCATGGAATTGATGCCACCTTCAGCAATGTCTGTGACTGTATGACCCTAAAGGAGGCAATGGATAATGCAGGTAAGATGCTGGTAGAGAGGTCATATTCTATTGCAAGACTGGTAAAAAAACTGAAGGGATAAAGGTCTAGATCACAGGAGGTAATTTAATGATTACTCCCCATATATCCTGGGCAACCAAGGAAGCGCGAATAAGGCTTATGGATGCAGTGGTAGATAATTTAAAGGCCTACTTAATGGGTAAACCCATCAATGTAGTAAACAAATAATAAATAATGAGGACTACTGGTATCAGTAGTCCTTTAGCATTTATAATGAATAAACCCCTTTATTCTTTACCACCATCACATCATGGTAGTGTTTTTTTGTTTCCTCAAATACAACATGACTTACATTTACCACCATTACACCTTCAAAGTTTAAGATGGTTTTTTCAATTTCCTTAGCAATGGCTGAATCTAAGCTTGCAAAGGCTTCGTCCAAGAAAATAATATCGGATTTTGCTAAGAGTCCCCTTGCAATGGCTATTCTACTCTTTTCACCACCAGAAACATTTTTTCCATTATCATAAATGATACTATCCAAGCCATTGGCTAGACCATCAACGTAATCCCTAAGACCTGCTCTGTCGATGGCTAGGTTGATTTCAGTTTCCGTATAATCCTTATACAGAGTTATATTATTCCTAACTGTATCCTCAAATAGGAATACCTGCTGCTCTACATTGGCAATAAAGGTAAAATAGCTTTCCTTCTTTACATCCTTAAGATTTATACCATCCAACTGAATGGTTCCACCCTGAGGAGCAAAATATTTTCTTAGGAGCTTTAATAAGGTTGATTTACCTCCCCCACTTGGGCCAACAATCAGATACTTTTCTCCCTTTTTTAGGGTCAGACTGATCTCCTTTAAAACCTCTGTGTCTTCATAGCTAAAGGATACATTATTGAACTCTATAGCATCTTTAAATCCATCAATCTCTAGGGTTTCTTCATAATTATCCTGATTTTTTAAGCTTTCATCAATCTTAATGAACAAGGATTTTGTAGAAAAGATCTTTGGCATCCATTCACCCAACTGAATTAGTGGCATCATCAGCTTTTCTACGTTATTGACTATCAGAATAACTCCACCTAAGGTAAGACTTCCTGTTATGGCCATATAGGTGGATATTCCCACGATCCCCATAAAGGTAAGGGACATGTTAAGATTTTGAAGGGAAGTAATATAGGTTGAAATCTTATCAATAACATAACCCTTTTCTTGAATAGCGTGGCTTTTTTTATAAAAATCATCCTGTACCTTTTCCGTTAGGTTATTGGATTTAATAATATGGAAGGCACTTAGAACCTCTTTAATATAGGATGTATAGCTTTCATATAGTTCACTTCTCTTACTATGATGCTTTTGCAAAGGTTTACTAAGCAAGGTGGAAATAATGGTGCTGAGAATACCAATTCCAATACCAGCCCCCAATGCAACGGGACTAATGTAACCAATTACTAAGAAGGCAACAATAAAATTTACAATACTTACGATTACCTCATAAACCCCTTCGATAAAATTTGCTTCTATAGTAATAATATCATTGGTTAGGGCAGAAACATATTTTGAATTATTGTCCCTTTGAAATTCATTGATATTCTTTTTAAAGACTCTGCTGATGTAATCAACCTTGGTATTGGTGACGGCCCTTCTTTTAAAAATTCCCTTGCTGTAGGAAAGAAACAAGCTGAAGGGCAGGAGGGTAAGGGCTATTATGATGAGCTTTACCACATCTTCTTTAAAGGCAACTCTATTTCCCTCCATTACAGCATCTATAGAATTCATCATAAAGATTGATATTAATCCATCCAATACAGATGCAAGGGTGGCAACCACCAAAATTAAAAGCATATGGGGTAGAACCTTTCTTAATAGCTTCTTCATACTGCCACCTCCCTAAGATAATCTTGACTTTGATGCTGAAGGATTTGACCGTTATTCAACTCTAACACATAATCATACTTTTCGGTGATGCCTTCATAATACCTATGGGAAATAGCAATAACAGTACTATCTAAGGATAGAATTGTATCTTCAATTGCACTTCCTAATTCTTGGTTAAGGCTTGAGGTACCTTCGTCAACAAAAAGTAAACTGGCATCTTTAATTATAGCCCTAGCAATGGAGATCCTCTGTCTTTGACCTCCCGAAAGATTTTTACCATTTTCCATTAATGGTTCATTGAGGCCCAATTCCTTCGTTGCCAAAAACTCATCCAGACCAGCATGTTTTGTAGCCTTTAAAATCCGCTTCTCAGGCATATCCTTAAAGAGGGTTATGTTATTTTTTACGGTATCCTCAAATAAAAATACATCCTGATAAATATAAGAAACGTGATCATTAATGGTATCTTCTTTTATTTCCCGAAAATCTACTCCATCCACCTTTATTGAACCCTCATAATTGTCATAAATCATTGATAAAAGCTTTATCAAAGTAGATTTTCCTGCCCCACTGGGTCCCTTTAATAAGTATTTTTTCCCCTTTTCAATGGTGAAGGAGGCCCCCTTAAGAATTTCCTTACCTTCATAGGAGAATCTTAAATCCTTTACTTCAATGAATTTATTAAAGCTAAAGCTTTGCTTTTTATTGATACTGGTTGTGGCTTCACCATCACTTTTGGTTATTTTATTATAAATTTTGGCTGCAGCCTTTAAGTCATTAAATAGAGGAAGGACCATACCAATCGTCCATACACAGCTATTGGCCAGCTGAAGCATAAAGGTTATTCTGGTGATGGATTCACCAGCAAAAGCCAAGTTTAATAGATACATAAGAATACCCACAAAAATAACGTAGCCTAAAAATCTTGTTAGGCTTCTTTGGCCCTCAGTGAACACAGTAAAGTGGAATTTCTTCCTTTCTACATCATCTACCTTCTTAAGGGACTTATATAGAAATTCATCCTCCAGTCTATTAAGCTTTAGTATTTCTAAACCGTTCAAGGTGTTAGAAATACCTACTGTAAAGCTTTCATTATTATCTGAAACCTCCTCCTGAAGCTTAACGGTTCTTTTTTCAAACCTTTTACTTAAGAAGAATACAGATAAGGAAATAATCAACATAACCATTGCAAACCTAAAGTCCATAAACATCAATAGGCCTATGGAGGCGATATAGGCCCCACCCCTAAATATGACGTTTATCAGCTTAAAGAAAAATTCCCGCTCAAAAATATTAACATCATTTACAAGATTGGAAATATAAACATCCTTTGATTTCTTACTGAAGCCCTCGTAGGATTTTTTTAAAATCTTATCGAAGGCATTTAGCCGAACATCTAAAATGGTATCCCTCATATAGCTAATACGCATAAATCTTGAAGCCATAAATAGTAAAATTCCCAACAATGTTATTGCAATGTTAATCATAAGAACCTTAATAAAGTAATCAATGGTGGCCACTTCAATGCTTCCGATTAAAAGGGCAAAGGAGTAGTTCTTCAATACTTGGTCTATTACTGGAAATAAACATGCAAAAACATATAATATAAATCTGCTTTTTCTTTTTAATAATAATTCCCTCATACAACACCCCCTGATGATAATTATAAACGATAATTCAATACTTTCATAATAAAAGAATATAAGAAAAATTATAGAAATAAAACCTGCTCTGGTCGGTTTTTATCTCCGTCTTCAGACTGAGATATAAAACTAGTAGATTCTAACAAGCTAAATGTTTGGAAAACTTAATAGCTTTATGGCTTTCTATGAGGGCGATACTTTAAAGGGGGCCAACGACGATTTTGTGCTAAAGGGCAAGGGATTGGGTATTGAAGTAGAGCACCCTACTGGACACCATGGTTTTGATATAAAAAACAATGATGATACTTCTAGAGCGATTATCCTTCAATCCATAGATTTTATCAAGAATCATTTTAATAAATAAGTAGAAAAGAAAGAATCCTTTGAAAAACCTATTTACACCTTGATGGTTTATTAGTATAATAAATATGGTCTAAATTTATAGGAGAAGGAGGCTTGTATGCTTATGACGCCAGCTAATTGCTAATATTAATTTAATCAAAATTAAATTAATGATTTATTTTAGGGAGTTATTTTAGCCTAGTTTTATTAGGCTTGTTTGTGTACCCTTCAATAATTAGCAATTAGAAGTGAACTTACATAGCTAAAATTATAAATGCTTATTTAGATATTTACATATCCTCCTTTACAGTAGAAGGGGGTTAATGAATATTTTCATTTAAGTATAGACGTTTTTTATAGACTATAGAGGTAACGACTTCTATAGTCTTTTATATTTCTTTAAAACTAAGCCCTAATGAATTTTTAGGTTCTTAAAATACGTGCTTTTAAGGTAACTATAGTGCTAATTTAGAAGGGTACAGCATCCATAGGAAAGGAGGTTATTATATGACGCCTGCCATTAAGGTAATGTTTTTAAATCAATAAACGGAAGGAGTATAAAAGTTTATGATTACTACATTACCCAAAATGAATAGAATGAAAAAACACCATATTCCTTACCGTACAAACTCAAATTCAGGAGGTAAGGAAAATGGAGAAAAGCTTAAAATTAAAGTGGAAAATATACAATGGAACCATAGATAGAGTAGAACGATATTGCCATAACTGTGGTAAGAAGGTGATATTTGAAGATTCCTTAAAAAGAAGACAAAATGCCAATGGGAAGATTATATTCCATTTCGCAATATATAAGTGTCCTAAGGGCCACACCTGGAATAAAGAAATTGACTCCTTTAAAGCAGTATCGGGTCTAGAAAACCTAGATGGTGAGTTTCTAGAAAAAGCCAGCAGGTATAGTGACTTAAGAATCCATAAGCTAAAAGAAAAGAATCTTCAGGAGGTTGAAATTTTTCTAGAGGTCCTCCAGGAAAAGGTTAGAATAGATAAGTTTCTAGCAGAAAAGATAGAGGATGTCAGTAGAAATGAAATATCAAAGCTTCTGGAGAATGGTTCAATTAGAGTAAATGGTGAGGCTGTAAAAAGAAAGCAGAGTATCAATGAAAAAGATCTTATTCTAATTAAGATAGGAGAAATATAAATGAAAACAGTAGAAAAAGGTATTGAGTACAGAGAAATAACAATAGAAGAATGTGATAGAATTGCAGAGATTGACCCTAGTCAGTTTATTGAAAGGGTATGGCGTAAAAAAGAAGGCCAATACAAATTAATTACCATAAATTATAAGGAAGAGGGATGGCCGGATGGCTATGAAGGCTATAGAGATGAGCTGATTAAGACTATAGAAGATGGGGGAGCTGCCTTTGGTGCTTTTCATAATGATACTTTGGTGGCCTTTGCTTCCCTAAATCATGATTTCTTTGGGTGCACCGCTAAAT
The DNA here is from genome assembly GCF_009017255.1 of Alkaliphilus serpentinus. Lineage (GTDB taxonomy): Bacteria > Bacillota > Clostridia > Peptostreptococcales > Natronincolaceae > Alkaliphilus_D > Alkaliphilus_D serpentinus. Next base: position 237,923 of record NZ_WBZB01000013.1, on the reverse strand, counting down.
ATCTTTTACTAGATTCCATGTTCGTATCAAAAGATTATAGGGGTAGGGGAATAGGAAAAAAGCTTGTGCAACTTTGTAGAAATCAAGCCTTAGACTGGGGGGCGGATAAGCTTTATCTATGTGCAGCTTCTTCAGAAGCTACCATTGCCTTTTATAAGTCTATTGGCTGTGTAGAAGCTGAAGAGATTAACCAAGAATTGTATGAAAGTGACCCTAGGGATATTCAATTGGAATATTCGTTAAGATAAAAAAATCCCGATCTAGAAACAAGATGCTAGATCGGGATTTTTTTATTCTAATCCTAATAATTTTACATTGTCCTTAAACAAATCAATTAAGCTGCTATGGTCAGGACCAGGGAAGTTTCTAAGCTCAACCCTCTCTACATTGGCCAGCTCAGCTATGGTCATCCCTTGAGGATTATGGTAATTATCAATAATTAAGTCAGGACCCATATTAGCCAATTCACCCATTTTTGCAGGGCTTAGCTCTTCTGCTCCGAAGACTGCCACGACATCATAGCCTAAAGATTTAACAAAGGCTTGCATATGAACATGTACCAGTACTTTTGTTTCAGCTACATTATGATCCTGGGCTTTTTTCATAATTTTTGATATAACCTTCTTAAATTCTGCTTCCCATTGGGCTTGACCTTCTTGGGTTCCAATAGCATCGGCAATTACATGGGTTTGTTCATGGAGATTGACATAGGTATTGGTGGTGGTTACCTTAATGATTTTCTTCTGATCAATATTATTGGCTTCAATCATTTTGTTCATAAAGCCTTCATAACCAGCCATGATTATAAAATCTGCCTCCTGTAGGGCTACAACATCACTAGGCTTAAAATCATACTCAGGTGGATGCTTCAACTCAACAGGAGCTAATACAACAACATTCTTGGCACCAGCAGCTTCCGCCATTAAAGCAGTCCAACTGGTGGATGCTACAATTTTTAATTCCTCAGCTACTTCATCCTCGATGTACTCTACAGCTTCCTGATTGTCTTCAGGGGTTACAGCTTCCTCAGTAGCTTTACAGCCTATTGTCAATAAAGAAATAATCAGGATACTTACCATTAATAAAACGATTTTTTTAGATTTCATTCTCATCCTCCTAGATGTTTTTTTTTATTTTGTTGGAATCATGATACTTATTAATAAAAATGTAACTCCTGTTAATGTAATGGTTGCTCCCGTTGGTAAATCCATTACCATCGATAATAATAAACCTCCGGTGGTAGTTAGCATTCCAAGTAAAGATGTTATAACCAATAACTGCTTAAAGTTTTTTGCAATCCTCATGGCTGCCATGGCTGATAAAAGGATTAAGGCATCAATCAGTAGGGCTCCAACAATCTTCATTGCCACGCCAATGGCAAGCCCTGTTAAAAATAAGAGTCCATTACGGATTTTCTGAGCAGGAACCCCCAACCATTCTGCCTGTTCTGCATCGTAAAAAATTAATTGAATTTCTCTAAAAAAGGTAAAATAGGTAGTTAAGATTATTAAGCCTAAAACTGCAACAAAGACTATATCACTATTGGTTAAGGTTAATATACTACCGGTGAATAATGAAAAGACATCTAAAGCGGGAACACCAGCCTTGTAAAAGAGCAAAAAAGCAACTGCAATACTTCCCGTCATGAAAAAACCGCCAATGATGCCTGTATCCAGTTTGAACTTGTCCGAAAGGGGGCCAAACAGTAGAGATCCAATGGCAATAGCAGTAATTGCCGCTGTTAATGGATTGGCCCCTAGGGATAATCCAATAGCTCCTCCAAGGAGGCCAAAATGCATTAGGGCAAATCGTAGGGTGGTCATGTTAAACACTACAATAACGATTCCCAATAGGGATATTGTACCCCCAGCTATGATTGCTCCTATTAGAGCCCTTTGAAAGATGGGTACTTTGAAGAATTCCAATAGAGTCATATAACCAGCTCCAAATCCTTTTGAAATGTCCCATTCCTTAAATGAACCACTCTATCACTTACCCTTCGAGTATGAAGCTGATCATGGCTAATCATTAAAATCGATAGGTGGTATTCCTTTCGAATACTATGAAGGATATTATCCAGCTTCTGCTGAGATTCTATATCTAAATGGGTATTTGGCTCATCTAATAATAGGATTCGGGGGTGTCTGGCCAATGCTCTAGCGATGTTTAACCTTTGAATTTGTCCTCCCGATAGCCTTCTGCAGTCCTGGTGACTCAGATGACTTAAATCAACAAGCTGAAGGATGTCTTTTGCAACTTCCTTGTCCTCTGCAGAGGGCTTTTTAAAGTATGAAAAGGATGATCCCCATCTTCCTAAAAGGGTTGCTTCAAAAACCGTTATGGGAAAATTACCTTGATTATGTCTTTGGGGTACATATCCAATTTGTGAGCGAAGCCAGGTTTTTTCATTGCTCTTTGTAACATCTACATTAAAGATTTTAATATTTCCCTTCATAATGGGCAATAGTTGTAGGATGCCCTTAAAGAGGGTGGTTTTGCCTGCGCCGTTCTCTCCAAAAATGGATACAAACTCTCCTACCTTTATATTTAAATAAAGGTTTCGAAGTATTGTATGATTGCCATAGCCCATTGTTAAATCCCGCAATTCAATGGCATTTTCCATGAAACCAAACCCTTTCTTTAGATATTTAGAAGCTTTGAAATAAAACATAAAAAAACATGAAGTAAAAGTAGCCAATTCTCTACAAGCTACGAATCTTCATGATTCAATACATTCGCTATTCATTTATACAAAGCTTATTTGCTTTACTATGTACATATATTCATATATGCTATATAGAGTTCATCTCTAATATCAGTAATTATAGCAGTAAAGCATTAAAAAGTCAACGTTTATATGGCTATTCACATTGGGTATCATTTTGATGAAACCTTATAGATGGTTATATTTATTAAGATTTTCTGATATAATTGTATTGATCGTATTTAGGGGAGGTTTTTATATGAAAATTGCCGTAATAGATGGACAAGGTGGAGGTATAGGAAGAGCCCTTATTGAAAGAGTCAAAAGCCTGGGTAACAAAACCCTACATATTCAAGCCTTTGGAACCAATACCATGGCTACATCCAACATGCTTAAGGCTGGTGCCGATGAAGGTGCAACCGGAGAAAATCCTATAATTTTTAATGCCGATAGAGTAGATGTAATTATGGGACCAATAGGGATCATATCGGCAAACTCTATGCTAGGTGAGCTTACTCCGTCGATGGCCAATGCAATTTCTCAAAGCTCAGCAACGAAAATTCTCATTCCCTTTAACAAGTGTAATATCTTTGTAACTGGGGTTGCAGATGAATCTTTACAATATCATTTAGATTGTGCCTTAGACAAAATTAAAGAGTTAATCCAGTAATAAAGAGTCAGAGAAGGAATTCCTTAATCTGACTCTTTTAAATATTATATGATTTTTAAGAAGGTTTCCACTAGTTGAGGGTCAAACTGACTCCCTGTACATCTTTTTATTTCTTCTATAGCTTCTTCTTTGGTTTTACATGGAGAATAGGGTCTGTTGTGAAGCATGACATCGTAGGCGTCAATTAATGTGATTATTCTAGATATAACAGGAATTTCTGGGCCCTTTAATCCCCTAGGATAACCCATACCATCCCACCGTTCATGATGGGCTAGAACATATTCTCCTATTGTAACCATATTGGTTGATGACATCAAAATTTGGTATCCTATCTCGGTGTGTCTTTTCATGATTTTCCATTCTTCCTCTGTAAGGTCTCCAGCTTTAGATAATATACTGTCAGGAATTCCTATCTTCCCAATATCATGCATTACGGCTGCTAAGCTTAACTCATCCAGTTGATTGTCGGAAAGGCCAATCTCTTTCCCTAATTTTAAAGACAATACCTTAATCCGCTCTCCATGCTCCTTGGTTTCGAAGGTTTTTTCTTCGAGGGTAGCCTGTAATGAAGAGATTATTGAACTCCGTATACTTTTACTTTCATTTAGCTTATTCTTATACATTCTATCATCTGCTTCTTTAATAAGCATATCTAAGGTACAATTCTTTGAAGTCTTCGAGGCGTAGCCAAGGGCTATACTGGGTTGAATTACAGAGGACTTATCCCTCTTGCAAAGATCTCTTATTCTATCACAGATTCTTTTTGCAACCAATTCATCTGTGTTAGGCAACACGATTGTGAACTCGTCTCCACCTAATCTTGTAATAATATCATTTTTTCTACAGGCCATAAGAAGAATATCCGCTATTTTTTTTAGCAATTCATCTCCAGCCTTGTGGCCAAAGGCATCGTTGGCGAGCTTTAAGCCGTTGATATCTCCGATGATTATAGTTAATGGATACGCTTCTTCCTCATCAAGGGCTTTAATGATTTCATCAAAGTAGGCTCTATTAAAAAGGCCTGTAAGCTTGTCGTGATAGCTCATATGAACAATTTTTTCCTCAGCTCTTTTTCTGGAGGTAATGTTTTGGGCTACACCTTGAATTTCATAAGGGCTGCCATCTTTGTAAATTAAGCTATTATAAGTTTCAAGTACAATTTTTTCATGATGCTTATTCATAACATCTATCTCTATGGGTTTTTCAAGATTATCTACAGCATAGTTTATGTAACTGGGAACTTCATCTGAAGTATGAACTATTAACTCCTCAATGTGCTTACCAATCAACTCTTCTCTAGAATAACCCAATAATTTTAAACAAGCGTTATTGGCAGAGGTTATATACCCATCCAGACTATAGGTGTATATTACAGCTGCGGCATTTTCATATAGACTTCTATACCTTTCTTCGCTTTCCTTAAGCTTATCGGCTAATACCTTTTGTTGAGTGATGTCTCTTAAAATCCCCTTTTCAGATACGGGTAAACCTGATTCATCTCTTTCTAGTATTAACCATTCTTCAACCCAACGAATTTCTTTGTTTTTACAGATAACTCTATAGGAATGCTTGAACTCATCCATACCCATTTTTCTTGCGTGATATACTCTTTCTTTCGTTTTCTCTACATCTTCCTTATAAAGAAAATTCCAATAATCCTTTAGTTCTCCAGTATAAAAATCCTCAGGAGTGTAGCCAAATCTTGATATATTATTTGTAACAAATTTTGTCGGAATATCAAGTGTTAAGGTCCATTCAAAGACAACAATATCGCTTTTTTCAATTATTTTATATGCCTTTTCAAGTTCTTTATTGGAAATACTAAGCTGCTCTAAGGAGGCACTTGATTTCTTGATAGAAATCAACATTGAATCTAAGATATAGTTTAAGACTTCCTTTAGGGTAAAAAGGTGGTCTTTTTCATCTATTGGGAATCTATAATTAAAATTGTATTCTGGAATCAACTGTAGCACTTTTGATAAATCGTCAATTTCTTTCTTGAAATCGTAGCTATTCACTTTATCCTGACTCTCCTCCATACAATACTAAAATTTTAAAACTATTAATACTTTCTACTAATCTAGAGAAAATCCTTCAATAGTCGACAAATATCCACTCTATAAAATTTTAGTTGACTAATGAAAGAATAGATAATATACTTAACAATGTTAATAAAATTAACGATGTTAATTAAAGAATAGGAATGATGACAATGAATAAAAGAAATTTACAAAAACAAAGGATTATGAGGTTTTTTATAGATGCAGCTAAAGAAATCATAAAAACCGAAGGAATAAAGAATATTACTGCCAGAAGGGTGGGAGAAACTGCAGGATACTCCTATGCTACAATATATAACTACTTCAAGGATATGAATACACTGTTAACCTATTGTGCATTTGATTTTTTAGAGGATTGCTATGAGCATGTCATTACCTTTAAAGATGATAAGTGGGATTGTAAGGAACAACTAATTATTTATAATATAGAATTCTTTAAGTATTTTGCAGAAAATCCTGAAATATTTAAACTGGTTTACCTTGAAGATTTAGGCAAAATTCCAGAGGAGTTAAGTAAAAGACCCTCGATCAGCCGTCTGATCTTAGATAACCTCAACGAATCCTCAAAAAAAGGATATCTTCAGAAAAACTCCATAGATTTATTGTTAGAGCTAATGGGAGCAAGTATTCATGGAAAGCTATTATTCTATCTGAATAGACCAAATGAGAATCAAGACCTTGACTTTGTTTTACAGGTTATAGAGAAGGAAATAGAGTTTCTATTAAATAATAATGAGGTGAAGAATTATGAATAATGGAAAAACATTAAAAAGGGTTGTTATTGGAACTTTATGTGTAATTGTAGGAGTTGCAGCAGTGTTTTACATAGGTTTACGTAGTAAGCTAAAGGAATTTAGTGATGAAGTGAGTAAAATTGAAATGAACAGTATTGATTTAACCGGTGTTGAAGATGGTACATATTCTGGAGAATTTGATTTCGACGAGATGGTTGGTGCAGCAGTAGACGTAACTGTAGAAAAAGGTATAATTACTGCTATTAAAATCATAAATCACAAAAGTAGTGGCTTTGGTAAGAAGGCGGAGGCAATTGTAAATAGCGTCATCCAAAAACAAAGTCTTCAGGTGGATGCCATTTCAGGGGCGACGGGAAGCAGTAAAATCATCCTAAAGGCTATTGAAAAGGCGTTAGTTCAATAAAAATTAGCGCCAACTTTGATTAAGGTGGCGCTAATTCTATTATGGTTTATAATTTGAAGGGTAAATAAATTTTTGCTTCGCAGTAATCATTGGAGGTTATAGTGCTATCAATTTCTTCAAATCGGAAGCCGCCTTCTCGTATAAAATCATAATTGTTTGCTGGTATCCAAGTTGAATAGATATAGTCGTATAATGCCTTCATTGTATGTAGGGAAATATACTCAGCGTGATGTCTACCGATATAATGAAAAACAGCATATTTACAGCTGGGGAGAGTGTCATAGAACATACCTTTTGGTATATCTTCAAAGGAGTTGACTTCAACCGACGGCATATAGTATGTATAATCAGCTGAATGATCAACCAGCCTAGTAAGACCTATATAAATGTGGGGATTAAGAGTATTTTTAATATGAATACGCTGATTATGGAAAAAATTTACCCCTCTACTGTTGGCTAAATTTTTTACATACTTGTCCTTAAGCTTAATAATATCTTTTACACCAACAAGCTTCATTTCAGGACGTACAATATATTGAGGTTGAAATAGAATTCCATCATCAATAGAGGTACAAAAATCAAGATTTATCCTATCAACTATTTTTACTGGAATTTGATTATTGCGAAATTTTGCTGGTGTAATACCAAACTCCTTTTTAAAGGCCCGTATGTAACTCTGTTCATAGTTAAAGTGGTACTTTAATGCAATATCAATTACCTTCATGTCAGTATATAACAGCTCATACAAGCTACAAGCCAGCTTTCTAGATTTGACATACTCCATCATTGTAAAGTTGGTAAGGTTTTTAAATATCCTTATTAAATGAAACTTAGAAATGCAAAAAGAACTAGATAGCGATTCCAATGTAAGATCACCTTCAATATGATCCTCAATATAATTAATTAAATTTTCTACACTAGAATATAAGCTTGTTGTTGTCATAATATATACCTCGCAAAAGAGAGCAATTTTTGTTAATTAATAATTTTATATATATTATATAATAATTTTGGGGAATTGGGATTAACCAATAAATTTTAACATTTAAACTAAATGTGTAAGGGCCTTATGAAAATAAGGCTCTTACTCGTTTATAGAGAATTCTGATTAGATGTCGAATTATATAGTAATATGTGGAATTAATCCCCTGGCAATTTAATGCTTATAAAATTCCATATCTTAGTTTATTAGCTTGCATAATTTGGTATAATTAAGATAAATCTTAGGGAGGGATATGATAATGAAGTATAAATTGCTACATACATGTATTCGAGTTATGGACTTAGAGAAATCTTTAAAGTTTTATAAGGAGGCCCTAGGACTAATCGAAACAAGAAGAAAGGATTTTCCAGAGCATGAGTTTACTTTGGTTTTTTTAAGTGATGGGAACAAAAATTTTGAGATTGAATTAACTTACAATTATAATCCTGAAAAGCCCTATGTCATCGGAAATGGCTTTAGTCATATTGCCGTGTCTGTAGAGGATTTAGAAGCTTCTAGAGATAGACATGAAAAAATGGGCTACAAAGTAACGAAGCTAATGGGGTTGCCAGGGAGCCCGCCACGATATTATTTTGTTGCTGATCCAGATGGCTATGATGTGGAAATTATTAGGGCGTAACGATCTTCTTTAGTAAAGCCTCCTTTATAATGGGAGGCTTTACTATTTGAACCCAACCTTACTTAAGACGTAAATCCTTTATAAATGATGAGATGAAATGTCGAAAATGAAATGCTGAACACCCATCACGATTAGAAGGTGATGATATTGCAATAGAGTTGACAAATATAGGGTGATTTAGTATGATTTAATTGTAGCAATATGATTCGAGAAATGAAGGGTGGAATGCTGTCGGGCAACACTTGATGTAATCAATCAAATACATAAGTGAAGCATGGAGATGAAGGATAAAATCATAAATTGAATTTAATTGGTTGACAAGTCTGTTTTAATAAACATTTTTTTGTCGTGGCTAATTTTCAATTTAGATTTTACTCTTTGATCTCTAGATGGTAAACCTGTTTTATAAGGAGCCGTAGAGTAAAATCTATCGGCTCCTTTTTTTTATCAACTCAATCATTTTGCTACAATACTTTAGAAGGAAGGTTTTGTTTAATGGAATTAATGGAAGCTATCAAACAAAGAAGATCAATTAGAAGCTATCTTACCAAGCCAATAAAAGAGGAAATTTTAGAAGAAATCTTAGATTCAGCAAGATATGCCCCCTCTGGAGGAGATTCTCAGAGCTGGCTTTTCGGTGTAATAAAGGATGAAGAAAAGAAAAAACAGCTAGCACAGGCTGCTGGAAATCAAAGCTGGATTGCTGAAGCACCTGTTATTATCGCTTGCTGTGCTAGGCTTGATAATGATATGTCAAAGCTACCCAAGGATGATTTTGGAGTGGTGGTGAACCATACTAGATTTGGTGAAGACTTTATTGAGTATATGAATCAATACTCTGATAGAAAAATGGCAGCCACCTTCTGGTGCAACGCTGTTCCTTTAATACCGGGAGAGCATATTGCTCTGGCGGCAGCCAATAGAGGACTTGGAACCTGCTGGGTGGGTTATTTGGATGTTAGAAGGTCTAGTAAAATTCTGAATTTGCCCGAGAATGTAGCATGTCTCTTCCTAATGCCTATGGGCTATCCTGCTGAGGAGCCAAGGGAAATTTATAGAAAAACCCTTGGCGAAATCTTATTCTATGATGACTGGAAGCAAAACAAATAAAATAGATTTAAAAAGAAAGGATGTATTATCATGATAAAGAAGATTTTTGAGTATTTAAAGAAACCAGACCTATATGCACCTAGCACTACAAAATTCTGGGATGATGAGCATATCTCAAAGGGAATGCTGGAGTCCCACCTAGATCCTGAAACTGGAGCCAGTAGATCCTATGAATTTATGGATCTATCTGTCGAGTGGATAGGAAAAATAGCTCCAGCTAATGTATATAATCAGTTCTTGGACTTAGGATGTGGTCCAGGGTTATATGCCGAAAGATTCGTTAAAAAGGGATATTCCATCACAGGAATCGATTATTCTAAAAGATCTGTAGCCTATGCTACAGAGAAGGCTGTAGAAAGGGGGGATGCCATTAAATATATCTATCAGAATTACCTAGATATAGATTATGAAAATGAGTTTGATGTAATTATACTAATCTATTGTGATTATGGAGTTTTAAACCCTAGTCAAAGGTCCCTTTTGCTAAAAAAGGTTTACAAGGCCCTGAAAAAAGGTGGAAAGTTTATTTTAGATGTTTTTAGTCCGAAATTCTTTGATAGTAAGAAAGAATCGAATATTTGGTATATGGAGGAAGGAGGAGGATTTTGGCGACCAGATACCTACCTATGCTTAGAGTCCCACTTCATATATGATAAAAATACTAGATTAGATCAGCATGTTCTAGTAGATATTAACGGTGATGTTGAGGTGATAAGAGTTTTTGAACACTGCTTTTCAAAAGAAGACCTTAAAAAAGAGATGAAAGATGCAGGCTTCGGTTCAATAGAATTTTTTTCAGATGTAGCTGGTAAACCCTTTGATGAGGAATCTAAAACAATTTGTATAGTAACAACAAAGTAGAAAAAAAAGCTGTAATTTTTACAGCTTCAGACCATCGAAAAAGTATAAAACTGTAATTAAACACCTATATTCTTAAATAATGAGAAATCTGCGGAGATAAGAATAAAAGAACGAGAAAATTACAGAATAGTATTTTCAATGTCTGAGCCGAAGGTGAGTTTTGAAAATACCTGTGATTTTTGAGTTCATCCTGCCTTTTGACCGAGAGCCAATTTCTCAGTTTTAAAATATAGGGGTTTTTCGATAACCTCAAGCTGTAATTTTTACAGCTTTTTTCTTTAAAAATAGATGTCAGAAAACTCGATAGTAACCCTTTCGATTTTATCATTGTTGGTAGCATCAGAAGCCTTTATGTTGCTGGTGATTTGAGTATCATCTATAATTGTAATAGGGAGTTCTATAATAAATTCACTGCCCTTACCTAAAGCACTTACTAACCTGATACTGCCATTGTGAAGTTCAACTAAAAGCTTAACTAGTGATAGACCAATGCCACTGCCTTCTTGCCTTCTTTTCATTGAACTGTCAACCTGTACAAATCTTTGAAAAACCTTATCATGCATTTCATATGGAATTCCCATGCCAGTATCCTTAACGGAGATAACTACCATGTTAGCCTGAATATATATGTTTACATATATATACCCCTCTGATGGAGTAAATTTTATGGCATTAGATAAAAGGTTTAGCATGATCCTTTCAATTTTCTCTGGATCACATGCAACCAAACACTCTTCAACTTCTGTATCAAAGATGATACTGATGTTTTTTGCCTCAGCAAATGTTACAACTGATAGAGTAATATCTTCAACCACCTGAACAATATTATGGTTATGAACATCCAAAGACAAGGAACCTATATCAATTTTGGTAATATCGATTATGTTATTAAGTAACCTTATTAATCTAAAGCAATTCTGTTTGATGGTGTTGTTATGGCGTAGTATTTTATTTATTTTATTTCCTTCAACTCCATCGTTATGAATTATGGAATGTATTATTTGTTGGGCTGATAAAATTACATTTAATGGGGTTCTTAGTTCATGGGATATATTGGCTAAAAAATGGTTTCTTAAGGCTTCATACTCCCTAGCTTCCTCCAATAGCATGCTTTTTTCTTCACATAAGAGTTTTTCCTTTATGGCAGCGATTTCAGCTGCATGCCTTAAATCTATTTCATGGAGAAGACTCTGATTTGCTATTGTAAGTTCTTCTGTCTTTGCTTTGACTGCTTCCTCTAGATGTTTTTGAGAATTTTTGAGCTGTAGATTCTGATTTTGTATTATTCTTCTATGTTTAATACTATTAACAAAGGATGAATAGCCTATTCTTGCAATACCTATCCCCAATGCAATTAAAAAAGCAACATTTATAACATGTCCACTTACCTCCAATGGAGTTAATTTAATTTTGAATAATAATAAAATAAAAACGATTAAGCTGGTTAAGTAGGTAAGTGCACTTTCATAGGGGCTTTGAATTAATCCAGATGCCAAACAAAAAATTCCAATTATATAGGCAGATAGCTGTTTGTGGGTGCCCTGTGCATTAACAGCAAGAAAAACACACCATAATAAAACCATATTGATGTAAATATAAATTAAGATTCTATCAAATAAAATAGGATTTTTACGATAAATCATCAACAGATGCCTATTTTTATTAATCCAGAGATATGATATCAGGAAAACAACTATGAGTATATGAGAGAAAAACAGGTACTTATAATTTACGATTTCACCCCAAAACTTCATAAATTTTGTGATATCAATATGAAGCATAATGACATTAACTAGTAACAAAATCAATGTAATGGTTTTGATTCTAGAAAGGTTTAGGGAGTTTTTTGCCTTGTTTAATTCTGATTTTAGAAATAATGAATCATTCTTATGATTTAATTCTTCTGCAGGATATAAGGATTCTTCCATTTTTTTTGCTCCTTAATTTCAGAATAGTAAGTTAATTGTTTTATTCTAGATAAGGGAGAATAATCCTTTTTTACGAATTAAACCTATTACTAGAACTCCATATGTAGTCTCAAAAAAGTGGCGTTGCTGCAATAGGAATAAAACCACCCTTTACAAGAAGATATTTTAGTTTAGAATTTCTGATTAATGGGTAAATTTAAGGGAAGGTGGGATAAAGAAAAAAATCAAAGGAGCATAGGTAAAGCATATGTATAGATTAAATAAGCTTTGGAAACCAGAAGTTTATCAAGGATTACATAAAAGAGGTCCTTACTTTGAAGGCTGGTATTTTAAAAATACAGGAAAAGATGGAAGCTGCTGCTGGAGCTTTATTCCTGGAATTTCACTAACAAAGAATTATGTAGATAATCACTGTTTTATCCAAGCTATAGATGGAATAACGGGAGATAGCTGGTATATTACCTACCCTATAAATGAGTTTAAAGCCTCTACAGATAAACTAGAAATTAGGATTGGAGATAGCGTATTTTCAAGGGAAGGTATAGATTTAAACATAAAAAAGGATAGTTTTGAGTGTAGAGGTAGCTTAAAATATAGCAATATCATCAACTATCCCAAAAGGCTTTTAGCTCCAGGAATCATGGGTTGGTACTCCTTTGTACCCTTTATGGAATGCTATCATGGAATCGTGAGTATAAACCATCAAGTGAAGGGATCCCTTACAATAAATAATCATTTACAGGATTTTAATGGTGGGAAGGGCTATATTGAAAAGGACTGGGGAAAATCCTTTCCCTCCTCTTGGATTTGGATGCAGTCCAATAATTTTCACAATGAAGAGGCATCTTTAATGGTTTCAATTGCTAAAATACCATGGATGGCCCATAGCTTTGTAGGTTTTTTATCCTTTATATATGTTGATAATCAACTTTACAGCTTTGCAACCTACAATGGTGGTAGAGTTTCAGAAATATCCTATATTGATGATAAAATTCATATTGAGATTGAAAATAAAAGCTATATGTTACATATTAATGGAGGATATACTGAAGGGGGAAACCTACAGGCACCAACCCCTAAGGGGATGAATAGAAGGATAAAAGAAAGTATTTCTTCAATTCTTGATGTCAGGCTATTGGAAAAGGGGGGGAGAGTAATCTTTAGCTCCACGGGTTTAAATAGTGGTATGGAAGTATGTGGGGATATTGAAGAGCTAATTCCCAAGAAGTAACTTTTTTCTTTATTTTTTAGCTATCGAATGATAATATTAAGATATACGAAATAATAGAATTGCTAAATAGAAGGGGGAGGACAAAATGAATTTTGATCCACAAAGATACAGTTATCCATCTAGAAGAAATGTTGTTTATGGGCATAAAGGGATGGTGGCAACCTCTCAGCCCTTGGCTGCCCAAGCTGGCCTAGATATTATTAAGAAGGGCGGTAATGCCATTGATGCAGCCATTGCAACAGCAGCCTGCCTTACCGTTGTAGAACCCACATCCAATGGAATTGGAGGAGATGCCTTTGCCTTGGTATGGACCAAGGGGAAGCTCCATGGGTTAAATGGCAGCGGTAGAGCTCCAAAACAGATATCTGTCGAAGCAGTGAAAAAATTAGGTGATGAAATTCCCAAATTCGGTTGGACTCCTGTAACGGTTCCGGGGGCTCCGGCAGCATGGGCGGAACTGTCAGAGAAATTTGGAAAACTACCCTTAACAGAGGTGCTGGCTCCTGCCATTGAGTATGCAGAAAAGGGCCATGCAGTTGCTCCTATTGTGGCTAAATATTGGGAAAGGGCCCATGTGGTATATCAAAAGCTTCTTCCAGAGGAGCTTTTCAACAACTGGGCAAAGGTATTTGCACCAGAGGGTAAAACTCCTTCTGTAGGAGAAATATGGAGATCTCCTGACCATGCCAATACCCTCAGACTAATTGCTGAGACTAAGGGAGAAGCCTTTTATAAAGGGGAGCTGGCAGAAAAAATTGACTATCATTCTAAAAAGAATGGCGGCTTCCTTCGAAAGGAGGATTTGGCAGAACATCAATCAGAATGGGTTGATCCAATCCATGTAGAATATAAAGGTTATGAGGTGTGGGAAATACCACCTAATGGTCAAGGGATCATTGCCCTTATGGCATTAAATATTATAAAGGGTTTGGAAATTGATTTTTCTAAATCCCATGAGGTATATCATAAGCAAATTGAAGCCATGAAGCTGGCCTTTGCTGATGGACATAAATACATAACCGATGGTAGTAGGTTGAAGGTGCCTCTGGGGGATTTGCTATCGGAGGCCTATGGTAAGGAAAGAAGTAAGCTCATAGGAGAAAAGGCCATTAAACCTACAGCTGGTGAACCACCTAAGGGCGGTACTGTTTATTTGGCAACAGCCGATGGTGAGGGAAATATGGTATCCTTTATCCAGAGTAACTATATGGGCTTTGGATCTGGCGTTGTGGTTCCAGATACCGGAATAAGCCTTCAAAATAGGGGACATAACTTTACCTTAGAAGAAGATCACGTGAATGTGCTGATGCCTGGTAAGCGGCCTTATCACACAATCATTCCTGGCTTTTTAACCAAGGGAGGAGAAGCAATAGGTCCCTTTGGAGTTATGGGGGGCTTTATGCAACCTCAGGGCCATTTACAGGTGATTATGAATACAATTGACTATCATATGAATCCACAGGAGGCCTTAGATGCTCCTAGGTGGCAGTGGATGGCGGATAAAACCGTTGAAGTTGAAGGGCATATGGCAACAGTAGATGTTGAAAACCTCCATAGAATGGGCCATGATGTAAAGATGCAATGGAATAGTGGTGGCTTTGGTAGAGGTCAAATTATTTGGAAAACTAAGGAGGGCTCCTTAGTTGGTGGAACAGAGGCTAGGGCTGATGGTGCAATTGCTGCTTGGTAAAACAAGTGAATAAGAAGAGTGATTAGTTCATTTCAAAATCCTTATTTTGTAGGTTCATCGCAATACGCTGTGGTTCTAGATTTTCTTGTGCCTCGAATCTACAGTCTTTTAAATAGTCTGGTTAAAAAGGCAAGGTTATTTTGAACCTTGCCTTTTTTATACCTTATTTCTTCAATTGTACCAGTTTGTTAAAAAGGTCTTTATTCTCTTTAATCTTACCTTCATTCCCCAGTACACAGCAATAATTCTCCTTCATAGACTCATCAATTAGCTTAGAAAGATTTTTTATATCCTCAATAGTTGTATTTAAAACCTCATTTTTTTCTATTTGTAAATCCTCATAGCTTAAATGGGAGATATAATTGCCAGTTGCGATATCACCCTTCATAGCAGGGGTTAAGGCAGGATCAAGCCTTGAAATAGTTCCAATGATATATTTTGTCAATTCATCCTTATCAAGATGAAGCTCTTGAACATAGGTAGCAATTTCATCATAAACCTTTATGGTTTCAGTAATATTTGGATCTCTATAGGAGTAGGCTGTAAGGTTACCAGATCTATCGAAACTGATACCACAACCATAGGCTCCCCCGCGGGCCCTTATTCGATCATGTAGATAATCATTAGATAATATGGTAGCCAAGGTCCTCATGGTGCCAGTATATCTGTAGCCTAGCTTATGGAAGTCAAAGCCCTTTGCGACATATTGTACATTGGCAGAGGATAGGATTCCTTCATTGGCCTTTTCTAAAGCTATTTTCTCAACCTTGAAATCATAGCCTTCATTATTAAGCTTTGCTGTTACAATCACCAAGTTATTCTCAATAAGCTTAAAGTCCTCTTCATCACCTGTAACACTAATGATTAGATTGTTTCTGTTAAAGATCTTCTTATAAACAGCCTTTAGCTTTTGAATGATTTCCTCGAAGTTAGTATCAAAGCCATCGTTTAAATCCTGTAAAAACCAAAAATAATCTAACCCACTAAGGATTTCTGTATACTTCCTTGCCTCTGAATAGTAGGAGGATACCCTTCTGGAAACCACATAATGGCCCATATCATAAATGGACATCTCCATTCTAGATTTTACCTGTTGAATGAGCTCCTTGATTCTTTTCTTATCTTCAATTTTGGATGAAACTGTAATTTCAGATATTAGCTCCAACATTCTTAGAACTTTATCTCCTATAGATTTGCTCTTAATTATAAATTTCGGGTAGTATAGAGAGCTATTGTTATTATCCAGATAAACCTTTGCTTTTAAATCGATACCCCCTGTGTTTAGATAGATTTCATTAGACAAATCAGAATAATTCATTGTTACTGTATCTACCTGGCCTATAATATCTGTTAATAAATTGATATAAGGAATATATTCCTTTCCAATCATTCCTACATCAAATATGAAATCTACATAGGCAATCTTACTTGTAAAAATATTATGATGAAGTAGAGTATAGCCTTCCTTCTCAAATATTTCCTGGGGAATTTTCTCTACCTCTGGATTGACATCATCAGCTGATAGTTTTGGAATGGTTGCCCTTGTTTCAGCTGAATCAGGTGATATTTGCCTTTCCTCCAGTTTTTCATTTCTTTTCACCAAGGCCTCCAGCTGCTCCTTAGTTAGCGAAGCCTTATAGTCAACCAGCTTTATTTCAATTGATGCTGCTTTTCTATCTTCAATTTCTTTATCTGGCTTCATAACCACCAATGCACTGTGGGGATTATTTAAAATCCTTTCATTTATAAAATCCTCGAAATAGCTGGTATGAATTTTCTCTCTTAAGCCCTTGAGTGTGGACTCATATTTTAAGTGGGTAGTAGGGTGATGATCATATAACCAGCTTTCCATGGCGATGATGTTATAAATCAGACCCTTTGTTGGGAATCTAGTGGCTTCTCTAAGGTCATATTCTGCAATATTAATACAACCCTCAATTAGCTTCTTATCAATACCTTCATCTACAAGCTTCTTTAATGTTGAATTTACAACTTCAACAAATTGCTCCTTCTGATCAATGGTGGTGTTTTTGGCCACTACAGTAAAGGTAGATTGTAGACTGTCTCCAGGAATATGTATAATGTCCTCACCAATACCAGCATCGATTAAGGCCTTCTTTAATGGTGCTGCAGAGGATTCAATTAATATGTTTTTTATAATACCCTTCATTAAATAGTTCTCTGGGTCTGTGATATCCCCCATTACATAGCTTAGGGCTAAGTAATTAAGATTCTCCTCCTTTTCCTCCTTAGAAATTGGATATTTAACCTCCACCTCCTTCATTCCACTAAAGGGCTTTTGAATGTCAATAGAGGAGTCTATTTCTATTCTACCAAAATTCGATAGGTAATCTTCATCAATGAATTGTAGCTGTTTTTCAATATCTCCATTTCCATAGAGATATAGATAGCTGTTGGATGGATGATAATATTTTCTGTGGAAGTCTAAAAAGTCTTCAAAGGTTAAGCTCGGAATTGCATCAGGATCTCCGCCAGAAGAGAATTGATAACAGGTATTTGGGAACAAGGCCTTTACAATCTCTGCCTCCAAAATTGTTGTGGGGGAGGAATATGCCCCCAGCATTTCATTATAAACGATCCCCTTATAATTTACCTTATCATCTAGGTTTTTAATTCCATGATGCCAGCCCTCCTGCCAGAATATCTCTGGTACATCATACATGCTGGGATAAAAAACCCCATCCAAATATACATCCATCAGATTAAAGAAATCCTTCTCATTTCTACTGGCAATAGGATACATAGTTTTATCACTGTAGGTCATGGCATTAATGAAGGTTTGAAGGGAGCCCTTAATCATATCCATAAAGGGTTCCTTAGTTTTGTACTTTCTCGATCCAGCTAAGACACAATGCTCAACGATATGGGGTACACCTGTATCGTCAGCTGGAGGCGTTCTAAAGGAAATTGAAAACACCTTGTTATCATCATCATTTTCTAAATGTAGAAGCCTAGCTCCACTTTTCTCATGAAAAAATACCCTTGCAGTAGAATTAAGTTCATCAATTGAATATTGGTCCATTAGTCTAAATCCATGATAGAGCTCATTAATCTTAAATTTCATGCTAATACCCCTCCTAAGTGTAAGATTCAAATATAATAAAATCTATATATATTAATTAAAGATATCATTATTTGCCATAATATACAAGCTTATAGCTTTATGGTTAAAGAAAAAAGGCCTAAGGCCTTTTTTGAGAATTAATGCTACAAGCAAAACTATATAATGTTCCTAAAGAGTATGTGTATAATAATTGAAATCCAAAGGATTATCGAAAGATACCTATGGTAGGGACGCCAATGCCTTTTTAGCTTTTGAATCTTTTGACCAGATATTGGAATTATGGCCATAATAACTAATATAGCTAAGACAATTGTACCCGTGTGTAATCTAAAGGTACCTAAGGCTAAGTATCCGTGGATGCTACCTAACAGGATAATGGTCACCCCTAGAAGGGGGTGTATAATTCGGAGCTTTTTATATATAGCTAATAACTTCTTATTTTTTGATTTACTATAGTACTGTTTAATTGGATATATTAATCCAGTTAGAAATATCAAAGAAACGATCATCCAGCCTAAGGTACTAACGGTCATATAATCCCTCCTCTAATCAACAAGCTTTCCGACAGCTTTGATGTTTTTTAGCTTTGAAACTCCATGGGGGGATTGGTTTTTAATAGCCTCTGTTAAATCTTTACCTGCTTCAAAACCGTTATGCTGACCATCTTTCCATTCCCTCACATCGGTTACATCATAAATTATTCCATCAACGGCAATATAGGCTGGTTTTCCTTCTTTTCCATCGTACTCAGCCAGTTCTTCCAAAGTAAACTCTGGCAGTTCTTGGGTATCTACTTGATTTTTTTCATTTGAACTACACGCAACGGTAAAGCTCATGATAAGTAATACTAAAATCAATATAGAGATCAAGGTTTTTTTCTTTTTCATGAAATCAACTCCTCATTTTTTAATTTAATACCCATTTTTAAGGGGATCATGACAATTTGAAAAAAAATTGTGTTCTGATTATATATATGTATTTATATATTAGTAAATCTATGATACTTGAAAATTTTTGATCATTTGATATGATAAGTCTGTAATTTAATATAAAGAGGAGGGAGTAAAATGGAGAAAAAGCATATAGAAAATTTTATTTTCGATAGACTTATAACAGATATTATAAGAGATAGAAAATCTGTAAGAACCTATAAAGAAGAAAGGCTCTTAGAGGATGTTGAAATGAAGCTTAAGGTTTTTATAAGTAATTTAACAACACCTCTGGGTACAAGGATTAGCTATGATTTAATACACACTGAAAATCTGGGTAAAAACGGGAAGATAGGCACCTACGGCATCATTAAAGGGTCTAATACCTATGTTGTTGCTATAGTCCCTGAAAAGGGTAAAGAACTACTAGATTTGGGTTATACCTTTGAGGAAATCATACTATATGCCACATCTTTGGGATTAGGCACCTGTTGGTTAGGGGGCACCTTTAATAGGGGTAAGTTAGCCACCTTAGTAGGGCTGAAGGAAGGGGATTTCATCCCGGCGATATCCCCAATAGGGTATCCAACTGATAAGAAAAGGCTTATAGAGACTGCCATGAGGAGCTTGGCTTCATCTAATAAAAGAAAGGATTGGAAGGAACTCTTTTTTAAAGGGACCTTTGAAGAAATCTATCCGTATCAAGATAATGACCCCTTTTCGATAGCCCTTGAAATGGTAAGAGTGGCTCCATCTGCCTCCAATAAACAACCTTGGAGAATCATAAAGAATGATAGGGGATGGCATTTTTATCTAAAGGAAGATTCCAAATATAAAGCCTTAGGCTTTAATATTCAACTGATTGATATGGGTATTGCCATGTGCCACTTTGAATTGTCATTAAAGGAAAGGGATATAACAGGAAGGTGGTTTGAAGTAGGTGAAAATTACATGGAGAAAAATTCTGACTTGCAATACATGATTAGTTGGAAAGAGGAGTAAAAAGGTTGTAATAGGGAATAAGATGATGGAAGTAAAATAGCTACCTCTAATTGAGATAGCTAATTCTTTTTGATGAAGGCCTTTAGATGATTGAATACATCAAAGGCTGCTATGATTACAAAAACTGCCAGACCTACGTAAACTCCAGTTTGTACCCCTTGAATAGCACTACTATCTAGGGTGTTGGAAATGCTTGAAAAATCCCATATCTCAGGAGTTAATGCCAATTGCGTAATAAGAACAATCCATACAATATTCAATAGGATGGATAGGATTCTTGTATACGCTTTCCACTGTCTTTTTATCAAAAGGTAAATATTTAATAAAAGGGATGAGCCCAGCAGTAGGTTTAGCCAAATGAGATAGGGTGAAAAGTGCTCCATATTAATTGTGGGAATGACCACTGTACTAGAAAAGCTTAGGCCAACTGCTATCCATGAGTTATTAATTATAATCAAGAATAAGAATATAAAGAAGGTTTCAATAATAAGTTCCAATACTTTTACTTTTTCATTGGGGGTAGGAACTTCTTCAAGAATATCCAAAGACCACTCTTCTTCCTTAAAGCTATAATCCTGCGGCATATAGTATTGTACTAAAATGAAAACAATTGTGACGAATCCAACTGTAGAAAAACTAGACTGAAATATATCTATTATAAGCTTTAAATATAATTGAAAACCATCCTTGGCTTCTTGTAGTGATAATATAGTAGAAATCATTAAGCCTATGGCAGCACTAATAAGGGCTATTTTCAAAACCAACCAATAAGTATCAATATAGGCAGGCCCAATTACAGCTCTTGGGCTATTCATGTAGGCCTCGGCCACCTTTCTAGGATGTCCCATAGATTTAATTGCCCTCTCGATTTCATCCTCAGAGTATTCTTTTATCCCATAGCTTTCTTCAAGAAAATCATAGAGATTTGCTTCTACTTCCTTCAAAACCTCATCCCTTTGGGATGGTGATAAATACCTACCGATTGTATACAAATAATTTGAAATCATACTTCACCTCCAATTAAATTTGCCATAGATTTTTCAAGAAGCTTCCATTCCTTTATTAACTCTTTTCTAACTTTAATGCCCAATTCACTAATCTTATAATATCTTCTCGGGCGGTTACCCTCAACCTGCCATATGGATTCTAGCAGACCTTGTTTTTCTATTCTTCTTAGTAGGGGATATAGGGTGTTTTGCTCTACCATTATTCCTTCATCATTTAATGCCTGGATAAGAGAGTAGCCATATTGCTGCTGATCCATTTGAGTTAAAACAGCTAAGACAAGGGTACCCCGGTTCATTTCCTGCTGAAGGTTTTGTATAATGGCTTCCATATCTAACATGTAGCCACCTCCTTTAATTACATTATACTGTGCCATGCACAGTAATGTCAATATAATTTACTATATATATAGAAATAAAATAGAATACTTGATTTGAGTTGTTAAATATTACAAATAAATCTTAATAAATGAAGAAATTGCAAAAGATGTAGCTAGTTTTTAAAGGGAAATCGATTTCAAACTTATGTAGTTTTCACAAGTCTAAAGTGGTTGTAAATTCAATATTTTTATTATATAATCATTATTATTACATTTGTTATGTGATTTTTGTTAATATATTTTGTGAAAATGGTACAAAGCCAAGGGAACAAAAATCATGTATATTTATAATGAGATAAGAATCAAAATTATTTGAAAACTTAAGAAAAAGGATGGAGGGGTTTTATGTCAAAGGTAAATTATCCATGGTTTAAGAAGGAGGATATTGATGGTTTCTTCGCTTTATTCCAAAACAATCTAGCAAACTTCGTGTTAATTGCAGTTACGATGATTTCTATGGGCTACCCAGGAAGTATTGTTTATGGAAGAGTTATACCAGGGGCAGCTATTTCGGTATTATTTGGTAATTTATATTATGCCCATATGGCTAAAAAACTAGCAGAAAAAGAAAACAGAACAGATGTTACAGCTTTATCCTATGGAATTAGTACACCCCCAATGTTTATTTACTTGTTTGGAGTATTAGGACCAGCCTTAGCACTAACTGGTGACCCAGAAGTAGCATGGAAAATCGGTATGGCTGCCTGTTTCGCAGGAGGACTTGTTGAAGCTCTAGGAAGCCTTATTGGTAAGTGGGTTCGCAAAAACCTACCAAGAGCTTCTATGTTGGGAGCCCTTGCTGGAGTTGCTTTTACCTTTATAGGTGGAGAATTATTCTTTAGAACCTATGAAATGCCTGTAATTGGAATGATCGTTTTAGCAATTATTTTAATTGGTTTAATAGCTAAAAAAGCAATGCCCTTTAGAATACCTGCATCATTATTCGCTATTATCATAGGTACCATTTTGGCCTATATTTTACGTCAATCAGATATGTCACAAATAGCTGCAGGTATGGATACAGTTGGTTTTTATCCACCACTTCCTACTCTAGGATTTATTGAAGGCTTTAAGTATTTAACAGGACCAATGTTAAGTCTATTTGCAGTATTACTACCTATTTCAATTTATAACTTTATTGAAACAATGAACAATGTAGAAGCTATGGCTGCTGCAGGTGATGACTATAATGTACAAGAGGCACAATTATTTGATGGTATCGGAACAATGATTGGAAGCTTATTTGGTGGAGTTTTCCCAACAACTGTTTATATCGCATCTGTTGGTTCTAAGTGGATGGGTGCTGGTAGAGGATATTCAGTAATTAATGGTTTTGTATTCTTAATAGCATCAAGTGTTGGTATAATCGCAGCAATGTCAAAGATTATTCCTGTACCTGTTATAGCTCCTATCTTAGTATTCGTAGGGCTATCCATGGTATCTACTGCCTTTGCTTCAGTTAAACCAAAGCATTTCCCAGCGGTTGTACTTGCAATGTTCCCATATTTCGCAAACTATGTAATGACAAGATTCAATAAAGCAGCTGGAGAAGTAGTTGCTAAAGTATCAGGTGGTATCGTTCCATTAGGTAATGGTGCAATGTTTACCGGATTAATATGGGGAGCAATCCTTGTATTTATTCTAGATAATCAATACAAAAAAGCTGCATTTGCATCGATTGCTGGTGCATTGCTGGCTGCAACAGGCTTTATGCATGCAGCTAAGCTAAGCTTCTTAAGCAACTATGAATATCCTCTAGGATATCTAATTATGGCAATCATGTTCTTTGCCTTTGAATATGGCTTTAAGGATAAGCTAGAAAAAGACGGAATGCTTGAAGAAGATGTAGTACTTGATTTCCAAGATTAATTTATAACTAAGACCTTACACTTTAAATGGTGTAAGGTTTTTTTTGTACTAAGCTAAAACATACAGCATTATTTAACTTATGGTTAATTAATCCATCCATAGAAAAGCTTGTGAGTCTCTTCATGCTTTTGTATAATAAACCTGTTAACTGTTGGAGTATTAATTTTACGCCAAAGTTAATACAACAAAAATTAGTATTTTAATAATTAAGCTATTCATATCAGTAGAGGAGCGGTTTTTATGGAGAATTTTAATGTTAAAATTGAACGGGTCACAAAGGATAATTATCATATGTTTGATGATATGGTATTTTGGAGGATTAATGGAGTTGAAAGAAGAAAAGAGGAAAAGGAAAAAAGTAGAACCATAGATTTTAGTTATGCTTACTCCCAGCTTCAACATCAGGGCTTTTATGCCTACGCTGCCCTCGTAGAAGGTCGGTATGTTGGCTGGATAACATTGATGTTTACTCCAAAGCTGGGAAAATGGAGCACTGGGGTTCTTTATGTTGATGAGGTTTGGACCTCTCCTGAGTATAGAAGAAGGGGTATTGCCTTTAGTCTTATGGAGAAGATCAAAGATGTTCAAAAGGAGACAGGAGCTAAAAGGATCAGGTTATATACTGACAATTTTCCTGCAGTTGAACTATATAAAAAGTGTGGTTTTAAAATATCTGCTGAAGAAGTTGTCTTTATGGAAAGAAGTTAATAAGTAGGCAGAAGTGGAGTAATTAAAAAAGCCATCCCTAGAGTTTTCAATTTCTCTTCGGATAGCTTTTTTATTTTTATTACGATTATATTTTTTGTCCCCCATAGCTCCACAGCCCCTTGATATTTCTGGCATACTTTTATTTAGCTTGTTGGCAGAGTTTATAAAGGCAGCTTTACCACTAAGAATAATAACTTCCTTCTTTTGCTTTTTACTCATGTTAGTTTCCTCCCATTCATTATAGTTCAATACTATTTTACCACATTTTTAGGCTATTATATAGTTCTTATAATAAAATATCTAATATAGCTAATGTCTCCATTGACAATTATATGTAAAAAAACCTATAATAACTATGTAGCATAAATTATATTATTATTGGAAGGAGTGTTTTCATGCTGGTATTATCTATTGAGGTGGTTTTAGTCTAACTCAATACCGGCACAGGGATGGACATTAAAGGGGGCGTTAAGGCTCTTATTTGTGTTACCCTGAATCTCTTCCAACAATATTGAAGGTGTATAGAATATTTTAACACGCTTTGTTGGCGTGTTTTTGTATGCTTTTTTACAATAAATAGTTTTTTAATATTATATCGAGATAGGGTATCTATACCTGTGCCACCAAATATCAAAAAAAGAAAGGTGGAAATTAAAAATGTGTAACAGTTTTAAATTTACTGAATCAAACTGGAAGGAAAATGGAATATTCTTGGAGGACTATTTAAATCAGCTTAGCTTTCCTATGGATTCTTATATTGAGGATCACTTAGAGGGAGCCAAAGTTTACACAGTTCTAAGAGATGAGGAGCCCATTGGCTTTGCAGCAACCCATAAGGAAACATTGTGGTTTTTTTACATAAGAAGGGACCATGTTAAGGTGGCCCAAGAGGCCTTTGAAGCCTTTATAAAAGCCAAGGAGATAAAAGGAGTGTACTTTCAAACCTCCGACACATTATTAGTAAGCTTGACATGTGATTGGGAGTTTGAAAAGTTTAAGGGTGCCTACTTCTTTATAGATGGTAAGAGGGTTGATAAGCCAAATATCAAGGCTGAAAATCCAGAGTTTAAACTTGCCAAAAATCAAGATATACCTTTAATCCTTGAAAAAACAGGGAAATTCTTTGATAAGCTTGAAGAAAGAGTCTCAAATGAAACCATTTTTATGTTAATGGAGGATGGGGAATTATTAGGCTGCGGAATCATTGAGTATGGACGGTACTTTAAGGATTGCTGTAGCATTGGGATGATCACCTGTAAGGACCATAGACAAAAAGGAGTAGGGCAATATATTTTGTGGAATTTAAAGGAGTTCTGTTATAATAAAGAACTAAAGCCAATTGCAGGCTGCTGGTATTACAATCCCCTTTCTAAGAAAACCCTAGAGGCGGTAGGGATGATTTCTGTGGCTAGAGGGATGAATGCTAAGCTATTGGAAAGAGAAGTAATTCCTCTAAAGCCCATGGATAGCTAATAAACAGTGGGACAAGGTGCCTGTCCCCTTGTCCCTATGTTTAATGAAAAAGGTATTTAAAATAACCTTGATAATTGTATTAGTTATTATATTTATCCTACTAGTCACTATGGGGTTAATGGCCAGGGGCTTAAATGATATAAAAGCCATGGCAATTAGCGATATTGACATTAATAGTATGGAGGATGGAACCTATACTGGGAATTTCGACGGTGGAAGATGGACGAATCAGTTAGAGGTGGAAATAAAAGGTCAGAAAATCACCGATATTAGAATCGTAAAGGATATTAGATTTCCTATGGAGGGGATTGCTGAAAAGATATTTCATCAGGTGTTGAAAGAACAAAGTATTTCAGTAGATGTAATTTCAGGGGCTACAGTAACCAGCAAGGCATATTTAAAGAGCATCGAAGATGCACTTCTTTCAAAATAACAAAACCACAAAAATCTTAAACGGGACAAGGTGCCTGTCCCCTTGTCCCTATGTCTCTGTTCAGATAATAGAGCCATCGCCTGACACCAGATTGCTAATAAAGCCATAGCTCATGGAAATCCATGAGCTATCCTTATGTGATTCAATTAAGTTAAATCATTTTACAGATCATAATACAACCCAAACTCTGCTGGATGGGGTATCTTACTAAACTCCTTTAATTCCTTACGCTTATTTTCTATCCATATTTCTATTAATCTTTTAGAGAAAACATTACCCTTTAAAAGGAATTCATGATCTGCTTCAAGGGCATCAAGGGCTTCTTCTAATGACTTTGGAAGGGGCTTAATTTTACTCTGCTCCTCCTTAGGTAAATTGTAAAGGTTTATATCATAAGGTCCGTAGCCGTGCTCTACTGGATCTAATTTATTTTCAATCCCATCTAAACCAGCCATTAGAATGGCAGCAAAGGCATAGTAGGGGTTACAGGTGGCATCGGGATTTCTAATTTCAAAACGCTTTTGATCAGGTGTTTTTGCATAATCAGGAATTCTAATGACAGCACTCCTATTGGCGGTTGCATAGCATATGCTTACCGGTGCTTCATAGCCAGGAACTAGACGCTTATAGGAATTGGTGCTGGGGTTGGTTAATCCACATAGGGCTGGGGCATTCTTTAATAATCCCCCAATAAAATACAAGGCTGTTTGGCTTAAGCCAGAGTAACCATCGGCATCATAGAATATTGGCTCTCCATCCTTGAAAAGGTGCATATGTACATGAAGGCCATTACCTGCTTCACCAAATAGAGGCTTTGGCATAAAGGTTGCACTTTTTCCGGCATTAAAGGCAGCATTCTTAACAACATACTTAATTAACATGGTTTTATCTGCCATTTCCCTCATGGCTCCTGGCTCAACTTCAATTTCCATTTGGCCTGGTCCACCAACCTCAGGATGATGATATTTAACTTCTACTCCTCGTTCCTCTAGCAATAGGCACATTTCACTTCGTAAATCGTATAGGATATCCATTGGTGGTGTTATATGATAACCGCCCTTTAAGGGAACTTTATATCCTTTATTGTCGTCTAAATTAGAGGAGTTCCATTCTGCTTGCTGAGAATCTACTCTGAAGCCAACACTATTTGGCCTTGTTTCATAGCTAATATGATCAAATACATAAAACTCAAACTCTGGCCCAGTTTTCATAAGATCTGCTATACCAGTGGATTTCATATATTCCTCAGCACGATTTGCCACTGCTCTAGGGTCTTGTTCAAAGGGCTTAGGAGTATCTCCAGTTACATAAACATCTCCCAATATAGAAAGAGTTGGAATCTTAGCAAAAGGATCCATTATACCTGTAGATAAATCTGGTATAAAGACCATATCGCTTTTTTCTACTGGTGCAAAGCCATAATTTGAACCATCAAAACCAATACCCATTATAAGGGTTTCTTCTGTGAATCTGTCAACTGGAATTGTTAAATGTCGCCAGCGTCCAAAGAGGTCAATCATTTTAAAGTCAATCATCTTAATTTGCTTCTCGTTGCAATATTCCTTGACTTGTCCAAATGTTGTAAACATATTTTGCCTCCTTATTCTTTAGTTTTAGCACTTAAAAAAATTTAGCATTGCAAAGTTAAGTATAGCATATTTTGCCACAAAATAGAATCAATTCTGAAATTTTGTTTACATGTGATGGACAATTTATATATATAAATTAAAAACATTGTGTTATATTATAGTTGTAGAAATATCTGTTGGGGTAGGGGAGGAATATGAATATATTCATATATATAATAAGTTTTATTGTTATAGCAGTTACACAATATTTGTACCTCTATGGGAAGCTTGAGGGGTTATTATTCATCCTAAAACCTGTAGTCTATCTTGTGTCTCTATTTACTGGTGAAGGCTTTACCTATTATTCGGAAATGGGTTTTTTGAATCCAAAGTTAGCGGTTAACATTGGTAGAGAATGTGCAGGAATCAATTTTTTTTCCATTGTTTTATTAATGTTGATCTTTTCTAATATAAAGAGGGTTAAGGGGAGGGGAAGTAAGCTAATTTTTTTACTATCTTCAATGATTTTTTCCTATCTTGTAGCTATTATTGTAAATGCTTCAAGGATCATCGCGAGTCTTTTTTTATTAGATTTAAAAATATTTCCTAATGGCTATGAAGCTTTAGTTCATCAAGCTACTGGAATCATTTTTTTCTTAGGCTATCTATTTGCAATACAGTTTCTATTTAAAAAAATCATTTGCAAAATGGGGGATCATTATGACGAGATTATATAAACCAGCCTTTATTTTTTTAGTTGTAACTTTACCACAGGTTGTCTTATTAGCAATACTTTCAAGAATTTATACTATAATCAATACTGAGTTGTCAAGGGAATCCATCTTAACCTGGCAGCTGCTGGCCTCTTATCTGATTATAGCCTTAAGCGTTTACAGCATCTACGGTATTTATAGCGTGATAAAAAAGAGAGAAGTACATACTTATCTAGCGGTATCTATTGCTTTTATTTATAGTCTTTTTATAGCTTTGTTTATGTTCAATCAAAGGGAGCTTATACCTTCTGCTATTCCCAATTGGATGCTGTTTGGGATTTCGCCAGTGGCAACTTTACTAACACTAACTATGCCTGCATTACTTTATTCATTGATCATAACCGTTCATTGGTTATCAAAAAAATATTGTGTAGATAATCTATCTAAAGAAGTTGGTATCCTTATAGGAATACCGGTGGGTTGGTATATACTATTTCATTTCGCTGCAGCTATTGATACCAGTATTTCCTTTGCACCAATATTTGAGAAGCTGGTTTATTTTTTATTTATCGCTTCAGCAGTTGTTTTTTTCTTCCTATTAGTGAGAATTATCTATCACCTACTGAGTAAAAAAGTAGAGGCCTGGCAAAAATATTTCTCTTGGATTGTGATTATTGGAAGTATATCTGGCCTTGCCCTTAATGAAGCCTTGGGTAATATTTTTGGGGACTTCTCCCATTGGGGATATTATTTATTGGCCTTTATAACCGGTCTGATAGTTGGGATTCCTGCTGAAAAATACCCCAAATATAAGTTGTTGATATTTTTTACTAAGGGATTAACCTTTGCTTATTCCTTGTATTTCTTTTTGGTTTTCCTTCCCTATCTGCCATTATCGATTATTGGAGTTGTATTTATGGGCTTTGGTTTATTGATGCTAATTCCTCTTCTTCTAATGGCTTTACATGTGAAGGCTCTTCTTCATGATTACAATTTCTTAAAAAATCAATATAACAAGCCTTTACTGATGGGTATTTTCATCATTGGTCTTTTAATCATACCAACTACAGTGGTTGCCAGTGTAAGTAAGGATAAATACCACATAGATAACGCCCTAAGTCATGTTTACCAGAGGAGCTATGGGGATTCTACTGGAAAGGATATCAATATTGAAGGTATTAAGCGGGTCTTAAAAAACATAAAAGATCAAAGTATGGATAATAGGGATTTTTTCAGTACCAATAAAAAGACTCCCTTCATCTCCAATTTTTATAATAGCTATGTTTTAGATGGTTTGACTTTATCAATGGATAAAATAAGCTATATGGAGGCTATATTCTTTGGAAATCACTATGAAAATCTCAATGATAGTAGCTTTGTCAATGGGAATCCTACTATTTTATTAGAAGCCCCTTCAAGTGAAACATATTTTGATGAAGAGGAAGGCACCTATAAAAGCTGGATACATCTTGAACTCACCAATACTGCCGATTTTCAAAATGAATACATTACCTATTTTCACCTGCCAGAGGGTAGCTATATAAGTGATTATTATTTATATGTCTTTGAAGAGAAAAAATATGGTTTGATGGCGGATAAACGGGCAGCCAATTGGATCTATAATCAAATTAGAGCCATAAGAAGGGACCCAGGGATATTAACCTATGTAGGGGATAATACCATCGAATTTAAGGTATTTCCCTTTGCTCCAAAGGAGAAACGAAGGACAGGAATTGAGATCACCCACAAAGCCCCCATCACAATTGAAATTGATAATAGACAGCTAAAGCTAAAGGATGTATTAAAGAACAATAGAGTAGTGGATTCTGGAGAAATTGAGGGTGTAGCCTATATTACCAAGGAAGAAAAATCAAAGCTTAATGGGGTTGTAAGAGAGGCTGAATACTATTTTATTCTAGACCATTCTCAAAATAGCAAAGGCAATTCAAAAAACTATATCAGTAGAGTAAAGAACTTTATAGAAGAAAAAGGTATCGAAGACCGTTTAGGAGAGATTATTGCTGCAAATTATCAAGAAGAAGTCTTATCATATAAGGCTAACTGGGAAGAGGAGTTAGAAAAGCAAGATTATAAGGGGGGCTTTTATGTAGATTATACCATTAAAAGAGTTTTATATGATCATTATGTAAATCATAAAAAGACCCTTCCAGTATTTGTTGTTGTAACCGATGAAATAAATAACATAATATTACAAAATGATTTTGATAGATATGAGTTCATTTCACCAGAAGGCTTAAGCTATTTTCATCTAAATGGTGATGGGAATATGGTTGAGTATTCTTTAATAGACAAAACAAAAGAACCCCAAATAGTAGAAGATGTAAGCAGGATGACTGTACTTGAATGGGAGGATAATGAGGGGAAAAGCTATTATCTGCCAGATAATCATGAGGATAGCATAGTGATTACAGACTTTGTAATGAATGGAGAGGAAATTATTGAGGGAAGCAAATGGCAAAGGGGATTAATGCTAAAATCCTTATATAGAAGGTCATTATTGCAGCCTGAGAAAGCCTTTGAGGCTTCATTGAATATTGTTAAGGAAAGCATTAAGGGTAGGGTTATGAGTCCCTTAACCTCCTTTATTGTCCTTGAGACAGAGGCTCAGGAAAAAACCATGCTAGAGAAGCAAAAGCAGCTACTTTCAGCTACTAAACCATTGGATTTAGATTCTGACAACTTTACTCAGATGAATGAACCCAACATAATGATTCTTTTGATGATTTTATCTATAATATTGATATCTAGAAGATTTTATCAATTAAAAATAAAACAGTAACGATAATTTTCTAATTATCGTTTTTTCTTTAAGAACTGAAAACAGCAGGGGAGCACCTATTTTTTATTAGGAGAATAAACTAATAAAAAGAAGGCATAAAGGAGGAATTTATATGTATGATGAGTTCAAATCCCCTGTAAATATTCAAACCCAATGTTACTATACTTCAAATGTTAGCTTTAAATATCCAATGGTTTACGGTTTAAGTGATCCAATGATTCAGCAAAGAATGAATTACAGAATATATAGCCTGATGCTGGAGGTTATCTCTGAGTTAATTAATCCCTATAGCAATACAATAACCTATGTTACTGGTTTTTATGAAATTAAAACCAATGAGAGGGACGTGTTAAGTATTACCCTAAACGCAACGGGAGATTTTGGAGGAGCCCATCCCATGAGTGTAGTAAAGGCCTTAACCTTTGATGTAAAAACTGGAGATGA
Organism: Alkaliphilus serpentinus; assembly: GCF_009017255.1. Classification (GTDB taxonomy): domain Bacteria; phylum Bacillota; class Clostridia; order Peptostreptococcales; family Natronincolaceae; genus Alkaliphilus_D; species Alkaliphilus_D serpentinus. The sequence goes on along the minus strand of NZ_WBZB01000013.1, from coordinate 206,481 downwards.
ATATGAGCTATATCAGTTATTTCTACCCGACAGTGATTACATACAGAGAATGTCGGATATGATTGCGATTCAAATTAAAGAAAGGGATATACCTTTGTTAGGTGACTTCAAAGGGATTTCACCTACCCAGGATTACTATATTGCCGATAAAGCCCTAGTGATTTTCTTCCAATTATATGAAATAGCCCCCTATGCAGCAGGCTTCCCATATTTCGTTATTCCTATATATGATGTTAGTGACATAATTGTTCCCGATGGTTTATTATCAAGAATGCTCTATTGGTTATAAGAAATTAAAAACTCATCTATGATTGTAATTTACAATTATAGATGAGTTCTATTTTAATCTAATCCCTTCCACTCAAGTAGAATGTCAGGGTCTATATTAGAAGAATAATAGGAGGTGGTCCAATGGAGATGGGGCCCGGTTGAAAAACCTGTGGAGCCAACTGTACCAATGATATCACCCTTATTTACCATATCTCCCTCCATGACATCTTTTCTGTCTAGATGAAAGTATACAGTAAAGAAACCAAGACCATGGTCTATAACCACTGTTTCACCGGTCATAATAAGATTCTTAGAAAGGACAACCTTCCCGGTGTTTGATGCCATAATTGGTGTACCAGTGGGTGCAGCAATATCTAGGCCAGAATGACGATAAGAGGTTAACTCATCATTTACAGTTCTCTTCATCCCATACTCCGTTGTTAATCTGCCTTCCACTGGAAGAATGAAGCTACCCTCCCATAGCTGAGTAGGATGACTGTTATACCGGCTTGGAGTAAAATATTTGGCATATTCAGCTGAAGCTTCTTCATTTCTGGTATTGGCAGCTATAGTTTCATCGATTATAAGATGCTGTACTTTGAAGCTTCTATCTTCAACAATTAGAGTATCCTCATAAATCAATTGTGTATTAACATAAATACCTATGGGGTAACTACCAGTTTCAGCCCAATAATCTAGAGGGATGATTGCCACCTTGTCATCCCCATGATTATGTAGGGTGACCTTCTCTACAATTTCCTGCTGAAGAGTGATTTCATCCCCTTCTTCAGTATTGTTAATTTTAAGGATAAAAAAGCCTCCTGGTGTTGCAGTTGAATCTTGAATCAAAACCTCTGGGGGTAAATCCATAGTGACATCAAAGGTATAATTTATTGTTCCATAACTTTGGTCTACACCCTCGTTATAGTTGACAGCTAGCTTATAGGTAAGGGTTCCATCATGGGGAATTGGAATGATATTGTGATTATCAATTGTTTCAGTTTTAATAAGCTGATCACCTTTGAATACTTCTAAGGACAGTAAATCAGGGGTTCTGCCAAAGTCCAGTTTAATCTCATCATTTGCATCTAACTCAAAATATTCAGGAGATGCTACTGAGGTATAACTGTTTTTATAATAGTCACCATTGGCCTTAAGTAGATTCCAATCAGCCCCGCTGGGAGCTATACCTACTTTGGTATCCTTAAAGGAGACCTCCGTATGGGGCTCATAATCGGGATAAAGAATAACAAGACCGTCAATACTTAAGTAATCCTTAGCCAGCTGCCAATCTACAGCATATTCTTTATTACTCTTGGAATTTACAAGGTACAGTTCTTCTTTAGCAAGATCCGCAAAAACCTTATATTTTATGGTTTTATCCTCTCCTCTAAGCTCTAAAATATGGTAATCCATATCGGTATCATCGAAATCTGCCTTCTTGGGACCCTTTAGCATAGCTAAAATATCCTTGAAATCTTCAAGGGATTTATCGGTAAAAAATATTTCTGTATGATCACTATTGAAGATGTAAATATGATCTATATCCTCTAGTGATGTTTGAAAGGGATTAATGGTTATAATAGCCAATGCAATAAATATCAAGCTTAAGGTTATAATTAAAAGTTTTTTCTTCACTCTGGGACCTCCATTTAAAGTTATTATGGAATTATCTTAACTAACATGATTATATCATAATTCGCTGTTAGGTTTTCATAATAAATCTACAGAAGTAACAGTCTGAATATTTCCTCGACTAGTACAAATCCCTTTAAATAAAAAATAAAAAAGCCCTCATCCCAAATTCGGAGGAAGGCAATTGACATATAGGTTTTATCAGATTTTAATAATGAAACTTGAAGTCTAACAAAGCTGGTTATACCCTTACTTTATAATTTTTCCTCAAAAAGCTTTAGATACTCACCATAGCCTTCCCTTTCCATATCCTTTAAAGGTATAAACCTTAATGCAGCACTATTGATACAATATCTTAAACCCGTTGGGTTAGGCCCGTCGGTAAAAACATGGCCAAGATGGGAGTCGGCATCCTTGCTTCTAACCTCTGTTCGATACATATTGTGGCTTTTATCAAGCTTTTCGATTACTTGTTTTTTTTCGATAGGCTTAGTAAAGCTGGGCCAGCCACAGCCTGCATCATATTTATCTAAAGAACTAAACAAGGGCTCTCCAGAAAGGATATCAACATAAATTCCCTCATCCTGATGATCCCAATATTCATTTTGGAAGGGTCTTTCTGTTCCGTTTTCTTGGGTTACCTTATATTGTAGGGGAGAAAGATCCTTTAACTTTTTTTCCTTATCATAATCTCTAGCTTTCATATCTACTCATTCCTTTCGCGATTATAAACAACATTGGTGAATTTCAAGCTTCACAATAATTTACAATCTGTGGGATTATAAATAATATACCCATTATTTTTGATTAGTTTCATATTAGTTCATGAATAAAATTTATTAATTATTCTTAACATTTTCACAATTCCTTGTATATCATATGAAAAAAATGTATATTAAGAGTATATCAGGCAGAAGGGAGTGTCCACCATGAGAGGTCCAATCATACGATTCAAGAGGAATTCTTTAACTTAATAGTGGTAGGTGACTTTGCATCTACAAACCCTTAAGGATATTCTGCTAATTCCCATATTAATGGGATGTTTTTGTAATGCTAATCTATAAAAAGCTAATCATATCGCAGGGATTTATCTTGCGGTTTTTTTGTGTCTAAATTAATAAGAATTAATTTAAATGATATGAAATGAGGAATGGTAAATTGTTAAAATTAAAATATTTATTTGATAATAGAGATCTAGCAGAGATGATTTTAAAAAATTGGAACTATGATACAGAAGAAACTACAGATTTGTTAAAGTATTTTAGAATTTCCTCCAACGCTGTTTATCCCTTTAAGAGGGATGGAGCAGTCAATTTTCTTCGTTTCACACCGCAGGAAGAGGGCAGTGAAGAAGGAATACTTGCAGAGATAGATTACATAAATTTTCTGAAAGGAAAAGGATATCCCGTTGTTGAGGTAATACCTTCTAAGGTGGGTAAGAGTCTAGAGATTGTCGACACACCATGGGGTAGGTATTTTGCAGTAGCCTTTAAAGGGGTACCGGGAAAGCAAATTAGTAGGCTGGAGCTAACGGAGGATATGATTTATGGTTGGGGAAAAGCCTTAGGCCAGCTTCATGGCCATAGTGTAGAATTTAAAACAGCTGATGATATACGTGTAGATTGGAGACAGAAGCTTATCTGGATGGAGGAGGAACTGAAGGAATGTCCTCAAGAGGCTTCAGCTAGGAAGGAAGTAGAATTGTTAGGGAATTTCCTTTCGAAGCTTCCTGTAACAAAGGAGAACTTTGGTTTAATACATTACGATTTTGAGGCAGATAATTTGTTTTATGAGGAAGCTACTGGCAGATATTATCCTATAGATTTTGATGATTCTGTATATCATTGGTTTGTTATGGATATTGTGCAGGCAATTGATAGCGTAACAGAGGATATGCCATCAGAAAGGCATGAGACAGCAAAGGAAATCTTCTTAAGGGGATATAGATCAGTAAAGATAATAGATGATGAGATATTAAAGCATTCAGAAGCCTTTAGGAGATATGCCAATCTATACGGCTATATAAGATGTTTAAGATCCATAGGGGAAAGTTGGAGCAATGAGCCAGATTGGATGGTGTCCTTAAGACAGCACTTTAAAAAATCCATGGAGAGAGAAAGCCAAAATTTTGGTAAAATACTTTAAAGGATATAGAGGAATCAGGTTGAAAAAACTTATCAGAATATCGAGATTAAAAATTAAGGTGGTGATTGAAGATGAAAATACTATTATTCCTTGCTAAGGGTTTTGAAATGACTGAAGCTAGTGGGTTTATCGATGTATTTGGTTGGGATAAGCATTATAATAAGGGTCAGATTGATGTAGTTACCTGTGGATTTACTCGAGAGGTGATCAGCACCTTTAATATCCCAATAAGAACAGATCTCTTGATAGATGAGGTAAATGTAGAGGACTATGTAGCTCTGGCAATACCAGGTGGCTTTGGAGAATACGGCTTCTATCAGGAGGCATATGATGAAGGTTTTCTGAATCTAATTAATGAGTTTAATGCTGCTAATAAACCCATTGCTACAGTTTGTGTAGGCTCTTTACCCGTTGGTAAGAGTGGTGCCCTAAAGGGTAGAAGAGGAACTGCCTATCATCTTGCTGGTGGTAATAAGCAAAGACAGCTGGAAGAAATGGGGGTTACAGTAATTAAGGATGAAGCCATAGTAGTAGATGGAAATATAATCTCCTCATGGTGTCCTGAAACTGCCATAGAGGTAGCTTTTAAGTTATTAGAGATGCTAACATCAAAGGATCATTGTAAAAATACAAGAATGAATATGGGCTTTCGCTAGTACTACACAAATCTGATATATCAGAGCACAGATTCACAGGAAAATCAATTTCCATCATGCTAGAATTGTAGTTAGAAGGGAGGGATTATTGTGGAGTGGCTTAACCGACTAAGGGATTGCATAGACTACTTAGAGGAGCACTTGGAGGAAAAATTTGATATTGACGAAGTGGCAAGGATTTCATTAACTTCAAAATTTCACTTTCAGAGATTGTTCCATATGATTACAGGTATTACTGTAGCGGAGTATGTTAGGAAAAGAAGATTAACCTTGGCTGCTCAAATGCTGGCTACATCTGATGCAAAGATTATAGACGTTGCATTAAAGTATGGCTATCAATCTCCAGAAGCCTTTACCAAGGCCTTTAATAGGATTCATGGGATTAATCCTTCTGAGGTTAAGGAAAAGGGCATTAGCCTAAAAGCATATCCACGTCTATCCTTTCAATTACAAATAAAAGGAGAGGAAGCTATGAACTATCGAATTGTTGAAAAGGAAAGCTTTAAGGTTATTGGAGTATCCAAGAAAGTAACTACTGTGGATGGAGAGAACTTTAAAATTATCCCTAGGTTTTGGCAAGAAGTAAATGGAAATGGCACATGTGAAGATCTTAAGAAATACTGTGGAGATTTAGGAATGTTGGGTATTTGTGCAGACTTTGATCATGAAGCAGAGGAGTTCACATATATGATAGCCTCTGAAAAAACAGTAGACAAGGTTCCAGAGGCCTTTGAAGAAAGGGAGATTCCAGCTGCCACCTGGGCGATATTTGAATCCATTGGCCCTATGCCCCATGCTATTCAGGAGGTTTTCAAGAGAATTTATTCAGAATGGTTTCCTGCCACTGGCTATGAGCATGCAGATGCTCCTGAGTTGGAGGTATATCTACCGGGTAATCCTGACGCAGAAAACTATAAATGTGAGGTTTGGATTCCAGTAATTAAGAATTAATTATTGAATACAGATCATCCAACGGATGGTCTGTATTCCTATGATATTACTTAAGCATTAAATACATGTAGATAAGGGGGGAATACTATGTTGGGAGAAAAGGGATTAAAGGAACTATTATTACAGATTTGCGAAGAGGATAAAATACCGGAGGGAACTGATATTTACCCGCTAGCCTTAGAGATGATGGAGTATATTGGTACTACAGATTCAGTCTTAAGAGATGACTTAATTTTATCTGTTTTGTGTTACTTCATTGACGATCATCTTTTATCTGGTAATGAATTAAAGAAATTATTAGATATATGCCTAAATGATCAACACCTCTTCTATAGACTTGGAGAAGAAGAGGATGATTCTGTATTTAATAGATCTTTTACAATTCTAATCGTTAAAGGGATAGTCTGCTATCATAATAGCAATGGAGAGAATCTTTTAAATGAAGAAGAGGCGAAAAAGATCTTTAATGAGGTTATCAGATATGTAAGATTAGAAAAGGATATGAGGGGTTATGTAAAGGAGAAGGGTTGGGCCCATTCCATGGGTCATGCTGGAGATGCCCTACGGACCTTAGCCTTATGCAATCATATAAAGGAGAAAGAGCTGCTAGAAATCTTAGAAGTCATTAAAGAAAAGGTAGGTATAAGCTATTATGTATTTATAAATGAAGAGACAGAAAGACTAACATCAGCTGCTGTTAATGTAATTGAAAGAAATGCTTTAATAGAAGAAGAAGTGATTCATTGGATTAAATCCTTTGAAGAAATTGATAAACCTGCTGATTTCCCAGAAGGTCACTATTTCCGGGAAAACACAAAGGGTTTTTTAAGAAGTCTGTATTTTAGACTAAAATACAGAAAAGCTTCTAATACTATCATTGAAGAACTGGAGAAAACCATATACAGTATGAATAAATTTCATTCTTGAATATCTGAATTTAGGAGAAGAGTTTTGGAGCTGGGACCGAATATTTGATACCATCTACGATTTCATGGATAACCCTGAAAATCATTCCTTTAAATTCTTAGAGCCAAGAGTGGACTTCTTTAAAAAGCATCCTAGTCAATTGAAGTAATAGATTTGAAGACCTTTAACACATAACTGATTTTATCATTGATAATAGATGGATATTATGCTACTATTATACTATCAATTTAATAAACATAAGCACTGGGAGAGTTGGATAGGCCAACTGAGAGAAAGACCCTATAAAGTCTTTGATCCCCATTCACCTGATCTGGGTAATACCAGCGTAGGAAAGTGTATTGTATAAGTATGAATATTTATGCTATTTAAACACATTCCCATCAGGTAATGTGTTTTTTTATTTGCTCTATAAGGAGGAGTGAAAAAACCAAAGAAATAAAAGGGTTTCTTTTATTCATATAAAAAATCGGAGGGAATGAACTGTTTATGAAAATTAAAAAACTTACATTGTCCGCATTATTTATTGCAATTGGTGTACTAAGCTCCCATCTATTATATATTCCAGTTGGAGTTGCAAAGGCCTTTCCAGTACAGCATGCTATAAACCTATTGGCTGCAACATTATTGGGGCCAGCCTACGGTGTAGCAATAGCCTTTATTGTGTCGTTATTAAGGAATATCTTAGGAACTGGCTCCTTATTGGCCTTTCCCGGAAGTATGATTGGAGTTTTTCTAGCTGCCATCCTCTATCAAAAAACCCATCGATATTCACTAGCCATGGCGGGGGAAGTAATAGGTACCGGAATTATAGGTGCATTCGTTTCCTATCCCGTTGCTAAAATATTTATGGGTAGAGAGGTTGCAATGTTCTTCTTTGTAATACCCTTTTCTGCCAGTACTGTAGTAGGTGTGGTATTGGGAGCCATAATCCTTAAAGGTCTTTTACATATAAAGTCTATTCATTCCATTTCAGGAGGGGGTCAACTATGATGAAAAAGGTTCTAACAATTGCAGGCTCCGATAGCTGCGGTGGTGCAGGAATACAAGCAGATTTAAAAACCTTTTCTGCCCATGGAGTCTATGGGATGAGTGTAATAACGGCTGTTACTGCTCAAAATACCCAGGGGGTTTTTGGAGTTCAGGATATCTCAGAAGAAATCATCATGAATCAGATAGAGGTAATCTTCGATGATATAGAGGTGGATGCAGTAAAAATCGGTATGGTCTCAAAAACAGAAACCATTAAAGTCATTCATGATACATTAAGAAAATATCCTTATAAAAATTTAGTGGTTGACCCTGTGATGGTTTCTAAAAGTGGTTATCATTTACTTCAACCAGATGCTAAAAAAGCATTGATTCACTACTTAATTCCCATGGCAACCCTTGTCACCCCCAATATATTAGAGGCTGAGGTTATTACAGGTAAAAGGATTACCGGTTATAAAGATATGGAGAAGGCGGCTGTAGAGATTCATCAAATGGGAGCTCAATATGCTCTAATTAAAGGAGGTCATCTAGAGGGTGATGCTATGGATATTCTGTTTGACGGTAAGAATGTTACTTCTTTTAATTCCCCCAGGATTTCTACTGAAAACACCCATGGAACAGGCTGCACCCTATCCTCTGCCATTGCCTCAAATCTTGCAAAAGGCCATTCCATTAAAGAGGCAATAGAGTTGGCAAAGAATTATATAACCATGGCTATTGAGCATTCCTTTTCTATTGGAAAGGGAGTAGGCCCCACCCACCATTTTTATCAGCTATATAAAAATGCTGGATTACTTTAAAGTGGGTGGCTATTGTGTTTTTACTGAGAGATTATAAAGATATCTTAAAAAAAATCAAAAATAAAAAACCACTGATACACCATATTACCAATTATGTAACAGCAACGGATTGTGCCAATACTGTCCTTGCTTTAGGGGCTTCAGCGGTAATGGCTGATGATCCCCTTGAGGTTGAAGAAGTTGTTATCCATTCTGATGCTCTAGTATTAAATATGGGAACCTTAAATCAACAAAAAATTGAAGCTTTTATATTGGCCGGTAGGAAGGCCAATGACTTGGGGATCCCTATAATTTTAGATCCTGTTGGTGTTGGTGGAACGAAGCTTAGGTCGGAGGCTTTAAAAAGAATTCTAAAGGAGATTAAGGTTTCTGTCATAAGAGGGAACATGTCAGAAATCAAGCATATATACGGAATAGAGGAGATGACAAGAGGAGTTGACTCTATTTCTGATTCTAAGGATGGTGGCAAAGAGATATCAAAGGCCATAGCCCAAAGGCATAAATGTGTTGTGGCTATTACAGGTGAGATTGATTATATCTCTGACGGTAATCAGACCTTTAGTATAAGAAACGGACATAAAATGTTAACCAATATAACAGGAACGGGTTGTATGACCACCTCGTTAATTGGTGTCTGCTGTGGTGCCACAAAGGATATCTTTATGGCTACAGCTTTAGCCATTTCCATTATGGGAATAGCAGGAGAAAGAGCCTATGAAGACCTTCAGGATAAAAGTGGAATTGGTAGCTTTAAAGTCCATTTATTAGATGCAATCGGTGGATTTACGATAGAGTTATTGGAAGAGAGGGGAAGAATTGATGGGTTATCATATTGATTTTAGTCTCTATTTGGTTACTGATGACAATGCCCTTGGGGGTAGAGATTTTTTACAGTCTTTAGAAAAAGGAATTTTAGGCGGTGTCAGTGTCATTCAGCTTAGAGAAAAAAATAGCAGCAGTTTGGATTTTTACAATAGAGCTAAAAAAGTGAAGGAGCTCACCAATAAATATGGCATTCCTTTAATTATAAATGATCGCATAGATATTGCCTTGGCCATTGATGCTGAGGGCGTACACTTAGGGCAAAATGATCTTCCAGCAAAGGTTGCTAGAGGCTTAATTGGAAATAAGCTGCTGGGAATATCAACTGCCACCCTAGAGGAAGCTTTAAAGGCTCAGCAAGAGGGGGCAGACTATATAGGAGTTGGAGGTCTATTTCCTACCATTACCAAGGCTGATACTAGAAAGGTCACCCTGGAAGAAATTAAAAACATCAAGGAAAAGGTGAATATACCGGTGGTGGGAATTGGCGGGATTAATGAAGAAAATCTATCATTGGTTATTGCTACTGGAATAGATGGAGTGGCTGTTGCATCGGTCATTCTATCGGCAGAATCTATTAAAGAAACTACTATGAGGTTATCAAGAATCATAGCTTCTAAATCAAAATAATTTACTGGAGGGATTTTATGCTATCCTATTCAAATATGATGATCCTTATGACCTTTACTGTGTTGGTATTTGCATTTATTGGAATAGTATACAGTAAAGGAAAGATCACCATCATGGACGACTTTTTAACAGCAAGGGGAAGGGTAGATACTAAAATGCTATCTACCTCTATTATGGCCTCCTTTCTTGGGGTATTTCTACTATTTACTCCACCAGAGGCAGCATCTATTGGTGGAATAGCAACAATTACTGGCTATGCCTTAGGGGTTGTGGCTTTATTTTCAGCCTATATAGTACTTGGGCCAAGAATAAAAGAATATATGCCCATGGGAAGTACCTTATCTGATTATGTTGGAAAAAGATATGGAGGGAAAATGTACAGTCTTACCTCCATAATATCAATTTTCTATATGATTGTTCACTTAGTGGCAGAATTAACAGCAATCGCTCTGGTGGCAAATCTTGTAGCCGGGGTTCCAATGATCTATACGGCCCTATTAGTAGGCTTTGGAACAATGATCTATACAGCCTATGGGGGATTAAGGGCTTCAATATTTACCGACATGCTTCAAATGATATTGGTAATACTACTATTGGTGGCCACCTCCATTGGCGTGGTTTATTATGGTGGTGGAATCAGTATCCTCATGGACAACATAAGGATAAATGCTCCACATTTAAAAAGCTTTGGTAATTGGAGCGGAATAGAATATGGATTAACCCTTTGTATAGCAGTTTTTGTGGCCAACTTCTTTCATCAGGGCTATTGGCAAAGAATTTATGCAGCAAAGGATAACGAAGTATTAAAAAAATCCTTTAGAATGTCATTGATATTGGCTTTTCCAATAATGCTAGTGGTGGGTTTTATCGGTATTGCCGCCGCTGGGATGGGATTAGCAGATAATCCTTCTGTGGCATTGTTCTCCTTAGTTTTTTCATTATTCCCTAAAGGATTAATTATAGGAGTATTTATACTAGCCTTGGTTTTGGTTATGAGCACCACAGACACTCTATTAAATGCTATAGTGTCAACCTTCACCATCGATAGTAAAAGAATCTTTAAGAATGTTAAAGAAGAAGCCCTGTTAAAATCAGCTAGAATAATGACAGTAATCATTATAATTCCTATAGCATTCATAGCATCCAAAGGCTATAGTGTTTTATATTTGTTTTTAATAGCCGATACGGTTTGTGCAGGAGTGTTTTTTCCATTATTCTTTGGCCTTTACTCAAAGAAAGCCACAGAGAATATAGCCTTAGTTTCAGCCATTTTAGGGATTGCTTCAGGAATACCATTTTTTATAGCCAATAAGCTATTCCTAAGCTTCTTAATTCCTATAATTGTGTCCGGTAGTATCTGTCTCCTTTCGGTGAACTTTATAAAGGTGAAGGCTAAGGCCTAAGATCATATAAAAAATCCTGTAAGGGACCTGTAAGGGATTTTTTATTTTTATCATAGTCTTTATTGACACAATAAAAAGAATGTGATGAAATAGAATTATTAATTTAAACTGTAAATGATGTAAAGAATAATTTATCATAGGTTTTTTTAGACAGGAGGATAAAATGAAAAAAGGATTTGATCATGAAAAATATCTTCAAGAGCAATCGAAGTACATATTAGAACGTGTAAATAACTACGATAAGCTGTACCTAGAATTTGGCGGAAAGCTACTATTTGATATGCATGCCAAAAGGGTATTGCCGGGATTTGATGAAAATGCAAAAATCAAGCTACTTCATAAGCTAAGGGAAAAGGTTGAGGTGGTTATCTGTGTGTATGCAGGGGATATTGAAAGAAATAAGATTAGAGGAGATTTTGGAATCACCTACGATATGGATGTCCTAAGGTTAATTGATGATTTACGGTCTTATGATTTGGATATTAACAGTGTGGTTATTACTCGATATGACGATCAGCCATCGGCCAATGTTTTTATTAACAAGCTTCAAAATAGAGGGATTATGGTGTACAAGCATAGGGCCACCAAGGGTTATCCAACTGATATAGACACCATAGTAAGTGATGAAGGCTATGGCAAGAACCCCTATATCGAAACCAGCAAACCTATCGTGGTTGTAACCGCCCCAGGCCCTGGAAGCGGCAAATTATCCACCTGCTTAAGTCAGCTTTACCATGAGTATAAGAGGGGAAATGCTGCTGGATATTCTAAGTTTGAGACTTTTCCCGTTTGGAATATGCCCCTTAAGCACCCTTTAAATATTGCCTATGAGGCTGCCACTGCCGATCTAAAGGATGTAAATCTTATAGATCCCTTCCACCTTGAAGCTTATAATGAAATAGCCATTAACTACAATCGTGATGTGGAAATCTTCCCAGTATTAAAGAGAATCATTGAAAAGATCACGGGAAAAGAATCCGTATTTAAATCTCCGACGGATATGGGTGTAAATAGAGTTGGCTATGGTATTTTTGATGATGATGCAATTAAGGAGGCCTCTAAGCTAGAGATCATCAGAAGGTATTTTAAAACCAGCTGTGATTATAAGAAGGGCTATGAGGATAAGGAAACTTTCCTAAGGGTTAAGATGATCATGGAGCAGCTAGAGCTAAAGGAAGAGGATAGAAGGGTGGTATTGCCGGCTAGAGAACACTCACAAAGACTGAAGGAAGCTTCGAACACTGATATCTGCCCTGTGGTTGCAATTGAGCTACAGGATGGCACAATATTAACGGGAAAAAGCTCCAATACCATGAATGGAACAGCTGCGGCTATCCTTAATGCCATAAAATATTTAGCCAATTTATCTGATGATCTTCATCTTCTTTCACCGTTAATTCTTGAACCCATTATCAATTTAAAAACCAACACATTAGGAAGTAGATATAGTCCCCTAGATTGTGAAGAAATTTTAATTGCCCTAAGCATATCTGCTGTTACCAATCCCATTGCCCAAGCAGCTATGGATAAACTACCTATGTTAAAGGGATGTATAGCCCATTCTACAACTATGCTTAGCAGAACCGATGAAGAGGTATTTAGAAGACTAGAAATTGACGTAACAGCTGATCCGGAATATCAGTCAGTTGATCTTTTTTATAACAATTAATAAAAATTATAATTGAAAAGTTATTAAACATAATAAAAATAATGATGGCACTGAAAATGAATTTCTTTGCTATCATTATTTTTTAATTAGTATTATTATATTATTATATTATTATATCCGTAATTTTCTCGTTCTTTTAATCTTATCTCCTCAGATTTCTCATTACTTTATCGATGGTCTGAACCCCCTAAAAGGGGGTTTTGTCATTGCTACAGAATTATAATATAAACATTGAAACAATTAAAGTAGCTGTAAATCCTATGAGAACTGGTAGGATATTTTTCCGAGCCAACTCCAAAGGGCTTACATTACAGATGGCAGCTACAGGGATGATTCCCCAGGGAATGATGGTACCGCCACCAACCCAGACTGCTGAAAGTTGGCCAAGAAAGGCTAAAGCCTCTTTATCGATGGGGATGGCTGTTGAGAAGGTTTGTGCCAGAGAGCCTACTAGAGGAAGGCCAGAAAATCCTGATCCATCCAGACCAGTGACACCACCGATAATCAACTGTATTAATGCCACAGGAAACTTTGATAAAGTAACTCTATCAGCCAGGTAAAGACCTAGGTCTGAAAGCAAACCCGTTGCATCCTCACCAAGGATTCCCTTAGCTATGCCCTCACTACCTAGAAAAAAGAAGGCTCCTATTATAATAACCGGGGCAAAAATCTTGATTCCAAAAATAAAGCCCTCCCGGATATGATCCGTAATTTTTTCGAAGGAATTTAGGAACTTATGCTGAACAATGGACGAAAAAGTCATGATTAGAACAGCTGATCCACCAACCAATGCAGTGGCATCACCACCCCTTAACTGAAACTTATACATCACGATAATATCAATTATAAAAACCAATGGGGTTACGATGCTGACCAAGTAAACCCCTAGAGTTGCCTTTGGTCTATCAATCACCTCCTCTTCAACCTCTACAGCTACAGCTACAGCTATTTCTTCATTTTTTGCCATATCTCTTCTCATAAGAAGGTAAGAGGCAGCAATTGTTACAATAGACATTGTAAGCCACAGGGGTATACTGCTATGAATAAAGGAAAGCTGGTTATCGATGGTCGCGGCCTTTGCTGTAATGGAGGGTGCCCCTTGAATAAAATAATCACTTGAAAGGGCCACACCATGTCCAAAGATGTTCATGGCAACAGCAGCCCATATTGGAGGAAGTCCTGCTTTAATTGCTGCAGGCAACATGATTGCCCCAACTAAAGCAACTGAGGGTGATGGCCAGATAAACCATGAAAAAAACATCATTGCAAAGCCTAAACCGAAAAAAGCAATGGTGGGATTAATCATAAGGCCCTTTATAGGCTTCATGATTAGCTGGTCAGCACCAATATCCTGTAGTGAACGGGACATGGCAACAACCAGTGAGATAACTAAAATGATTCCCCAAAATTCATTCCCAGCGGCTATCAAGGCATTAAAGACTGTTTGAACACCCTTTAAGAGACTACCTGAATAGGCATAGCCTATTACCAATAGTCCTATTATACAGGGTAAGACTGTATCCTTTCTAAAAATCATTGTAATGATTACCATTGCCACCATAAATATATAAATATAATGAACTGCTGTTAATTGTTCCATTCCAATATCCTCCTCATGATTGATTCTACAATCCTATACTCCTATGAGGCAGTAGAATCTCCAATAATCACTTCAACACCATCATCTAATTTTTTATTGAAGACATCCTTTAGCTTTAAATTATCGATTTTTTCCTTTATTTCATCAACCTTTGTTGTATAGAGGCCTAATTTCTTCATTCTATCGAAGTATAGGCTTCCAGAGAAGGTATATTTTTTCCCCATGCCCTCTCTAGTTGCCATCCTTTCTTTAACATAGGCAATTGCATCACCAATTGCTAATTCTCTGGGTAGTTCTAAGGTCTTTAAACCCAATGCATATCTTACACTATTATGGCCTGCAAGGGTACCTGTAGAGATGGCCTCAGTATGTCCAACCAGTAATCCAGCCTTTTCTCCACCGCAGAATAAATTTTCAATACCAACCACCTTCAAGGTATTATCCCTTGGAGCCATACTAAAGTAACGCATAGAATTCCCTCTGCCACCTCCATAGGGATCTTCATATCTTGCACCCTCAAAGCCCGGAATCTTCCTTAGCTTCTCTAAATCAAAATAGGGTGCCATAAGCTTTGCATGACCAGTATCTAATAGAATAATGTTATCTTTAAATTCCTTAAGGGCGTATTGCTGACAGGCTTTAATATCTAAATGATCCTCCTCAAGCTCCTTAGGAACAGGAACTATCGCTACACCCCTGCTATTAAGTTGGTTTTGAAGCTCCATTGAAAGGGATTCCTTTAAAAGCTTACAAGAGCCACTCATTGCGCCAAAACTACCGTCGGCTTTAACTCCTACCATCTCCTCAACCCCCGCCAGCTGTGTAATACTTACCCGACCTCCAAAGGTGGGGCATCTTAGAATACACATAGCACACCCATTTCCATATTTACTGCAATTACCAATGGGCCCGGCAGTTCCTGTTGTATCAATAAAGGCCTGGCCATGGTATTCTTTACCTGACTGAACGGTAACAAATATTACCTTGTCATTTTCCATATGAACCTTATCAATTCTACTGTTAAACTGTATATTAACACCTAAAGCCATTAAATGCTTTAAAACAGCTGTATGGGTATCTACTATGTCGTAGAGGCTTGCATGCTTATGACCTGGGAAATCGATATTTTTATGGCGGCTATTTTCGTCACATATTTGAAATAGGTCACCTCCACCCATGGCAATAAGCTCTTCAGTAGCTGTAAATCTTCCGTTATTCCTCATGATTCCCCCCACTAAACCAGTTCCCAATAGCATATCGGTTCTTTCAAGTAAAGTAACCTCAGCACCTGCCTTAACAGCAGCAATTGCAGCGGCACAGCCTGACCATCCACCGCCAATAATGATGATTTTTACCATAACTAGACCTCCCTAAGTAGTAGTATCTTTATAAAAAATAAAAGCAATTGGCGAAAGATACCAATTGCTTGTCTCACAAAAAATAGAGCATTATGATCACAAACAAGATAGCACTCCACCAATATTGGTGACAATCACAGAGCTCTTAACCAAGTGACCAGGTATGAATTCTAGAGTCAATTCACCCTTCGGTACCATCCCCTTTCAAGTATCTTCAACGATTTCTCTATAATCTAAGATCCTTTACTCTTGTCAGGCACGCCTCTATCATGAATATATATAAACCTTAATGTATAATATCAAATTCGACTATAAAAGTCAACTGAAAAAATTCTCTATTTTATGTGACCTACAAGAAAAGAGTACTCTAGATTATTATTGGTAAGTTCATTTAGATCAATTCCTATAAATCTTAAATAGTAAGAATTAAAATTTTTAAAAAGGCTTTCCAATGAGGGAAGTTAGAATGATGAAGGAGGTTGGAATGTCTAATCTGGATATCATCATTGCCTGGCACCAAAAATGAACCCTATGTTTCAGTAGAGAATTAGACCTAAGCACTTTGGAGGGTTTTGTTTTTTATTGGTCTGTGCTATAATAATTCCATAAATTCGTTTAAAGGTAGGATATATATGTTCATAACGATTGTTTCATTAACAGCTCTGATGTATATGTTTATTCGTTTAACCTATAGTATTGATGGAAGACTAATGGGCCATAGGTTTAATTATTTATGGGCTATTTTAGAATATCAATATTTCTTAAATAGAGATATTTTATATTTCAAGGCCTTTATTAGTCTTTTGTTAACCATAAATATGCTTTTCTATTTCTTCTTATCTGCTTCATCCAATCATTTGATTCTATCCTTTGATATTCTTGTTATGTTTACCCTATTAATTATTCTAAGAACTAAAGCCTTTAAGCTTTCAAAAGCCTTGCTAGCATTATAATTTCACTAAGAATCTAGTGCCCTATTTAAGGGTTATTTTCTAATGTTAAATTATAATAACTAGGAGGGTTTTTGTTATGATGAATTTTAGTAAGGCTAAAGAGATCATTACTCAATTAAAGGAAAAGGAAAATTACGATATAGATTCCTATGTAAAAATTTTATTGGAAATCAATAATATTAACCACGAAAATAAAGGGGACCATGCCTTAAAGGAGCTTTCACAGGATTTAAGAAAAAAAGCGCTAAAAGGATATCCATTAGAGGATTTAATGGTTGAGGCCTTTGGGTTGGTAAGGGAAGCTGCTAGAAGGGTGATTGGACTAAGGCCCTTTGATGTCCAAATAATTGCTGGATTAGCCCTTCATCATGGTAGAATAATTGAAATGCTAACGGGAGAAGGTAAAACCTTAGCTGCTGTTATGCCTGCCTACTTAAATGCGTTAACGGGTAAGGGGGTTCATATTTTAACCTTTAACGATTATTTAGCTGAAAGGGATGCAGGATGGATGGGACCTCTATTTGAATTTTTAGGACTATCCTGTGGCTATGTGAAGGTGGGTTTAACCTTACAACAAAGGAAAGAAGCCTATAGAAAGGATATAACCTATGTAACTGCAAAGGAGGCAGGCTTTGACTATTTAAGAGATTTTTTGGCTACTGAGATAGATGACCTTGTCCATAGACCCTTTAACTTTGCCATTATTGACGAAGCAGATTCCATTTTAATTGATGAGGCAAGGGTACCCTTGGTAATCGCTGGGAAGGTTCAAAGGGAGAGGCTCAATAATCAATTTTTTTGTAACTTGGTTCAATCCTTAAATCCTCAACTTCATTATGAGACCGACCAGTACTCAAACAATGTATCTTTAACCAATGAAGGTTTAGAAAGGGTTGAAGAACTCATTGGCTGCAGTAACTTATATGATGAAGGAAATCTCCTAATTTTAACAAAGATTCATTGTGCCCTCCATGCTGAGGCTTTACTCAAAAAGGAAGTAAATTACATTGTTCGAAACAACAGGATTGAAGTCATCGATGAGTTCACTGGAAGGGTGGCTGAGAATAGACATTGGCCAGATAGTTTACATGAAGCAGTTGAAGCTAAGGAAGGTCTTATTTCTGAAGATAAGGGGAAGATATTAGCCTCAATCCCTATTCAATATTTCATTAAACAATATCCTAAATTGGCAGGAATGACTGGAACCGCAATGACAGCAAAAAATGAACTATTAGAAACCTATGGACTAAAGGTAGTGATAATACCAAGTAATAAGCCGTCCATTAGAATAGACCATCCAGACTTAATATTTACCCATAAGGAGGCTAAGGAAAGGGCCTTAATACTTGAGATTAAAGAAGCCCATTCTAAAGGACAACCCATTTTAATAGGAACAAACAGTGTTGAGGAATCTGAAGAAATGGCCGCACTGCTAACTCAAGAGGGTATTCATTGTAATGTGCTAAATGCAAAAAATGATTATCAAGAGGCTAAAATTATCGCAAGAGCAGGCGAATATGGAGCTGTAACGGTTTCTACAAACATGGCTGGTAGGGGAGTAGATATAAAGCTTGGAGGAGAAGAAGAAGAGGATAAGTTGAGGGTTATTGAGACAGGAGGCTTGTATGTAATTGGTGTTGGCCGACATGAAAGTATAAGAATCGACAACCAGTTAAGGGGAAGGGCAGGAAGACAAGGGGATTCTGGTGAAAGCAGGTTTTTCATAAGCCTTGAGGATGAAATGATTAAAAAATACGAAATAGATCAGCTCATACCAACCGAAGCCTATCCAACGAAACAATTAGATCCTATAGATAGCATTATAGTAGGAAAAAAGATTGAAGGTGGCCAACGGATTATTGAAGGCTATAATTCTGATATCCGTCGTCAACTCTATCGCTATACCTATTTAATTGAAGAACAGAGAAGAATCCTGCATAAAACCAGGTTAGATCTGTTGATGGGAAGGGTTCCAACAACTTTATTAGCCAACAAATGTCCAGATTTATATCAAGAGTATCTTCATAAATATGGTGGGGATGTAGTAAGAAGGGTTGAAAAACAACTTACCCTATACCATATCAATAGCTGTTGGGCTGATTATCTCGATTGTGTCTCTTATATCAGGGAGGGGATTCATTTAGTGGTGATTGGTGGAGAAAATCCCCTATATCAATTTAATAGTCAGGTGATCACAGTTTTTAATGAGACCTTAAATAGAATTGAGAAGGATATAATAGAAAGCTTTAGAAGGGTGAAAATCACAAAACATGGAGTTGATTTAGAGGGGGAAGGCCTAAAGGCACCTTCTTCAACCTGGACCTATCTCATTAGTGATAGTCAGAGCCAATTTAGTAGATTACCCTTTATAATTAAATCCGCAAAAAGAACCGTTAAAGGAACATTATTTTCCTTAAGATCATTATATTGAAGCATAAAAGGGATTTTCCATTAGGCTTATCTACTCATAACTAAAAAAGATTATTTGACAAAAAAGACTATTTATCAGAAAATATAATAAAGCTGTAAAATATATTATTCTTTAGAGTATACTAGAGAGTAATTATGATATGATGTAATAAGGAACATTGACAGAAAATTATAATCTAAGTGGGTGATGAAATATGGTTCATGACGGAATAAATCCATGCTTTATTTATGACTTTACTTCTCTAAGGGGGATAAGTAATGGATGTTAAATACATAAATCCCTTCATGGAATCCTTCTTTTTTGTGATGCCTCAATTAGGCTTTCAGAATCCTATAAAAAGAAATATTAGAGTAATAAACCAGATCGATAGTGCCAAAATAAATATTAGTTTAGGGATTATTGGTGATATAAGGGGAAATGTAATATACACAATGAATCAAGAAACTGGTAAAAGAATCGCATCTCAAATGATGATGGGGATGCCTGTTGAGGATTTTAATGAAATGGCTCAAAGTGCAATTTCAGAATTAACCAATATGTTAACGGCCAATGCCAGTATCATTTTTGCTAATAATGGTACTAATATTAATATTTCTCCTCCAACTCTTTTCTATGGAGAGGAAATCCATGTTAAGACCAAGACTCAAAATATCATCAGTATTGGATTATCCGTTGGAGACTTAGATATAGACATTAATGTAGCCCTTAATGTCCTTTAATAGATTTGTGGATCATATTTCAAAACAATAATTTGATTTTAATAGATACTTAGCCTAATAACTGATTTCAATCATAAAAAAGGGTTAACCAGTTCAGGTTAACCCTTTTTATGATTACTGATAAAATACATGTCCACCAATTCTTGTTACATAGGATTTGTTTCTTACAATCCATGTTCCAGCTGCTTTGCTAGGGTTAAAGAAGTAGGTGGAATTACCCACAGGCCTTGATCCATTTAAAGAGTCTTTAGCAGCTTGTATACATTCATTACAAGGTGTGTTATAAATGGTGCCATCTTCTACTGGACTAAATTGAGGAATTCTTCCATAATACTCAAAGATTACACTATAAACGGTATTAGGAAAGGCCTTAGATTTAACTCTGTTTAATACCACATTCCCTACAGCAACCTTTCCTCTATAGGGTTCACCTGCTGCCTCCGCATGAATGATTCTTGATAACCAATAAACATCCCCTGAAGAGCTTACTCTAGAAACAGTAGCCCCTCTAGTTGCAGTTGAGGTAGAAGATCTGCCATATAAGGTAGATTGTGTTTGTGGCCCTGCAATTCCATCAATTCGAATCTTACTATCAATTTGAAAATTGATGACTGCCCTTTCGGTTATAGGTCCATAATAACCTGTTGGATTAACATGAAAATACCCTTTATTTTTTAATGCTTGTTGAAGTCTTATTACTTCACTTCCTCTACTTCCAAACTTTAAGGTGCTATAGCCTTCTCCTGCAAAAACCATAAAGGATTGAAGAGAAAAAGCCAATAGCAAGAGAAGTGTTACAATGAAGATTTTTTTTCTATTAAACATGTACATACACACTCCTTCTTTTATTTTGCTTCCGAAGTTAGCTGACGGGTTAGGGCTTAGAAGGTTCCCCTCCATAAATGGATTAACCCCTAGAATGGTTCCTCCGTACCTGAAATCTTCAGGATTCAGCAGGTGTAGGGTGTTGCATAAGGTTAATTATACAGAAGGTTTAACATTATGTAAACCTTTCTGAGGATAATACCATAAAATACATGTAATATTAGGTAGAAATTAACATCATCCTTTAAAATGTGCTATACTTAGTAAAAGGGAGGGGGAAATATGTCACATATAACAGGAAAATCAGCCTACAAACGGCTGGAAGAACGACTAAATAGATTCCCTCAGGGGGCACCACCATCAGAGACACTTGATAAAATATTACAGGTATTATTTAATGAAGGGAGTTATAACTTACATGGGATTAAAGCTTGTTTTAGCAGAGAAGCCTTCGGTGGCTAGAGATATAGCAAGGGTTTTGGGCTGTACCAAGAAAGGAAATGGCTATATAGAGGGGGCTCATTATGTTGTAACATGGGCCCTTGGACATCTGGTAACCCATGCCGATCCAGAAATTTACAATGATCGCTTCAAAACCTGGAGAATAGAAGATTTACCAATAATACCAAAGCCTATGAAGCTGGTGGTTATAAAGCAAACTGGAAAACAATTTCATTCTGTTAAGGAACAAATCCTTAGAAAGGATGTTTCGGAAATTATTATTGCCACCGATGCAGGTAGGGAGGGAGAACTTGTTGCAAGGTGGATTATTGAGAAATGTAGAGTAAAGAAGCCAATAAAAAGGTTGTGGATATCCTCTGTAACAGATAAAGCCATTAAGGATGGATTTAATAACCTTAGAAATGGAAAGGACTTTGAGAACCTCTATGAGTCGGCAGTCGCCAGGGCAGAAGCCGATTGGATAGTGGGTATTAATGCTACAAGAGCCTTAACAGTTAAATATAACGCCCAGCTTTCCTGTGGTCGAGTACAAACTCCAACCCTTGCCATGATTGCTAGAAGGGAGGAAGAGATTAAGAGCTTCAAGCCCAAGACCTATTATGGTATAACTGCCCAGACGGAGGATCTAAAGCTTATCTGGCAGGAGAAAGAAACCAAAGAACCAAAAACTTTTGACTTAAAGAAAATTGAAATGATTTTGTCATCCATTAGAAATAAAGAAGGTAAAATCATAGATATTGATAAAGCCAATAAAAAGGTTTTCGCCCCTCAGCTTTATAGTTTAACAGAGCTACAGAGGGAGGCCAACAACATCTTTGGCTATTCCGCCAAGGAAACCTTATCTATTATGCAGAGTTTGTATGAAAATCACAAGCTATTGACCTATCCAAGAACCGATTCAAGATATATTTCAAAGGATATCGTGGATACCTTAAAGGATCGGATTACAGCTTGCGGAGTTGGGCCCTATAAAGGAATTACTACGAAGCTTTTAAAGGAGAGTTTAAAAGTTCATAAATCCTTTGTTGATGATAGTAAGGTTACAGACCACCACGCAATTATTCCTACTGAAGTGAAGGCTTTTTTAGGAGCATTGAATGAAAAGGAAAAAAGGATATATGACCTAGTGGTTAAAAGGTTTTTAGCAGTTTTACATCCACCCTTTATTTATCAACAGACCACCATCAAAGCAGCAATAGGAGAGGAGGTATTTTTAGCAAGGGGTAAGATTATAATAGACCAGGGCTGGAAGATGGTCTATAATAGTTCTATAGTTGATGAGGATGACGATGATCCAGCAGAGCAATTTTTACCAGCCGTTAACAAAGGTGATACAGTTAAAATTGTCAGCATAAATCAAACCAAGGGAGAAACTAAGCCCCCACAACCCTTTAATGAGGGAACATTATTATCGGCTATGGAGAACCCAGTTCAGTACATGCCTAAGGACGATAAGGAATTGATTAAAACCATAGGTGAAGCTGGAGGTATTGGTACAGTAGCCACCAGAGCTGATATAATTGAAAAGCTTTTCAGCAGCTTTGTGATTGAAAAGAGGGGTAGAGAGATATATATAACCTCAAAAGGTCTACAACTACTACAACTAGCACCGGAGGATATAAAATCACCCGCTTTGACAGCTGAGTGGGAGCAAAAACTAGCTGATATAGCCAAAGGAATAGTTCATAGAGATGGCTTTATTGGTGAAATTATCAACTATACAAAAGACATTGTTCATGAAATTAAAAATAGTAATGAAACCTTTAGGCACGATAACTTAACCAAAAACAAATGCCCAGAGTGTGGCAAATATTTACTGGAGGTTAAGGGTAAAAAGGGTAAGCTATATGTTTGCCAGGATAGAGAATGCGGCTATAGAAAGGGAATATCAAAAGTCACCAACGCAAGGTGCCCCAATTGTCATAAAAAGCTTGAGCTAAGAGGTGAAGGTGAGGGGCAGATTTTTGTTTGTCAATGTGGCTATAAAGAAAAGCTTACAGCCTTTAAGGAGAGAAAGAAAAATGAAACTGGAAAGCCATCTAAAAAAGAGGTTGCTAAATTTATGAAGGAACAAAGCAAGACGAAGGATGAACCAATAAATACTGCTTTGGCAGACGCGTTGTCAAAGCTCAAGCTTAAATAATCTTAGAAATGGGGGGTTAAAATGAAGGAAGTAAGAAATACAGCACTGAATGTTGGATCAGTTATATCAGCTCTATTGTCATCAGTTTGCTGAGTGCTACCATTATTAATTGCGTCGCTAGGTCTTAGCGGCATAGGATTATCTTTTATTTCTGTATTAAGACCTTATCAACAATATTTTAAGGTGTTTGCAGTTATTTCACTTATTTATTCCCACTATCGCATGGCCAATGGAAGGGTAAGTAAAGCTTCTGAAATCGTCATATGGATTTCAACTATACTTGTGTTGGTAATTTTACTTTCACCGCTTTTTTTAGATAAGATTCTGTAATTAGATTAGAAACCCACCAGTTAGCCTGCAGCTTGAACACTTTGTCTTCAATCTAAAACCCACCATCCTGGTGGGTTTTTTTATGAATTTTTACAGAATTTTAAAGATTTTTATTTGATTTTTCTTAAAATAATGCATATAATAAAAGGGTGCCCGGTAATGATGAACAATATTAAACGGGAAGGAGTGTTGAATTATGGCAAAAGTACTAATAGAGGTGAGAAAATCTTAATTTCATAGGGCAAAAAGAGAATGTAACCTTTTTTATCTAATAGGGTTATTAGGTTTCTTTTTGTCGACTGTTAAAAGAAATAACCATAAGCCTGAATAGTAGTAACATCAGAGCACGGTAGGTTATCGTGTTTTTTTTATGCTTAAAATTCCGCGGGCGGGTTATAGACTGCGGTTTTTTTGTGTCTAATTTTAAATAATAGAAAGAAGGAATTTAATAAAATGAATCTAAAGAAATATGGTTGGAATGAGTTTTTAGAAAAAAGTTTTATGGAATATAAGGAAAAAAGTTTTGAGGTAGGACGGATTGTTATCGAGCACAAGCACATCTATAGAATCCTTACCTCCGTTGGGGAGGTATTAGGTGAGGTTTCAGGAAAAATGAGGTTTCATGCCTCAAGCCACACCGATTATCCAGCAGTAGGAGATTGGGTAGTCATTACAATTAGACCTCAGGAAATGAAGGCTACCATCCATGCTACATTACCTCGATGGAGTAAATTCTCCAGAAAGGTAGCCGGGGTTGAAACGGAAGAGCAAATCATTGCAGCAAACTTCGATACGGTTTTTATTATTAGCTCATTAAATAGGGATTTCAACATAAGACGAATTGAAAGATATTTAACAATGGCATGGGAAAGTGGAGGCAATCCTGTTATAATTTTAAGTAAGGCAGATTTATGTCAGGATATTGAGGCCTACATCAGCCAACTGGAGGCCATAGCTATAGGTGTTACCATTCACATTATCAGCTCTTACGACGGTAGGGGATTAGAAGAGCTAAAAAACTATTGCAAAGAAGGAAAGACCATTGCCATCCTGGGATCTTCTGGAGTTGGTAAATCAACTCTAATTAACTGTTTAGCCGGAGAAGAGCTATTAGAGGTACAGGACATTAGAGAAACCGATGATAGGGGTAGACATACCACCACCCATCGACAGCTTGTGCTACTTAAGGATGGGGGATTAATAATTGACACTCCGGGTATGCGGGAATTTCAATTATGGGATGGAACAGATGGGGTTCATGAAACCTTTAACGATATTGAAACCATTGCAAAAAACTGTTTTTATAAAGATTGCCAGCATACCAGTGAGCCTGGCTGTACCGTAATAGCTGCCATCAATGAGGGAGTACTTACCGAAGATCGATTAAAGAGCTATAAAAAGCTTCAAAGGGAAATGAAGAGGTTTGAAAATAAGAAGCTACAATTGGCTAGAATACAAGAGAATAGAAAGAAAAAAACGAAGTTTAAGAGGGATAAAAGCTTTAGTTATTGATATATTAAGATCACAAATAATAAAGCTAAAGTTCAACATGAACATGAACTTCAACTTCAAGTATTTAAAAACAGATGCTAAGAACTAACCCTTAGCATCTGTTTCCTTTCTGCGATCATATCTATAGCCATTAATTAAGTTCAGAATGGTTCTATGTTCCTCTGCCTTAGGGTCATAACCACCTAGTTTAAAGGCCGATTGGACAGAATAACCAATGGTTAGGGATATGATAATGGTACCTATACCAAAGGGCCCTCCTAAAAGGATGCCTATGACTAATACTGTTACTTCGATAATTGTTCTTATAAAATATACGGATTTTTTGGATTTTTTTATTAAACCCAGCATTAGACCATCCCTCGGACCAGCCCCTAGGGAGCTCCCAATATAGAAGTAGCTTCCCCAACCGAAAATCCAAAGACCTATCGCTAGCATTAACAGCTTACCCCATAGAGTGGTGGGAGTAAAAAGGAGATTGGTGCTTTGTAAAACATCGATAAAAACCCCCACCAAATAAATATTTAATAATGTCCCGATTCCTGGTACCACTCCAATAAAGAAACTCACCGTAATGACTATTAAGCCAACTATTTGACTTATTTGTCCTAAGGTTATATCAATATGATTTATAGCCCCAATATGAAAAACATCCCAAGGACCGGCTCCTAAACCAGAATAGATGGTTAACAATATAGCAACACTACAGATGAAAAGACCCAGTATCAGCCTTGGTAATCTCTTTATTACAAACAATAACTCCTGCTTCAACATTTTATCAGCTTCTTTCTGTTTTATTCATATAGAATTATAATAACATATTAACACCCACATTTAATAACAATATCCATAAGAATTATTTACCTTATATTAAAGGGACAAATCCACTTAATAATGTTATAATATACTGTTAAAGGAGGTATGAATATGAGTAGAATAGCAGGATCTGGATGTGACGTTATAACACCCCTTGGTGAGAGGAAACCCCTTTTAGATATAGAAAAATCTATCATAACTAAGTACAGAAGGGATATCTGGGGAAAATTCATTAAGGCCATTAAGGAGTACAACCTCATTGAAGATAATGATAAAATTGCAGTAGCCATTTCTGGTGGAAAGGATAGTCTATTGATGGCTAAGCTCTTTCAAGAGCTTAAGTGTCATGGACGGGATAATTTTCAATTGGAATTTATCGCAATGGATCCAGGCTATCATGACAATATTAAGGAATTATTGATAGATAACTGTACATATTTAAATATACCGATACATCTATTTGATTCAGGTATTTTTAGAATTGTTGATGATATTGCACAGGATTACCCATGCTTCATGTGTGCAAAAATGAGAAGGGGGGCCTTATATAAAAAGGCTAAAGAACTGGGCTGCAATAAGCTAGCCTTAGGCCACCATTTCAATGATGTTATTGAAACCACCCTTTTAAACCTCTTTTATACTGGTAACTTCAGCACTATGCTGCCCAGATTAAAATCTCAAAATTTCCAAGGTATGGAGCTAATTAGACCCCTATATCTAATTGAAGAGGATTCAATTATTAATTTTATTCAAAGTAGTGGGATATGGCCACTAAACTGCGCATGTATGGTGGCTGCTAAAAAAACAGGTAGTAAAAGGAATGAAATAAAAGAGTTGATTCAGGAATTAAAAAAGAACTTTAAGGACATTGATAAATCAATATTTAGAGCCACCAGCAATGTAAATCTTGATACGATGTTAGGCTGGAAAAAGGGTGGTAAAACCTTCACTTTTTTAGATGAATATTAAAAATAATTAGAAATCCTGTGAATCTAACTCCCATAAAAAGGAGTTTTCAATTATATGTAGAAAATTTATAGTAGTTGATAAACTACTATTTTAGAGGTGCGTTAATGAATACTAGATATTTTAATAAGATCAATAGAATATTAATAACAGCTGGAATAATAATCTTGATTGGCACCTATATTTTATTTTCCAATTTTAAGGAGCAGTTCATTTTAATTGAAGCTGTGTTTATTTTTACAGTATTGATCAGTGTGGCTTTTATCATTAATGGCCTTATAAGACAGCGATATTTAAAAAAAGAAGAATACTCTAACGATTATAGAAAATTATTAGAGGGATTAAACTCCATTAGTGATTCCATCCTTACAATAGAGAAGGAAGAAACCCTCTTTGAGTTTATACTAGAAAAGGCAGTTGAGGTTATAAGAAGGGCTGAAATGGGCTCCTTGCTGATATTAAATAAAAATAATATGCTAGAGTTTAAGGCTTTGGTGGGTTTAAACTCAGAGAAATTTTCACAATTTCGCCTAAAGCTTGAGGATTCTTTTCTATATATAAAGAGTAATGGTAATATTGAAAAGGCTTGCATCATAGATAATGTCGAAGAATTTGATCGGGCTGTTTTAGATTTTGATGCCCTTGACATTATCAGCGAGGGTGATTTGTTTGTAGCAAAATCAGCCATCTCAGCTCCTATTTTTGTAGATGGAAAGCTTTATGGCATGATTAATGTAGATAGCTATGATTACAATGCCTTTAGAGAAGAAGATGTTGTCATTATGGAAATTTTTGCAAAACAAGCCAGTACTGCAATACATATTCATAAAATGGTTGATAAAATGACTTATCTTTCTCAATTTGATAAATTAACCAATGTATATAGTCGAGGATACTTTGAAGAATTGTTTGAAATCTACTTAAATAAGGCAAAAAGATATAATGAAAGCTTCTCCTTAGTTATTTTTGATCTTAACAACCTTAAGGTTACCAATGATACCTATGGGCATCAGGTGGGGGATATACTAATCAAACAGTTTGCACAGGTAATGTCAAAAAATATTAGACAATCAGATCTTTTTGCTCGATATGGTGGAGATGAGTTTATAGCAGTGTTTTTTGAAGCTTCCTTAGATAAAACACGAGATAAAACAAATCGTATAGCAATATATTTTGACTTAAATCCCATAGATATTGATGGTAAGAAGCTTAATATTGAGTTTAGCTATGGTATAGCCCATTTTCCAACGGATACTCTAGAGATGAATCAGCTTATGGCAATTGCCGACAATAGAATGTATCAAGATAAGAATAAAAATAAAAAGCCTCTAGTTTAATATCGCTTTTTCACCTATTATAACCTCCGGCATAGAATAGTATTGAAAATGCTAAAAATGGAGGTTTTTTTATGAAAATAAATAGTGAAAGGCTATACCAAGTAGCAGAGTCTTTTCGTCATGCCAGATTTAAGGAAAATGGCCGCAGTCTAGAGGAGGGCATTGATTGTTTAGGGTTTTTAGTTTTATTTTACAAAGAGTTTGGCATTCATATTCCAGACGGTGATGGTAAACCCATAGAAAAAAGATGGTATGTAGACGACCCCGAGAGATATGTTAGAGGAATAAAGTCCTTAGGAAAAGGAGATGTACCAATTGATGAGTTGAAAACCTTAGACTTAGTATATTTTGCCATAAAGAGAAATATCATCACCCATGCAGGTATTATGCTAGATGATGAATACTTTATTCATATGTCCCCTAGTAGAGGAATATCCATTGATTCTCTAAAACGCCATTGGAGAAAATTTAGAGGGGCTATTCGGATGGTGGAGTAGAGGCTTTTAAGAATTAAGAATTAAGAATTAAGGATTAAGAATTAAGAATTATGATATAGGATGCTTTATGACAAATTAACCAACTCCTTTAATGTTCATTGTAGAGTCAAGTACAAATGAACTAAGTACATTTAAATTCAAAAAAATAGCTGTATTATCCAACAGCTATTTTTATATATTAGGAGCTAATTTTTTGAAAGCTTCTTTAATTTTTTCCTTGATAGGATCCCCATCAGTATGGTTAATGGCAATCCTGCTACGAAAAGAGTTCTTCTGTGGAGGGGCATATAATCCCAAAAGCCCTCCTTTAGAGTTTCATAGATCTCCTTTAGATCTTCCTTTGGAATTTGCAGCTTTGTACCCTCTTCAGTACGCAAAAGAAGTGCATTTGATGATGCTTCTAGCTTAGTTTCTACTTTACCCTCATAGTGTACCCAAAAATGACTTAAGGAAAAGCTCTGAGTATAGGGTATCTCTAGGGCTTCAAATATTGAAGCCAAAACTACAAAGCGTCCCTTGCAATCACCTCTACCATGAACTATTGCTTCCTCTGCAGTGGGGAAATATAGGGGCAAACCATAGGTTTGCCAATCAAATTGATAGGGAATTTTTTTAATCACATAGGCTTCTATTTCTGCAGGTGACAAATCCTTAACCTCAGGAAGAATATCCTTAACAGCTGAAGGGCTGATGGCAGGCTCAAAAAAACGATGTACTGTAACCACCAGACGGTAGGGGTTAGGATACAGGGTAAAGAGGGTCCACATCGTTAGGAATATCATCATGTGAAGTATATAGCTTTTTCTTGAAAGAAATATTTTTTTTAGCATAAATAACTCCTGATATAGATTGTATTTTATAGAAAAGTGAAAATTTTTTTTATATAATTGATTAATATTATTTTACTAAATATTCAAAGGAAAAACAATATTATGTAAACAGAATAAATTGAATAACTATTGCTTTTCTTGATTTTTTAATATAAAATAGATTTCAATTATATATGGTTCTCGTATAATAATGGAAATATGGTCCATAAGTATCTACCAGATCCCCGTAAAGGATCTGACTACGGGAGTTTATAGTTATAGGAGGGATCTGCCCTTCTTCAGTTGCTGCCAATTATAAACCCTGTAGATTTTCTATAGGGTTTTTAAATTTTTGTTTATACATTGAATGAATGCCGAGGAGGAGTTTTATGGAGTTGTTAAAGAAAAAAATACTTGAGGTTGGAAGGGTAGAGGGAGAAGGAATTTTAAAGGTTGATAGCTTCTTGAATCATCAATTGGACATTCCTCTCTTAAACGCGATGGGTAAGGAGTTTGCTAAGAGATTCAAGAGTATGGGGATAACAAAGGTTTTAACTGCAGAGGTTTCTGGAATTGCCATAGCAGTCTTCGTTGGACAGTATCTAGAGGTGCCTGTTGTCTTTGCTAAAAAGACCTTATCAAAGAATTTAGATAGAGAGACCTATGAGGGGGAAGTATATTCCTATACCAAAGGGATGAAATACAAAATTAGGGTCTCCAAAAGATATTTATTCAAAGAGGATAAAGTCCTTATAATAGATGATTTTTTAGCTGAGGGGCAGGCCATCCTTGGATTAAAGGAGATCATTGATGAAGCTCATGCTGAATTGATGGGAGTTGGGATTGTGATAGAAAAGGGCTTTCAGCAGGGGGGTAAAATTGTAAGGGATTTAGGGATAAATCTAAAGTCCTTAGTTATAGTAGATAGTATGAAGGAGGGTAAAATCATCTTTCGAGAGTAACTAATAATTTATTTCTTAGGCCTTAGCAATATACCCTTTATTTATTACTAGCAGAGTTAGACGAAGCCCCAGGCCTTATAATTATTGGTTTAGTCATCACTGGTGCTCCAACTGTGATTGCAGTAATTGCATCTGTTCTACAAAAACTGTTATCTAGTGCCATAGACCCATAATGTGTTTGATTTTTAATCAATATGTAAAAGAGATGCATTAAATCATTAAATGCATCTCTTTAATTATTTTATTTTTCCCTTTGATTCTAAGTACTTAACTTTCAATTTTCAATATTCAACTTGCAAATTTTAGTTTACTAACTTTAGCTACCACTTATAAAAAGGAAAAAGTCAGGTGGATAATAGGTAAAATAGATGATCATAAAAGCAAGCATAAGTATTAGAAAATAGGAAAGCAGCTTAAGGCTTGTACTTAAATGTTTCTTAATTAAAACCCTATAGCTTACTAAATAACCAATTATAATGGAAGTGATAAATAGAATGATATCAGCAACCACAACTGGATGACCTACTATAGATCGATACAGATAATGAACTCCCACTATTAGGACAATACTAGTATAAATCCCAAATGTTTTAGAGACAATGATATTAGAAATTCTACTTTTTAAAATAAAGGCTTCTATGATTCCAAAGAAAATGAAGGGCCAGAAGGACATTTTCAAATGCTCCCAAACACTTTCATTTATTGGAAAGAAAAAGGCTAAGGGTCTCCACTGATTAATTGCTTCATAGGCGAAATGAAATAGGGTTCCAAGGATGATGGTAAAAATGCACCCCCAAAGTTCTAATGTTTTTATTTTTTTTATAATAAACACCTCCAGTTTCATAATCATTTAGTGTAGATCTGATATTATTATAAGTAAATTGCAAAATTATCATTCTGCTGATGGGAGTTTTGTTATATAATGGACAAGATACATAAATTCCACTAAGAAAGGAGTAAGTTTAAAGTGATAAAGGTTCTTGCAATCATGGGTAGTCCAAGGAAGAAAATGAACAACGATACGCTTTTAGATAACTTTTTATTAGGCTTAAAGGAAAAGTCAGAGGAAGTAGAAATTGAAAGAATCAATGCCGCAGATCTAAATATTGCTGGCTGTACAGCTTGTGATGCCTGTAGCCATAAGTTAGGATGCGTTATAAAGGATGATATGAAGGGTTTAATAGAAAAATTTAATGATGCCAATATGATTATCGTTACATCTCCCCTGTATTTTAATAGCATAACAGCCCAATTGAAGGCTTTAATAGATAGAAATCAAGTAATTTGGTCTAGTAAGTATGCTTTAAAAAACTCATTAATAGATAGAAATAAGGTGCGATTTGGTTTTGTTTTAATTACAGGTGGGGCAAAGGAGCAGCCCTATGGATTGTCTGCAGTGGAACCAATCTTTGATTTATTCTTTAGATCGGTGAACACCGAATATAAAGGGAATTTCTTTATTTCAAATGTAGATGAAAAGCCAGTTTATGAAGACAAAGAGGTCCAACACAAAGCAAGGGCTTTTGGAGAATCCTTAGTAGTGGATTATCTTAAGGAAACGATACAATAGCATTTCATAAGAACCAGCTTATACTCATTGTAGGGCTGGTTTTTTCATTCGAATACATCCTTTGATGTTTTAGTGAACCAGAATCTATGCTATGATAGTTATAATATAGTTTAAATTGCAATAGGTGGAGGAAAACAACATGAGAAAAAGCTTTGTTAATTTATCTCAGCTTATTAGATTATTAATCATTTTCATTGTTGTGTCTATAAATATCATAAACAGAAGTGATGTAAATGATTTTTACATATTTATTTTTCTTGCCTTTATTTTTAATTCACAGCTTAGGGTTAATATTATAAAGGATAAATGGTATCCCCTATCTACTTTAATTGATATAGGCTTATTATTGATTCTTTGTATTCAATACGAAAGGGCAAACTATCTATTCTTTTATATTTTAGTTCTAGATAATGTTTCGATAAACAAGTTTTTTAGCTACTCGGTTATTCCCATTATCATATATTTTAGCTATTATTCGGGCCTAGAGGTCCTTGCCTTAAATTTCATGATCATCATATTTATGATGGTTTTTGGAAATCAATTATATAGCCTTCAGGAAAAAATTGAAGAAATTGAAGAGCTCTATGATAGAAATCGAAGGTATAGCTACCAGCTGGAGAATGCGAAAAAAACCTTGGAGGATTACTCAAAAAAGGTTGAAAATCAAGCCCAACTAGAGGAAAGAAGTAGATTAGCAGTAGAAATACACGATACAATAGGTCATAAGTTGACGGCATTATTGATGCAGATGGAGGCTATTCTAATTGTGAAGGAAAAGGAACCTCAAAAGGCAGAGGAATTGCTATATAGTTCAAGGGACTTATTAAAAAACTGTGTAAACATCCTTAGATCAACCGTAAAAAATATTAAACCCAAGAAGCATAGAAGCGGAATATTAGCTTTAGTAGATTTCCTTGACGAATTTAGTAGGGAAACAGACACTAAAACAAACTTTAATATTGTTGGTAGTCCTTACGATCTCTTACCGGGAGAAGTAACTGCCCTATATAGAAATCTACAAGAGGCTGCCACCAATGCTATTAAGCATGGGAATGCAAAGAATTTAGATATCGTAGTTCATTATAATCATGATAGTCTTATGATGACGGTTATTGATGATGGCATCGGCTGCAATAACCTATCTAAGGGTATGGGCATCAGTGGGATGGAGGACAGGGTAGCATTATTCGGGGGTGAAATTAAAGTTGAACTACTTGAAAGGGGCTTTAGTATCAGTACGATAATACCTGTTCAAGGAAGGGGTGAAGTGGATGAAAATAAGAGTTATGCTGGTGGATGATGACCAAATGATAACCAGTAGCTTAAGCTACATTCTGGCAACTGATTCTTCAATTGAGGTGGTTACCAGCTGTAGTAATGGTAGAGAGGCAATCGATGCTATTAAAAATAATCCTATAGATGTTATTTTAATGGATATAAGAATGCCTATATGTGACGGGGTATCTGCAACTAAAAAAATAATGAGTTTATATCCTAAAGTAAAGATCATCATCCTTACAACCTTTGATGAGGATGAATATGTATATGAGGCTCTAAAAAATGGTGCAAAGGGTTTTCTATTAAAAAATGTTTCACCAGATAAGCTAATTGATGCAATCAAAGCAGTTTATAATGGAAATATTCTTATACATCAAGATGTTGCCCTAAAGCTAACCTCCATGCTACAGATAAAAAAGGAGACTTCATGGGATATTTATGGATTAAATGATACAGAAATCAATATAATGGAGCTTATTGCTGAGGGACTATCCAATAAAGAGATAGCTGATAGGGTATATCTATCGGAGGGAACCGTAAAGAATAAAATATCAGAGATCCTCCACAAGCTAGATTTGAGGGATAGAACCCAGATGGCAATTTTTTATTTGAAGGGAGGCAGTAAATAAGAGTATGTAAAAGCCTTGTTATAGGCTTTTTTTATTGTATATTCTAAGAAATGACTTTCGTCATTCATCTTAATGACCTAGGGTAATGGAGATTCCCCCAATAATATCCTATAATTTAAATATAAAGAGAAATTGGAGGGATAGAGATGTCATATATTCAGTTTGATAATGTTATTAGAAGGTATTCTCATAATATTGCTGTTGACCAGATAAGCTTTGGAATTGAGCGGGGAGAGGTATTTGGATTATTAGGTCCTAATGGGGCTGGAAAAAGCACTACAATTAAAATGCTGGCTGGATTATTAAAGCCCAATAGTGGGGAAATATTCATAGATGGAATAAGTGTGATAAAAAATCCTATTGAAGCAAAAAAGAAGCTTGGTCTTGTACCACAGGATATAGCCATTTATACTAATTTATCAGCTATAGAGAATGTTACCTTTTTTGGTAGCCTATATGGATTAAAGGGAAGTGAGCTAAAGGAAAAGGTACAGGAGGCCTTAAGCTTTACGGGTTTAACTGAGAAGGCTAAGGAAAAACCAAAGAAATTTTCTGGAGGCATGAAAAGAAGATTAAATATAGCCTGCGCCTTAGTCCATAATCCGGAGATCATTATAATGGATGAACCTACAGTAGGAATTGACCCCCAGTCTAGAAACCATATACTAAATTCTATTATGGAGCTTAACAATAGGGGCACAACCGTGATTTATACCAGTCATTATATGGAAGAGGTTGAAGCCATATGTAATAGAATAGGGATTATAGATGAAGGTAGACTTATTGCTTTAGGAAGTAAGCAACAGCTTAAGCAAAAGGCCTCCACTAAGGAAAAAATACTAGTTGAGGCCCATGATTATAACGATAGAGCTTTAAGAAATATAAAGGAGCTTCCTGGTGTGATTCATGTTGATTCAAAGGAGGGCTTGATAGAGATTATAGCAGAGGAACCCCAAGAAAGACTTCAGGATATTATTTTTATGTTGGTTAAGGATGAGGGGAAGTTAAAGAATATATCCATTAAAGAAATTAATCTAGAAAATGTTTTTCTCGAGCTTACAGGGCGAAACTTAAGGGATTAGGGGGTGTTGGTATGTTGATTTTTAGTATTGCAAAAAAAGTAATTAAGGGTTTTTTTAGAAATATTGTTTTTATACCAATATTAATAGGCTTGCCTTTGTTTCAAATGTTTGTAATTTCCTCAGTATTTAATGAAATCCCATCACCTGCTATAAACCCAATGGGGAGTGATATTGTAGAGATTATTCTAATAGGAAAGGCTTCATCCTTAAGTATGATTCAAGGCTTCGCGGTTACAATGGTTGTAATGTTTACAATGCTAACCAGTATTTTGCTGGCCACCACAGAAATAGCTGAAAGAGAAGAAAAAACCATAGCTAGGATATTTTCTACGCCTATCAAAAAAAGCCAATATATTATTGGAAGTATTACAGGACAATTCATTATCCTTGGTTTAAGCGCCAGTTCTTTAATATTCCTTATGAAGATGATCTTTAAAATAGACTTTGGGCCTTCTTTAATAGGCCTTGCTATCATCACCATCACAGTTGTTTTTGTATCCCTTGCAATGGGAATGGTGTTTTCAGGAATGTTTGATAATTCAAAGGTAGCATCAGGAGTCATGTCCACGATCATTGTAGTAATGACCTTTTTAAGTGGTGGATTAACCATGAATACTGGCTTTGGAGAGGTTAGTAAATTCACAATAAATTGGTGGGCTAGTCAAGGCTATATAAACCTTATGGAGGGTAATGGAATTACGTCTTTATCTCATTCCTTAATGGTGCTGATTCCATTAGGTTTAGCCCTTTCAGTATTAGCAACGATCGTTTATAGGAGGGAAGGAATAAATGGATAGTCTCAAAATCTCAAATAATGTATTTAAAAGATTACTTAAGGAACCCAGCTCATTATTATATTTATTGATTTTTCCTATTTTGGCTGCAGTATTGGCAATGGCTATGACCCGGCAGCCCATTATAAGGATTGGTTTCATAGAACCAGGATTAAGCAAAGAGGTTATAGGTATAGTAGAGAATAGTGATCAATATATTGGTGTTAAGATAGAGGAAGAAAATATTGAAGAAGCCCTAAATGATAAAACTGTTAATTATGTGATAGCGGCAAATACTGAGGAGAATAATAATCACAATAGGATCAAAATCTATTCCCTTAAAAAGGATGATGGATTAGCACAATTAAGGTCTACTCTTGAAGGGGTCATTAAAGGAGAGGTTATTAATGCCCAAGTAGAAAACCCAGTTAATGAGGGTAGAATGGTATTGGGATTTTCAACAATGTTTATTTTAATGTTTATGGGTGCAGTAACTGGTAATATATTAGAGGATAGAAGAATGAAAACGCTGATGCGAATTTATACTTCTCCATTAGGTAGAATAAATATATCTTTGGGATACCTAATGTCTTTTCTAACACTAGGAGGACTGCAGGTTTTAACTTATATATTAATCACTAGATATATTATGAAAATAGAATACCATATACCCTTAATAGAGCTATTTTTCATCGTTGGGGTGTTTTTGATAACAGCCACAGGTATCTCAATTGGTTTAGCAGGCTTTGTGAGAGATTCTCAGAGGTATAGTGTCCTTAACACCTTTATTACAGTGCCAACCTGCCTACTGGGGGGAAGCTTCTTTCCTGTAGAGTTTTTGCCTGATTCATTAAAGGTTTTATCTAACTTTATACCTCAGAAATGGTTTATGGAGGTTTACGATAAGCTTGCAGAAGGGGCTTCTATTGTTGAACATTTAAGTAGTTTAGGGATTTTACTAATGTTTGGTGTAGTTTTCTTTACTCTAGGGATCAAAACCATTAATCCTTCCCTAGAGGAAATATAGAATAAAGGAGTTGAGGAAATGTGTGGTAGATTTTTCTTTGAAGGGGATTTAGAGGAGGTTATTAGGAAGTTTGCAATTGAGGAAGTGGATGATCGGTCTAGAGAATATGGAGAAATCTTTCCTTCAAATGAGTTCCCCATAGTTATAAATAAAAAGCAGAATATTTTGGCCCATTATAGATGGGGATTCTCTGCCCCCTTTCTGAAGAATATCATCATAAACGCTAGATTAGAGACCATAGATACAAAGCCAATGTTTAAGGGTGCCTTTAAAGAAAGACGCTGCGTAATTCCAGTAAGTTATTATTTCGAATGGAAGGCTGAAGAGGGTAAAAAGGTTAAGCATAAAATTTTTATGAAGAGTGAAAAGCATTTTTACTTAGCTGGACTCTATGGTAGCTTTCATGATAAAAAGGGTGAAGCTTACAATGGGTTTACCATAATCACTACCAATCCTTTGTCGGATTTAGCACATATCCATGACCGAATGCCCCTTATATTGAAGGATGATCAGTTGGAGCTATGGTTAGACTCTACGATAAGGGATATAGATATGTTAAAGGAGATGGTAAAAGAGAGGATTAATCTTCCTCCTTTGTTAGTAGAACCGGCTTAAAATCAATCTTTTAAAAGGGTTATTTAACAAAATAACTCTTTTTTTATGAAAAATTTTTTATTTTAAATAAACAAAATAAAATTTAATCCGTAGTATAGGTTGAAGCAAGAAAAACTTATATGTTCATCCTGCAGGATTTAAAAATATTACAGGAAGAGAAAGGGAGTATTAAGATGAATAAACGTTTATACCTATCAAGGAAAGATAAAAAGCTAGCAGGTGTTTGTGGGGGTATAGCAGAGTATCTAGATGTTGATCCTACTTTAGTACGGCTATTTTGGGTATTCTTTACCTTTGCATGGGGTACAGGACTAATTATTTATATAGCTGCTGCAATTATCATGACAGAGAGGCCTGCTGGTAGCTACGTAGTAGAGGTATCCAGTGATGATACAGAAGAAATAATGGTACCTAATGATTCACCTAATTCTGAATTTAGAAATAGTCACAAGGAAGAAGATAAGGAAAATAATAATAATCTTCTAGTTGGCTTAGGCTTAGTACTATTGGGTAGCTTTTTATTTTCAAAGACCTTCTTTAACTGGCATTGGTTGAGCTTCAAGCTAGTTTTCCCTGGAATCATTATTGCAGTGGGTGTATACCTATTGGTTAATGGAAGGAAGTGATTTAAATGAAGCAAGATAAAATAATTGGAGGAATCATTCTTATTTCCATTGGAGTAATCTTTTTGCTAACCAACTTAGGCTATTTGAACTGGTCGATTTTTTATAGTATCATAGATCTTTGGCCATTGATTTTAATAGCCATAGGAATTAATACCATTTTCAAGAAGAATAAAATTGTTTCGGCTGTTACCTGGATATTGTTCTTTGTGATTCTAATCGGGTATGGATTATACTATCAAGGCAGCTATAATACCAATTTTGTAAAGGGTGATGAACTAGCAATTGATTATAATCCTCGAGTTGAAACTGGAGAATTGAATCTTAAGCTAGGAGGAACCACCTTTGACATAAACAGCTCTGAGAATCGCTTATTGAATGCCCTATATGATGGAGGTTATTATAAGCCTGAAATAAGATATACAAAAGACAATACCCATGCAATCATAACCATAGAGAATATGTCTAAAAGATTTCAGCTGATGAGTAGAAAGAATCTAGACAGTAAGTTTAAACTAAATAAGGATGTAATATGGAATGTTGATGCGGATGTTGGGGCAGTTAAAGGAACCCTAGATTTTTCAGATTTAAAGATTCATGAACTGGATATTGCAATGGGAGCAGGAAAGCTAGATATTATCTTTGGAGATAGCCACACTGAAACCAGAGCTAAAATTGATTCTGGGGCTTCGGATTTAGATATCTATATTAGTGATAAAATAGGGGCTAAAATTAAGCTTCAGGGAGCTCTAAATAATTCTAATCTTAAATCTAAGGGCTGGAGGTTGATCGATGATTATTATGTTACTCCTGGATTTGAAGAGGCTGAAAGTAAACTGATTTTAGATGTTAATTCTGGTGTAGCAAATATCAATTTTCATATAGAATAGTATATTGTCGACTTTGTCTACAAACTCAAAAAATGGAGGGAATGAACCCTCCACTTTTTTATTTCATAGGAAAAATTCGTTTTAAGTCCTATGAAATGGGAGGTTGTTAAGGGGGGCGTTCCCCCTTATTAAAGTAAGGAGAGGTGAGTTGTGTCACGAATAAGTGACACTATGCTACGAACGGCGTCGAGACGGTGAGACGACCGAAAGTGAAACGTCCTAGGGAACACATGGGTTCCCTGGAAAACAAAAGCATTTTAACCATAGAAAATTAACGCATGAAATGCTTTTGTTCTTACTTTTATGCTGTCATTTCAATAACTTCTTTTGAACGTTTTCTTTGTAGGAAATATATTGTGCCAAATACCACTAAACCAAAGACATCGGAATAGATCCCTGGATTTAGTAGGCTGATGGCAGCTACAAGTAATAATATCGTTTCATAGACTTTGTTCTTAGTAATCATATATTGAGATACACCTGATGCCAAACAGAGTATCCCCAGTATCGATGATAGTATTACGGGTACTGCTGTTAAGAATGGAACGAATACAACTGTAGTATCAATTACCTCTTTTACTAAAATTAGATTGGAATTATAGGCAAATATATAGGGGACCAGGAAGGCGGCCAGAGCCAGTTTAACGGCCTGGAATCCAGTTTTCATGGCATTTGCCCCAGCTATACCTGCCCCTGCATAAGCTGCTAGAGCTACTGGTGGGGTAATATCGGCTATAACACCAAAGTATAAAATAAATAAATGGGCTGACATTAAGTTTACATCAAGTTTAATTAAGGCAGGCACTGCCATTGTGGCCAATACAATATACTTTGCTGTAGTAGGAAGACCCATACCTAATATGATTGAAGCCACCATAGTAAACAGTAGGGTAAGAATTAGTTTTCCTTGAGCAAGTGTAACAATCAGCTCGGCAATACGTAGGCCTAAACCAGTTAGAGTAACTACTCCAACAATCATACCTGCACAGGCACAGGCACAGGCAACACTTACTGAACCTTTAGCTCCATGCTGAAGGGCTGAAATTAAATCCTTTGTAGTAAAGGTAAATTTTCCATAAACCTTCCATGAAACGATACTTGCTATTGTTGCTATCACAACTGAAATAACGATAGAATAAAAGGCAGCCAATAGGGGAGTTCTACCTTGAATAAGGAAGAATACTATTGAAAACAGAGGGATAAATAAATATCCTTGCTTCTTTAAAATACCACCTAATTTTGGTAACTGTTCTCTTGGAATACCCTTTAACCCCAGTCGGGAGGCTTCTAGGTGAACAATAGCAGCCACTGCGAAATAATATAAAAAGGCTGGTATAGCCGCCGCAGCAATAATTCGAATGTAGGGGATACCTGTAAACTCAGCCATAATAAAGGCGGCTGCACCCATTACAGGGGGCATAATTTGACCTCCAGTTGATGCTGCTGCTTCAACTGCACCAGCAAAGTGAGGCTTGTATCCAATTTTTTTCATTAGTGGGATTGTGAAGGCTCCAGTTGTAACGGTGTTGGCAACAGAACTTCCAGATATTGATCCCATAAAACCACTGGCAACAACTGCAGTCATTGCAGGACCGCTTTTTAAGTGACCTGTCAAGCTGTAGGCTAAGTCGATGAAGAATTTACCAACTCCAGTTTTATCTAGGAATGCACCAAAGAGAATAAACATAAATACAAAGGTGGCAGAAACTCCAATTGGAATTCCCAAAATACCTTCAGTAGTTAAATACATATGACTTACGATTCTTTCCCACGAAAAGCCTCTGTGGGCTAATATACCTGGCATGTAGGGGCCGAACTTTGCATAAATCAAGAAAATAATTGCGACAATTGGCAGTTCAGGTCCTACAACTCTACGGGTTACCTCTAGAGTGATTAATATAGCCAGCATACCAAAGACGGCATCCATCGTCTCTACTGTTCCACCCCTAAGGGCAATTGCTTCAAAGTTTACAAATAAATATCCAAAAACTACAATAGATAAAGCTGCTAATAAATAATCTGTAATAGCGATTTTTACTTTACTGCTCTTCTTAAAGGCTGGATAAAGTAAAAAGCCTAAGGTAAAGGCTAAAATAAGATGTAATGATCTTTGTCGAATAGAAAGTAAGGTTCCAAAGGCTGCAGTATATAAATGAAATAAAGACATAAATATGGCAATAGCTGATATCACAATAGCCATTATACCCTTTACTTTTCTGGCAGCAGATGCCTCTTTATCAAATTCTTCAAGAAGCTCATCGACATCTCGAACTTCTGTATTTTCATTTTCTAGAACTTCATCGTTTTTGAAATCCACAATATTACCTCCTCAAGTATAAAAACAGAAAGTGGTCTCTTTCTTTTAACCAAATGCACGGGAGTTCCTCCATCTGAAAACTCTAAAAATGGAATTTCTTCTTCATTAATGATTAGGGTTGTATTTCCAATAGTTGCCCCTGTTCTATAAACCAAGGGGTCGATTATTTTGCTTATATTATAAATTCTAAAGCTATTATTTGTCATTTCAAAGTCGTACTCAGTTGTTTCTGGTAGTCCGGCACCATAAGAATAAAAGGTGGTTTCAACCAGTAGAATTTCATTATCTTCATTAAATTCATACACCTCATAAACCGGTGTCAACATAACTGAGTGGGTAAATTTTATAGTGAATTGGGAATTCTCGTCTATTACCCATCTACCTAATACGTTTTTATTGAAAAAATCAGTTGCTTCTAAATAACTAATAGAAACTAAAGAAGCTAAAGTAATGACTATGACCATGGTTGATATTAATAACTTTAACCTTTTATTCATTAGATAATAAGGTATTGGGGGAGATCCCCCAATACCTTAACCTCCTTAAGAGAAATTATTTAACACCCTTCTCATCGTAATATTTCTGAGCACCAGGATGCACTTCAATAGGCATTCCAGCCAATGCAGTATCAAGGGTTATGTCGTTTCCTCTGTTATGAGTGTCAATTATTACTTGTCTATTTTCAAAGATCGCTTTTGTTAGTTCATAAACTAAATCTTCATCTAAATCTGCCTTAACAACCAACATCGCCATAACAGCAGCTGTAGTGATATCTGAATCTTGATCTTTATAGGTTCCAGCAGGAATTACAACTTCTGCATAGAATGGATATTGACTAGAAAGCTCAGCAATTTTTTCAGCACTTATTGGAATTACAACAACATCTGCAGTTTGAGCTACTTCTGTTATAGCAGAGGTAGGGATACCTGCAGTTACAAAGGCTGCATCCATTTGCTTGTTTTTTAATTGATCTGCTGCTTCAGCAAAGGATAAATAATCTGCTTTTCCTAAATCATCATAGGAAATTCCATGGGCAGCTAAAATTTGTCTAGCATTGGCTTCTGCACCAGAACCAGGAGCACCAATTGCCACCTTCTTGCCAACTAAATCCTCGACTGACTCAATACCGGAATCCTTTAAAGCAACGATTTGAACGATTTCAGGATATAGCATCGCCATTCCACGTACATTTGTTACTTTTTCTTTGCCTTCCCAAATTTCTGTTCCAGTGTAGGCATAGTAAGTAACATCGTTTTGGATAAAGGCTAATTCAGCTTCACCCTTTTCAAGAAGTCCAACATTTTCTACAGATGCATTTGTAGATTGAGCATTGGCTGTCACATTCTCTACGTTGTCATTAAATACCTT
The DNA here is from genome assembly GCF_009017255.1 of Alkaliphilus serpentinus. Classification (GTDB taxonomy): domain Bacteria; phylum Bacillota; class Clostridia; order Peptostreptococcales; family Natronincolaceae; genus Alkaliphilus_D; species Alkaliphilus_D serpentinus. Next base: position 163,694 of record NZ_WBZB01000013.1, on the reverse strand, counting down.
AGCAAAGGCTCCACCTAGAGGATAGTAAGTACCAGATGTACCACCTGTTGCAATAGAGATAAAAGTTGTTTCATTGCTTGTACTGGAGCAGCCTACTACTAAAGCAGCTATTAGAAGAACTGCCAGTAATAATGAAAAAATTCGCTTATTCATTTCATTTCCCCCTTATTTTTTTATATTTAAAAAGATAATATTATCTTTTTAATTCCCTTTGATTATGGCATAATATTTCAATGCATTAATTGTTAAGTAATTACAGTATCAATTAAATATACTATTTGGACAACAGAAAACTACAGAATAATACTAAAAGAATTGCATTTAACTGAAAATTATAAATATTATAATATACTTAGAACAAAAAATCAAATTAGTTTATGCGTTAAAAAGTGTAAATATACACAAGGGAGGCTAAGGTTTTTGTAGTAGATTGAAGGTATTACAAGATATTTGTTGAATATTATCAATGCTATATCATTTTTGGAGGGATTAATAATAATGGAAATTTATACAGGAAAAATGGCTAGAAAAATCATAGGAGAGGGCAACTGGGAAGGGCCAACCCCTGGACTAGCACAAGGATATACACAAGCAAATTTAGTTGTCCTCCCCTATAAATATGCATTTGACTTTTTACTCTTTTGTCAAAGAAACCCTCGACCATGTCCTATTCTTGAGGTCTGCGAAAGGGGAAAATATACAACAACTAAGGTTGCATCAAATGGTGATATTAGAAGGGATATTCCTAAGTATAGAATATATGAAGACGGGAATCTAGCTAGGGAAGTAACATCTATTGAAGATATTTGGCAGGATGACTTTGTTTCATTTTTGTTAGGATGTAGTTTCACCTTTGAAAGTGCATTGCTTAAAGAAGATATACCAATTAGACATATAGAAGAGGAAAGGAATGTACCAATGTATATAACCAATATTGAATGTGCTCCTGCTGGGATATTTAGTGGAACAATGGTGGTGAGTATGAGGCCCATACCTAGAAGATTAGTTGAAAAGGCTGTGGAAATAACATCTCAATTTCCTAAGGTTCATGGAGCTCCTATTCATATCGGCAATCCAGAAGGGATCGGAATCAAAGACATTACCCTCCCAGATTTTGGAGATATGGTAACCATAAAGGATGATGAAGTACCGGTATTTTGGGCATGTGGGGTTACTCCTCAGGTTGCAATAATGAGGGCAAAGCCCGATCTTGTTATAACCCATGCTCCAGGTCATATGTTTATTACAGATGTTAGGGATGAGGAGCTGAAGAAGGATGTATAAGGGGTTTTTCGATGAAATTGAAGAAATTATATCGGTGGACTATGGTAAACGAGGGCTAAAATCATTGATTCAAAAAGGGGATCTTGAAGATTCTATCGAGGAGCTATATGTAAACTCCCAAAGGGTGATGATTATAACAGGATTCTGCATTAAAGATGCAATGATTGGCGAAACCGATGGTCCCCTGGGGGCTGTATCCATCGCAAATGGATTGATGCAGTTGGGTAAGGATGTGGTTTTTGTAACAGATGAATTTTCTAGTCCTTTAATTGAGGGATGCTGTAGAGCATTGAATATTGATGCAAGTATCTATATAACACCCTTTGGTGATACAAAGGGTTTTTGCAAGAAGCTTATTGAGGTGTTTCATCCAACCCATATTATAGCTATAGAGAGACCCGGTAGGGGAAGGGATGGAAAATGCTACTCCATGAGGGGGGAGGACTTAAGCCCCTTTGTACCCAATACTGACTATTTCTTCATCCTTGCTAAAGAAAAGAATATTAAAACCATAGCCATCGGAGATGGTGGGAACGAAATGGGAATGGGGAAGGTGATCCATTTAATTAATGAAGAGATAAAGGAAGGTCAAAGGATATGGGCAGAAACTGCCTCTGACTATTTAATAATTGCAGGTGTTTCCAACTGGGGAGGCCACGGAATTACAGCAGGTTTATCGATTTTAGCCTCAGAAATGCTATTGCATCAATCCCATGAGGAAGTAAAAATGGTATCGGCTATGGTTAATGCTGGTGGAGTGGATGGTTGTAGCAAAAAAAGAGAAATGACGGTTGATGGTTTAAGTTTAGAGATTAACCTAGATATTTTTAATAAAATTAGGGGAGTAGTTATAAGAGCTTTGAAGGAAGCTGATCGGGAAATAGGCTAAAAATCAGGTAATAATAATGAAAATTGAGAATTGAAAGTTGAAAGTTGAAAGTTGAAATTGAAAAATGCAAAATGCAAAATGAGGACAGATAAGTTAAATGAAGAATGTAGAATGTAGAAGGGAGAATAAAGGAGTGATTTAATGATGAAAACTATAGACTTAAATTGTGACCTTGGAGAAAGCTTTGGCTTATATACAATTGGAAATGATGAGGCAATCCTAGACTATGTCACCTCTGTGAATATTGCCTGTGGCTTTCATGGTGGAGACCCTTTAGTCATGGAAAAAACCGTTAGGATGGCAATAGAAAAGGGTGTTGCGATAGGGGCTCACCCTGGTTTTCCAGACCTTTTGGGCTTTGGTCGAAGAAACATGGCTGTTTCACCTAAGGAGTTAAAGGCCTATATTACCTATCAAGTTGGGGCCTTATATGCCTTTGTAAAGGCCAATGGAGGAATCCTTCAGCATGTTAAGCCCCATGGTGCATTATATAATATGGCTGCAGCAGATTATTCCATGGCATTGGCTATTGCAGAAGCCATAGCAGCTTTTGACAAGGGATTAATCTTAATGGGGTTGGCCAATTCCAATTTAATTAAAGCGGCAGATGATGTAGGAATCCCTAGAGCAAATGAAGTTTTTGCAGATAGAAGCTATAATATGGATGGTACTCTAGTATCTAGAAATATAGAAGGGGCCCTTATTCATGATGAGGAACTATGTAAGGCTAGGGTAGTAAAAATGATTAAAGAAGGCAGGGTTGTATCCATAGAAGGTGCTGAAATCTCCTTAAAGGCAGATAGCATTTGTATCCATGGAGATAACCCATTGGCCCTTTCCTTTGCTTGTGGTTTAAGAGAGAGGTTGCAGGCAGAGAATATTATTTTGAAAGCTCTTAGATAAAAGGAGGTTTTACACATTAATGACTGAATATAGCTTATCCTTTAAACCATCAGGCGATAATGGCATCTTAATAACCTTTGGAGAGGAAATCTCTGTTGAAACCCATAATAGAATCAGAAGCTTTATGGCCTTTTTCGAAGATCATAAAGAGGAATATCAAATTATTGAAATGATACCAGCCTATACAACCATCTTAATGATTTATGATCCTTTAAAAATTAACTATAAAGAGCTTTGTTTAAAATTGCAGAAGGTAGAAGGAAAGTATAAGGATATTTCAAAGGCTCCAAGGGAAGTTATTCAGATTCCTGTTGTGTATGGAGGAAGCTATGGTCCTGACTTAGAATCCGTTGCCAGTCATAACAATCTAACAGTTGAAGAGATTATAAAAATTCATACCGGCGGAAGATATTTAATATATATGATGGGCTTTACCCCAGGCTTTCCTTATTTAGGAGGAATGTCAGAGAAAATTGCTACACCCCGATTAACTGTTCCCAGAGAGAAAATCATTGCAGGTTCCGTTGGAATTGCAGGTAGTCAAACAGGTATATATCCCATCGATAGCCCTGGTGGATGGCAAATTATTGGAAGAACCCCTTTACAGCTATTTAATCCCCTGAGGGAGGAAGTAACCCTTTTTAAAGCAGGACAGTACCTTAGCTTTTATTCAATTTCCGAGGAAGACTTCATAAGAATATCAAAGGAAGTATTAGAAAATACTTATAAAGTTCAGAAGACTACCTTTAAGGAGGTAGAGGACCATGACTAAAATACAAATATTAAAGGCAGGAATTCTTACTACTATTCAGGACTTCGGTAGAATAGGCTATCAACAGTATGGAATACCAACATCTGGAGGAATGGATCTTTATTCCTTGGAATTAGCCAACCTATTGGTGGGGAATCAGGCAACAGAAGGAGCATTAGAGTTTACAATGATGCCACCATCCATCGCTTTTCATGGTGAAGTGGATTTTGCTGTAACTGGTGGAGACTTTCAACCCCTTTTGAATAATCATCCAATAACGATGTATCAAACCCAAAGGGCCTACAGAGGTGATATACTTTCCTTTAAAGGACTGAAATCTGGGTGTAGAGGCTATCTAGCAGTAGCCGGAGGCTTTGACATACCAATAATTATGGGTAGTAAATCTACCTATTTAAGGGGTGCCTTTGGGGGCTTAGAGGGAAAAAGACTAAAGGATGGAGATTTATTACAATTAAATAAACCTACGGAAAAACCCATAATTAACAGGATTCCTCATAATATGATTCCGGACTATACAGTAACCAATAGGACCATTAGAGTAGTTATGGGACCAGAGGATGATACTTTTACACCGGAGGGAAAGGAAGTCTTTCTTCATAGCCAATATCAATTGACAAATCAAGCCGACAGGATGGGGCTAAGATTTGATGGCCCCAAGGTCTCCCATACCAAGGCTGCAGATATTGTTTCAGGAGGAATTAATCTCGGGGCAATACAAGTACCTGGAGAGGGTAAACCCATAATTATGATGGCTGACCATCAAACCACTGGTGGTTATACAAAAATAGCCAATGTGATTTCGGTAGACATACCTTATCTTGCTCAATTGAAGCCAGGAGACTCGATATCCTTCAAGGAGGTTTCCATAGAAGAAGCACAGGAGCTTTTGGCTATGCAAAGGTCTAAAATAGATGGGCTAAAGAATCAAGAAGATAATACATCAAATAGGAAAAACCTATTTATAAAAAGCTATAATATAAATGTTAATGGAAGGATTTATAAGGTGGATGTAGAAGAATTGAAGGGCTAATAATATAATTATTAATTTAAAGGTGGTGTGAAAAATGATTGTAATTAATACCTCGGAGATTCCAGGTAGAGAGGTTTCTGAAGTAATTGGAATCGTTAAGGGTAGTACAATTAAAGCAAAGCATATAGGTAAGGACATCATGGCTGTATTAAGGCATATCGTAGGGGGAGAGTTAACGGAATATACAGAAATGCTAAACGAAGCAAGGGATACTGCTATGGAGTTAATGATAAAGGAAGCCACCAGCCTAAGGGCCGATGCAATCCTGAATGTAAGATTTGCAACATCAGCTGTAATGCAAGGTGCAGCAGAGATCCTTGTCTACGGAACTGCAGTTAAATTAAAATAACCCAATTTATATGGCTAGCATAGGGATTACGCCTATACTAGCCATTTATCTTTAAAAGTACTTTATTAATCACGTTTTTATTCTAAGCAAATTTTCATCGGGATCCAATAACTGAAGGGTGATATCATTATCATACTCAGTGACCTCGAAATCATAATCCAGTTCCTTTAACTTATTTGCAATAGCATATATTGTATCCTTTGCTTTTATCATAATAGAATAGGATTTTAAGCCTACACTATTGACTGGGGGATGGGATGCACCTTCACAACCCCAAGTATTTATGGCTATATGATGATGGTAGCCACCTGCAGCTAAGAAAACTGCACCAGGATATCTTTCCTGAGTAACCTTAAAACCTAGAACATCAGAATAGAAGCTTTTAGATCTCTGCAAATCTGATACCTGAAGGTGGATATGACCGATATCGGTACTTGGATGGATTCCTTCCCAACAATATACCTTGTCTTCAAGTTCCACCAGCAGTTCATTGGCCATTAAAGTAGTAGTTGCCATAGCCAAACTCAAATTATTGCTATAATCTGCTGTTGGATCTTTATCAGCATATATTTCGATACCCACCTCATCAGGGTCACATAAATAGATAGCCTCACTAACGGTATGATCTGATAGACCATACAAGGGCCATTGATATTTTAATAGATGTTTTAGGGTTTTGGCCAGTTCTAATCGGTTTGGAAGGCGTATAGCAACATGGTATAAGCCTGTTGTTTTATAGGGTTTTTCAATAGCACCCTCATTAAAGATTAAAGTAATTTGGGCTGGAGATTTACCAGTTGCTGAAAGCTTAACTGATTTCCCATCTAGTTTTATAACCTTTAAACCTAAAACTTCTGTATAAAACTTTAAAGAGGCTTCTAATGATGAAATTTGTAAGTTTATATCACTTAGATGAAGGCCATTTAATTGTATAGACATAATATCACTCTCCCATTGGTGTACCTCTTTTCTATTACTACCCACAACTTTTTACTTCAATCTCAAGAAAATTGATAATTCTATGTAAGTTTTCAGAAAAAGTTAAGCTAAAAAAACATGAAAATAATTCTTTAGAACTCCGTCATTTATACTGCCTCCAATATTCCTATCATATTTTATGAATATATAGCTATACTATTTATATACATTTCCCTGTATTTAAATAGGAAGTAGGGTGAGGATATTGATTAATAGTTACCATATAAGAGGTTTAATATTAGTATTATTACTTCTGTTATCAGGTTTTTTTTCTGCCTCTGAAACTGCATTAATGGCTCTAAGTAAGATTAGAATAAGGCACATGCTGGAAGAAAAAATTGATAAGGCAGAGCTGATACATTACTTAACCGAAAGACCAGGAAAGCTTTTAAGCTCCATTTTAATTGGAAATAATGCCGTAAATATCGGTGCATCTGCCCTTGCTACTTCTATTGCAATCGACTATTATGGAAATGAGGGCGTAGCCATTGCCACTGCTATTATGACTGTGTTAGTATTGATTTTTGCAGAAATTACGCCAAAGTCTATTGCGGCAAAGAAGGCAGAACGGGTTTCGTTGTCCATCATCAGGCCCCTTTCCTTAATCATTACCCTTCTAAATCCAATCGTTATTGTTTTTACATACATAACAAGTGCCATTTTAAAAATATTTGGAGTAAGATTGGATGTTGAAAAGCCCTTTATAACAGAGGATGAACTAAAAACCATTGTGAATGTCAGCCATGAGGAGGGTGTTTTAGAGGTTGATGAAAAGCAAATGATTCATAATGTATTTGGTTTTGGCGATATGAGTATACGGGATGTTATGGTTCAAAGAACTGACATTACAGCCTTTGAAATAAACACACCCTACCATGAGATTATTACTGATTTTAAAGAGGAGCAGTTTTCAAGATATCCAATTTATGATGATAGTATTGACAATATAGTTGGGATTCTCTATATGAAGGATTTATTCTTTGCTGAAGGGGTTGATGGAGAATTTCATATAAAAAACTATATGCGGAAGCCCTATTATACCTTTGAGTTTAAAAAGATTAGAGAAGTTTTTAAAGAAATGAAAAAAAATAGAAACCATATAGCTGTGGTACTGGATGAATATGGTGGAACAGCAGGAATCGTTACCATGGAGGATATGCTGGAGGAAATTGTTGGAGAGATTCAGGATGAATATGATGAAAATGAGTTTGAAATTGAAATAATCAACGACAATGAATTTATAGTAGAGGGTAGCATTAAGTTGAGTATGGTTAATGACTTACTAAATCTAAAGCTAGAGTCGGAGGAATTTGATTCTATAGGGGGCTTTATCATTGGTGAGTTAGGAAGGCTACCAAAGGCTGGAGAGATCCTTAAGGTTCATGGGTTAACCTTTAAAATTGAAAAACTTGATAGAAATAGAGTCAAGAGAATAAGAATCTTAAAAAACTATGAAAAAGGCTGAAAAAAGTGGCAAAAAAATATGTGAATACTCCCTTTACAAGATAGAAAAAATAATATATAATGATTTAGTGTTCAAAAACAAACATTGCGCTGATGTAGCTCAGCAGGTAGAGCACTTCCTTGGTAAGGAAGAGGTTCGGCGGTTCGAGTCCGCTCATCAGCTCCATTAAAATACTAATTAAAGCTCACTTTTTGAATGGATTTCGGAGGGTGGGTTTTTTATTTCTTGTAAATCCGATGAGGGTAGGAATTCAAGGGGCCTCTTATTAGCCAAAGGATACATTAAGCTGTTATGAGATATCAGTATAGTAATATTGTGATGAGGGGTTTCTTGTTTATTTATTAGGAAATGTAGTGTTAAATGTAATATAATAGAGGTAAGGATGAAAGAAATCTTTTTTTAGTGAGTATCACAAAGACATTGGATATGGGGTGACAGATTGAAAAAGCCTATAAAGTTTACAGGAATCGTAATGATTACTTTTATTCTGATGGTTGGAATTTTCGTTGTAGGGGTTGGGGCCGAAGGCTTTAGAGGTAATAATGAACCACCCAATGATAATACTCCATCAAATAATGAGGATGTATCAAATCATAATCCTTCTAAATCACCCATACAGGATGAAAACTCTTCTGAAGGGGAAGAGGTAATTGAAATCATTGGTGAGGTTAATGACAACCCTGATGAAGAGAAAATCCCTTTAGATGAGGGTAAAGTGGTTTTTTTAACCTTTGATGATGGACCTACAAAACTAACCCCATTGGTTTTAGAGGTTCTAGAAGAAAAAGAAGTAAAGGCCACCTTCTTTACATTGGGAAAATTAATCGAAAGAAATCCTGAAATATTAAAGGAAACTCAAGAGGCAGGACATTCCATATTACCCCATTCCTATAGTCATGACTATGCCATATATAGTACCCTAGAGTCCTTTTATGAGGATTTTTATAAGGCTGAGGAGGCATTAACAAAGGCTTTGGGCACATATCCACCTCCAATATTTCGTTTTATTGGAGGGTCTTCCAACCATAGTTCCTTTGAATATGGTGGTCAAAGCTTTATGAATATCTTAACGGCTGATATTAATGAAAAGGGCTATTATTATATGGATTGGAACATTGACTCAGGTGATTCAAAGAAGGATACTAATGGGAACACAATTAAAGATCATGTATTGGAGGCGTCAGAGGATAAGAATTTGATAGTTATCTTATTCCATGATACTGAAAGAAATACAGCAATGCTGGAGGTATTACCAGAAATTATCGACTTTTATAAAGCTGAAGGGTATAGATTCAAAACGGTGGAAGAGCTATCTACAGAAGAAATCGATAAGATGATAGAGCTACGTTTGATTAATCGAGTTGTAAATAGATAGCAATAAAAATTGAAAATTTGAGGATTGTAAGTTGAGAATTTAAACATTAAAAATTAATGTTGTATCTTCAATATCATAATAAATAAACCTTAAAGCTTGATTAAGCCTTAAGGTTTTCTTTTTTTGCCATACTCCTCATACAATACACGAGGGTTTGTATTTTTAAATGATGATTAATACACTGACAGCAGTTGCCATGTCTTGGGCAGTTGGCTTTAGGGCAAAGACAGTCTTCCTTATTGCATTTATTCATGATGTAACCCCCCTTCAGTATAATATCATAGCATAGATTCCATAAAGAAAAAAGTGTAGGGATGGTAGAACAAACTTGAAAAATCTTGTGTTTAAAGGGTTAAAAGAAAGGATTGAAATACTATAATTTGCAAATAACAATCTTTGAAAATAAATAGATTAAGGAGGAGTTTATGACAGTAGCATCCCAAATAAAGCAAACCCATGCAATGCTGCAGGGAGTTGAGGCAACTATAAGTACCTATGCAAATCATCATCCTGACAAAATAACTAGGGAATTAATGTTGGAATGTAGAGAAAAAATCAGTAGTACCATTCAAGAGCTATCAACAAGAATTAAAGAGATCGAAAATGAAGAAGGGCAATATAAGGGTTTTTAAGAAAGGGTGAATAATATGGATTTATTAAATATAAGTCTTCGTGTGGGATTATCCTTTTTACTCATTATTTTAATTATGCCAATAGTCGGTAGAAAACCAGTATCATCATTAATCCATATAGATTTACTTTTTGGACTAATAGCAGCCAATATGATTGGTCTTGTTGTTTTAGGTGTAGTTAATAATCTGGCAGTTGGAATTACCGCTATAGCCCTTTGGTTTATCTTAATTGGTGTAACCAGGTTTTTAATACAAAAGTCTAAATGGTTCCATGATCATATTTATGGAAAAGAGATTGTGATTATAAAAGAGGGGAAGATTATGGAGGAAAATCTCCATTATACAGGTATAACAGGGGAAGAGCTTTTATCACAGCTCCGCAGAAAAAGTGTTTTTCAGCTGGCTGATGTTGAGTTTGCAGTAATGGAAGCCAATGGAGATATTTCTGTTCTTACTAAAAGGGAGTTACAGCCCCTTAAGCCTAAGGATTTAAGAATTAATGTAAGCTCAATAAAGGAACCTCAAACCGTTATGATGGATGGTAACATGTTAGATGAACCATTGGCAAGCCTTGGCTTAAATCGTAAATGGTTGAAGACAGAGTTAGATAAAATTGGTGTAGCTGAGGAAAATGTCTTTTTATCCCAGGTAGATTCTATGGGAGAGCTATATATAGATTTATTTGACGACTCTATTATGATGCCTAAGCCCTCAACTAGGGAGCTATTATTAGCCCAACTTCAAAAGGTTGAAGCCGATTTTATTAGCTATTCTTTGGAAACAGAAAATAAAAAATGGAAGGAGAAATATCTAAAACTGGCGGAGGCGATAAAAGAGGTAGAAGAAAAGCTGGAGCCCCATTTAATGGCTTAGCTAGGATTATTTAAATTTAATTTAAATAAAAAACTGAAGGTTTTTGTAAACCTTCAGTTATTTATTAATTTCATAGTTGCTTTTTAACTCTTATGAAATAGGGATTGTTAAGGGGGCACTCCCTTTTTAAAATAAGGAGATTACGTATAGAATACTTTTGTTTACTGTTGTCTATATTGGGGCTCCTGTTGATTAATATAATTTTGTCTATTCTTTAAAGTAGTTAGAATATGATCTAAGTTTTGTGCTGCCTGCTGAAATTCTGTCTTTGCTGTTTGATCTTGAGTTTCTAATGCAAAGGTTTTAAGAGATGCAGATGCACTTTGGATTGTGGCAATAGTCTGTTGAATCTGAGACCCTACTGTCATTGATTCACCTCCTTTCGAGAAGTTTTATCCTTTAGGCCTAAATACTAATGCGGCCATAAACCCGAAAACAATTGCAGAGGATACTCCGGCGCTGGTAACCTCAAAAATACCTGTTAAAACGCCAATTAACCCGCTTCTTTCAGCCTCCATCAATGCGCCCTTTACTAAGGCATTACCGAAGCTACTGATTGGTACCGTTGCTCCAGCTCCAGCAAATTTAATTAGAGGTTCATATAATCCTAAGCCCCCCAGTATAGATCCCACCACCACTAAGCTACTGGTGGTATGGGCTGGAGTGAGCTTAAATACATCCATTAAAACCTGTCCAATGGCACAAATGGTTCCACCTACTACAAAGGCCCATAAAAATTTCTCCAACTTTCATCTCCTCCTTAAGCTTCAATTGAAACTGCATGGGCAATACAAGGTATGCTTTCCTTTTGTTGATAAGACATTGGAGACAATAAGGCGCCAGTTGCTACTATAAGAATTTTTTTCAACTCTCCCTTTTTCACTCGATTCATAATATGACCATAGGTGACAGTAGCAGAGCAGGCGCACCCACTACCACCTGCGAAAACCTGTTTATTATCACCATATATTAAAAGTCCACAATCTGTAAAAATGTCTTCGTTTATTTTTAATCCATGCTCTGTTAAAAGATCAGTGGCTATCCTATGTCCCACCTTTCCGAGGTCACCAGTGGCAATCATATCATAATAATCAAGACCTCTATTCAAATCTCTAAAATGAGCCTGAATGGTATCAACTGCTGCAGGCGCCATAGCTCCTCCCATATTAAAGGGGTCAGATATACCCATGTCAACAACCCTGCCAACTGTAGCAGAGGTTATGTATGGACCATCACCTGAATCGGTAACCACCGCTGCCCCCGCTCCAGTAACTGTCCATTGGGCTGTGGGAGGTTTTTGTGCACCGTACTCGGTGGGGTACCTAAATTGCTTTTCTGCTGCTGCATTATGGCTACTGGCAGCTGCTAAGGCATATTTTGCAAATTTACCATTTACTAGAGCTGAAGCTACTGCAAGAGATTCCATTGAACTTGAGCATGCTCCAAAAAGTCCTAAAAAAGGAACTCCTATGGTCCTTGCTGCAAAGCTAGAAGATATGATTTGATTCATTAAGTCTCCACTTAAAAAAACATTAATGTCCTCCTTCTTTAATCCTCCCTTTCTAATGGCAAACTCACAGGCCTCTTCCAAGAACCTCTTTTCTGCCTTCTCAAAGCTATTTTGACCCAACCAAATATCTTCATGTAACAAGTCAAAGTCTGCAGATAAAGGACCTGCTGCCTCAAAAGGTCCCCCAATTGCAGCACAAGAATGAAGCACTGGTCTATTTTCAAAGATCCATGTTTGATGTCCCTTAAGCATCTACATTCCACCTAACTTTTGGATAATTATTTTAATTAGTGCAACAACAAAGGCAGAAAATACTCCATAGGCAATAACAGAGCCTGCCAGCTTAAACATATTTCCTCCTACTCCTAAAACAAAGCCCTCACTCCTATGCTCGATTGAAGATGAAGCAACCGTATTTGCAAATCCCGTAACGGGAATGGCTGTTCCTGCTCCAGCCCATTGGGCTATATGATCATAAACTCCAAAGCCTGTTAAGAGGACAGAAACGATAATCAGCACAGCCACCGTCGGGTTACCAGCAGTTGTTTCTGTAAAGTTAAAGTACTCAATGAAAAACCATTGTAAGGTCTGACCAATCAAGCAAATGGTCCCGCCTACAAAAAAAGCCTTTATTGTATTGGTTACTGCTGGTCTTTTAGGTTCCCTTGCTTTAGCGAAGGCTTGATACTGCTGTTGAGCTGGTGATAGCTTTTTCTTCTTTTTACTAGACATTTATTCACCTTCTTTAAAATTTTCTTTCTAATATATATAGAAGAATCTTCTAGTCTATTATTGCCCTGTAGCCATAAGGATATTCTATAAATCAATTATGAGAAGGCTTTATCACAGGAGTTTTGGAAACATCTATTGATAAAAGAATATTATAAATTAGAGCTTCTTTAAGGGGGGAGTAAATTGAAAATTGTTATAGATCCAGGTCATGGTGGTGAAGATCGGGCAAATATCGGCCCAACAGGATATGTTGAGGCTGATGGAGTACTTGATATCGGTTTGAGATTAAAGGAAAAATTAATAAAGGAAGGATATGAAGTTTTAATGACTAGAGAAGACGATAAAACTGTATCCTTATCATCACGAACAGATATGGCCAATGAATGGCAGGGGGAGCTTTATTTAAGCCTCCATACCAACGCGGCATCGACACCTAAAGCTAATGGTATCGAAACCTTTCATAGCTATAATGGAGAATGGGGAGATGTATTTCGTCAAGAGGCGAAGAATTATGCAACGGTCCTGCAGGGGAAACTTATTAAAAAAACAGGGAGAAATGATAGAGGGATTAAAACCAGAATAATAAATGATCCCGCCTCACCTAATTATGGTAAAGATTACTATTATGTGATAAGAACTAGTAAAATGCCAGCAGTCATTGTGGAAATGGGCTTTCATACAAATCCGGAGGAGGAGGCTTTATTAAAAACCGAGGAATATAGAGAAACCCTCGCCGATGGTATTTTTGAAAGTGTTAAGGAGGTGTATCCATTGATCAATGAAAATGTCACCTGTGAAAGAAAGAATATTCATGTGGTGATCCATGGAAAAGAAGAGGTAATCTAAGGCCTTTTTTTAGAGAATAGACATTATGTACCAATACGATTTATAGAAAGCTTTGGATATGAAGTAACTTGGGATGATAAAGAAGGAAGGGTTATTATAGAGTACTTAAAAAAGGAGTAAAAAATAGGGGAAGCTAATGCCTCCCTTTATTTGTGATGGTGATCATTACCGCATTCTCCATCAATACCCTTTAGAATTCCAATACCATGGGAGAGGGCCGGTAGAATAACCTCAATGCTCTCTCGAACCCCCTTAGGGCTACCTGGAAGGTTTATAATTAAGGTCTGCTTTCTAATTCCTGCTACAGCCCTTGAAAGCATAGCCTTTGGTGTTATGCTCAGACTTTTCATTCTTATAGCCTCTGAAATCCCTGGAGCATTCCTTTCTATTACATCCAATGTAGCTTCTGGTGTTACATCCCTTGGAGAAAACCCAGTACCTCCGGTTGTAAATATTAAATCAACCTTTAGTTCATCACACATATATTTCATTTTATCTGCCAGCTTGTCCCTTTCATCCGGAAGGATTGCATATTCCTTAACAACAGCCCCTAAATCCTTTAGTATCTCTTCGATTAATGGACCACTGGTATCCACCCTTTCTCCTTTAGAACCTTTGTCGCTGGCTGTTATAATTCCTATAGACAACATTACTATCTGCCTCCTTAAATATCTGATGGTAAAAATTATTATATGTTATAATATAGTTATAGCATACCATATTTTGACTTAAGGAGGAATAAAATGCGAAAACTCATTCTAAGATTGGCTGTAAGTGCTTTATCTATCTATATTATTGCTTACCTAATGGAAGGTATTCACGTTAATAGTATTGAGGCAACCATAATAGCTGCAGTTGTTTTAGGGATAGCCAATACCTTGGTAAAACCCATCCTGATCATTCTAACACTACCCATCAATATTATGACCTTAGGATTATTTACCTTCATCATAAACGGTGGATTTTTAAAGATGACTGCTTCAATTGTTGAAGGCTTCACAGTGGAAGGCTATTTTGATGCAATTATTGGTGCAATACTATTAAGTATTGCCAATATGGTTCTTGGTTCCTTAACTGGAGTTAAGAAATAATACTTTGGATGTGGCTTTGGCTACATCCTTTTTTGTTCTACCCCTTTAAAAGAATCTTATTAAATAACTATTCAATGTTTCCGTCAAAACTAGTCATAATACTACAAAACAAGTGTTTTTTTGATGAAGGAATATGGTTTCAATTGGTAGAAGTATTAACTACAAAATCATATTGGCAAACAAAGGAGGAATGGATAAGGTGCAATTAAAGTATGAAACCAACAATAATACACTAATTGTGGAACTGGAGGGAGAACTGGATCATCACGTTGCAGAAGATATACGTATTGAGCTTGATGATATCATAGAGAGAAAGCGTATAAGGAATCTAATCTTTGACATGGGTTTGCTTCATTTTATGGACAGTTCAGGTATTGGAGTAATCATGGGTAGATATAAAAACATATCTAAGCTTGGAGGAAAGGTTGCGGTTGTTGAGGTCCCCGATAAAATTGACAAAATATTTACATTAGCAGGTTTATATCGTATAGTTGAGAAATATCAAAATAAACGGGAAGCCATTAATCGCATGTAAAGGAGTGTTATCAATGGAATACAAAAATTATATGAAGCTTGAATTTGAAAGCAAGTCACAAAATGAAGCCTTCGCAAGGGTTGTGGTTGCATCCTTTGCTGCCCAATTGGATCCAACCATAGAAGAGATAACCGATATTAAAACTGCAGTATCAGAAGCAGTAACCAATGCAATTATTCATGGATACGAAAATACCACAGGTATTGTGAAGGTAACCTGCTACATAATCAATCAGGAGCTGGAGGTTATTATTGAAGATGAAGGTAGAGGTATAGAAGATATCGAAAAGGCAAAGGAACCCCTTTATACATCTAAGCCTGAACTCGAAAGATCTGGTATGGGATTTACAGTTATGGAGACCTTTATGGACGAAGTTGATGTATATTCTGAGGCAGGTTTGGGAACAAAAATAAGGATGGTAAAAAAATTCAAAAGCCTCATTGCAGATGAATAGAGGGGAAGATAAAATGGTTTATTCAGCATTATCAGGGGAATCAAATGAATTGATCCAGCATGAGGAGACAATGAAATTAATCAAAAAGGCTCAGGCTGGTGATGGTCATGCGCAGGAACTATTGGTTAGTAGTAATTTAGGACTTGTTCGAAGTGTTATAAAAAGATTTGCAAATAGAGGTTATGAAAAGGAGGACCTCTTTCAGCTGGGGTGTATAGGCCTTATTAAAGCAGTTAATAAATTTGATACCAGCTTTGATGTGCGATTTTCTACATATGCAGTACCTATGATTGTTGGCGAAATCAAAAGATTTTTGCGAGATGATGGAATTATCAAAGTATCAAGATCTTTGAAACAGACAGCATCAAAGGTTAAGTACTCTAAGGAGCGTTTAACTAAGGAGCTGGGAAGGGAAGTGACCCTACAAGAAATATCGGATGACTTAAATATATCAAAAGAGGAAATTGTAATGGCTTTGGATTCCAATACTCAGCCTGAATATTTGTACGATGTAATTCATCATGATGATGGTGCTCCCATTCATTTAATGGACAAGGTGGAGGCAGCCTCAGAGGATGGGGACATGGTGGATAGAATATTATTAAAGGATGTAATAGCAAAGCTTGAGCCTAGAGAGAGACAAATCATTATTTTAAGATACTTTAAGGACAAAACCCAAACAGAAATTGCAGAGGTTTTAGGAATTTCTCAGGTGCAGGTTTCTAGGATAGAGAAGAAAATACTGAAAAATATGAAGGATTCTATGAAGATGGCTTAAACCATTTTGAGTCATGGAAGAACCCCAATCTTTTAAAATTGAGAAATACATTCAAAAAACTATGATGGATATGAAGATGGCTAAACAGCCATCTTTTATTTTGTGTAGAATTAAAATTTCATTTTAGTTAATAATAAAAATCAAGGAGGTGGAATTCATGAAGCTTCTAAGTAAAAGGAAAACCATACTGATTGGTATTATTATTTTAACCCTAGCAGTGGGTTCGTGGTATTTCCTAAGCCAACGTAGATCAAATCCCACACCAGATAAGGCAGATTTAGTTATAAAGGATCCATTTAGGTAGGAGGTAAAACCTTTGGAAAATCAAATTTATATTCAATCAAAGGGAAAGGTTGAAGCCTATAAAAATAAGACTTTATTCATAAAAGATTTGGTGGATATTTATGCTGATTCAAAAGTAAAGGAAGAAATAGAATCCATTGAATACCCCTTACAGTCAAAAGGTTTAAAAAAAACCATGGTAATATCAGTACTAGCCATCATTCAACTCATTAAAGAAAAGGATTCTGAAATCATCATCATGGTTCTAGGTCAACCTGATATATTAATAAATTTACAGGAGGAATCCAATAAAAAAGACAAATTTAAAATTTTACGACTGGCCTTCGTAACCCTTCTATTATTTGTAGGATCAATGACGGCTATTATTAATTTTCACGCTGATGTTGATATGAAGGCTGCTCATAAAACCATGTATCATATTATAACTGGTGAGGAGAAGGATAGACCACTACTATTACAAATACCCTATAGTATAGGGATTGGAGTTGGTATGTCGGTTTTTTTTAATCATATTTTTAAGAAAAGGATTAATACAGAACCTAGCCCCCTTGAAGTAGAGATGTTTTTATATCAGCAAAATATGGATGTGTATTTAAAAGGTACAGATAACTCCTCGAGGAAGGGATAACAGATGAAAAACATTATAGCTGTGATTGTTGGTCTTTCAAATGGGGTTGTAGTCGGAAGTGGAATAGTTGCTTTAATTACATTGCTTGACATTATACCTAGGTTGGCACAACTAACCAACACTACTAAGTATATTATATGGTATGAAAATGTGATTATAACTGGAGCAGTTTTAGCAGCTTTTACTTCATTAACAAATTATACAATACCTATGAATACTTCAGTGGTAATGATAGCTGGGTTATTTATGGGTATATTTATCGGCCTTTTAGCATCGGCCTTAGCTGAGGTAATGAATGTTTTACCAGTTATCGTAAGGCGAGTTAGACTAGAAGGCTTTGTAATTTATATTCTATATGCCCTGATTTTTGGTAAAGTGATAGGTTCCTTTATCAATTGGATTATATATTAGGAGTTGATTATATGAGAAAAAATCATCATAAGGAGTTTTGGAATCCTCTTCAGAAGAATCGAGAGGAAAAGAATAAAATTCATCAGATAAATCAAGAAGGTTATGATATGACGGTAGAAAATCTTAAGATCCTGCAATCAACCGGTGAAATTCGATAGGTGGTCTAAATGAAAAGACAAACGGAGAATAAGAAAAGGTATCAACAGTTGGTTAAAGAGATATCACCTAAACCCCACTATATTAAAAATTGCACCTGGGCTTTTTTTGTTGGTGGCTTTATCTCTATGATCGGACAGTTTATTCATAATAGTGTTGAAAGAATGTTAAATTTAAGCCACCTTGAGGCGACAAATGCTACTATTTTAATCATGATATTTGTTGGAGCACTATTAACAGGTCTTGGAATTTATGATCGGATAGGGAAGAGGGCTGGTGCTGGTTCCATAGTTCCTATAACAGGGTTTGCCAATTCCATAGTTTCACCTGCAATGGAGTTTAAAAGGGAAGGATATATTTTTGGAGTTGCAGCAAGAATGTTTACATTGGCTGGACCAGTCCTTGTCTATGGAATAACATCCTCGGTGTTGGTGGGTTTAATATACTATTTACTGAAATAGGAGGTTCATAATGGCTATTAAAAGAATAGGTACTCAAACCATTAAATTTGTCAATCCTCCATTATTGATATCAACGGCCTCTATAGTAGGACCTAAGGAGGGAGAGGGTCCACTAGGGGAGTATTTTGATAAAGTCCTAAGTGATGATTTGTTTCAAGAGGTTAGTTGGGAGAAGGCAGAAAGTAAAATGACTAAGGAAGCCATCAGCTTAGCAACTAATAAAGCACAGTTGAAAATACCAGATATACAATACCTACTTGGTGGAGATCTTTTAAACCAACTAATTGCCACCACTTATGCGGCTAGAGACCTTCAAATACCCTTTTTAGGACTATATGGAGCTTGCTCTACAATGGCAGAATCCTTAGCCTTAGGAGGGATTTTAATCGATGGAGGTTTTGCAGATCGAGTTGTAGCAGCTACCTCCAGCCACTTTTCTTCAGCAGAACGTCAGTTTAGATTTCCTCTTGAGCTAGGTAATCAAAGACCTTTGACAGCCCAATGGACGGTTACAGGTGCAGGTGCTGTCATTCTTAGTGAAAAGGGGAAGGGGCCTACGATTACCCATGTAACAACTGGTAAGGTTCTTGACTATGGAATAGCTGATGCCAGCAATATGGGGGCTGCAATGGCCCCAGCAGCAGCCTCTACCATCGTTTCTCATTTTTCAGATACTGGATTCAAGCCTGAAGACTATGATTTAATTATTACCGGAGACCTAGGGATATATGGAGGAGAAATTGCAATTGAGTTGGTTAGAAATCGAGGATTAGATATAATGAAAAACTACTCTGATTGTGGGATAGAGATTTTCAATGGAAAAAAGCAGGATACTCATGCAGGAGGCAGTGGTTGTGGTTGTTCTGCAGTAGTTTTTTGTGGCTATTTATATAAAAAGTTAGTAGAGAAAAAGTATCGAAAAATATTGCTGGTTTCTACGGGTGCGCTATTCTCTCCTTTAAGTCTTCAACAGGGAGAGTCTATCCCAAGTATAGCCCACGCTGTTACCATTGAATGCAATTAATATTTTATAGGAGGATTTACTATGTCATACCTATGGGCATTCATAGTAGGAGGTTTAATTTGTGTAATAGGACAGCTCCTAATGGATACAACAAAGCTAGCACCTGCCCATGTGCTGGTGATTTTCGTAACCTTAGGGGTTATTCTTACTGCATTAGGTATATATCAACCTTTGGTAGATTTAGGGGGTGCAGGGGCTACAATTCCTTTGCCAGGGTTTGGGTATTCCTTAGCAAAGGGAGTTATAAAGGGTGTAAATGAAAAGGGTTTTTTTGGAGTTTTTACTGGGGGAATAGAAGCAACCGCTGGTGGAATTACAGCTGCTGTAGTTTTTGGATATATGATGGCAGTTCTGTTTAATCCTAAAACGAAGTAGAGGAATGAATAATGAGTAAATTGAAATGAGTAATGAAAAAAATAAAAGAAATAATAAAGGATAAGATAAAAAAAGATCTCCACTTAGCAAATATTCAATTATAAGCTTTTCCTGAGAAAGGATTGATTCAATATGTATAACAAAAGAAAAATCATTGTGGTAACCGATGGAGATAGATGCGCTCAAAGAACAATAGAGAAGGCGGTTAAAAACATAGGAGGAAGATGTATATCCCAATCAGGGGGAAATCCAACACCCTTATCTGCAGAAAAAATCATTGCTTTAATAAAGGAAGCCGTCCATGATCCCGTTGTGGTTATGACCGATGATGAAGGTAACGAGAATACTGGAATAGGCGAGAAGGTAATCAAAACCCTGATGAATCACCCTGATATTGAGGTTTTAGGAGTAATAGCAGTAGCTTCCAATACCAAGGATGTTGATGGGGTTCATGTTGATTTTTCTATTGATGCTTTGGGTAAAATTACAAAGAAACCCGTGGATAAGGATGGTATAGAAACAGAAAAAGAGGTTTTATATGGCGATACGGTGGATGTATTAGAAAAGGGGCCTAAGCCCCCAGTCATCATTGGAATAGGAGATATCGGCAAAATGCAGGGGAAGGACGATTGGAGAATCGGAGCCCCTATTATTACAAAGGCTTTAAATGAAATAATGAAACAGAGTCATTAAAAAAGAAGCTGCAGAATCTGCAGCTTCTTATACTAAACTAGTCATTATTAGAATCAATTATTGGGTCTTGGTCCTCGTTAGTTTCTTCGTCGTTATCCTCTTCATTGTTTTCGTTTGGATCATTAAAATATTCATCATAATACTCTTCATAGCCTGGCATATTAGGGTCTACATCCAACCAATCCGTTAAAGGATCGTAGGATTCAGTGGGTAACTCATAAATAAAGTCAGCTGGCTCTATGCCATTATGCTCTTCTGGATAATAGGGTACTGTTCTTTGAATAAATACTTTAGATTCGATTTCCCAAGGTGGCGTAAGCTCTGTAGCTAATTTACCCGTTGGCACATGGATATCAGCAATTACATGAACATCACAAACTTCTTTAGGTTCAGTACCTCTAATAAATACTTCAGATCTAACTCTACTACCCCTTGGGTCTAGTGCACACAGTTCTGAAGGTAATTTTCCAGATTCAGTACATACATTTACTCTAATAATATCCTCAGGCATAGTAAAGCTTTTAGGAGTATATCCCTCATGAACTCTAGCCATAACCTTTTTCCATAGTTCTGTAGATATTCGGCTACCATCCACTAAGGTTTTGGGAATATCGTTACCAATCCAAACAGAGGCTGAGTAGTAAGGGGTAAAGCCTACAAACCATGCATCCTTGTTTTCAGAGGTTGTACCAGTTTTACCTGCAACTGGAATTTCAGAATTGTTTGTATCTAACCTAGCCCTAGAGCCTGTTCCAGCTGATACAGCTGTCTTAAGCATATCTGTCATGATATAGGATACCTGGGGTGTCAAAACCCTTCTTACTTCAGGTTTGTTTTCATATAACAAGTTTCCATGGCGGTCATAGATTTTAGTAAAGGTAATAGGCTCTATATAAACACCTTCATTGGCATATACACCATAGGCACTGGCCATATCAATAGGGGTTACGCCCATTGTCATACCTCCTAGGACAGTAGAAAAGGTTTCATCTGAGTATATTTTGTTTCCCCTTACTACTGGGTGGGAGCTTCGTACAACGGTTGTAATTCCCATCTTTTCTATATACTCAAGCATTGTAGCAATGGCTGAGGTTTCATCGGCACCCAACATTGTAGCAACCTTTACTGCACCAACGTTACTTGATTGTTGTATAGCTTCTCTAAAAGTAATTAGGCCATAGTAGCCTTCTTTATACCAGTTATTGGGCCAAGGTTTATCGGGATGATCTTTATCTAAATAAATAGGAGTATCATCTATTACTGTGGCAGCAGTAAAGCCCTGATCAATGGCAGGAGTATAGGCTGCCAGTGGCTTCATAGAAGAACCCGGCTGTCTTGTTGAGAGGGCACGATTAAATATTTTTTGCCCTGAAATCATTCTACCTCCAACCAAAGCCTTAATCTCTCCAGTATGATAATCAGTAATAACCATTGCTGATTGAGGTTGAATATTTCCCTCCTCATCCCTCAGTAGGTTTCCTTCACTATCCTTTAAGGTACCCGGGAAATTATCAGGATTATCATATTCTTCCTCTAAAATCTTTTGAATCCTAACATCCATGGTACTGTAAATCCTTAAGCCCCCGGAGCGTAATAGACTATTTGCATCTTCGCTACTATAACCTTCCTTTTCAAGGGCATTAATAACATCTCGTTTTACCAAATCACCAAAGTATGAAGAAATTTCCTCGGCAAAGAATCTGTTAGGATTTAAGCTGGCCTTTATATCCTCATCAAGGGCGGCATTATATTCGTCTTCTGTTATATAATTGTGCTGTAACATCATTGCCAGCACTGTTTCCATTCGATCTTGATAGTCGTCGTTATAGACTATTGTATAGGTTGGATCACCATCATATAATATATGATGATCCTCTGTAACCTTATCCTTTGTGATGGTCCTCATTGGAGAATACCTAGATGGATTTCGAGTAATACCTGCTATTAGGGCAGACTCTGCTAATGTTAAATCTCCTACACTCTTGGAAAAATACACTTGTGCAGCTGCTTCAACACCATTGGCTCCACTTCCAAGGGGAATGGTATTCATATAGGCTTCTAGTATCTGATCCTTTGATAGTTGGCGATTGATTAAAATTCCATAATAGGCATCGGTTATTTTCCTAGTGAGGGTTTGTTCCTTTGTTAAGAATATTAGCTTAGCCAGCTGTTGATTAATGGTACTGGCACCTTGCTTAGATCCAGTTTTTAGGTTGGTCCAAGCAGCACCAAAAATCCTTTTAATATCCACTCCACTATGAATCCAAAAACGCTCATCCTCAATGGCTACAAAGGCATTTATCAAATCTTCAGGCATATTTTGATAGTCTATGATAATACGCAGACCTTCACTTTGAACCTTTTCAATTACCTCACCATTTGAATCTAGGATAAAGGAGCTTTCATCCAATAACTCATAAATATTGGTAGCGTCAATAGGACCAGCTTCTTTAATAATCCCTAATACTGCTCCAACAGTTGCACCACCGGCAATAAAGCCAGCAAGTATAATAATCAATACAAATACCTTTAATATACGGTATCTTTTCTTTTTATTCTTTTTATCATTTGTTTTTTTATCAGTTGGTTTTTTTTCTGCCATTTAAATACCTCCATTAAAAAATGCTTTTCCAAGTTAGAAAGCATAGGTGAACAAAAGCATTTCATGCTTTAATATTCTATGGTTAAAATGCTTTTGTTTTCCAGAGAACCCATGCGTTCTCTAGGACACTTCGTTGTACTCTCCTTATTTCTATAAGGGGGTTTCCCCCTTAAAATCCCCCATTTAATAGGAAAAAAGAGAACTTTCCTATTAAATAAGAAAATTATATCACATATTATCGCCTTGTAAAACCATATTCAGATACTAGGATTCTAACTAATTATAACATAATTTTTTGATATATAAAGTATTATGCAATAATTGATGAAAAATGCAACTTTTCCCTAACTAAACAGTATAGAGTAAAAAAATATTGGCACCATTTTAATGTTTAGGTCATATAATGGTAAGAAGGGGGGAACTCCATTGTATATAAAGATTAAAGGCAGGAGAAAACGGAATATAAAGTTGAAGCTGATGCTTTTTTTAATACTGTTTGTTATGGGGTCATCGGCGCTATTCATCTATATTGATAGAGAGATCATGCCCACTGTACAGGCTGTGGGCGAACTAAAGGCTCAGGAGGTTACCACGAGAGCGGTAAATCAGGCAGTCAGCTTAGTTCTTGAGGACGGTGAAGTTCGTTATGAGGACTTAATCTCTGTTAAAGAGGATAGCGAGGGGAATGTAACATTAATGCAGGCTAATACCATGGCCATGAACAAGGTGGCCTCTAATGTTGCTTTAACGATACAAGAACAGCTTAATCAGATTAAAACCACCTCCGATAGAATCCCCCTAGGGAATGCTCTGGGTAGTCAGCTCTTGGCCCAATATGGACCTAAGATTAAGCTAACCATCACCCCTGTAGGAATGGTGGATGTAAATTTTGGTACAGAGTTTCAGCAATCGGGGATAAACCAAACCCGCCATAGAATCTTTCTAATTATTAATACCAATATCCGAGTGATTGTTCCCTTTAGTACCAATAGAATAGGTGTTACCACCTATGTACCCATTGCAGAAACCATAATAGTTGGTAAGGTTCCAACAAACTATATACAAGTTCCAAAGGATGAAGTTTTAAATATTACTCCATTATATGATGGAGGGAATTAGTGATTGCCTTCTTTATAACTGTTTAATTAATAGCTTTAATCATAAATATTTAGCGATATATTGAAATATCCCCATAAATTTACAATGAGCCATAAGGGAATACTGCTGGGATAATGCCTGTGCAGAAGCCTTTTTAGTGCTCTATTTTTTTGATTTAAATGCCTTTCTATAGATAAGGTCATTCTTTAGATTATTTTTTAGATTAACAAGTCTTATAAAATATGGTATAGTATTAAAGGATATTAAGGTCATTCTTACATTAGAAAGGATTTACTATGAATATAAACTTAATTTTAAACAAAATGAACAAGATAAATATTAAAAGTACAATATCTATTCTTGCAATATTAATACTCTCTTTAGGATTAGCAGTGTCAATTGAAATAATCCATAGAGTAAGCGTTGTTGAAGCTTTGGAGTGGTTAATATCTAACAAAATTCACTTTTTATTTAACTACCTTATTATACTTTCAATAGTCAGTGCTATTACATCCTTAGTTGGATGTGTATATATAGGTGTATCCCTAAGTGGACTTCTTCTAGTCTTTCTAACAGTTGTAAATGTTTATAAGGTAAAGTTTAGAGGTGAACCATTATTTCCATGGGATTTACTACTAAGTAACGAAGGCACAAACATGCTACAGTATATTACCAATAAGTCAGACATCCTTCTTTTAACAACGCTATTCTTATTAATTATCGGGTTTGGATTAATGAGATTTATATTGCCTAAGATGTCTTTAAAAATAAAATATAGGGTACCACTTTTAATAATTTCTGTCTTCCTCATATATTCTTTAGGGTTCAAACAGAGCTTTTTGGGTAATCCTATTTACGCTAAGCACAATATAGGCATTACACATTGGAACCAGTTCCAAAGTTATAGAGATAACGGCTTTGTTTTAGCCTTTTCATTAAATGCAAAAAACGTGATAATATCACCACCTAAAGAGTATTCAGAAGACAATATTAGATACATTACTCAAGAGGCTTTAAATAATAATGATGACGTAGCTGTTCATAATGAAAAAGATCCTAATTTAATAATTATCATGAATGAAGCCTTCTGGGATCCTACGGTTATGGAAAACTTAAGTTTTAGCAGTGACCCTATACCTGTATTTAGAAAGCTTCATGATGAATATACTTCAGGCTGGATTAGGTCACCCCAATATGGAGGAGGAACTTCCAATATTGAATTTGAGGTTATGACGGGGAATTCTATGCACCATCTACCATCAGGAGCTATGGCTTTTCAGCAATACCTAGGTAAACCAACTATGTCACTAGCTAGTATCTTAAAAGCACAAGGCTATGAAAGTATTGGAATTCATTCATATGAAGGCTGGTTTTGGAATAGAATCCAATCCTATAAAAATTTAGGCTTTGACAAATTTATTAGTAAGGAATACTTTACCGATTTAAAACATGATGGTTGGTATATTGCCGATGAGGTAGTAACAGATATGATAATAGATGAAATTGAAGAGAATGATAAGCCTTCTTTTGTTTATGCAGTTACGATGCAGAATCATGGCCCATATAACCAAGTCAGGTATCCTGAAAATAAAATTAAAGTAGAAAATGATATTTCCAACGAGTCAAAAGTTATATTAGAAACCTATTTACAAGGTCTATCGGCTGCAGATAGGTCTTTAGAAAAGCTAACTAATTATCTTAGCAAATCAGATGAGCCTACGATTGTAGTATTCTTTGGGGATCATTTACCAATGCTAGGGTACAACTACTCAGTGTTTACTGAAGCTGGCTATATAAAGAGTGCTGAACCATCTGAGTGGACCTACGAAGAATCATTGAATATGGAAAGAGTGCCTATACTGGTATGGGCAAACTATGAAACAGAAAAAATTGATATAGGAACTATGAACACCTCGTTTATAAGCCCTTTTCTACTTCAGTATATGAATATGGAAATGCCAAATTACTTTAAATACCTGGATCGTCTCTCTAAAAAGCTACCTGTGATTGGAAGAGGTTTTGCGATAACTTCAGATAATAAGGTTATTAATAATGAAGAGGAACTATTTCAAAAAGTATTTAATGATTATGGGATTGTTCAATATGATCAATTCTTTGGTAATAATTATTTAGACAAGGATAATGAAGATCGGTGGATCGTTAAAAACAACCCTAAATACAATGAAGATATTAATAACATTACTATAGGTGGTGTAAAAACTGAAAACAATAAGATTGTTATTGAAGGAAACAGATTTGTACCCAATGCAATTGTTTCAATTAACGGAGAAGAATTTAAACCCACATTTATTAGCCCAAATGAACTAGAACTTAATCTATCGGAAGTGAGTATTAATTTAGAAAACCAAGTTGAGGTTATCGTTAAATTAAAAAATAGCAAAAATATTGTAATCGCTTCTTCAGAAACATTTATATTAAATTAAATCTTAAAAAACGAGTCCAAATGACTCGTTTTTTTCCCCATTGGCCATAGTAATTAATAGTAAGGTCTATGAATATGGTTAAGTAACTTAAGAATTTATGTTCAGTTGAATATTAAATAGACCCTTACTTTCCATATAATTTCTGTAGATTACAGATAATTGTTGCAATTATTTCCAAGTAAAGTTATAATGTTGATGTAGTAAATAAATGAAGGAGGCCTGCAGAAATGATCAAGTTCAATAGAATTCGTCTAAATATGCAAAATAATAACTTCTGCAGTTATATGCCTCAATAGGTACTTTTTGCTTATTGTAATGGTCATAGACTGCTTAAATGTCTGTGGCTAATGGATATGAATTATAATAGAGTTTTTTATGCCACAGGTATGTCTACTTGTGGCATTGCTTATTTTATGAAGTATTAAATCTATTAGATAAGGATATACCTAAGTAATGCCATACAAGATGTTTACGGGGGTGTTAAAAATGAAGAATATAAAAGGTAACTTGAAATAGTTAAAATCTAATATATGGAGTTGATAGTATGACTATAGAGACTAGAGAAAATATCCAGCATCGGGGTATTTTAGTGGGTATGGATGATTTTAAAAGGAATGAAAACATTGATATAGAAACATCGATGGAGGAGTTGGCAGAGCTTGCCCAGGCTGCTGGTGTTGAGGTTTTGGCGTCGGCAGTGCAAGGGAACAGTGCACTAAATGCTGCATTATATATAGGTAAAGGTAAAGCCGAAGAGATAAGAGATTTATGTAAAAACCTTGATGCCAACCTAGTAATATTTAATGATGAGCTTTCGGGTTCTCAAATTAGAAATTTGGAAGAAGTCATTGGAGTGGATGTAATTGATCGACCAACTCTAATTCTTGACATTTTTGCCTCTAGAGCCACCGCAAAGGATGCGAAGCTGCAGGTGGAACTGGCACAATTAAAGTATCGATTACCAAGATTGACGGGCTTAGGCAAAAAGCTTTCTAGATTAGGTGCTGGAATTGGAACAAGGGGCCCCGGAGAAACAAAGCTAGAAACCGATAGGAGACACATAGAAAGGCGAATAGACTTTATAAAGGATCAATTGAAGGAGGTTAAGAAAAATAGAGAGGTACAGAGATCTAAAAGAAAGAAATCTGAGCTTCCTATTGTAGCTTTAGTAGGCTACACCAACTCAGGGAAATCGACTCTAATGAACACCTTTATGAAGAATAGCCTTGATTACGAGGTAGAACGGGAGGTTTATGCTGAGGATATGCTGTTTGCAACCCTAGAGGTATCCTTAAGAAAGATGAGTTATCCAGATAATCTAAATTTCTTATTAACAGATACCGTTGGTTTTGTGAGTAAGCTACCCCACGATTTAGTGGATGCCTTTAAAGCAACCCTAGAGGAGGTTAAATATGCAGATTTATTGCTACATATTATAGATGCCTCCAATGAAAATCATAAACTACAAAGAGAAACCACCCTAAAGGTTTTAAAGGAATTAAAGGTTGAAGATAAAAAAATTATTGAGGTTTATAATAAGGTAGATAAGTTAGAGGACCCTACAATATTACCCAAGGATTCCGATACTATAGCCATTTCAGCCTTAAAGGGTAATAATTTACAGCTCCTTTTAGAGTTGATTAGAAGGGAAATAGGAGATCGTTTAGTTGATACTGAGGTTTTACTTCCCTATGATAAAGGGAACCTATCTTCAAAGCTTTATGAAATAGGAAATGTTACTGAATCTGAATATAGAGAAAATGGAATCTACATTAAACTAAAATTACCCTACATTCACTATCATCTTATTAAGGATTATGAAATAAGTTAAGAAGAGAAGAGGCTTAGAGCCTCTTTTTCGTTTCTTCTACTATTTTGACAATATTGAAATAGGTTTGCAGTACTCCCGACGCTACTATTGGCCTACCAAAGGATACCCAATTCATTCTTCTTGATGTGAAGCCCCCTAAACGCATTAAGAAATTAACACTGCTCATGGTGGAAACCATCAATAACTCTTCGGGATTACCTCCAAGCATATTCCAAGTATCTTCTATTAACGGTATTACCAATTGGGGTACGAATTGTCTACTCATGTTATAGATTTTATTACCCTTCTCATCTGTACCTCTATAAATGATTTTCCCTCTATCTCGAATGGTCATTTTATCGAAATAGGATATATTTAAAATATCAGACATGCTGGGTTTTTGATCTATGGGCAGCCTATTCAGGTGAATAGCAGTAGCTACAACTGAAGAATGGGATCCACCAACGCAGTGGTAAATGATATGCATAAATAAACCTCCAAAAAACAATCTAGTTATTATTATGACGAAAATAGAGAATAATATTAGTATCATAAAAGGAATAAGACAGCCCATAATATATTTACGTGGATTAATCAAGAAAAAATGCGTTAATTTTCTGAAAAGAAGTTGTAAAACTATAATAGTTGGTGTATGATAATAATAAGATGATGGAAGGAGGAATGCCATATGCTTTTCAGAGACTGTGCAGGTGGAGTAGTTTTTTATGCTAACAAGGTCTTGCTTTTGAAGAATGAAAAAAATGAATGGATATTACCTAAAGGTGCAATTCGTAACGGTGATCTAACGTCGGAAGTAGCTTTAAAGCGTGTGAAGATTGAAGCTGGTGTTGAAGCTGAAATACTTTCGACTGTAGGAGAAACAAGTTACGAATTTTTTTCTGTCACTAGACAGATACCAGTAAACAATAGAATTACCTGGTATATTATGCAGGCAAACTCCAAGGATTTTAGTGTTAACAAAGAACTAAACTTTAAAGATGGTGGCTTTTTCCCAATAGATAAAGCCCTAAGAATGATTACCTATAGTCAAGATAAATCTTTAGTTAGTCTCTCCTATAAAAAATACAAGGAATTAATGAAGGAAAAAGCTACTTCAATAGCTATATAAGTATTTAAACTTCGAAAGAGCAGGATTCACTGCTCTTTTTTTGCAATCAATTATGTTACCATTATGTTAAATAAAACAAAAATGTTATTACTTTAATTTAATTGTTTTATGTGATAAATTCTATTGTTAATTATTTGTCAATATGTTATTATTATATTGCATGAAGATATTTTACACTTATAGGAGGTATTATGAAAATGAAAAGAGTTTTAATGATTTTACTTACAATTGTTTTAGCCTTTGCTATGTTGGCAGGTTGTAGTAAGGATACAGCAACAGAAACACCTGAGCCAGCACCAGCTGAAACTCCAGCAGAAGGCGAAGAGGAAGCTGATGCTGAAGAAGAAACTGTAGAAACTGTTAAATTAGGCTTAGGAGTTGTGAACTCCATTAAAAGGTCTAAGGAATATAGCAATCAAGATGACAAAGAAACCTTAGCTTTAGGTCAGGTTGATACTGTTATGGCAGCAGTTGTATTTGATCAAGATGGTAAGGTTGTTAGTGTAAAAATTGATAATGCCCAAACTAAAGTGAACTTTGATAAGGATATGAAGGTTACCAGTGACAAAGCAGCTGATATTAAAACTAAGGCTGAGAAAAAAGATGAATATGGTATGAGAAAAGCTTCTGGAATCCAAAAAGAGTGGTTTGAGCAAATAGAAGCCTTAGAAACTTGGATGGTTGGTAAAACTGTCGAAGAAATTAAGGCAATGAAGGTTAAAGAAGTAGATGAAAATCATAAGCATGTACCAGATGTTCCTGAACTTACTTCCTCAGTTACAATAACCATTGAAAGTTACGTTGAAGCAGTTGAAAAGGCCTATAGTAACACAATTGAAGTTGAAGGCTTTGACAAGCTAGGATTAGGTCATAATGTATCAATAGCTAAGTCAAAGGATTATAGCGTAGATGCTAACGGAAAAGAAACTCTTCCTGTAGCTCAGGTTGATACAGTTATGGCAGCAACTGCCTTTGATAAAGATGGTAAGGTAGTAGGTACATTAATAGATAATGCTCAAATTAAAGTGAATTTTGATGCAGAAGGCAAACTTACTTCTGATAAAACAGCTGAGCTTAAAACAAAGGCTGAGAAAAAAGATGAGTATGGTATGAAAAAGGCCTCTGGAATTCAAAAAGAATGGTATGAGCAAATGAATGAGCTTCAAAATTGGATGATTGGTAAGACTGTTGATGAAATAAAGGCAATGAAGGTAAAAGAGGTAGATGAAAGACATAAACATGTACCAGATGTTCCCGAGTTGACTTCATTAGTTACAATAACTATAGAAAGCTATATAGCTGCAGTTGAAGAAGCTTACAATACAGCAAGATAATCACATATCACTCCCCCATTAAGGGGAGTGATTTCATTTTAATATTGTAGTTTAAAAGGGAGATTCTATGAAAAAGATAACTATTGTGTTCATAACAATCTTTATGTTGATCTCACAAATTGGATGTCAGGGGACAGATCAAGTAGATTATGCTAAGTACAGCGACAGCTTTTTTGATACCTTTGACACTTTAATGGTAGTAGTTGCATATACCGAGACAGAGGAAGAGTTTAGAAACTACTTTAAACTAATTCAAGAAGGTTTTCAGAGATACCATAAGCTTTATGATATTTACAATAACTATGATGGTGTAAACAATATCAAAACCATAAATGACAATGCTGGCATAAAACCAGTAAGGGTTGATAAAGAAATAATTGACCTTATATTATTTGCAAAGGATTGGAATAGAAAAACTGGAGGAAATACCAATATAGCCTTTGGGCCAGTATTGAAAATTTGGCATGATTATCGCCAAGAAGGCATAGATGACCCTGAAAATGCAAAGTATCCTCCTATGGAAAAGTTAACTGAAGCTTTTAAATTAACAGATATTGATAAGGTAGTGGTTAACGTTGAGGATAGTACTGTCTTTCTTCAGGAGAAGGGTATGAGTTTAGATGTTGGAGCTGTGGCAAAGGGTTATGCCACAGAACTGGTTGTACAAGAGGCTCAAAAGGCAGGGTTGAAATCTGGTATCATAAGTGCCGGAGGCAATGTAAGAACTATAGGAAAGCCCATGGATAATATCCGAGAAAGATGGGTTGTAGCTATACAAGATCCCAATAAATCAATATTTTCTGAGGATAAGGATTTAGACGCAGTTTTCGTCAATGATGCTTCCATTGTCACAAGTGGAGATTATCAGCGATACTATTTTGTAGGGGATGAATTGGTCCACCATTTAATCGATCCTAAAACCCTTATGCCCGCCAACTATTATAAAGCTGTAACCATTGTGGCTCCTGATGCAGGTGTAGCAGATTTTCTCTCAACTGTGGTTTTTTTAGAACCCCATGAGAAAAGCTCACAAATTATAAAAGACTTAGAAGGGGTGGAAGCAGTGTGGGTGATGCCAGATGGATCTGTAAAGGTTTCCGAAGGTATGAAGAAAATTCTAAAGAGCTATGGAGCAACCAACCAAAAGTAAAACCAAAAAGCATTTCATAGGCGTCAGCTCAAAGTTGACGCCTATATTAATGGACATAAGAATTTTTATCAGAAGAATTTTGTGCTATAATAACTTAAAACCAAACACAAAGGGATGGTATTTATGACAGATGGGTATAGAACCATAATGAAATCAGCCTGGGATGAAATAATAATTGAGAAATCTAAATTCATTGGGTATGCAACGCCGGTTTCCTCTGAGGAAGAGGCTTTACAATTTATCAAAGAGATAAAGGCAAAGCATTGGGATGCTAATCATAACGTCCATGGATATATTATTGGGAGTCAAATGGAGGTACAAAGATATAGTGACGACGGAGAACCTTCGGGCACTGCCGGTATACCTGTGCTGGAAGTGTTGAAGAAGGAAGATTTACGAAATGCTGTTGTGGTGGTAACTAGATACTTTGGTGGAATTAAGCTGGGGGCCGGTGGTTTAGTAAGGGCCTATACGAAAGCTGCTAAGATAGCCCTTGATGCTGCCAAAATCATTACAAAGAAAAAATATCAATTAATCGAAATAAAAGTTGACTATACATTATTAGGGAAGCTTCAGAATGATCTTTTGCAACAGGGGTATTACATTAAAGACATAATATATTATGATTATGTGATTATTCAAGTATATACTATGGTGGGTGAGGTGGAGGAATTTATTGAAAAAATCATTGATTGGACAAATGATAAATGTGAAATAATTGAGGGAGCAGTTGATTATTTAACAGAGGTTGAGGGTAAGATTATTCTATAAGGTATAGATTAGGGTATATAAATGGTTATAGGAGGGAACAAGATGGATCAAATTGAAAGCAATAAAAAGGAAATGCTTAAAAAGAAGACATGGGCAGTAGTTGGAGCCACACCAGACCCATCAAAATTTGGATATAAAATATTCAAAAAATTAAAAAGCTTTAATTATGAGGTTTATGGAGTAAATCCAAAGCACTCAGAACTTGATGGCGAAACCCTCTATAGTAGTTTAAGGGATTTACCAATAAAGCCAGAATGTATTGATGTTGTTGTTAATCCTACTCTGGCCTTAAAGCTCTTGGAGGAAGTAAAGGAGCTAGGAATTGAGTATGTGTGGTTTCAGCCAGGAACCAATAATGGTGAAGTAATTGATCAAGCACTGGAATATGGAATTAAAGTAGTATACGATGATTGTGTTTTGGTAGCTCTAGGTTAAAAATGCTAAAAACAGGTAATTTACCTGTTTTTATTTTTTCCTTTATATATCAGTTCATAAATACCCATGGACAACAGAAATATTCCAAATAACCTTCTGAGGGTGTCAGATGGAATCTTTAGAGCAATACTAGATCCTATCCAAGCCCCTAATAAACCAAGAAGCACCAAAGGGATTGCCAATCGGAAGTCGACATTTCTATTTTTAGTGTGGACCCTTAGAGCTATTAAAGCTACTGGTATAAAGGATACAAGATTAACACTTTGAATGGTCTGCTGCTTAAGGCCAGTAATCAATATTAGTCCAGGTATGAGGATGGTTCCTCCGCCAATACCCATACCGCCAATGAATCCAGATATAATTCCTAGTAGAATAATCAGCATTAGAAAATCATCCTAATAGCGGCAATAATCATAAACACACCAAAGATTTTCCTTAGATAATTGGCAGATATGTGGTTAAGACATTTAGAGCCTAAATAGCTACCTACTATTCCCCCTAGGGCCACCTTCAGGGTTGTATTGATATCAAAAAAACCATTCCTATAATAAATATAGCTACTTACGACTGCGAAGGGAAGGATTATGGAAATAGCAGTTGCATGGGCTTTATGTTGAGTTGCACCAAAAACAAAGGTTAAAGCTGGAACAATAATTGTACCGCCACCAGCTCCAAATAGACCATTTATAATACCTGCAGACATGCCTACCAAAATAATTTTAATCCAATATACAGGCCTTAACATAGAATAATTCACCTCATTACATCATAGGAATAATTTATCCATAAATAATAAAACTATTCACTACAATATGATTGACAGCATATCGTAATCATCATATAATTAGTATAAACCAATCAGAATACTCGGAATTGGAGGAGATAAAAGGTGAAAAAAGTAAATTATATCTATGAATTGATTGGAAGTACACCTCTGGTTAAGTTAAATAGAATTACATCAGAGGATATGGCCGACATCTATATGAAGCTTGAATTTTTTAATCCTGGCTCAAGTGTAAAGGATAGAATAGCATTAAGTATGATTGAAAGGGCAGAAGAAGAAGGTCTATTAAAGGAAGGGTCTACTATAATTGAGCCCACCAGTGGTAATACAGGCATTGGGTTGGCTATGATTGGTGCTGCTAAGGGATATAATGTTATTTTGGTTATGCCTGATACAATGAGTATTGAAAGAAGGAGATTATTGAAGGCCTTTGGAGCTAAGTTGATTCTGACACCAGGAGAAAAGGGTATGAAGGGAGCAATTGATAAGGCCACTGATCTTAGTAAGGAAAACAAAGAATACTTTATGCCTCAACAATTTGAGAATCTAGGAAATCCAGAAATACATAGGAGGACCACAGCTGAGGAAATTTGGTCGCAAATGGAGGGTAATATAGATGCTTTTGTTGCTGGGGTTGGAACTGGTGGAACTATAACTGGTGTAGGCGAAATATTGAAGAAAAAAAATAAAAATATTAAAATTGTTGCTGTAGAACCAGAAAAATCTCCTGTAATCTCAGGAGGACAACCAGGACCCCATAAAATCCAAGGAATTGGTGCAGGGTTTATACCAAGTATTTTAAATACTAAAATTATTGATGAAATTATAAAAGTAGAAGATGAAGTAGCAATGGAATTTGCAAGAAAAACAGCCTCCACTGAAGGGGTGTTGGTGGGAATTTCATCAGGAGCAGCCATTTATGCAGCTTTAGAAGTTGCTAAAGATCTAGGAAAAGGAAAGCAAGTGGTTGTTGTAATTCCCTCCTATGGTGAAAGGTATTTAAGTACACCCTTATTTAGCTTTGATGATTAGATAGTAGAGATATTAAGAATTAAGAACTAAGATAATCCAGATGTAAGACAATGAGAGTGTAATATTTAGATTCTTCTCTAACCTCAGTTATATATTAATCATAACTGTGGTAGGAGAAGAATCTTATTTTTCTTTATAAATAAGCCATTTTAGTTTAAAATAGTTTTATAATAAAAAAGAAGGGATGTAGGCTTTGTGGATATAGAAAATAGGATTGATAAAGTTGTTGAGTGGCTTAGAGAAAAGGTTAAGGTCTCGGGTACAAAGGGGCTATTGGTTGGAATATCGGGGGGAATCGATTCTGCAGTTGTTGCCAATCTTATAAAAAAGGCTTTTCCTGAAAATTCGCTAGGGGTAATATTACCTATAAAGAGTAATCCCAAGGATGTGGAAGATGGGCTTCTACTGGTTAAGCAATCGGGCATCACCCATATTATTATTGATTTATCTCCTCAGCAACAGGAAATGTTGGCTTTGGTAAACAAGACCCTTCAAGCTTTAAACCTATTTAATGAGGGTAATAACAAGCTCACCGATGCCAACCTAAGGGCAAGGCTTCGTATGAGTACTCTATATGCTTTAGCCAATCAATTAAACTATTTAGTTGTTGGAACTGACAATGCAGCGGAGGTTTATACAGGATACTTTACGAAGTATGGTGATGGAGGGGTGGATTTACTACCAATTGCTACCCTGAAAAAATACGAGGTTTATCAATGGGCCAAAGCTTTAGGAGTACCCCAAGAAATTCTAGACAGACAGCCTTCGGCTGGTTTATGGGAGGGTCAAACGGATGAAGCAGAAATGGGAACCACCTATAAGGCCATAGATGCCTTTTTGAATGGTGAGGAAATTTTACAAAAAGATCAAGAAATAATTGAAAGACTTCATAGAATATCACAACATAAAAGAGAAATGCCTCCTTATCCTAAAATATAGCCCTATAAGGATTGATTGCAACCTGATATTAATTGTGCTAAAATGAATGTGCATCATTTCTATGGAGATGTATTTTGTTTCATAGGTTCGAATTAATTCCTATGAAATGCTTTTATCCATATACTATACAATACATATATATTTTCTGTAAGAGATAAGGAGTGAATTTTGTGGGACGTATAGGCAATATTATTGATAGGAAAAATAAACAGGATTCAAAAAAGGCAAAAATATATACAAAGCTGGCAAGATTAATAACCGTTGCTGCAAGACAGGGTGGTGGAGACCCAGAGTATAACGCCACTTTAAAAACTGCTATTGATAAAGCCAAGGCAGCAAATATGCCAAATGATAATATTGATCGAGCTATCAAGAAGGGTACTGGAGAAGCTGGTGGAGATAACTTTGAGCATATCACTTATGAAGGCTACGGACCCAACGGAGTTGCCGTAATTGTTGAGGTTCTAACGGATAATAGAAATAGAACAGCTGGTGACGTAAGACATGCCTTTGATAAGAATGGTGGAAATCTTGGAACATCAGGCTGTGTATCCTTTATGTTTGAACGAAAGGGTCAAATCCTTTTAGAAAATGACGACTCTATAGATGAGGATAGTCTTATGATGACTGCAATTGAAGCAGGGGCAGAGGACTTCCTTCCAGATGAAGAGGCCTTTGAAATTATAACAACCCCAGAAGACTTCAATACAGTAAAAGAAGTCCTTGAAGGGGAAGGCTACACCTTCCTCAACGCAGACATTGTTCAAATCCCTTCAACAACCGCATCCCTAGAGGGTGATGATGTTAAAAAAATGAATAAACTAATCGATATGCTTGAGGACAATGATGATGTGCAAGAGGTTCATCATAATTGGAATCAGGAGGAGTAGATTGATAATCAAAAAACAGTAGCTTCCAATAGAATCTACTGTTTTAAAATTTATAGGTATTATTCCCTAATAAGAAAGAAGGATTTTTGATTATATTGTTGAATTTAATAGAGAATCCTATTAACTGTGATTTTCATTGTATTGCATAAAATAGTTACTGAAGAGGAATTATTATACACAATAACAAAATTTTAGGGGCGCTGAAAATGAAAAAAACTGTTTTTGTTATTTCAATGGTTGTTACCATCATTTTAAGCAGTTGTATGATCGCATTTGCAGATGAAGGTATTATACTTGAGGATACATTAGTAAATGAAGAAACCTTTTATGAGGGTGAAAAGGTCACTATTTTTGCCGAGAACACGGATACCTATATTATAAGGATTTATGATGGTGAATACTCCATTGATAAGAAAAGGATTTTGAAAATAACTGAAGATACTATAAAGCATAAGGTTACTGTAAATGTGCTAAATCTTAGAGAAGATGCAGGAACAAATTATCCAATAATAAGAACCCTGTCAAAGGAT
The DNA here is from genome assembly GCF_009017255.1 of Alkaliphilus serpentinus. Classification (GTDB taxonomy): domain Bacteria; phylum Bacillota; class Clostridia; order Peptostreptococcales; family Natronincolaceae; genus Alkaliphilus_D; species Alkaliphilus_D serpentinus. The sequence goes on along the minus strand of NZ_WBZB01000013.1, from coordinate 126,199 downwards.
ATGATATTGATAGAGCTAGAAAGAACAGAGGATTGGACGAAGATCGATTATGAAGGAGAAGTAGGTTGGGTTCATAACGATTTTATTGAAGAATTAGAGTATATAGTTGTTGGAAAGCTAAAGGAGTGTACATCCCTCGATGCTGGTGATTTGTCATATAAGTTGGAGGAAGGTGACACTGTACAGATCGTTGGTTATCGAGCTGGCCATTATGAAATTCAGATTAATGATGATCAGCTATATATTAGGAAGGAATTCATTGATATAGTCCAAGATGAAGACCCTAGTGCTGGGATTGTTAGCTTAAAGAATTATCCCTATGCAACAAGGGGTGGAGGAAGAGACAATATAATCCTTGAGTTGGCAAAGAAGGAAATTGGTAAACCCTACAAATGGGCATCAGCAGGCCCCAATGCCTTTGATTGTTCTGGCTTTGTATACTACGTTTTTTCTCAGTTAGAGATTAAGCTTCCAAGGAGCTCTAGTGAGCAAGCAACCATTGGAACCGCTATAGAAAAAAAGGATTTAAAAATGGGAGATTTGGTCTTCTTCGATACCAGCAGGAATAGAAATGGAGGGGTATCTCATGTAGGGATCTACATTGGAGATGGAAGTTTTATTCATGCAGAATCGGGCTCCAACGGTAAAGTGGAAATAGCCACAATGAACTCTGGGTATTACTATAATCGATATTTGAAGGCAAGAAGAATAACAGATTAATATTAGGCCTACCTATATAAAAATGGGTGGGCTTTGTTTATTGTTGGCAGCAATGATGGAGGTTTTACCCCACTGTTTTTTCATAATTACGAGGATCCTCTATTTTACAGGCCTTATTCCATATATATTAAGAAGACAGTAGACATGTTAAATCAAAGGTTCAGGATCATAATAATACCATGAGTATGGAAAAATAAATCTAAGCTTATATTTTTAATTACTCTGCTTAAACTAAGTAAAAAAGAGGTGTTGAAATGAAAATAGAAGGGATAGAAAGTATTGAAAATGGTCATAATCAGCTGGAGGTGTTTTTGAAAGTAACCCCTGAAGAGAGGATTGCCTCAAGATGGGAGCTGGTTAATCCAATGGTTCAAGCTACCTATTCTACTAGCGGTCAAAAGCAGTTGGAGGCAGTACAATTGTTGGATGAAGGGATGGCGGTTCATGGATATGAATTTACCAAAGAGGAAGAAAAAATGATTAAGGAATATATTAATAAAGAGTTTAATAAAATTTAAAACTGGCTAAATGCCAGTTTTAGAATTTTATACGATATTTATCTTGCTTTCTAGTGGTGATTTTTAAAATGAAGCTACTGATAAAAAATGCCAGGGGTATTATAATATACCTCAATAATGCTAGGAACTTAATATCAGTATTAAGTAAGGTTTGTCCGTATTCATAGGGTATTTTCCCAAAACTTTGGCTAAATAAACCAATCAATAGGCTAAACTGCAGAATAATGATCATGTCTTTAATTTTCCAGCCCCTTATTAACCAATTTAGATCTTTATTAAGTAATGTAATAAATAAAAACAGTATAAAGGAAATTAAAACATCAAATACTCCATAACTTACTACTTCTTTAAAGCCAATAAACTCACTAGAAAAATTTTTAACCTGCCAATAATCATGAATTAGAAATAATGCAAAGGATATAAAAACTATAACAATTGTTCCCTTAAAAAAATTCTTCATCCGCTAGCCCCTCTCTTTAGGAAGATAACCTTGTTATATTATATTTCGTTTTTATAATAAATAAGGAAATTTCATTATTGTCAGGAAAATTTTGGTTACAAGAGTAAGTCTAAATTGAGCTGTTACATTTAAGAGTAGCTAATGTTGTGAGGGAGTGTTGATCATTAAATCATATACTTTTAACTCTATTACGAATTTTTGAATATTGTTTAAACTTTCAAAAGGAATATTTTAGCTATTTCATATTATATATATAGAAAGACAAGTCTAAGGATAGAAAGTGAATAAGAGGATTAAGTCGATAGGAGGAAAATTTTATGAAAAGAAGCAGGTTGACGGTTAACCGAAGGAGAAGAAGGGGTAGTTTTATTCTAGCCTTTTTATTCTGTATAGTACTACCTTTATTGGCAATCTATATTGGGTTAAATATTACAGAGAGGTTTGTATTACCAGCCCTTAATACAGAAGATGTGTTGGATGAATTAGGCCTTGAGGGTGAAGGGGAGAATGATGACGTGACAAGTCCAGTGGCTGAGAGTCCTGAGCCTCAAGAAAGTCCTATTGGTGATGTAACCCTAGTAGGTGAGATCAACCCCTTTTCTATCTATACGATACAAATAGCCAGTCTGTCGGATAAAGAAAACCTAGATAGGTTGATTTCGCAGCTTAATCAAAATAAGAAGTCTTATATTGCATATCAAATTGATAACAGCTATAAGGTATATGCTTTAGGATATACTAAGAGGGCTTATATAGAGGCAAGCTTAACCTCCCTAAGAGAGACTTTTAGTGATGCCTATATAAGTGAAATGCACTTACCTATTAGAGAAGTTATGGCTGGTGAGGAGGACCATAGTACTGTTGATGGAATCGTGATGGCTATAAATGAGTTAATTGATAACGTAGATCAACAATCAGAAGAGTGGTATATTTTTTTTCAAAAAGAAGGAGATTTAACCAACTATATCGAATTGTTAAAAAAACAACAAACTATTCTTGGAGCTCTGAAGGACGGAATTGATAAGGTGGGTGATATAAAAGGCCTACCAGACAAGATGGCTATAGATAAAATGATTCATTACCAGGATAGCAACATAAATAAATCTCTGGAGCTGTTGGAGGGAGCCGCTGAAATAGAAGAATATAGACTTTATAGTTTATACCTTGATAGTCTATTTAGAATAGTTGAAGTAATCAAATGACAAAAATTTTGGAGGGGTTACTAAATGAATTTAAAGGATGTGCAGCGTTTGTTGGAGGCAGATGTATTAACGGGGGAAGATACCTTAGACCGTGAGATTAGGACGGCCTTTGCTTGTGATTTGATGAGTGATGTCCTTACCTTTGAATCGGACAAGACCATACTTTTAACTGGACTAGTGAATCCCCATACTATAAGAACTGCAGAAATGATTGATATTAATGCTATTGTATTTGTAAGAGGAAAGATGCCAGATGTCGAAACTTTAGAATTGGCTAAGGAGAATGGAATCACCATTCTAGTAACAAGGCATATTTTATTCGCAAGCTGTGGTATACTCTATAGCAATGGTCTTTATGGTGCCAATATAGTTCACAAATAGGAGGGGCTGCTTTGGAAAATATAAAAATATCTTTTGATATTATTCAACATGATTTCTCAAAGGCAGGGGAAGCCTCCAGTAATATTAAAAAAGTTTTAAAGCAGTTGGGAATACCCTCCGATACAGTAAGGAAGGCTGCTGTTGCCACCTATGAGGCTGAGATGAATATCATCATACATTCTGAAGGAGGCGTAATTGAGCTTACCGTTGATGTGGACAAGGTTAAGGTTGTGGCAAAGGATAAAGGTCCTGGAATAAAGGATATCTCGCTAGCCATGAAGGAGGGTTATTCGACAGCCACAAGTGAAATAAGGGAATTAGGCTTTGGTGCTGGTATGGGGCTACCGAATATGAAGAGGTGCTCCGATTGTTTCGATATCCAATCCTCAGAAAGCAGCCCTACTATTGTTACAATGATTATCTACTTAAAAAAAGCAAATGATTAGGAGGAATTGAAATGGTTAAGATACTGGTGGAAGAGCTTGGCTTGGAAGTGGTAGGTGGAGCCAATGGGCTCAATAACAAATATACAGGGGTTTATATCAGTGACTTATTAAGCTGGGTAATGGCTAAACTTCAACCGGGAAGCATATGGATAACCATACAAACCCATGTGAATATTGTTGCTGTAGCTCTGTTGGCAGAGGCAGCATGTATCATTATCCCAGAAGGTGCCGCTATTGATGAAAACACCATTTCTAAGGCTAATGAAGAAGGTATACCATTGTTAAGAAGTACATTAACTGCCTATCAATTAGCTTTAAAGATTAAAGAATTGAGCAGATTAGAATGAAGATAGCCTATGATTTTCATATCCATAGCGGCTTGTCCCCCTGCTCTGAAGATGAGATGACTCCTAACAATGTTATTAATATGGCTAAATTAAAGGGTCTTGACGTTATTGCAATAACCGACCATAACAGCACTTTAAATTTACAGGCATTTCTAAAGGTAGCCGATAAAAAAGAAATATTAATTATACCTGGGGCAGAGATTACCTCTAAAGAAGAGGTCCATCTACTGACTCTATTTAGTGGGATGGAAGAAGCAAATGATTTTCAAAAAATTATTAATCAATATCTTCCTCAAGATGATAATAATACAAAAATCTTTGGAAATCAGAGATTATACAATGAAAGGGACGAGATAATAGGAGAATATGAATTTCTCCTTAATAATACTCTATCTCTATCTTTAGAAGAAATTATTCAAAGGGTATACTCATTAAACGGAGCAGTAATTCCCGCCCACATAGATCGACATTCCTATAGTATCCTATCGAATCTTGGTTTTATATCCCCTAATTTAATGCTTACAACATTAGAAATAACCATGGGGTGCAATTTAGTAGAGTTTAATGAGAAGTATCCATATCTAAAAGACTATAGATATATAGTAAATTCCGATGCCCACCACTTGGGTAGCATATTAGAAAGACAATCCTTTCTAGAAGTTGAAAGGTTAACGGCTGAAGCGGTAATAGATAAGTTAAGAAGTAAAAAAGAAAATTGAGAATTAAGAATTAAGAATTGAAAATGATACTTAAGGATTGGTAATGATAGATATACCTTCAGTAAATGCAAGCTATAAAAATAATAAACCTTTTGATTAGACAAATCCAATCTTCAACATTTAACATTTAATATACATACCATTAGCTTCCAAGGAAGGACTGATTATTTATGAAGGAACTTGCTCTACATATTCTAGATGTTGCAGAGAATTCTATAAGGGCAAAAGCCTCTATTATAAAACTAACGATCATAGAGGATATACAACAGGATTTAATGGAAATTATTATTGAAGATAATGGAATTGGTATGGAGAAGGAGCTATTGGATAAAGTTCTAGACCCCTTTGTAACCTCAAGAACTACAAGAAGGGTAGGATTAGGTCTATCTCTTTTTAAAGCTGCTGCTCAGCAATGTGAAGGAGACTTAGCTATAACTTCTCAAAAAAATATTGGCACTAAGGTAAAGGTTTATTTTCAGCATAGCCATATAGATAGGGTTCCTCTAGGGAATATTGTTGACACAATAATCACATTAATCCTTTCTGGTGAGGAGATTGATGTGGAATACATGCATATTTATAATCAAAAAAAACTTTTTTTTAGTACTTCGGAAATCAAAAAATCCATTGAAGGTGTTCCAATAACAGATGTGCAGATAATTGGATGGATTAAGGAGTATTTAGAAGAATCAGTAAAAATGCTTGTTAAGTAATTAATTTTGTAATATTATATAAGGAGCATAGTAACAAGAAATATTATTGGCTAATAGTTATGATAAATTACTATTTCAACCCATCAATAAAATATAGTATACTGTTCAAATCAGAATACAGTATGCGATATTTTTATTTTTATGTTAAAAGGTAATCTCATAATTATGTAGAAATAATATAGGTTGTTAATTTTTCACAAAATTTATGTAAGGGGTGAAAAAAATATGAGTTTTTTAACCTTTAAAGGTGGCATACATCCGCCTGAATTTAAAGAACCTACTGCTCATCTACCGATTGAAAAGGCTGTAGAGCCCAAAGTAGTTGTAATTCCTTTACAGCAGCACATTGGTGCTCCAGCTGAAGCGATAGTTGCTGTTGGTGACACCGTGGCTATTGGACAAAAAATTGGTGAAGCCAAAGGATTTGTTTCATCACCTGTACACTCTAGTGTTTCAGGTACTGTTAAGGCTATTGAAAAAAGACCTTCAGTAAGTGGTGAGGATGTATTGTCAATTGTAATAGAAGCTGATGGTAAAAATGAAGTGCATCCTTCAGTTTCACCAAAGGGAAAACTTGAAGATTTGAAAGCTGCTGAAATCCTTGAAATTATCAAGGAAGCAGGAATTGTTGGTATGGGTGGTGCTACCTTCCCAACCCATGTTAAGCTATCACCACCACCAGATAAGAAGGTTGATACCATCATCTTAAATGGTGCAGAGTGTGAGCCCTATTTAACTGCCGATCATAGGCTTATGTTGGAAACTCCAGAGGATGTAGTTTATGGTTTAAGGGCAATGATGAAGGTAGTTGGTGTCGAAAAGGGTTATATTGGTATAGAATCCAACAAGCCTGACGCCATCGATGTTATGAAAAAGGCCGTAGCTAACTATCCAAATATCCAAGTGGTTGGCCTTCATACCAAGTATCCTCAAGGAGCTGAAAAACAGCTTATATGGGCTTGCGTAAAGAAGGAAGTGCCATCTGGCAGATTACCAATGGATGTTGGGGTAATCGTTAACAATGTTGGTACTGCAGCACAGGTGGCTAAGACCCTAAAAACTGGTATGCCTCTTGTGGAGAGAATAACCACTGTATCCGGTAAAGCTATTAAAAACCCTAAAAACCTTCTTATTAAAGTGGGTGTATCCATTAAGGATATTGTTGAAGAATGTGGTGGTTATCATGTGGCACCTAGTAAAATTATTATGGGTGGTCCAATGATGGGAATTGCTCAGCATAATGATGAGGTTAGTCTTACAAAGGGCTCTTCAGGACTATTATTCTTTACTGAAGAGGAAGCAAAGCTACCTGATGAAAAGGCCTGTATTAGATGTGGTAAGTGCGTGGAAATATGTCCAGCCTTTATTCAACCTGTCCACATTAATAATTTTGCAAGAAAAGATATGATGGAGTCTGCAGAAAAATATAGAGCTCTTGATTGTATAGAATGTGGTTCCTGTTCATATGTTTGCCCTTCAAAGATTAATTTATTACAGGGCATTCGTTTGGCTAAGAGATACATTATAGCCAAAAAAAGAAAACAAAATAAGTAATTGATAGGAGGGAAAGAAAACGATGGTAGAAAGATTAACTGTATCTTCTTCTCCACATATTCGATCAGAAAATACTACACAAAAAATAATGCTAGATGTTGTTATTGCATTATTGCCAGCAACTATAGCTGCAATCTTCTTCTTTAGAAGTAATGCTGCAATATTAATCGCATTGTCCATAGCTACAGCTTTAGCTACGGAGTTGATTATACAAAAAATTCGAAGACATCCTGTTACAATAAATGATTTTAGTGCTGTTATTACGGGGCTTTTGTTAGCACTAAATATACCTGCCTCAGCTCCATGGTGGATTCCCGTCATTGGGTCTGCCTTTGCTATTGGAATTGTTAAACAATTATTTGGCGGTATTGGCCAAAACTTTATGAATCCAGCTTTGGCAGCTAGAATATTCTTAACCTTATCTTTCACTGGGCCTATGACTGGATGGATTAAGCCAGGAGCCGATGCAGTAACTGGTGCAACTCCATTAAGCTTTGTTAAGGGAGCTACAGCGCTACCAGCAAATGCACCTTCATTATTCGATATAGGCTTTGGGAATATAGCTGGATCAATGGGAGAAACTTCTGCTATACTTTTAGCCCTTGGAGGACTATATTTAATATATAGAGGGGTTATCTCCATTACAATACCAGGAATATTTATTGGTACAGTTGCTATAATAACCTTTATCTATGGTCAATTTGATCTTCAATTTATGCTATACCATGTATTATCTGGTGGACTATTTATTGGTGCCATTTATATGGCAACTGATTATGCTTCTTCACCGATCACAAAGAAGGGTAGAATTATATTTGCCTTGGGATGCGGTATCATTACTGCAATGATTAGAATTTTTGGTGCCTATAATGAAGGGGTTGGATTTGCAATCCTATTAATGAATGTTGCAGCACCACTTATCGAAAGATTTACAAGCCCAAGAGTTTTTGGGGAGGTGAATAAGCAAAATGCGTGAAGTTATTAAATTAGGTCTAATACTATTACTAATAACATCAGTTGCTGCTTTTGTTTTAGGAATCACCAATGATATTACACAGGGTGTAATTAATGCGCGATTAGAGGCAGAGAATATTAAATCGATAGAAGCTTTACTTCCTGAAGCCGATGAATTTATAATGGTAGAAGGTGTAGAGGGTGATATAATAGTAGAAGTGTATGAAGGTTTTGCCAATGGTAACGTTGTAGGCTACACAATTAAAACTACTCCTAATGGTTATAATGGAACTGTTGAGGTTTTAGTAGGTGTTACAAAGGCTGGAGAAATCGTAGGTGTTAAAATTGGACAAAATACGGAAACTCCAGGTCTAGGAACAAAAATTGCAGATGCAGCCTATATTAATCAATATATTGGTAAGGATATAACACAAGAGTTTGTTGTTACAAAAGATAATCCAACAGAAGATCAACAAATACAGGCTGTAACCAGTGCTACGGTATCAAGTAATGCTGTTGTTTCTGGTGTCAACAGTGCTGGTAGCTTATTTAATGATAAGCTGAAGAATCGGTAAGGTGGAGGTGTTTTGATATGAAACTGGGTAGAATTTTTTCAAGAGGTTTAGTATTTGACAATCCCGTATTCGTACAGCTTTTGGGAATGTGTCCCACCCTAGCCGTTACCAATTCAGCCTTTAATGGGCTTGGCATGGGCTTAGCAACTACAGCTGTATTATTAGGATCGAATTTTGTAATTTCTTTAATTAAGGGCTTTATCCCTTCTAAAATAAGAATACCAGCATTTATAGTTGTTATAGCAACCTTTGTAACGGTGGTTGGTATGTTGATGAATGCATATTTACCTGCTTTATATGAAGCATTAGGTATTTTTATTCCGTTAATAGTTGTTAACTGTTTAATATTAGCTAGGGCTGAAGCCTTCGCCTCTAAAAGCTCACCTTTTAAGTCTATCGTTGATGGAGTAGGAATGGGCTTAGGATTTACAATTGCTTTAGTTATTTTAGGTATAGTAAGGGAGATTACAGGTGCTGGTACAGTATTTGGTGCAGCTATATTAGGAGAATCCTTTATCCCTGCAAGGGTAATGGCAATGCCTCCTGGAGCCTTTATCGCCCTAGGTCTATTACTAGCTTTATTTAATAGAATTACTTCAAAAGAATTAAATGAACTATAAGGAGGTGTAGGATTTGTCGGTAACGAGTATATTTTTATTATTAGTTAGCTCAATATTAGTAAATAACTTTGTATTATCTAGGTTCTTAGGTATATGTCCATTCTTGGGTGTTTCCAAGCAGGTAGAAACGGCCTTTGGAATGGGGATGGCGGTTACCTTTGTTATGGCAATGGCTGCTCTAATTACCTATATCATACAGGTTGCAATATTAGAAAATTTAGGTCTCGAGTATCTTCAAACGATTGCCTTTATATTGGTAATTGCAGCCCTGGTTCAATTTGTTGAAATGGTAATTGAAAAGACTAGTCCTACCCTATATCAGTCCCTTGGTGTGTACTTGCCTTTAATAACCACCAATTGTGCTGTTTTGGGATTAGCTATATTAAACATTCAAGAAAAATTAAACTTAATAAGTTCAGTAGTTCATGGTATTGGTGCTGCCCTTGGTTTTACCTTAGCAATCGTACTATTTGCAGCAATCCGTGAAAAAATTGAATTATATAATGTACCTGAGGTTTTTAAAGGCTTTCCTATTGCATTAATTACTGCTGGCTTAATGTCTCTAGCTTTTTTAGGATTTGCTGGATTGGTATAAAGGAGTGATATAGATGAATTTACAAACTATTGTTTATCCTATAGTGAGTCTGGGGGGCCTTGGTTTATTATTTGGTGCAGGTCTAGCCTATGCTTCTCAAAAATTTGCTATTGAGGTTGACCCTAAGTTTATGGCAGTAAGGGATGCCCTACCTGGAGCAAATTGTGGTGGCTGCGGTTATCCCGGTTGTGATAGCTTTGCAAAAGCTATTTGTAAAGGTGAAGCTCCAATTGAGGGCTGTCCAGTAGGTGGCAATGAGTGTGTTGTTGCACTGTCAGAAATCATGGGAGTAGAGGCAACTGCAGGGGTTAAAAAGGTTGCCAAGGTAATCTGTAATGGCGATACAGTAAAATGCAAAGAAAAATTCGAGTATGAAGGGATCGAAGACTGCGTTGCAGCTACAATGGTGGCTGGCGGAAGCAAAAGCTGTCAGTATGGCTGCTTGGGTCTTGGAACCTGTGTAAGGGCTTGCCCCTTTGATGCAATCGAAATTGTTGATGGAAGAATTGCAAAAATTATTCCGGAAAAATGTACTGCCTGTGGTAAATGTATAGAGGTATGCCCTAAGTCTGTAATAGATATGGTTCCTTATGAGCAAGATGTTGTGATTACCTGTAACAATAAGGAAACTGGTAAGGTTGTTAGACCTAAATGTAGTGTAGCTTGTATAGCATGTAAAATTTGCGTAAAGGCTTGTCCATACGAAGCTATAGACTTTGAAAATAACTTAGCCTTTATTAATTATGAGAAGTGTACCAATTGCTTTGTTTGTGTAGAAAAATGCCCAACTAAAGCTATTGAAGGAAACTTCGAAAGAAGAGATAAAAACAAAGAAGCAATGTAATTAATCAAATAATAGTAGGAGGCGGATAATCTTTTATTCGCCTCCTACTATTATTTGTGAACACAATAAGGTTCTAAAGACCCATTAGCAATCTCTCATTCATGGATGACCAACTTCTTATTGTGATAGATTTAATTAAATATAGCTAAGATTTACTACTTGTAAGATAAAAGCATTAATGTTAAACTTTTAATGATTGGTTTTTATAAAGAATTATCAGGAGTTTAGAGGAATTAAATAGTTTTTTAAAGAATTCTAATTATCCATAAATTGTGTTAAAATGAATAGGTAATCAAGCACATATAATTAGCAGAGAGTGGGATTTTAATGAATACTCGTAAATTGGTACAATTGGCTATGTTAACCTCATTGGGACTTGCCCTTCATATAATTGAAGGATTTATCCCTAATCCCTTTATCGGTATAGCACCAGGAGCAAAGCTGGGTTTGGCAAATATCATTGGATTAATTACCTTAGTAGTCTTTGGTTTAAAATATGCATTATCTGTCAATCTTTTAAGAAGTCTAATCGGTGGACTAGCAACAGGTGCAGTAACTTCTATGATTTACAGTATGGCAGGTGCATTCGTTAGTACGATTTTAATGTGGATTGTCTATAGGTTTTTTAAAAAGACCTTTAGTTTAATTGGCATTAGCGTAGTCGGTGCCGCAGGTCATAATATCGCTCAATTAACAGTTGCCAGTTTAATCATTAATAACATAAAAATATTTAGCTATTTGCCGGTTATGATGATGGTTAGTATAGTGACTGGAATATTTATAGGAATTACTTCTAACTTTACAGTGGGGAAGGTAAAACCTCATTTTTAGGTAGTGAATAACTAATAGTTAATAGTGAATAGTTAAAAATGATGAGGGTAAATTGCAGTCAGAAAATTTAAAACTAAAAACCTTGTCGGAATTTGCTTAAGAAATTTCTTCATCAATTCAACATTCAACATTGATTATATGAATTCTTAAAACACTTAGAACATTTTCTTCAAGTAATTTTCAACTTTCAATTTTCCATTTTCAATTTTCTGTTGGGGGGGCATTTTTACACATGAGCAAATATCGTAATCCATGGCTTTTGGTATTATTAATCATAACAGGGGTTGTTTTAGGCAGTTTAATAGGGGATGCCCTGGGGGATCTGCTTCCCTTTTTATCCTATGGACCGGGTCCTTTAGGGATCAATAACTTTCAGTTAGATTTAAGTGTTATTTATTTAAATTTTTCTTTACTTATTAAAATAAATGTAGCAAGTTTAATTGGTTTGCTTTTGGCAGTAGTTATATTTAATAGATTGTAGGTGATTATATGTTACAGCTGATATTGGCCTCTAAATCTCCAAGAAGAAGGGAACTTCTTTCAAATCTTGGTGTACCAATTAAAACCATGGTTAGTAATATAAATGAAGAAGAAATTAAGAATCCTAATCCAGTAAAGCTGGCACAGGAGATTGCATATAGAAAGGCCCTAAAGGTTAAAGAGGACCTCGATGAAGATGGAATCATCATAGCTGCAGATACCGTCGTATATTGTAATGGGTTCTTGGCAAAACCAAAAGACAAAGAGGATGCGTATAATATGATAACCATCCTTTCGGGTAAAAAACATCAGGTCATTACAGGCTTTGCAATTATTTCAACAGCTAATGGCAAAGAAGTTCTTGACTCTGAAACTACAAATGTCTATTTTAAAAAGTTAAGCCCTGAGGAAATAGCAAGATATGTGGCCACTGGTGAGCCTATGGACAAGGCTGGAGGCTACGGTATTCAAGGTTATGGGTCTCTATTGGTAGAAAGAATTGAGGGAGACTATTTTAATGTAGTAGGATTACCCCTTTTTAAGCTTAACAACAGGATGGAAAAGGATTTTAAAATCTCTTTATTACCTAGGATAAGTGGGTGAAGAAATGAAGCTGGATGGCTACAGAACAGTAGGGATAAAAAAACTCCCTGAATGGGAAAGACCAAGGGAAAAGCTCTTAAATTATGGAGCAAATAAACTATCTAATTCTGAACTATTGGCTATTCTTTTATCAACTGGTTATAAAGAGCAGTCGGCCATTTCTTTGGCCGAAAAGATTTTAGCACAGGATGAGGGCCTAAGGGTTTTAACCAATTCAACCGTACAAGAGTTAAGTAAAATAAAGGGAATTGGATTGGCCAAATCTTCACAATTAATTGCTGCAGTAGAGCTTGGTAAGCGTATAGCATTATCAACAAAGGCTAATAATTATAAAATAAAAGGTCCTGAAGATGTGACAGCTTTAATCATGGAAGAAATGCGTTACTTAAAAAAAGAGTATTTTAACATATTCCTTTTAAATACAAAAAATGAAGTTATATCGATAGAGAACATATCAGTTGGTAATTTAAGTTCATCTATTGTTCACCCAAGGGAGGTTTTTATTAGTGCAATAAAAAGAAGTAGTTCATCAATTATTCTAGTTCATAATCATCCTAGTGGAGATCCAACTCCTAGCAAAGAGGATATCAATATAACTAAGCGTTTACTAGAGGCTGGAGATTTACTTGGAATTAAAGTATTAGATCATATCATTATAGGTGATGGTATTTATATTAGTCTAAAGGAAAAGGCATTCATGTAGGCATAAATAGGAAGGAGCAATAATAAATGGGACTTTTTAGAATTTTTTCAAAGGATATGGGAATTGACTTAGGAACTGCAAATACATTGGTATACGTTAGAGGAAAGGGTGTTGTATTAAGGGAGCCCTCTGTTGTTGCCATACAAAGTGATACAAAAACCGTTCTTGCTGTTGGAGAAGAAGCAAAAAAAATGATTGGAAGAACCCCAGGAAATATAGTTGCAATTAGACCTATGAAGGATGGTGTAATTGCTGATTTTGATGTTACACAAAGTATGTTAAAATATTTTATAAGGAAGGCTTATCGTAGAACCCTCCTTTCACCAAGGGTAGTGGTTTGTGTACCATCTGGTGTTACAGAGGTTGAAAAAAGAGCTGTTGAGGATGCAGCCTATCAAGCAGGTGCAAGGGATGCTTACTTGATTGAGGAGCCTATGGCTGCTGCAATAGGTGCAGGATTACCTGTTGAGGAGCCAACTGGAAGCATGGTTGTAGATATCGGTGGGGGAACTACAGAAGTGGCCATCATTTCATTAGGCGGAATCGTAACTGCTAAGTCCATCAGAGTAGGCGGAGATGAATTAGATGAGTCCATTATCCATTATATTAAAAGGGAATATAACCTAATGATTGGTGAAAGAACAGCAGAAGAAATAAAAATCAATATAGGCTCAGCCTATCCTAAAGATAAGGAAGAAAAAATGCCTGTAAGGGGTAGAGACCTTGTAACGGGATTACCTAAAACCCTTGAGGTAACATCAAAAGAAATTTTAGAAGCCCTACGTGAGCCTGTTGGACACATAATCGATGCAATTAAATACACCTTAGAAAAGACACCACCAGAGTTGGCTGCCGACATTATGGAAATCGGTATTATGCTAACCGGGGGAGGAGCTTTACTGGATGGCTTGGACAAGCTTGTAAAAAAAGAAACAGGAATGCCTGTAAAAATTGCAGAAAATCCTCTTGATTGTGTTGCTTTAGGAACAGGGAAAACCATAGAGGAAATAGAAACCCTTAAGAGAGTATTAATATCATCAAAAAGATAAGTTGGTGGGGACATGAGAACTGCTAAAGATCGAACAGCAATGATAGTGGCAATAGTCGCTATCATTCTCATTATCATAATGGGAGTTACTGCTGGACAGAGAGAGGGATTAACTAAAATTGAAGAATGGGTGGGGAATATTATTTCACCAGTTCAAGGAGTCTTTAGTACCGGCGTAAATGCTTTGGGAGAAGGCTTTGGCTCTCTGTTCAATTTTAGTAAAATCAATAAAGAAAACAAAGAATTGAAAAAACAGCTAGAAGAGCTACAAAGCGAAGTGATAAACCTTAGGCTAGAAAGGGATGAATTAGAGGAACTAAGATCCCTTCGGTTTACGTTAAATCAGTTTGAAGAGGAAGAAAACTATCAATCGATGGTGGCCAATGTAATTGCAAAATCTCCTAGTAATTGGTTTAATGTGTTTACCATTGATGTTGGTACAATGGATGGTGTTACAAAGGATAGTATTATTGTTGCAGCAAATGGTTTAGTAGGCAAGGTTTATGAAGTAGGAGGAAACTGGGCCAAGGTTGTTTCTATAATTGATAATAACAGCTCTGTAAGCTTTCAAATACTAAGGGATAACAGTATTCAAGGGATTATATCAGGTAGTATATCCAACGAATTATCAGGTTATTTATTTGATACTATGGCTGATGTGATGATTGGGGACAAGCTGATTACCTCTGGAATAGGAATTTATCCAAAAGGAATTCTTATTGGAGAGATTAAAGGGATTAATCAATCGGGCAATCAGCTAACGAAGAATATAGAAATTGAACCTGCTGTTAACTTCAAGCGTATAACAAAGGTTTTAGTGATGAAGCCCACAGTAATAGAGTAAAAGGGGAAAAGCAAGTGAAGGCTACGATCATAGGTATTTTATTAATTATTAACTTAATTTTACAATCTACATTATTCCAATACTTTGCTATTTTTGGAGTTTTGCCCAATACTGCCTTAGTATTAATTGTTTCCATCAGTATTTTTACTGGAAAGGGTAAGGGGGCAATTACTGGCTTTGTAGCGGGGTTGCTTCAAGATATTATTTTTGGAAAGATGGTAGGGTTAAATGCCATGATTTATATGCTAATTGGGTATACAATGGGATCCATCAATGAAAAATTGTATAAAGATAATCCGATAGTACCCATTCTTTTAACTGCTGCTTCAACAGTAGCCTTCGAGACGATTAATATGGTTTTTTTATATTTAATGCGGTATAGAATTGAGCTTTTTAATGTTTTTAAGAACATGCTAATCATTGAAGTTCTTTATAATTCATTCTTATCTATATTCATTTATCTTCTTATTTCGAAGCTATATAAAACAAATCGGTTGAAAAAAAGATATTAGGTAAAGGTGATCCTATGATTTTGAAAAAACTAAAGGATAGGTTTAACGTTGTATTAATTGCTTTTATAATTGTAATAATCGTGATTTTTTTTCGCTTGGCTTCCATTATGATTGTTCAAGGTGCGACCTATAGAGAAGAAGCAGAAAATAGAATCTTTAAAACCATTCCTTTAACAGCACCCAGGGGGGAAATAAGAGACAGATATGGTCGCCTACTGGCAGGCAATAGACCTAGCTTTACTGTGCAAATCATGAAGAGTGAAATTGTTGACGAAAGAATCAATGAGGTTGTTATGAATATTGTTAAGATTCTCGAGTCCAATGATGATAAATATACAGATGAATTTCCTATTGTGTTGTCTGAAACAGGACAATATGAATTCACCTATGATACAGAGCTTAGGGCTTGGAAGGAAAACAATCTGCTGGAGGAGGTAACTTCTGCAGAAGAAGCCTTCGAAATTTTGTTAGAACGCCATAACATACAAGAGGGGGAAGATAAATTTGAAGCCCAAAGACAGCTAATAGAGGTTATGGGATCCATCCCAATTTCAGTACAAACTTGGAAATTTACTGATGAAATGAAAAAAGAAAACTGGTTAGTAGACCATCGTATAAAGGATTTCTCAATATCAGCAGAAGAGGCCTTCTTAACTGTTAGAGAGAAAATATATAAGCTACCAGAGGAATACTCTAATGAAGATGCACGAAAAATTATGGCTATTAGGGAGCAGCTAAGGAAGCAGAGCTATCTTCAATTTCAGCCTGTAAAAATTGCAAAGGATATATCCCAGCAATCGGTGGTTCAAATTGAAGAAAATATTAACGAATTTCCAGGAATAAATGTAGCGATTGAACCCGTGAGAATTTATCCAGAGGGAGAGACAGCTGCCCATGTACTTGGCTATGTTGGTAAAATCTCTCAGCAGTGGGAAATCGATAAATATATTAAAGAGCTTGACTATGCACCTGGAGATTTAATTGGAAAAACAGGAGTAGAGCATAAGTTTGAAGAATATCTTAAAGGGGAGGATGGTTATCAAAAGGTTATTGTAGATTCCAATGGAAGGTTAATAAGGGTTTTGGAAACGAAGGAACCTATTCCTGGTAATACATTATTTTTAACCATCGACTTAAATCTACAAAAGAAAGCAGAGGAAGTAGTAAAGGATGTTCTAGCTGAAATACGGGTTGGTGGGGTTTATGAAACCCAATGGGGAAAGAATACCTTTGTATCTACTACAAGCGGCCCGAGGAAAAATGCTACATCAGCTTCAACAGTAGTTATGGATGTCAAAACTGGAGAGGTATTGGCATTGGCTAACTATCCATCCTATGATCCAAATCTGTTTGCAACAGGGATAAGCTCTTCTGATTGGGAGGGCCTAATGCCTGAAAATGAAAGGGATCCCTTGGCGCCAAGACCCCTTAATAATATTGCCATGAGAACAGCTGTACAGCCTGGCTCCATTTATAAACCCTTGGTTGGATTGGCAGCCTTAGAGCAGGGGTTAAGCCCAACCTATGAAATTCTTGATATAGGATATATTAAAATTGGTGGACATTCCTTTGGTAACTGGAGATGGAATCAGAGTAAAACAACTGCTGGATACCAAAATCTTTATGAGGCCATCGCTGATTCAAATAACATATATTTTTACTCCTTAGGAACAGGGTGGAATTATGGATCAAATAAACCATTACCTGCAAAAATGGATGTTCATACCATGATTGATTATACCAATCGTTTTGGATTGGACGAAAAAACCGGTATCGAAATTGATATACCAACGGAATTCTCAGGAGGAGTCCCTAATATTGAAAGGAAGACATCAACCATAAAGGTTCTTTTGGAAAGACAGCTAAAAAGACTTTTAAAGCCTCAGGATTTTGATGCCACCATTATCAATCCTACTGAGGAAAATATCAATGCCCTAATTGAGGAAATCATAGGCTGGATAGAAGAAAACCCCTCTAGGGGAGTTGTCTACAATAGAATTGTCGATAAAGGAATTAACCCCGATATTGCAGGTACCTATGCAGATCTTATCGTTCATACCTACTTCAAACAGGCAAGCTGGAGTATTGCAGATACAATGAACTTTTCCATAGGTCAAGGGGAACATGCCTATACCCCCATTCAAATGGCTAGCTATATGTCGATTCTAGCCAATGGCGGATATCGTTACAGTTCAAGTGTATTAAGAAAAATTAATGATTCCAACGGACAGCTAGTTTTAGAAGATCCACCAGAACTTATTGAACGGGTGAAATTAAATGATTATAGCAACCTAGATCATGTTAATTTAGGAATGTTGGAGGTAACAAAAACCGGAACCGCCAGAACCTCCTTTACCAATTTTCCAGTAGATGTGGCTGGTAAAACCGGTACCGCCCAAAGATCAGGGAAAATTCCTCCTGTAGATGAAATACAATATTTAAAGGATAATCTTCACAGATTTGGTGTAGGTGAGGCGGCTGTTGAAGCTAGAATGGTAGAGCTAAGGCTTGAAAATCCAGAGGATGACTTGTATAAGGACGATATCTATGCTATGAAGCTGGCCATAATTCAACTTAGCCCTAGAAAATTGAGGATTGTGGATTTAGATGAATATAAAGAGGATTATGATAACTATGCTTGGTTTACAGCCTTTGCTCCCTACGAAAACCCTGAAATAGCCATTTCCGTCCTTATTTTTCAAGGTGGCTCTGGAGGCTATGGAGGACCAATTGTAAGGGAAGTTATTGCAGAATATATGGGATTAAACTTTATAGAGACCCAAAGCTACAATGCCTTAGACAATACCTTTACAAGATAAATACAATATCAAATATATATATAAAAAAAACACTCAATGGGTGTTTTTTTGTATATTTAATATGGACCAAAGTACCTAAGTTTTTTTAAACAAAAATGCAGGATTTAAGGCTTATTTGGAGAATGTAAATAGGATAAACCGAGTAGAGTTTGGTGGAGGTAATCGTCAATGGTTCAAGAAAATGTTATAGAGTTTAAGGGTACAGGCAAAGGTTTATATGTATATATTAAGCCAGGCCTTGACTTTGACTTAATTAAAGATCAGTTGATCAGTAAGCTAGAGGCTACTAACTCCTTTTTTAAAGGAGCAAAGATTTTGGATATTTTATGTGATACCATGACCCAGAATGAGAAGGTTGAGCTTGAGGCTTTGATGTCTACACGTTATCAAATGATTATTCATAAGGAGGAAGATGTAGCACATTCTACCCTTAAGGTTTTTAATGGTATTTACGAAGGGAAGACGAAGTTTCACCATGGTACCCTGAGATCTGGGCAAAGGATAAATTATCCTGGAAACCTAGTAGTTTTAGGGGATGTAAATCCTGGAGCAGAGGTGATTGCTCAAGGAAACATCATCATTATGGGAAGTTTAAGGGGTATCGCCCATGCGGGTAGTAATGGAAATAAGGAGGCCTGTGTAGCAGCTTTTTATCTAGCACCTACCCAACTAAGGATTGCGGATATAATTGCAAGGTCACCTGATGGATATTATGATAAGCCTTCTGTTCCAGAAATGGCTAGAATAATCAATAATGCAGTTTTTATAGAACCCTACTTAGGAAGAAAGTAAATTTAAGGATATGATAGGAGGTCAATTAATGTCACAAGTTATAGTAGTTACATCAGGCAAAGGTGGAGTAGGAAAAACTACAACAACAGCTAATTTAGGAACAGGCCTAGCACAATTGGGTTACAAGGTAGTGGTGGTAGATGCAGATATCGGTTTAAGAAATCTAGATGTGGTAATGGGTTTAGAAAACCGTATTGTATATGACATAGTTGATGTAGTAGAGGGTGTATGTCGTATAAAGCAGGCATTGATTAAAGATAAAAGATATGAAGGTTTATTTTTATTGCCAGCTGCTCAAACTAGAGATAAAAATGCAGTTAATCCCGAACAAATGCAAAGGCTTACTGAATCCCTTAAAGAAATGTTCGATTTTGTTTTGATTGATTGTCCAGCTGGAATTGAGCAAGGCTTTAAAAATGCCATAGCAGGAGCTGATAAAGCAATCGTTGTTACAACTCCTGAAATATCAGCAGTAAGAGATGCTGATAGAATCATAGGGTTATTGGAAGCAGCTGAACTTAGAGATCCTCAATTAATTATCAATCGTATACGTATTGATATGGTAAAAAAGGGAGATATGATGAATATCGAAGATATGATTGATATTCTAGCAATAGACCTTTTAGGAGTAGTGCCGGATGATGAGTCCATCGTTATTTCTACCAATAAGGGAGAACCAGTAGTAACGGATTCTAGTTCTATGGCCGGTCAAGCCTATAGAAATATTACAAAGAGATTAACTGGAGAAACTGTACCATTTTTAAATATGGAAACTGATACAGGTTTTGTTTCAAAACTAAGAAAAATATTTGGATTAAAATAGCTTCAGAAAGGGGAGATATCATGGATCTTTTTAAATTTTTAAGCAGAGATAGTGGGACAAGCAAAAATGTAGCAAAAGAAAGATTAAAGTTGGTTTTGGTACATGACAGAACAAATTGTTCTCCTCATTTTCTTGAAATGGTGAAGGGTGATATCATTAGAGTTATTTCTGATTATATGGAAATTGATGAAGAGGGCTTAGACATTAAGATCACAAAAACCAAGAGGGAAATAGATGAGTCAACCATACCAGCCTTAGTTGCAAATATACCCATAAAGAAGATGAAGGATCGATATCGATAAGGGCTATAGTAAAAAGATTAAGTTAATGATGAATGTTAAATGTTGAATGTTGAATTAAGGGTGCTAGTTAATTCGCTACAAACTACGGAAGTATGACAAGGAAAGTTTGTATCAAGTTCCTAGCTAAGTGACTGACTCAAATCAGAGATTTGGTCATCTACTTATTTTCACTTTTCATTTCCTTGATGCGAAAGGATTGGTTTAAATATGAACGTAGCATTAATCGCCCATGATAATAAAAAGGAATTAATGATGAATTTTGTAATTGCCTATGAAAATATCCTAAAGAACCATAACTTATTCTCTACGGGTACAACGGGAAAAAGAGTCATGGAGGTTACAAGTCTAAAGGTTCATCGATTTCAATCGGGACCCCTTGGCGGCGACCAACAAATAGGAGCGGTAATTGCCGAAAATAGAATGGATATGGTGATTTTTCTAAGGGATCCTATGACTCCTCAGCCCCATGAGCCTGATATCCAAGCATTAATAAGATTATGTGATGTGCATGTGATTCCTGTTGCAACAAATCTTGCAACTGCTGAAATTTTAATTAGAGGGCTTGAACGAGGAGACATTGAATGGAGAAAACATGTTAGAGATTAAAACATTACGATTAAAAGGCTATTAATGAATAGTCTTTTTTATTTCCTCTTTCCTTCCAAGGGATAAGTAATAATCTATTTATCATATAAATATATTATATTAATCTAAAGGAAGGGAGTGGCCAAGGATGAAGGGGTTGAAAAGGAGGCCTATAGGTTATTATAGTAGTAATTTTAAGGATAAATATCAACCTCCCCTACAGCTTTTTATAAAATCTTATCCAAAGAGATTCATAGCTCAAGCTATAACGGCAATAATGATATTTTGCTGTTTATTAACCATCAGGTTCATTGACAATAAATTTGAAAAGAGTCTTTTTGATAATATACAGGGAGGTTTAAATAGGAGCTTTAATTACAAGGGAACCTATAATGCTGTTGTTGGTTGGGGAGAAAAAATTGTTCTGAGAAGCCAGCGGGTAGTTTCCGTCTTTAACATTGATGGTAATAAAAAGGAGTTCATACTACCAATGTCAGGTACAATCGTATCGAGATTTAAGGATGTGGCATCTCAGGGTGATAATCCCTTAAAGGGTATTTTAATACAGGGTAATGATGATAAGGTTTTAGTATCTGAGGAGGGGGTTATATTAGAAAAAAATCATAACAAAACCTATGGACACTATATCGTCCTTAAGCATAAAGGGGAGTTAATTTCTGTTTATAAGTATCTTGAGGAGGTTTATGTAGAGATCAATCAGCGTGTCAACAAAGGAGATATATTGGGGAGGACTTCCAATAAGCTCTTATACGAAGTGTGGTATCGAAAGGAACCCCAGGATCCCATGGAGTTCATTAATTTGGATGCCATAACCAATTTATAGTGGTGGTGCCATGAAGGAATTACAGTTGGGTGGTATCTTAATAAGGTTCAATCCCTTTCTATTACTGGTTTTTATATTCTACTGGATATTTGGATTCCTATGGGAAATAATCATTGTTTTCGGGATAACCTTCCTACACGAGTTATCCCACACAATAGTAGCAAGATACTATAATATCCAAATTTTAGAGATTGAACTTTTTCCTTTAGGGGGAGTGGTAAGATTAAAGGAGGTTTATCATATTAAACCCATAGAGGAAATGATCATTTCCTTGGCAGGGCCAATGATAAACATCTTGTTTTCTTTGTTGTCCTTTATACTTATATATTTTAATATAGTTCAAGATTACTTCTTTCATTTTTTTATGTTTAGTAATATAATAATTGGTGGCTTTAATCTAATTCCAGTATTTCCTCTAGATGGGGGAAGAATCTTGAGGGCATATCTCTCAAGAAAATTAGGTAATCATAAAGCTACATTAATTACAATTGGTATTGGAAAGCTATTAAGCCTGATACTGTTTGTTTCAGGAGCTTATCTTGTTTATTACTCTTATTCCTACCTTTATGTAGTTTTTATAGCTATATATATATACCATCAATCCAATAAAGAAAGACAGATGTCTATATACATCCTGGTGAGAGAGATATTACATCGGAAGAAGACTTTAGTCAAGCAAGGAATCATGGATAGTAAACATTTAACTGTTATGGAGACAGTTGATTTAAAGACCGTGTTTAAATACTTTTCTTCGGGAAAATATCACTATATAGGAGTTATTAATTCCAATGGAGAATTGGTGGCTTCCATAACTGAGAGTCAAATCATTGATGGTATTAGTATTTACGGTGGTGACATAAACCTTTCAATGTATTTAGACTTTATAAGGGAAAAAGAAACCTCTTAAAAACATATTTTAAAGGTTTTTATGTTATCATATACTTATAAAAGGCAAGTGAGGATCATTGAATGGAGGACAACAAATGAAAAGGGTTGATATTGAAGATATTCTTTATACCGTTGAAAAGCCGGGGCGGTATCTAGGAAATGAGTTAAATAGTGTACATAAAACTGTTGATGAGAATACGATAAGATTTGCATTTTGCTTCCCTGATATATATGAAATAGGCATGAGCCATTTGGGAATGCAAATCCTATATTTTTTTCTGAATAAGCAGGAGAACGTCTTTTGTGAAAGGGTTTTTGCTCCAGCAACAGATATGGAAGATCGAATGAGGCGGAGTAATATACCCTTGTTTGGGTTGGAGAGCAGAGAGTCTATCGAAGAGTTTGATTTTGTTGGATTTACACTACAGTATGAATTAAGCTATACCAATATTTTAAATATGTTGAACTTGGCAAGGATTCCTCTCTTCTCAAAGGATCGAGGAGAAAAGCATCCATATATCATTGTAGGTGGCCCATGCGCCTATAACCCAGAGCCCATAGCAGATTTCGTGGATATTGTTATTTTAGGGGAGGCAGAAGAGGTTCTGCCAGAGGTTTTAGAAGTATACGAGAAATATAAAGGCAGACATTATAAACGTGAAGATTTTTTAATAGAAGTTTCCTCAATCCAAGGGGTATATATACCTTCCTTATACACTGTGGAATATAATCTAGATGGTACTCTTAAGGCCGTCAAGCCTAAGTATGAGGGGGTTCCTGAAAGGGTTCAAAAAAGAATCATTGAAGATATGGACGAGGTTTTTTATCCCGATAAGATTATTGTCCCCTTCATAGATACTGTCCATGATAGAGTGATGCTGGAGGTTTTTAGGGGCTGTACAAGGGGATGCCGATTTTGCCAAGCCGGGATGATTTATAGGCCCATTAGGGAAAAGGGTTTGGAAAGGCTCCAGGAGCTTTCAAAAAGCCTTCTTAAAAATACTGGCTATGAGGAAATTTCCTTAGCCTCCTTAAGTACCAGCGATTTTTCTAATCTGGACAAGCTTGTTAGACATTTGATTTCTGAATATGAAAAGGATAGGGTGGGAATTTCCCTGCCATCCCTAAGATTAGATAATATTACCTTTGAAATCATGGAAGAGGTTCAAAAAATTAGAAAATCAGGATTGACCTTTGCGCCAGAAGCCGGTAGTCAACGTCTAAGGGACGTAATCAACAAAGGAATCACAGAGGAGGACTTAAGAAATGCTGTTGAAAAAGCCTTTAGCTTAGGATGGAGTAGTGTTAAGCTATATTTTATGATTGGCCTACCAACAGAAACCAATGAAGATTTAGTGGGTATAAAGGAATTAGCCTATATGGTGGTGGATTGTTATCATAGAACTGATAAGGAAAAAAGAGGTAAGGGCTTAAACGTAACCGTAAGCGCCTCTAACTTTGTTCCCAAGCCCTTTACCCCCTTCCAATGGGTGCCCCAAAATTCTTTAGAAGAAATCAATAAAAAACAGAAAACCCTAGTAGATGAGCTGAGGCACAAGAAAATCACCTTTAATTATCATGATGCAAAAACCAGCTTTTTAGAAGGAGTTTTTGCTAGGGGAGATCGAAGGCTTTCTAAGGTATTAGCCCATGCAATCGAAGAAGGCTGTAAGTTTGACGGATGGGGAGAGCATTTCAACTTTGATAGATGGATGAGGGTCTTTGAAGAAACAGCTGTAGACCCAAGCTTTTATGCCAATAGAAGTAGGAACTATGAAGAAATATTACCCTGGGATCATATTGACGTCGGGGTAACCAAAGAATTCTTAATAAGGGAAAATGAAAAGGCTAAGGAAGGGAAGTTGACGGTTGATTGTAGAACCAATTGCTCAGGCTGTGGTATTAATCAAGGCTTTATAGGAGGAGTTTGTTGATGTTTAAAATTCGTAGTAGATTCGTTAAAGAGGATGATATAATTTTTATATCTCACCTTGATTTAGTCAGGGTATTTGAAAGGGCAATGCGAAGGGGTAATATACCAATATCCTATTCTAAGGGCTTCAATCCTCATCCTATCATGGCCTTTGCTACAGCTTTAGGGGTTGGTGTCAGTAGTCAAGGAGAGTACATTGATATACAGCTGGATAAAGAAGTCCATACAGAAGAATTTAAAACCACCTTAAATGCTGTTTTGCCCAAGGGCTTGAAAATTATTGAATCCAAATATATATCAAAGGACGAGGATTCACTAATGTCTATTATTAGTCGCTCCCTTTACATGGTTAAATTTAAAATAACCGAAAATATTGATTTTAATGTAGTTCATGCTGCAATCGATGAATTTTTATCTAGAGAAGAAATCATTGAAGAAAAGGAAAAAAAGATTAAGGGTAGAAAATATGATGTTAAGATTCAAAGAAAAAATATTAGACCCAATATTTATCAGATGCAGCTCCTTTCTGTAGAGGAAAATACCGTAATTCTGAAGATGAATCTTGCTACTGGTAGTGTGGCCAATTTAAAACCAGAGGTAGTTGTGAAGAAATTGAAGGAGGATTCTTTACTACCAATTGATGTTGAGAGTATTAGAATTCAACGTTTAGAATTATATAAAGAGGTAGAGGGTCAGTGGGTAACTCCGTTGGATGTTTTAAAGAGGATATGATGTTGGGGGTAGGCTTATGAATGAAATTATTGTTGATGTAGGAATTGCTGAAACAAGATTAGCAATTTTAGAGGACAAAGATTTAGTTGAACTATATATAGAAAGAAAAAATAATAAAAGAATCGTTGGAAACATATATAAGGGTAGAGTCACCAATGTGCTACCGGGAATGCAGGCTGCCTTTGTAGATATTGGTTTAGATAAAAATAGTTTTTTATATGTGAAGGATGCCCTGCCTCAAGATCTATCTAATGAAGAGACTGAAGTCTATAAGGAGATGTCTATAAAGGAGGTTTTAAAGCCGGGTCAAGAAATCATCCTTCAGGTTATTAAGGAACCCATAGGCACAAAGGGAGCCAGAGTAACTACCCATATAACCCTTCCTGGGAGATACTTGGTTTTAATGCCCTATACCGATTATATAGGGGTTTCAAGAAGAATTGCTGATGAAGGTGAAAGGGAAAGACTTCGCTTAGAAATTGAAGAATTAAAGCCTCACAACATGGGGATAATCGTAAGAACTGTTGCGGAGGGTAGGAATAAAGAGGATTTTAAAGATGATATTCGGTTTTTGCTAAAGCTATGGCAAAAAATTGAAAAAGAAAAGAAACTGGGATTTGCTCCCCGTCTTATACATAAGGACTTTGACTTGGTAAACAGATCCATTAGGGACATATTCACCAATGACATCAGTAGATTTATCATAAATGATGAGGAGGAATATAATAGGGCTAGGGAATTAATAGAATTAAGTTCTCCTTCCTTAAAGGACCGCCTTCAATTGGTGGAGGATTCTGCAGAAGTATTTCAGGAATATTGTGTAGAAGGCCAAATTGGAAAGGGAGTTTCCAGAAGAATTTGGCTTAAAAGCGGTGGGTATATTGTGATTGATACCACTGAGGCCTTAACAGTTGTAGATGTGAATACTGGGAAATACGTAGGAAGCGTAGATTTAGAGGATACAGTTTTTAGAACCAATTTAGAGGCAGCTGTGGAAATTGCAAAGCAGCTAAGGCTTAGAGATATTGGTGGTATCATAATTGTTGATTTTATTGATATGACCAATGAGGAATACGAGAAAAGGGTATTAAAGGAGCTGGAATTAGCCCTAGAAAAGGATCGTACCAAAACAAAAATTATGGGGATGACCCACCTTGGTTTGGTGGAAATAACCCGTAAAAAAGTACGGCAGCGTTTAGAATCCCACCTTCAAAAACGTTGTAATCATTGTGATGGAACAGGGAAGGTTCTATCAGAATATAGCCTTCTTCATAAACTAGAAAAGCATTTTAAGAGAACAAAGAATCATACCACCAGTAGGGCTGTTCTATTTGAAATAAATCCTGAATCCTTAAAGGAGCTTGAAGGTGAAAAGGATATAATCGAGGAAATGGAAAAGACTACTGATATAAAGGCCTTCTTTATTGAAAATCCTCAGCTGACCTTGGGAGAAATTAAGGTTAAGATGATGGGTAATCAAGAACTTATTGAGGGTCAATTAAAGGAGCAAAATAAGAAGGAAATGGATGATTATAATTAAAGGTTAAAAACGAAATTAAAACGAACTCTAAGAACCGTTAATGATTCATAATAATCGGGTTTTCCGGCAGGGGTGGATTTTACTTTTTCAATTAAGGAATAAAACATGATGGTAGAAGTGTAGAAGTAAAGTATTGACATATATAGACAGCTATGATATCATATATTTCTGTAAGTAGCCGCACGGGTCGGGTTTTAAACGAAAGTACCTAGTACCTGGCGAGACTGGGTTGAGGAGGTGTAATTATGTACGCAATAGTTGAGACTGGTGGTAAGCAATACAGAGTTCAAGAAGGCGATACACTTTTTGTTGAGAAATTAAATGCAGCAGAAGGAGAAGTTGTAGTTCTTGATACTGTATTAGCTGTATCTAAGGATGGAGTATTAACCTTAGGAACTCCTGTTGTAGAAGGAGCTAAGGTAGAAGCAAAGGTTGCTGCTCAGGGCAAAGGAAAGAAGGTTGTAATCTTCAAGTACAAGCCTAAAAAAGACTACAGAAAAAAGCAAGGTCATAGACAACCATACACAAAGCTTCTTATTGAAAAAATCAATGCTTAGGATGGTACTATGATAAAGATAGTAATTAAAAGAAATGAGAATGGTAATATATCTGAGTTTGATATAAAGGGCCATGCATCTTCAGCTAAGGCTGGAGAAGATATTGTCTGTGCAGCTGTTTCGGTGCTATCTCAAACAACCCTATTGGGTCTTTATGAGATTCTTAAGATAGAATTAGACCATCAGCGGGAGAAGGGCGATATCTATTGTAGAATACCAGATAATCTTCCTCAAAGTAAAAGGGAGGATGCCAATATTCTTTTAGAAACAATGGTATTGGGCTTAAAAAGTTTAGTGATTGGTTACCCAAAGTATATAGAGCTTCATGACAAGGAGGTGTAAGTCATGTTATTTGTAATGGATCTTCAGTTATTCGCTAGTAAAAAGGGTGTTGGTAGCTCCAAAAACGGTCGTGACAGTATTGCTAAGAGATTAGGCGTGAAAAGAGCTGATGGGCAATTTGTTAGTGCTGGAAACATCCTTGTAAGACAAAGAGGAACAAAAATACATCCTGGAAACAATGTAGGAAAGGGTTCTGATGACACTCTTTTCGCAATGATTGATGGAATCGTTAAGTTCGAAAGAAAAGGTAAAGATAAGAAACAGGTAAGTATATATACTAAAGAAGCATAATTTATAAACAATAGGGGTTGATCCAATAGGGTCAACCCTTCAGACTGATGAAAAACCCTCATATTCTTTGTTGCTTCACAAAATCAGCAATCTTACGTATTTTCTGTATACGCCGCAATCGCTGGTTTTGCTTGCGCCTCGAATCTAAGGACTTTTGATCAGTCTGTAATCTAGATGACTTTAAAGGGTTGATCCATAGGATCAACCCTTTATTCGTTACTTTACATACACCGGACTGATATAATAATCCAGCTGCTTATCAGATAATTCCTTATTGTTGATGGCAAGGGAATAGATATTAGTGGCTCCAATATCAATCTCCAACATCCTTTTAGCTATTGGAGTTAGGTTCTCCAACTGTGGAATCTTATTAATAATGGGAAGGGAGGCTTTATCCTTCATCCGCTTTAATAATTCTCGGCCCCTATCATTAAAGGCTAAAATTCTTATATACTGCGGGCCTCCTGCCTCTTTAAATTCTATGATATCCTGCTTTTTGATACTTAGAAGTAAATGTATGATAATTCTTTGGAGTCGTGTGTAGGTGTAGCGTTTGCTTTTAACCAAGTTAAAAAGCTCCTGTAATGAACTGCAGTTCAGACTACTATCCTTGATTTTATTTTCTAAGCCCTCCACCACGTCTTGGATTTCTCTAAGCTCTTCGAAGGAAGCCCTTCGTAATAGGGTAAATATACTCTGTTGAAAATCATCTGCAAAAACTGGACCTATGCCATCTTTAAAGGATACGGTTAATAGGTTGTATGTAGTCTCTGGTACAGTATGTTTTATTCCCAATAAGAGGTTATCCTTTTTCAAAAACTCCCTTATGGCGGTGGCGCTGGCTATGTTCCCTTCTAAGCTGGTGGAATGATAGGGAGCTTTTTTTCTTAGAATTGTATAGGGGATAATACTACTATTCATTTCTCTTAAAACCTTTAAGTATTCAATAGACAATATATTATTAGGAGTTTCCACTAAATCCTGTACTTTATCGAGAATCTTTTGATTATAAGTTCCTTTCTCCCTTAGGTATTGAATTAAACCTTTACTTCTAGCAACGGGAAAGGATAAACCCTCCTTTAATAACTCCTTTAGGAATCCTTCAAATGAGGCTGGTGAATCAACAAATACCTTAGCGATTTCCTTAAGCAGCTCCAAATCTCCCTCTTCGCTTCCAAAGCAAATGGTATCTACAATTCCTAATTGATCTAGAAGCTTAACAGATCCATAGGCAAACCATTCAGCAGAGGAGGATGCATACACCGTAGGAATTTCTAAAATTAAATCTACACCTGCTCTAACGGCCATTTCTGCTCTGGCCCATTTATGTATTAAGGCTGGTTCTCCCCTTTGTAGAAAGTTTCCACTCATAACAGCAATAGAATGGGTGCTGTTGGTTAGCTTAATAGATTCCTCTAAATGGTATAGATGCCCATTGTGAAAGGGATTATATTCTGTTATTAAACCTAAAACCTTCATATAGGTTTACCTCCTAAAAAATTTCTGCTTAAATATTTTAAAATTGTAGAAACTACTAATTATAGTATAGTTTATTTTATATCCTGTCAAACAGGAAAAGAAATTATGTTTCGAAAAATAAATGACCTTTAGCTTGAAAAACCCTCAAAAATTTATTATGATTGTAATGATAGAAAAACACGAATGACAAAGTTTTGTCAAAATATATTTTACAGGAGGTTAACAAATGAAAGTATTGGTTTTAAATTGTGGCAGCTCTTCATTAAAATATCAATTGATTAATATGAATACTGAAGAGGTTCTTGCAAAAGGTGTAGCTGAAAGAATAGGTATAGAAGATGCATTTGTAAAGCATGAAGCAATCGGTAAGGACAAGGTGATTATTGAAGAAAACATGGGAACCCACAAATCTGCTATTCGTATTGTATTAGATTGCTTAGTTCACCCTCAGCATGGTGCAATTAAGGAAATGAATGAAATTGCAGCTGTAGGCCATAGGGTTGTCCATGGTGGAGAAAAATTTGCTCAATCAGTAATTATCAATGATGAGGTTAAAAAGACCCTAGAAGAGTGCTCTGAACTAGCACCATTACATAATCCTCCAAACTTAATGGGTATTTATGCATGTGAAGAGATTCTACCGAATGTACCAATGGTTGGGGTATTTGATACAGCCTTCCATCAAACAATGCCTAAATCATCCTATTTATATGCATTACCCTACGAATTATATGATAAATATAAAATTAGAAGATATGGCTTCCATGGTACCTCCCATAAATATGTAGCCATGAAGGCTGCGGAAGTATTGGGCAAACCTATTGAAGAATTGAAGATGGTAACCTGCCATTTAGGAAATGGTGCCAGTGTAGCTGCAGTTGATGGAGGAAAATCCGTTGATACCAGCATGGGCTTTACTCCATTAGAGGGTTTAGTAATGGGTACTCGTTGCGGAGATATCGATCCTGCTATTGTAACCTTTATTATGGAGAAGGAGCATATTTCTTCATCTGATGTTAACAATATCATGAATAAAAAATCTGGAGTATTAGGTATTTCAGGTGTAAGCAATGACTTTAGAGACATTGAAGGTGCAGCCGCTTCAGGAAATGAAAGAGCTCAACTGGCCTTAGATGTATATTATAAAAGAGTTAAGAAATATATTGGTGCCTATGCAGCAGAAATGGGTGGCCTAGATGCAGTAATATTTACAGCTGGTCTTGGTGAAAATTCACCTGAAACCCGTGAAGAAGTTTGTAATAATCTTGATTTCTTAGGCATAAAAATCGATGCAGGTAAAAATAAGGTTAGAGGAAAAGAAACCATTGTTTCAACTGAAGATTCAAAAGTAAAGGTATTGCTAATACCTACCAATGAAGAATTGATGATTGCAAGGGAAACAAAAGAATTGCTAAAATAATATAATCGTTGTTGGAAGTTTCAACATCAAGCAGACTGTTCAAAACATTTTTGTAACAGCAAAGAATAGGATGGGTCAGTTTGGGGTAGGATTTATCCTACCTTTTCTCTTTTAATAGAGGTATCAAGATAAAATACTTGACAAAGCTTTTTATCGTTTGTATAATCAAATTTAGCGATGGTTAAGAGGTGACAAGAATGAAGGTTGATTTAAATCTACTGAAAAAGGAAAAAAAGAACCAAGTTGACTTGAATTTGCAACTAAATCTTGATACCATTAATTATTATGGCGATAAATTTTTATTACCAAACCCAATTTCGCTTGAAGGGAAAATTTATAATGTGAGTAATGAGTTTTTTCTAGCCTGTCAGGTGAAAACCCTAATGGAGGTAAGCTGTAGTAGATGTTTAAAACCATTTACTTATGATTACAGTTCTAAGATTAATGTTCAACTGGTGGAGGAAAAAGAAGTTCTTAATGAAGATGATGATCTAGAAGACATTTTCTTTTATCATGATGGAATAATTAGTCTTGAAGATATTGTAAAGGAAAATATTATCATGAATATACCCATTCAACTGTTATGTAGTGAAGCTTGTAAGGGTATATGTGCCGGTTGTGGCGAAGATTTGAATGACAAAGAATGCAAATGTATTACTGAAGAAAACCACGATGATGGAATTGATCCTCGACTGGCTAAACTTAAGAAATTGCTACAACAAGATTAAGGAGGTGTAAATATGGCAGTACCAAAGCGCAGAACCAGTAAATCAAAGAAAAACATGAGAAGAGCTGCAAACTCAAAATATGTTGCTGTTGGATATGTTAAATGTCCACAATGCCATGAGCCAAAGCTACCCCATAGGGTTTGCGGAGAGTGTGGATATTATAGAAATAAAGAGGTAGTAGCAGCAAAATAATAAAGATATCATTTTAGAAATAGTAATGAGTTATTCATTACTATTTTTTTATTGCTAAGAACTAAGAAGGAATCCTATATGACGAATTTTTCTGTAAACAAAGTCTACTTAAATAGTAATTTTTAATGACATTCTGAAGTTTTAAATACTGCTAGTTTGAATATTAAAATCAAATTATAGAAAACCTTAAATTATTAACGGATGTCCTTTAAAACCTATAAATATCCCTAGGACGGAATTTAATTTTTCAAATGACGACCTTAAAAAGTACAAGTAAAATAAACCGATAACTATTGATTTTTATAAAGGAGTAATATATACTAAATATTAGTATCAGGTACTAATTATAAGTACTAACTATTGGAGTGATATATGTGAAGGGTATGGGAAGAATAAGTAAATCAAATAGACAAAAGGAGCTGTTAGAGTTATTAACAGAAGATCCCTTTGTGACAGATGAGGAGCTATCTGAGAAATTTAATGTAAGCATACAAACAATACGCTTAGATCGCCTTGAGCTAGGGATTCCTGAACTAAGGGAAAGGGTAAAGCTTGTGGCAGAGAAGAACTATCAAAAGGTTAGAAGTATTATAGGTACAGAGATTATAGGAGAACTAATTGATCTTAATCTAGGAACCAGTGGCATCTCCATCCTTGAAACTACCGAGGGTATGGCCTTTAAGAAAACCAACCTAGTAAGGGGTCATCATATTTTCTCGCAGGCAGAATCCTTAGCAATGTCAGTTATTGATGCAGAGGTTGCTTTAACGGGTGTTTCTAATATAAAATACTTAAGCCCCGTCCATGCTGGCGAAAAGCTGGTGGCTAAAGCAGAGGTTGTAAGGGTAAGGGGTAATAAGCACTTTGTTCATGTTAAAATCTCTGTAAATCAAAACCAAGTCTTTCGAGGGAAGTTTATTTTGGTGGCGATAAAGGCAAGATAATCAAATAAAAATTGAAAATTGAAAATGGAAAATGGAAAATTTAAAAGAAGAAATTCTGATAATTCTAGTGATTTTCTAGCTATTAAATAAACGGAACTAATTAATAATGTTTTCTGTAGCGATCAATTATATGCTTTTACTTTCAATTCTCAATTTTCAATTTTCAATTTATCTTTTAGTTGTAAGGGAAAGGAATGATTAAAAATGAAAATCGTATTAGATGCCATGGGAGGGGATCATGGTCCTAAGGTAACGGTGAAGGGTGCCGTTGATGCTGTTAATCAATATGGTGTTAATTTAATTTTAACAGGAGATAAGAAAACATTAGATTCAGAATTAAAAAAATTTCAATATCCTAAGGAAAAAATCGAGATCGTACATACTAGTGAGATCGTAGAAAACGAAGATAAACCAGTGGCTGCCATTAGAAAAAAGAAGGATTCTTCTATGGTGGTTGCTTTAAATATTGTTAAGGATGGAAGGGCAGATGCAATTATATCTGCTGGTAATACAGGAGCCCTATTGGCAGGAGGCTTGTTTGTATTAGGGAGAATTGAAGGAATTGACAGGCCAGCTCTAGCGCCAGTGATCCCTAACTATAAGGGAGCCTCTGTATTAATTGATGGAGGAGCTAATACGGATATTAAAGCAAGAAATTATATTGAGTTTGGGATAATGGGAAGCATCTATGCAGAAATGGTTTTAGGCATAAAGACTCCAAGAGTTTGTCTTGTAAACATAGGCATTGAGGAAGGAAAGGGTAATGAAAGCACCAAGGAAGCCTACAAGATTTGTAAAAAGGCCCCCTTTAACTTCCAGGGTAATGTTGAGGCAAGGGATATTCCTTCTGGATACACAGATGTAATTTTGTGTGATGGCTTCACTGGAAACGTAATTTTAAAGCTTACAGAGGGTGTAGCTATGATGATATTTAAAGTTTTGAAGGAAGAGCTTACTAAAAATCCATTAAGAAAGCTAGGGGCCCTATTGATAAAATCTGGCCTTATGGGGTTTAAAAAACGCTTTGATTATACAGAATATGGAGGGGCTCCATTTTTAGGGGTTCAGGGTGCCTTGGTGAAGGCCCATGGTAGTTCTGATGCAAAGGCAATTATGAATGCTATTCGCCAAGCAAAAACTTTAGTTGAAAACCAAGTTGTTAAAAAAATAGAAGAGGAAATCAAAAATCTAGGAGCTGATATAGTTGAATAATTGGTATTCCGTTGGCATTACTGGTACAGGAAGTGCATTACCGGAAAAAGAAGTAACAAACTATGATATTGAAAAAATGGTGGATACTACAGATGAGTGGATTAGAACCAGAACAGGAATATCCTGTAGAAGGGTTGTAGAAGCTGATAAAGCCACCTCTGATTTGGCAACAGAAGCCGCACTAAAGGCTATGGCGGATGCTGGCTTAAAGGCGGAAGATTTAGACTTAATAATCGTTGCCACCGTTACGCCGGATATGGCATTTCCATCGACTGCTTGTATCGTGCAGAAAAATTTGGGTGCTACTAAGGCGGCTGCCCTTGATATCGAGGCTGCTTGCTCAGGATTTTTATATGGCTTAACCATAAGTGAGCAGTTTATTAAGAATGGGTTTTATAAAAATGCTCTAATAATTGGGGCAGAAACCCTATCAAAAATCCTAAACTGGGAAGACCGCAACACCTGTGTATTATTTGGTGATGGTGCCGGGGCGGTAGTAGTAGAAAGGGTGGAGGAAGGATATGGAATACTATCCTCCTATCTTGGAGCTGATGGTAGTAGTGGAGAAGTTTTAACCCAGCCAGCAGGAGGCTCAAGAATGCCCGCCTCTTTAGAAACCCTGGAAAAAAAACTCCACTATGTTCAAATGGATGGTAGTGAGGTTTTTAAGTTCGCAGTCAGAGTAATGGGTAAAGCTGCTATGGAGGCCTTAAAGAAATGTGATCTTACCATCGATGATATTGATTATTTAGTGCCCCATCAGGCCAATATAAGGATTATCGATGCTGCAGCCAAAAGATTAAAGCTTCCTATAGAAAAGGTCTTTGTAAACCTTGATAAATATGGCAACATGTCGGCAGCATCTGTTCCTGTTGCCTTAGACGAAGCCTATCGTATGGGAAATATTAAAAAGGAGGATATTGTGGTTTTAGTTGCCTTTGGAGGTGGCTTAACCTGGGGATCATCAGTGGTTAAATGGTGCATTTAAATATTAGGAGGTAGGCTATGTTTCATACGAGAATTTGTGATTTATTAAATATAAAATACCCTATAATACAAGGGGGAATGGCTTGGGTGGCTACAGCTGAATTGGCTGCTGCCGTTTCAGAAGCTGGAGGTTTAGGAATTATCGCTGCAGGAAACGCCCCTGCTGAAATAGTGGAGAAAGAGATAAAGAAAGCTAAAGAATTGACCAATAAGCCCTTTGGAGTAAATGTAATGCTTCTATCCCCCTTTGTCGAAGAGGTGGTGGATGTAATTTATCGTGAGAGGATTCCGGTAATCACCACGGGTGCTGGAAATCCCGGTAAATATATTGATAGATTTAAGGAAATAGGTACAAAGGTAATTCCTGTAGTCCCTTCAGTGGCATTAGCCAAAAGGATGGAGAAGCTAGGTGCAGATGCCATCATAGTTGAAGGAACTGAAGCAGGTGGTCATATTGGAGAGTTAACTACAATGGTCCTTGTGCCCCAAATTGTAGAAGAGGTAAATATTCCTGTTATTGCAGCCGGGGGAATTGCCAATGGAAGTAGTTTTCTGGCGGCTTTAGCCTTAGGAGCAGATGGGGTACAGATTGGAACAAGATTTATTTGTACCCATGAATGTACTGCCCATGATAATTATAAAGAGGCTGTTCTAAAGGCTAAGGATAGAGATGCAGTTGTTACAGCAAGGGGCACGGGGCATCCGGTAAGAGTGCTGAAAAATAAGCTATCAAAGGACTTTGCTAAGCTAGAAAAGGAAGGGGCTTCTATAGAAGAGCTTGAGGCCCTTGGATCAGGAAGGCTAAAATTAGCAGTAGTAGATGGGGATATACATGAAGGTTCAGTAATGGCTGGCCAAGTGGCGGCTATGGTGAAGGATATCAAATCCTGTAAAGAAGTTATAGAAGAAATCATTCTTGAAGGTAATAATCAGCTAAAAGAGCTGTTAAAGCAA
Organism: Alkaliphilus serpentinus; assembly: GCF_009017255.1. Lineage (GTDB taxonomy): Bacteria > Bacillota > Clostridia > Peptostreptococcales > Natronincolaceae > Alkaliphilus_D > Alkaliphilus_D serpentinus. The sequence goes on along the minus strand of NZ_WBZB01000013.1, from coordinate 90,166 downwards.
GGTAAGGAGGTATAAAAATGGGTAAAAGGGCTTTTGTATTCCCAGGTCAGGGTGCTCAATATGTTGGTATGGGCAAAACCCTAGTAGATAATTTTCAGGTAGCGAAGGAAGCTTTTGAAGAGGCCAGTCATCAACTGAATTATGATATGAAGAAGCTATGCTTTGAAGGGCCTGATGAAGAATTAATTAAAACTGAAAACACCCAACCTGCCATACTAACTGCAAGCATTGCAGCTTTAAGGGTTTTAGAAAAGGAAGGGATAGCTTGTGATATGACGGCAGGCTTAAGCTTGGGTGAATATGCCTCATTAGTAAAATCTAATGTTTTCTCCTTTGGTGATGCTGTAAAAATCGTAAAAAATCGGGGAAAATATATGCAAGAGGCTGTTCCAGCCGGTGTGGGTACAATGGCTGCTATTTTGGGTCTGCCAAGAACTGAATTAGAAAAATGTCTTAAGGATTCTCAACAATACGGAATTGTAGAAACTGCCAATTTAAACAGCCCAGGTCAAATTGTAATTTCAGGTGAAGTTGATGCTGTAAAATCAGCAGTTGGCAGAGCCATTGAATTAGGAGCTAAAAAGGCAGTAATATTACCTGTAAGCGCTCCCTTTCATTGTAGTCTTCTAAAGCCTGCAGGAGAGAGGCTAAAGGCTGATCTAGCAAACTATAAAATCAATAATCCTGAGATTGGAGTAATCACCAATGTGGAGGCTAGGTATCTTGAAGGTAAGGATGCAGTCCTACCTAGCTTAGTGAAACAGGTAAGTAGTTCAGTATTATGGCAGGACTCAGTAGAATTTATGATCAATGAGGGTGTAGATACCTTCATAGAAATAGGGCCTGGTAAAACCTTAAGTGCCTTTATCAAAAAAATTGCTAAGAATATGAGTTTAAAGGTAGAAACCTTAAATGTGGAAGATATAGATGGAGTTAAAGAAATCTTAAATACGCTGAATTAGGAGGTAGGTTATGAGCCTAAAGGGAAGAAATGCATTGGTAACAGGTGGTACCAGAGGCATTGGAAAGGCAATTGCCATCGCCCTTGCAAATGAGGGTGCAAACATTATCATTAATTACACCAGCAATAGTCAAGTAGCAGATGAGGTGGTTAAAGAACTAGAAGGTCTTGGAGTAAAGGCTTTGGCCATAAAGGCTAATGTTGCAAATCCCCATGAAGTAAAGGCTATGATGGATGAAATTGAAGAAAAGCTTGAAGGTGTAGATATTCTTATAAATAATGCAGGCATCACTAGAGATAATTTATTTATGAGGATGAAGGATGAAGAATGGCAGCAGGTGATGGATGTAAACTTAAATGGCTTATTTTATTGTACCAAAGCTGTAGTTAGACGGATGATGAAGCAGAAATATGGCAAAATAATAAATATGTCATCTGTTGTTGGAGTAATGGGTAATGCTGGTCAAGCCAACTATTGTGCATCAAAGGCAGGAGTAATTGGAATGACAAAATCCTTAGCAAAGGAGCTTGCTCCCAAGGGAATCAATGTAAATGCCATTGCACCAGGTTTCATTGACACCGACATGACTGCTGTTCTATCAGATAATGTTAAGGATCAGATGATAAACCATATTCCAATGAAAAAATATGGTAAACCTGAGGATATTGCAAATCTAGTTGTATTTTTAAGCAGTGAGGCGTCACAATATATCACTGGTCAGGTAATCCATGTTGATGGCGGAATGGCCATGTAATTTTGGTAAAGTTCATTTTAAAAAATAAATCATAAAAATTCAAGGAGGAATATCAAAATGGTATTTAACAAAATAGTAGAAATTATTGTAGAACAATTAGGTGTAGAGGATGTAGACGCAATTACCCCAGCTACTTCATTAATTAATGATTTAGAAGCAGATTCTTTAGATGCGGTAGAAATCATTATGGCAATTGAAGATGAGTTTGGTGTAGAAATTCCCGATGATGAAGCTGAGAAGTTTAAAAACATCGGTGACATCGTGAAATATGTGGAGGCAAATAAGTAAAGACATTTTAAAGAGATCTTAAGTGTAATGTCAGCCCTAAGGTAGTAATGAAGCGGCTGACATTATGCTGATAAGGTAATTTGTAAGGGAGGCAATTTAATATGAGTAGAAGAGTTGTTGTGACAGGTTTGGGATGTATCACCCCTTTAGGAAACACCGTTGAAGAATTTTGGAACTCTTTGTTAAATGGAAAATCGGGAATCGATTTAATAGATAGATTTGATGCAACAGACTTTCCCACAAAGATAGCAGCACAGGTGAAGGATTTTAACCCCGAGGATTATATAGATAAAAAAGAAGCTAAGAGGATGGATCGATTTACGCAGTATGCAGTAGCAGCCTCAATGATGGCTATGAAGGATGCAAACCTCAGGGTAGAAGAGATTCAGGCAGAGAAATTTGGTGTTATTTTGGGCTCTGGTATTGGGGGAATAGAAACCCTTGAGGAGCAGCATCAAAAGTTGATGGAAAAGGGAGTTAAGAGAATCAGCCCCTTTATGATCCCTATGATGATTACCAATATTGGGGCTGGATATGTTTCCATGACTCTAGGAGCTAAGGGGCCAAATACTACAGTTGTTACCGCATGTGCATCCTCAACCAATGCTATAGGAGAAGCCTTTAAGCTTATTCAAAGGGGAGCCGCAGACATTATGGTAACCGGCGGTATGGAGGCATCTATAACACCATTATCCATTGGAGGTTTTTGCTCCATGAAGGCCATGTCTACCCATAATGAAGAGCCACAAAAGGCAAGCAGGCCCTTCGATCTTAACAGGGACGGCTTTGTAATGGGTGAAGGTTCAGGTATTCTAATTATTGAAGATCTAGAGCATGCTAAAAAAAGAGGGGCCAAAATTTATGCAGAGATTGTTGGCTATGGCATGAGTGCAGATGCCTATCATATTACAGCGCCATCGCCAGAGGGAGAAGGAGCTGCTAGATCAATGGTGGCTGCCCTTGAGGATGCCAATATCCCCTATACCAGCATAGATTATATTAATGCCCATGGTACTAGTACACCTTACAATGATAAATTTGAAACTATGGCCATAAAAACAGTATTCAAGGAGCATGCTTATGAATTATCTGTAAGCTCAACGAAGTCTATGACTGGACATTTGTTAGGTGCTGCAGGTAGCATAGAGGCAATTGCTTGTATTTTAGCTTCAAAAAACAATGTCATACCACCTACAATCAATTTAGAAAACCCAGATCCAGATTGTGACCTTGACTATGTACCAAATGAGAAAAAGAATAGAACTGTTGATTATGCCCTTTCCAATTCTTTAGGCTTTGGTGGTCATAATGCAACCATCATAGTGAAAAAATATTTAGAAGCTTAAAACATTAGGTGACAGGGGATAGTCCTACTGTCACCTTTTATATATTGTTGACATACTGGAGATTTTAATTATAATACTAAATAAGGAATTGGGAATTCTATTTAAAGGCTATATCTAAGGGAGGATATCATATGATTCATAAAAACAGAAGAATGCAGCTTGAGGAGTTTCAAAGGAAAATCCTATATAGCTTTCAAAATCTGCAGCTATTAAACACTGCTTTAACCCATAGCTCCTATGCCAATGAAATGAAGAATAAAAATGTGATACATAACGAAAGATTAGAATTTTTAGGTGATTCAATATTAAGCTTAGCAATAAGCGATTATATATTTCATCAGTATAAGCATTTACCAGAGGGAGACCTTACCAAGGTAAGGGCCAATGTTGTATGCGAGCCTTCCCTTGCCATAAAGGCTAAAAATTTAATGGTTGGCGATTATATGCTATTGGGTAAGGGAGAAGAAAATACTGGTGGAAGACAAAGGGGTTCAATACTGGCTGATGCCTTTGAAGCAATTATCGGTGCCCTATATATAGATGGGGGCTTTCAAGCTGCTAGGGAATTTGTTTTAAGCAACCTTTCAGATTTAGTGGAGCTAGCCGTTCAAGGTAACTTGTTCAAAGATTTTAAAACACAGCTACAGGAGATTCTTCAAAGTAAAACCAACGGAAAAATAAGCTATCAAGTCGTCAATGAAGAGGGACCAGACCATGCAAAAATCTTTAGTGTTGAGGTATACTTAGATCATCAACTTCTTGGTAGGGGAAGGGGAAAGAGTAAAAAGGAAGCAGAACAAAATGCTGCAGAAGAGGCAATAGAAAAGGAAATCCATAAGTATGAATAAATCTATCATCCCTATTTTTATTCCCCATGTTGGCTGTCCCCATGACTGTAGCTTTTGCAATCAAAAAAGAATCGCTGGTGAAAGACGGGAAGTGAGTGGTAAGGAGCTTTCTGAAACAATAGATACCTACCTCTCAACCATAACCAATGATAAGGCTTCCATAGAAGTGGCCTTTTATGGTGGAAGCTTTACTGGATTGCCCCTTGATAACCAACGGGAATTATTGATGCCAGCCTATAGGGCGAAAGAAGCAGGCAAAATAGATGATATCAGGCTTTCTACTCGACCAGACTATATTAATGATAAAGTGCTATCAGAAATTTATAAATTAGGAGTGTCAACCATTGAATTGGGGGTTCAATCCACCAATGATGAGGTTTTAATTAAAAATCTAAGGGGCCATAGCAGCCAAGATGTAGAGATGGCTGTAAATCTTATAAAAGCCTACAATATACAACTGGGGCTACAAATGATGATCGGCTTATTGGGAGACACACCCGAAACCATTGCTGAAACCGTCAAGGATTTTATTAAATGGAGGCCAAACTTTGTTAGAATTTATCCAACAATTGTGATAAAGGATACCCATCTTGAGGAACTGTATAATTTGGGTATATACAAACCAATGGATCTTGAAGAAGTCATAAGCATAGGAAAGGATGCTTTGTTGGCCTTTAATACTGCTAATATTCCAGTTATCAGAATGGGTCTACAATCAACGGAAGAAATCACCTATGGCGTGGGAATTGTGGCTGGCCCCTATCATCCAGCCTATCGGGAGCTGGTGGAAACGGAAATTTTTCGGGATAAAATTCAAAGAGAATTCGATAAAGAAGATATTAAGAACTCCCAAGAAATTGTTATTTATTGTAATAAAAGGGATCCATCAAAGGTTGCTGGATATAAAAAATCCAATAAAGATTATTTTACGCATAAATACAAATTAAAGTCCCTTAAAATAAAAATTACAGACCAATTAATGGAAGGTGAGTTGGTGGTTAAAAATGACAGCGATAATTAACTGTCATTTTTTGTTTTATAGATTCTGGGGCTTAAGGGCCTATCCTTATGATTTTACTAGAGTTATCCATGGCTTTGTGATAAAATAAATCAGTAAGATTCCATTCATTTAATTTTGGGGTGATTTTGTTGTATTTAAAACGCTTAGAAATTCAAGGATTTAAATCTTTTGCTGATAAAATAGAGATGCAGTATGAAAATGGAATTACTGGTGTGGTAGGACCCAATGGTAGTGGCAAAAGCAATATCTCAGATTCCATTCGATGGGTTTTAGGGGAGCAGAGTCCAAAGTCCCTTAGGGGTAGTAAAATGGAAGATGTAATATTTGCTGGAACAGCCTCCAGAAGACCTGTAGGGATGGCGGAGGTATCCATTACTCTAGATAATGCTTCTAGAAAGATGCCCATTGATTATGGTGAAATAACCATTACAAGAAGGGTTTATCGATCAGGTGAAAGTGAGTACTACTTAAATAAATCCGCCTGTAGACTAAAGGATATTAGAGAGCTCCTTATGGATACCGGAATCGGAAAAGAAGGCTACTCAATTATTGGACAAGGAAAAATCGATGAAATTTTAAGCAGTAAGGCTGAGGATAGAAGATTAATATTCGAAGAGGCGGCAGGAATTATTAAATACAAAACCCGAAGAGATGAAGCAGAAAAAAAATTAACCTCCACCAAGGATAATTTGCTAAGGGTTGCAGACATCCTTCATGAACTGGAAAATCAATTGGAGCCCTTAAGAAGACAAAGCGTTAAAGCAAAAAAATATCAAGAGCTTAAAGGAAAATTATTAACCTTAGAGGTAAATCTTTTTATCAGAGAAATTGATAAAATTGAAGTGGAGCTTAATAATATTAATAACCAATTAAAGAAGGTCACTGAATCATTAGAAGAAGGCAGATTAGAAAAGCAAAGGCATGCTGAGGGTATAGAGAATATTAAACAACAACTAAACCAATGGGATATAGAGTATTCTCAGTTACAGGGAGCCTTCCATCAAACGGAAAATGAAATGAAGCAGAAGGAGGGTGACCTTCAGCTCTTTAAGGAAAAGCTGTCCAACAACGATGAAAATGTCAAGCGTTTAAAGGATGAAATAAGGCAAGCTGAGGAAAACCATCAAGAGGTTAAATTCCAGTTGGAGGAAAAGCTGATTCTCTTAGAGGAAATATGTCAGCAACTAAATGAACTTCAACGGGGTTTAACAATCAAGCTGGAGGATTACGAAGCTAAGGCCATTAAAAACAGTGAAAAGGAAAGGGAAATGGAGGATTCTAAATCCTATATCATTGACACCCTTAATCGTATAAGTGATAAAAAAAGTGAATTAAATAGTCTAAAGACCCTTCTGCAAACCATGGAGGATAGACTCCTTCAAGTGGAAGGAGAAAATGACACCAATATTCAAAAACTTAGGGAAAATCAGGATGAAATTGTTATACTGGATGACGAACATAGACAATTATCTGAGGAAATGAAATTGATTTTACACCAAGAGGAGACTCACAAAGAGGAACTTAAAACCTTGGATGATGAAATAACTGAAGGGTATAAAGGGCTAGAGGCCCTAAAGAATAAAATGAACCATCTTCAATCAAGAAAAAATGTACTTGAAGAGATGGAAAAAGAGCATGAGGGATTTAACAAGAGTGTAAAAAACATTCTTCAAGCCTGTAAAGAAAACCCCTCCCTAGGTAGGGGTGTTCATGGAGTAGTGGCTGACCTTATAAAGGTTCCTAAGGGCTACGAAACAGCTATAGAAATTGCCTTAGGTCCTGCCATTCAAAATATTGTTTGCGATAAGGATGAAGAGGCTAAAAGGCTAATACTCCATATGAAAAATAAAAATTTGGGTCGAATAACCATACTGCCAATCAACACCATCCAAAGTAGAAGCATAACCTCAGATGAGCTTTCGATTATAGATCAGCTTTCAAATGTCAAGATTGCCTTTGATATTGTTGATATAGATCCAAAATTCAAAAAAATCTTTTCTAGTCTTTTATCAAGGGTTTTAGTGGTACCTAATATTGAAGCTGGAGTTGAAGCTGCTAAAAAACTGAATTATCGCTTTAAAATTGTTACCCTTGATGGGGATGTGCTAAATATTGGTGGTTCCCTCACTGGTGGAAGCAGTATCAAGAATACCTCTGGAATATTGGGTAGAAAGCGAGAGTTAGAGGATCTGCTGGAAGACATAAATTTAGCAGCTAATAGCTACAATAAAAAGAATCAAGAGGTTCACACATTAAAGGATAATCGGGAATTCATAAGTGAAAATCTTAGTGGATTAAATCTAAGAAGACAGGATGCCAGGATCAAAGAGGCTACCCTTATCAATCAAATTCAACAGGCTAAAAAGGAAAAGGATTCATTAGAAGGAGTAAACAAGCAATTGTTGGCTGAAATTATTCAGTTGAAAAAGGTTAAGGAGGAGTCCTATAGCAAGCTTCAATTAAGAGAAAAAGAAATTCAAGAGTTAGAAGTCAAAATTTCTAATACAAAGGATTCTATTAATAGTATTCACGATTTGCTGCAACTAGAAAAAACAAAGCTTGAGGAGTTAAATAGTGAAATAACTGGTGAGAAGGTTAAGGTAGCCTCCATTGAGGGTAAAAAACAATCAATTCTTCAGGAGATTGAATATCTACAGCAAACCATCCAAAAAAATGAAGGCACTATCTTAAATAAGCAGATGGAAGTAGTTGATACCAATCAACGTTTTATTGATTTAACCCATCAATTGAAATCCAGTGAACAACAGTTAGAAATGTTAACTCAAAGAGCTTCAATCTTAGATCAACAGTTGAATGAAAAGAAAGATAAAAAGAATACTATATTAGAGGCAGAGGCAAAAATACATTCTGAAATTACTTCCTTTGAAGAGGATCTCGCAAAGCTTCAAGAAGATTTTCATAAATTGGAGCTAAAAAGGACCAAGCTAGATATGCAGCAGCAGAGCTATTATAATAGGCTATGGGAGGAGTATGAGCTAACCTATCAAAGTGCTGTTGAGATGAAGATTGAAATAGAAGATATCTCACAATCAAATAAAGATATTAAGAATTATAAGGATGAAATTAAAGCCCTAGGCAGTGTAAATATTGATTCCATAGAGGAGTATGATCGAGTTAAGGAGAGATTTGAGTTTTTAAGAAAGCAACAGGAGGATTTACTTCAGGCCCAAGATTCCCTTAATGAAATTATTAAGGATATGGAAAAAACTATGGAGAAGCAATTTACACAACAATTTCAGATTATAAAAGAGAATTTTAATACAGTATTTACCAAACTATTCGGAGGGGGCCGGGCTGATCTAGTCCTTGAAGAAGAAGGGAACGTTTTAAAATCTGGTGTTGAAATCATTGCCCAACCTCCGGGTAAAAAGCTTCAAAACCTTTCATTACTTTCAGGAGGTGAAAGGGCCCTAACGGCAATTTCACTGCTCTTTGCAATATTGCTGGTTAAACCAAGTCCCTTTTGTATTCTAGACGAAATTGAAGCTGCCCTTGATGACTCCAATGTTCACAGATTTGCAGCATTTCTAAAGGAGCTTTCGGAAACCACACAGTTTATTATTGTTACCCATAGAAAGGGTACTATGGAAATAGCAGATGTCTTATATGGAGTTACGATGGAAGAGGAAGGGGTATCTAAACTGGTTTCAGTTAAGCTAATGGATCAGGAAGAGGATGAGATGGCCAGCTAGATTTAGAAAACCAATGAGTAATTAGAAATGAGTAATTAATATGGATAATTGTTTAAGAAAAAATAAGAAATTTTCTATGAAAATTTCCACATCAATTCAACATTCAACATTCAACATTCAACATTTAGAAAAGATTCAGGAAGCTAGTTAATTTGTCATAAAATACCCATATAAAACCATTGAAATTTTAATGACAAATCCCTAGCTAAGTGACTAACATCAATCAGAGATTGGGTTATCTACTTATCAATTTCCGAAAGGGGTTTTCAAAGTGTTTAAAAAGCTATTCAATAAATTAACCAATAAAGAGACTATCGAAAAAGAAAAGGATCAAGATCTAGAATATCTTTCCCATGAGTTAGAAGAACTTGAGGGTAGTAGCATGCCTGAAGAAATCTTAGAAGCTGAAGAGGAAGAGATAAGACAGGAAGTTCAGGAAGGCTATGAAGAAATTGAGGAATATGAAGAAGAACTGGATGAAGACTATGAAGAAATAGCGAAGGAATTTGAGGTTCAAGAGGAAGAGGAAGAGCCTGTAATTTTAGAAGAGGAACCCCAACAACAGCCTCCTACAAAGGTAAGTCTATTCCAACGCCTCAAAGAGGGCTTAGCCAAAACAAAGCAAGGAATAACCGGTAAGGTGGATGAGTTGATTAAATCCTACCAAAAAATCGATGATGATCTATTCGATGAGCTGGAGGAAATCCTTATTACCGCAGATATCGGTGTTCAAACTACTATGGATATCATAGATGCAATAAAAGATAAGGTTAAGTCAGAAAAAATTAAAGACCCCTTGGCTATTAAAGAGTTATTAAAGGAGCAGTTATTCGAAATTCTGAATGAATTATCTGATGATGAGAAGCTTAAAATAGAACCTTCACCAGCTATAATCCTTGTTGTGGGGGTTAATGGAGTGGGTAAAACCACCTCCATTGGAAAGATTGCCCACCGATTAAAAGGAGAAGGAAAGAAGGTTTTATTAGCAGCTGGCGACACCTTTAGAGCAGCCGCCATCGATCAACTTCAGGTATGGGGAAAAAGGGCAGGGGTTGAAGTAATTCATCATCAAGAGGGCTCAGACCCAGCAGCCGTTATATATGATGCCATACAGGCAGCTAGGGCAAGAAATGCTGAAGTTCTAATTTGTGATACAGCTGGTAGACTTCATAATAAGAAGAACCTAATGATGGAGCTGGAAAAGATCTTTAGAGTAGTTGAGCGGGAATACTCCAATGCCACCAGGGAGGTGTTGTTGGTTTTAGATGCCACCACAGGGCAAAATGCCATTCAACAGGCTAAGATATTTAATGAAGCTGCTGATATTACAGGCCTTATTCTCACCAAATTGGATGGTACAGCTAAGGGTGGGGTAGTGATAGGCATCAGTAGAGAGCTAAAGGTCCCCGTTAAATTTATTGGAGTAGGAGAGCAAAAGGAGGATCTACAAGAATTTGATTCAAAGGCCTTTGTAAATGCTCTATTTGGACAGGAATAATAAAAGTGTTGACACCACTAGGGTTTTAGTATAGAATACTACTGTAAAGTAAAAAACCTTTACAGTAACTGCTGGGGAGTGTTCTCCATGATTGAAAAAACCATAGAAATCTCTATGCTATTTGATTTTTATAATCAGCTATTAACAGAAAGACAACGCGATATGATTGACCTATACTATAATCAGGATTTATCCCTAGGGGAAATAGCTGAAACTTTTGATATTTCTAGACAAGCGGTATACGATACAATAAAGAGAACAGAAAAAATATTATACCAATATGAAGAAAAGCTGAAACTCATTCAATTGTTTTCGGATAAAACTCAAAATGTTGAAGGGGCTTTAAAAGAGATCATTGTTTTAGAGGAAATGATCAAATCAGGATCCTCTAATAATCAGTTGGAATTAAAAATTGCATCCATTAAAGAGTTATTGATGGAAATGTTGAACTAAACCCAAGGAGGTTTCAAAATGGTATTTGAAGGCTTAGCAGAAAAACTTCAAAGTACTTTACAAAAGCTTAAGGGGAAAGGTAAGGTCAGCGAAAAGGATGTAACTGAGGCAATGAGGGAAGTAAAAATGGCATTGCTGGAGGCTGATGTTAACTTTAAGGTTGTAAAGGATTTTATAAATAAGGTTAAAGAAAGAGCTGTTGGAGCCGAGGTTTTAGAAAGCTTAACTCCTGGGCAGCAAATTATCAAAATTGTAAATGAAGAACTAACGGCTTTAATGGGTACAACCCAAAGTAAAATAAATTTTTCATCCAAGCCTCCTACCATATTAATGCTGGTGGGTTTACAGGGGGCAGGAAAAACCACCATGGGTGGGAAATTAGCCAATATGTTTAAGAAGCAAGGAAAACGTCCTCTGTTGGTGGCTTGTGACATTTATCGTCCGGCAGCCATCAAACAATTACAAATTGTTGGGGGACAGGTGGATGTACCCGTCTTCACCCTTGGAGATAAAGAAAATCCAGTAAAAATTGCAAATGAAGGTATTAAGCATGCCCTTGATCATGGAAATGATTTTGTGATTATTGACACTGCTGGACGACTTCATATAGATGACGACTTAATGGGTGAGCTGCAAAACATAAAATCAAATGTAAAGCCCCATGAAATTCTGTTAGTTGTGGATGCTATGACAGGTCAAGATGCAGTTAATGTTGCAGAGCATTTTAATGAAAAGCTTGGAATAGATGGAGTGATTCTAACAAAGCTAGATGGAGATACAAGGGGCGGGGCAGCCCTATCTGTGAGGGCTGTTACAGGTAAGCCGATAAAATTTGTTGGATTAGGTGAAAAACTTAATGAAAACAGTATTGAGGTTTTCCATCCCGATAGAATGGCTTCAAGAATCCTTGGCATGGGTGACGTATTAAGCCTAATTGAAAAGGCCCAAGCAAATTTTGATGCAAAAAAGGCAATGGAGCTAGAAAAGAAAATTAAAAGTCAATCCTTTACCTTTGATGATTTCCTTGATCAGCTACAGCAGGTAAAAAGCATGGGATCCATTAGTCAGCTTTTGGAGATGATCCCAGGAGCAGGTAAACAGCTAAAGGGTATGGATGTAGATGAAAAGGAGCTTGTTCATATTCAGGCCATAATACAATCCATGACAAAAGAGGAAAGACAGAACCCATCAATAATCAATGGTAGCAGAAGAAAACGTATTGCTGCAGGAAGCGGAACCAATGTTCAACAGGTTAATAGATTATTAAAACAATTTGAACAAACAAGAAAAATGATGAAGCAGTTTGCAGATATGGACAAAATGAAAAAGGGAGGAAAGTTTAAACTACCTTTCTTTGGAAGATAATTTTTCATTTTACTATTTAAAGGAGGTGAAATATATGGCAGTTAAGATCAGATTAAAGAGAATGGGAGCGCATAAAAGACCCTTCTACAGAATAGTAGTAGCTGATTCTCGTGCACCAAGGGATGGTAGATTCATCGAAGAAATCGGATATTATAATCCAGTTTCCGAGCCAAAGGAAATTAAAATAGATGACCAAAAGGCAACAAAGTGGTTAAACAATGGCGCACAACCTACTGATACTGTAAAATATCTACTTAAAAAGAGCGGCATTATTGAATAATAATGTTTAGGGGGTTAACGAAAATGGGCGAATTAGTTAAAGTAATTGCACAAGCTTTGGTAGACAATCCTGAGGAAGTTGTTGTTAATGAAGTTGAAGGTAATCAATCCATTATTGTTGAACTGAAGGTTGCCCCAGAGGATATGGGAAAAGTTATTGGAAAGCAAGGAAGAATTGCTAAAGCCATTAGAACTGTAGTTAAGGCTGCAGCTACTAAGGACAATAAACGAGTTATAGTAGAGATTATCTAATTAAAAAACTTTTAATTTAAGCTCCGTAAAACCTAGTACCTAAAGTATCTAATTGAATACGATAGGCTGCTAGGTTTTTGCAACAATCAAGGGAAATAGGCAGGTGAATGAAGATGAAATATCTAAGGGTAGGTAAGATTGCAAGCACCCACGGTATTAAAGGTGCTGTAAAGGTTTTTCCTACAACTGATTATCCAGAACGATTTGAAGAGCTAAAATATGTTTATCTAGATAAGACCGATAAGCTCATTATAAACAATGTTCAATACCAAAAAAATATGGTGATTCTTACCTTTAAAGAGTTTAACGATATCAATCAAGTGGAAAGGCTAAAGGGTAAGGAATTGTTTATTGATGAGAGCCAAAGAAGAAAGCTGCCTGAGGATACCTACTATATAGCCGATATTATTGGAATTGATGTTTACACAGATAAGGATGTCTACTTAGGTAAAGTTAAGGACATAATACAAACAGGACCTAGTGAAGTATATGTTATTGGCAATGACGAAGGAAAAGAATATATGATTCCCTCGGTAAAGGAGTTCATCCCTATTATCGATATTGATAATAAAAGAATCGTTGTTAAGCCAATTGAAGGAATGATTGAATGAAAATAAGAATACTAACCTTATTTCCAGAGATGTTTGATAAAACCCTTGGTTCTAGTATTCTTCAAAGGGCTATAGACAATGGATATTTGGATATTCAATCATTGAATATCAGGGATTTTTCTGATAGTAAGCATAAAAAGGTGGATGATTATCCATACGGTGGTGGCCCTGGAATGGTTATGACCCCACAGCCGGTTTTTGATTGTCATAAGCAAGCTCTAGAAAATCTTGATTCTATAGAGGCCCCAAGGACAATATATATGTCTCCTAAGGGTAAGGTTTTCAATCAGAAGCTGGCTCAAGAGCTCTCAAAGGAGAAGGCCTTAATTTTCATCTGTGGTCATTATGAAGGAATCGATCAAAGGATTATTGACACCTTAGTAACAGATGAAATATCCATTGGAGACTATGTATTAACTGGAGGAGAAATTCCTGCTATGGCTGTTGTGGATGCTGTAGCAAGGTTAATTCCAGGAGTATTATCACAGGAGGAATCCTATAAGGATGAGTCCTTTTATAATGGATTATTGGAGTATCCTCAATATACAAGACCGCAGGATTTTAGAGGGATGACTGTTCCAGATGTTCTAACTTCTGGGAACCATAAGGATATTGATGAGTGGAGGTTTCGACAATCAGTGGAGCTGACCAGAAATAGAAGACCGGATCTTCTAAAGGACTTTGTTGTCCCTAAGGATAAAGAAAAGCTCTTTAAGAAAATTACTATAGAAGAAAAGGATAGAAAATAAGCTGAAAATAATGCTGAAATTAATCCACAAACTTTATAAGCTTTCTATTGCCAATGAAGATTGGTTATGATATAATTACAAAGGTATTACGGGCGGTCCTCTATGTTGGAGTCATATGAACGTCTAGGAAGAGAGGAGGGACATATATGGATTTAATAAAAGCAATTGAAACTGAACAACTTAAGAAGGATATGGTTGAGTTCGGTACAGGTGACACTGTAAAAGTACATGTTAGAATCAAAGAAGGTTCTCGTGAAAGAGTTCAGGTTTTCGAAGGAATTGTTATAAAAAGACAAGGTGGCGGAATCGCTGAGACCTTTACTGTAAGAAGAATTTCTTATGGTGTAGGAGTTGAAAGAACATTCCCAGTGCACTCTCCTAAAATCGAAAAGATTGATGTTGTAACAAGAGGTAAGGTTAGAAGAGCTAAGTTATTCTATCTAAGGGATAGAGTTGGTAAGGCAGCCTTCAAGATTAAAGAAAAGAAAAAGTATAGCAAATAATAAAAGGGACTGTTTTCAGTCCCTTTATTTATAATGAAAGGTTTTATTAAGGGTAGGTGAAAACTCATGAATATAAATTGGTTTCCAGGTCATATGAAGAAGACTAGAGAGCTTTTAAAGGAACAACTAAAGCTTGTAGATGTTGTTTTCGAACTTTTAGATGCTAGAATCCCTTTTAGTAGCAAAAATCCTGAAATAGACCAAATGATAGGCTCTAAACCTAGGGTAGTTGTATTAAACAAAGCTGATCTAGCCGATGAAGGTGCAACAACTAAATGGATTCATTATTATAAAAGTAAAAATATAACCGCCATTCCTGTCAATACAATCAGCGGTAAGGGTTTAAGAAATGTGATACAACAGGCAGAAGAGGCCACCAAAGAAAAAAGGGAAGCTTTACTTAAGAAGGGTAGAAGGAATAGAGCCATTAGAATTATGATGGTGGGTATACCCAATGTAGGGAAATCCTCTATGATTAATCAACTGGCTGGTAAGAAAAGTGCTCAAACCGGGGATAGGCCTGGTGTGACAAAGGGGAAACAATGGATACGCTTAAAGGGTAATATGGAGTTACTGGATACCCCGGGAATACTATGGCCTAAATTCGAGGATCAAGATGTTGCAATGAAATTGGCCTATACGGGTGCTATTAAGGATGAGATTATGGATATTGAAACCCTTGCCCTTAAACTAATAGAAGTTCTGATCCCCTTACATATGGATAAGTTAATGGAAAGATACTCTCTAAAAGAAGTTCCTGAGACCCCCTTAGAAACAATGAATGAAATAGCCCGTGTTAGAGGCTGCTTAATAAAGGGTGGAGAAATTGATTTTTCCAGGGTTGCCAATATTATATTGGATGAATTTAGAGGTGGAAAAATTGGAAGGATCACTTTGGAGTATCCGGAGGAAGTAAATATTACAAATTGAAAGTTGAAAATGAAAAATGGAAAATGAAAACCATAGAATAAAGTGCTAAAACACCACTTCATTAGAATGTTTTGTTGTTTTAGAGCTTTTATAATCTATTATAACTTTCGTCTTTAATTTTCTGCTAGCAATCTTCAGCTTAAAAGTTTTACGTAGTACAACATCTCTATTCTTTTAATGTTGTCTTTAATTTTAAATTTTCAATATTCAATTTTCAATTTCAAAGGGGGGTTTTATCTTGGAGATGCTACAGCTGGAGAGCCAGCTATGGGATGAGGGCTATGAATACATAGCCTGTATAGATGAAGTAGGACGGGGCTGTTTATTTGGTAGTGTACTGGCGGCAGCCGTTATCATGCCAAAGAATTACATAATTGAAGGTGTTAGGGATTCTAAAAAGCTAACTCCCAAGAAAAGAGAGGCCCTTTACGAAATCATTAAAGCAAATGCCATTGCCATTGGTGTGGGTACAGTTACCCCAGAGGTAATAGATGAAATTAATATAAAAAATGCAACCCGTTTAGCAATGAAAAGGGCTGTTTTAAGCTTAAAGGATCAGTCGGGTAGCATCATAAAACCTGATTATTTATTGATTGATGCAGAATCAATCCATATGGATATTCCCCAAAGTTCCATTATTAAAGGAGATGATACCTCCCATGGTATTGCTGCAGCTTCTATTGTTGCAAAGGTTATAAGGGATAGAATGTGTCTGAAATGGGCAGTTCAATATCCCAATTATGGATTAGAACAACACAAGGGTTATGGTACAAAGCTCCATGTGGAGGCATTATTAAAATTCGGACCAAGTCAGCTCCATAGAAAGAGCTTTCTAAAGAAGATTCTTTAGGGTCGGGACAATGCTATGAAAAAATCTTTAGGTAAGGATGGAGAAGCCTTTGCCAGAAGCTATTTGATTAGAGAAGGATACCATATTCTCTTTAATAATTATAGGACAAGGTTTGGGGAAATGGATATTATCGCGAAGAAGGGAAATCTAATAGTCTTTGTTGAGGTGAAAACTAGAACATCAACAGTATATGGGCAGCCCAGAGAATCCATAAATTATAAAAAACAAATGAATTATCAAAGACTAGCCCTTCATTATGTTCAAAATAATCCTGTTGCAGAAGCAGATTATCGATTTGATGTTATAGAAATTATCAAAAAGGGTGAAGAGTATAGTATTAATCACATAATGAATGCATTTTAGACGATGGCAAAATAATAGTATAAAGACCAGTCACTAGACTGGTCTTTGTTTATACTTATTTTAATAGCTCTTCAATTGGCTTAGATGGTATGCTAGGATAATCCAACACTCTACCTTCCCATGTCCGGATTTTTACGTGATTTTTTCCATGGGATAATATATATTGGGGTAATACTGGTGTTTTACCATAGCCACCTGGAGCATTAATTATGTAGGTTGGTATTGCCATACCTGAGGTATAACCCCTTAAGTACTCCATAATTTCCATGCCTTCATCGACGGAGGTATTAAAGTGTAAAGTACCAACTACCTTCTTAGCATGGAAGATATAGTAGGGTTTTACACGACATTTTAACAGTTCGTGGTTTAACAATCTCATAACAAATTTATCGTTATTTACCCCATTTAGTAGAACAGCTTGGTTTCCTAAAGGGATTCCTATATTGGCTAACTTTTCGCAGGCCTCTTTAGCCTCGGAAGTGATTTCTATCGGACTGTTGAAATGGGTATTGATAAAAATAGGATGATACTTCTTTAAAATATTACATAGCTCATCAGAAACACGCTGGGGCATCGTAACGATTGTTCTGGTACCTAGTCTAATATATTCTACAGTAGGAATAGCGTGGAGCTCTCCCAATAGCCAATCCAGCATTTCATCTGAGAGGGTGAAGGGATCTCCTCCGGTTATTAAAACGTCTCTGATTTCTGGATTCCCTCTAATATAATCAAGGGATTCCTGAATTATCTCCCTAGATTGATGTAAGTCATCGCTACCAATATTCCTTCTTCTTTGACAATGTCTACAATACATAGCACATTCATTTGTTACGTTTATAATCAGTCTATCGGGATATCTTCTGGTAATCGATCCAGCAGGATTGGTAAATTCCTCATTTAGAGGGTCTGATTTTCCTGACTTTTTCTCTATTTCTAATTTTGTAGGTATAGCCATAAGCTTTATAGGATCAAATTTATTGTCATCATCGATTAATGAAAGATAATAGGGAGAAATAGACCATCTAAATTTTTTCTGTACCTGTTGAACAGCCTTAATTTCCTTTTCATCAAGATTAATGATCTTTGTTAAAGTGTCAACATCAGATATTCTGTTCTTAAGCTGCCACTTCCAGTCCTTCCAGTCCTCTTCCGTGGCATTAAAAAGCTTAAGGATCTTTTCTTTTTTAACCTTCATTTTTTCCTGTTGTTCAGCCGACATGCCTTTGGGAATCTTATCCCTTATATCTAGATAATCTTCGATTCTTGATTTTAACTGGGCAGCTCTGCTTAAAGATATTTCCCTTGGGGTTTTTTCAAAAATTTTTTCTTCCATAACCCTCTCCTCCTTCTTATATTAATGTAAAAATAATCGTAAAAAAGGTATCACAAAATAAGGTGTCAATCATTATTATTAACACAGAATTTGATTATTATTTTTTTTAGGAAATTAATGTTTGATATTAAGATATGTCACGAAGGGATGTATGACAATTGCAGTTTGAAATGTTTCGTTAGTCTTAAATTATATTATATTTTCATTATTATGTCAAATTGGACAAAGTTATTACTTTTTGGAAAAATCATTTTATTTTTAAAAATAAGGAAGAATATAGGATTAATAGCAGGAAATTGAAATGATTATGACGAAAAAGGAAGAAAGAATTTAAATGACTGGATGTGAAGTTATGTTATCAAAGATCAAATCCTCCTCCTTTAGCGGTTTGGATGTAAGTCCCATTGATGTGGAGGTTGACTTATCAAATGGTTTACCTGCCATGAACATAGTAGGATTGGCAGATATAGAGGTGAAGGAATCTAAGGAAAGGGTTCGAGCAGCAATAAAAAATAGCTCCTTTGAGTTTCCATTAAAAAGAATTACCATAAATTTAGCTCCAGCAGATGCAAAAAAAGAAGGTACCCATTATGATTTGCCTATTGCCATAGGAATCCTTAAAGCATCAGGTCAAATTAAGAAGGAACTTGCAATAGAGGATCATTTTATTCTGGGGGAACTGTCCCTTGATGGGAAAATTAATAGAATTAAAGGGGTTTTGCCTATGCTGCTGGGAATGCAAGGTATAGGGATTTCGAAGGTATTATTGCCAATGGATAATCTTTCAGAAGGGAAGTATGTACCTGGAATAGAATGTATAGGGGTAGAAACCCTTAAAGACTTAGTCGATTATCTTAATGGTGAATTGGAGCTTTCAGTACAAATTGGTAGAAGAACTGAAAATTTTAAAATGATAGAAGGAGTTTTGGATTTTAATGATATTATGGGTCAGGAAAATCTTAAAAGGGCTATGGAGATCGCTGCAGCAGGAAGCCACAACCTCCTGATGATTGGTCCCCCAGGTTCAGGTAAGACAATGGCTGCAAGGAGATTACCCTCTATATTACCTAGGATGTCCTATGAGGAGGCTATAGAGGTAACAAAAATCTATAGTGTGGCAGGTCTATTAGATCCTAAAGAGGGTTTAGTAAGTTTACGACCTTTTAGGTCTCCCCATCATACCATATCCAATGTAGCTCTAACTGGTGGGGGAAGAATTCCTAAACCAGGTGAAGTTAGTTTAAGCCATAATGGGGTATTGTTTTTAGATGAGCTACCAGAGTTTAATAAAATGGCCCTAGAAGTTTTAAGACAACCTATTGAAGATGGCGAAATAAGCGTATCTAGGGTTAATGGTTCCTTCACCTTTCCTTCAAAGTTTATGTTGGTGGCATCTATGAATCCATGTCCCTGTGGTTTTTTTGGAACCAAATCAGAAAATCAATGTAGCTGCTCCCATCAACACATTAAAAGATATCTTGGAAAGATTTCAGGACCATTGCTAGACCGAATTGACTTAATTGTTGAAACAGCATCCGTGGAATTTGTGGATCTTGCAGGGAAAAGTAAATCTGAATCCTCAGAAACAATTAGAAATAGAGTAGAGGCCGCTAGAGAGGCCCAAAGGAAACGTTATGAGGAATCTGGGTTTTTAAATAACTCTCAGCTAACCCCAGCAGCCATAAGAAAGCATTGTAAGCTTGATTCAGAGGCTAAAAACCTAATGGAGGTAGCCTTTAATAAGCTAAAGCTAAGTGGAAGGGGTTATAATCGAGTATTAAAGGTTGCAAGAACTATTGCGGATCTTGATGGCAGTCCATCAATCCAAGTAGAACATATTTCTGAAGCCCTTCAATATAGAAATGGAAGTCAGTTTTTTAAGTTTTAATTTTGTTTTCTATTGGGATTTATATTATCATAGTTATAGATATAAGGAAAAGTGAAAAGTGAAAAGTGAAAAGTGAAAAGTGTAAAATAAAAAGTGAAAATTACTAATTCCCTCACTTAAAAGAAAGGAAGATTTAAGATGAAAATGAAAGTTTTTAAAATTACACTATTATTAATGATGGTTTCCTTTGTATTAACTGGCTGTGTACCAGGGGATGGAAGCTATACCCCAGAGGATCCCGCTGGTTTTTTGTGGGGAGTATGGCATGGTTGGATAGCTCCAATTTCTCTTATTTTAAGCTTTTTTAAGGATGGTTACCGATTATACGAAGTGGTAAATACTGGTTTTTGGTACGATTTTGGCTTTTACATAGCAGTAATAAGTGGTTTTGGGGGCATTTCCCTTGCTAGAAGAAAAAAGGATTAAGAAGGGGATATTTATATGGAGATTATACTCATTATCATTCTTGCGATTATCAATATACCAGTCTACAAATACATCAAAGAGTGGCTTTTTGAGAGTGACGAGGAATTTCGTGAAGCCTTTAAGTTTTTAATAACCCCTGATGTCTTTTCCCTCTTTAAGGGAAGATATTTAAGGGATCGTATTGCCGAATTTAAATTAGGTCTTTTATTCTTTCTTTGTGTCATAACCATCGCCATTGAATTTTACTTAATAAGATCTTTGTTTTCTATGTTTATTTAAAGCCTAGACCTTTTAGCAGCATTGGGATTAACACCAATGGCAACAATCGAAGAAATAAAGAAAAAGTTTAGACTCCTTGCAAAAAAATACCATCCAGATCATGGTGGAGATCCAGAAAAAATGATTGAGATTCTCGATATTTATGATAAGCTATTTAAAAAGTAAAGATATTACTACATATTAGGAGGACTAAAGATGAATATAATTGATTTAACACAGCTTATAGAAGAAAATATGCCTGTTTTTCCAGGTACAAAGGGACCCAATATCACTCAGACTAATACCTTAGAAGACAATGGGTTTGTAGAGCATCTATTGGCAATGTATACCCATACAGGAACCCATATGGATGCTCCTGCCCATATGATAGAAGGGGGGAAATCCTTAGACCAATATTCTGCAGACTCTTTCATTGGGAAGGCTGTTAAGATAGATTTTCTCGATAAACCAAAGGGTGAAATTGGTGTTGAGGATTTATTAAAATATAAAGATCAGCTTGAGACTGCTGATTTTCTAATTATTCATACGGGATGGAGTGAGTATTGGGGAACCTCAAAATACTTTGAGGATTTTCCAGCTTTGGGAGTTGAAGCTGCCCAGTGGTTAATGAACTATAATCTCAAGGGCATTGGTGTGGATGCAATTTCCGTTGATGCAATGACTTCTATAGGTTTTCCTATACATAATACCTTCATGAAGAAGAATTTTTTAATTATTGAAAACTTAACCAACCTTTTGGAGGTAAGGGGAGAATTTATATTTTCTTGCTTGCCCTTAAAAGTTGTTGATTCAGATGGTTCACCAATAAGGGCTATTGCTATGATATAGATATACTGAAGGATTATGGGGAGATGGGATAAAGGATAAAGGAGAAATTAGTGATGGCCAAGGCCTCCTCCTCAGTCCTTCAAAACAGCAATTTACAGCGGTGACATCGTAATTACTCAATGAGAAAGGAGTTAAAAAATGTTGAAAGAATATAAGGATCAATTAGAAGTTTCAATTAATGAGTTTGTGAGGGGGTATAAGGAAGAAAAAGCTACAATCTGTAACTGGAAGGAACCCCTAATCACCTATGCCTGGTCTGAAGATCCCATTTTTTTGGAACTTAAGAAAATCGTTGACCCCCAACATCAACTGCCAAAGGATTTTATGGATAATCCTAAAACGGTTATTGCCTATTTTATTCCCTTTGACGAGGTGGTGGTTAAAAGCAATGTAGGTGGACGTTTTAGCTCTGAACTATGGGGTATATCCTATATTGAAACCAACCAGCTCATAAGAGATTTAAATGAGTTTATCAATAAAGAATTGAAAATGCTGGGATATAACTCCTCTATCATACCGGCTACCCATAATTTTGATGAAGAAAAACTTGTTAGTCATTGGTCCCATAGGCATGTAGGATATATAGCAGGATTAGGAACCTTTGGGGTTAATAGAATGCTCATAACCTCCAAAGGTTGCTGTGGAAGAATAGGCAGTATTGTAACGGATTTAGAGATTCCCCCAACAATAAGAGGTGAAGGGGAGAATTGCCTATATAAGGCAAATGGAAGCTGTTTAACCTGTGTAAAAAGCTGCGTTATGGATGCTCTTTCACCGGATTCCTTTAATCGATTTAAATGCTATGAAATGTGTCTTGAAAATGCTGATAATCTTAAAGATATAGGTTTGGCTGATGTATGTGGGAAGTGTGTTGTAAATCAACCTTGTTCAACTAAAATCCCAACCCAAAGGAATTTTTCGGATAATTCGACATCAACTGAATAATATGTTGAAATTTTACTATTTCCAAGGCAATATTATTTAAATTCAAATTATAATTGCCCACCTTAAAATATACTGTTATAATTTCCTTAGATAAAAGGAGATGAGATGATGATAAAGTACTTTCCAAAAGGTGAATATCACACCAGTGATAGCCAGCCTAGGTTATTAGGGGATCGGTTATTTTTAAATACAAGATTCTATTTTATAACAAAGTTTGTAAATATCCTTTTAAAGGTTCGAAAGACTATTAAGGACAAAGGAATCGAAAGGTTAAATAGAGAAGAGTGGGCCCAGGCTTCTTACGAGATATTTAAGCTAATTGAAGGCTGTGGTGGAAAATTCCATATAACAGGTATAGACAATTTAGCCAAAATTCAAGGCCCTGTGGTTTTTGTCAGTAATCATATGAGTACTCTTGAAACGATGGTGTTTCCATCTATCATCGCTCCCTATTTAGACTCAACCTTCGTTGTTAAGGATAGTCTTGTGAAGCATTTTGTATTTGGACCAATAGTAAGATCTAGAGAACCAGTAGTAGTTGGAAGAAAAAATCCTAGAGAAGATTTGCAAACTGTAATGAGGGAAGGCCAGGACAGGCTTGAAAAAGGATATTCTTTAATTATCTTTCCCCAGAGCACAAGAACGACGAATTTCATTCCTGAAGAGTTCAATAGCTTGGGGGTGAAGCTTGCTAAAAAAAATAATGTTCAGGTAGTACCAATAGCGATTAAAACCGATTTTTGGGAGAATGGCAAGATTATGAAGGATTTAGGTCCCATATACAGAAATAGACCAATATATATTGCAATAGGAGAAGCACTTACAATAGAAGGAAATGGAAAAGATGAGCATAATCATATTGTTGATTTCATAGATGAGGAAATTAAAGGATGGGAATTAAATAATAGTGTAAAATAAATACTAAAAACCCAGAGAGCTAACGTATATATGTTATACGTACCCTGCTGGGTTTTATTACTAAAGAAGAAGGTTATTGTGTATAAATACCTATTAAATAATTATTATTTATTAATCTTTTTGCTATTTATTTAAATTACTATATAGTATATAATGTGTATTGGTTAAAATTTGAAAAATATTTATTTTTTGATGGTTTTGAAATTTTAGTAAAAGGGATTTTTAAAGATCAACATCCCTTATATTATTGATCTAGGGGGGCTTTACAGTGCTAAAGGATAGAGAAATATTAATTGCTCTAAATCATATGGGTTTAACTGATTTTAAGCACATAAATTTACTTTATGATTATTTTGGTTCTTTACAGGATTTTTGGTATGGAAAGGATGAATATATAAAGGAAGCCTTTAGTAATAATAGCATAATTGCAGAAAAATTGATTAAAAATAGAAATGAAACATATTTACAGGAGATAACGTCTAAGCTAACAGAGCTTCAGATAAAGACATTAACAATTGCGGATGATGGTTATCCCGAAAAATTAAAACGCATATACGATCCACCACAGGTAATATATATAAAAGGTAGGAGTGAGTTGAACCTTCCAACGATTGCAATAGTGGGATCAAGAAAAGCAACAGCCTATGGTAGATGGGCAGCATATAATTTAGCTAGAGAATTAAGTCAGTGGGGAATTAGCATCGTAAGTGGTTTAGCATCAGGAATTGATTCAGAAGGTCATAGGGGAGCTTTAGAAGAAAAGGGCTATACCATAGGGGTTTTGGGCTTTGGTATAGATCAATGCTATCCTGCATCTAATCGAGGGTTATTAGAAGAGATCCATGAAAAGGGCTGTATAATTTCTGAGTATCCTCCAGGGAGACAACCTCAAAAGTACTATTTTCCTGCAAGGAATAGAATTATAAGTGGTTTATCCGATGGAGTGCTGGTTATTGAAGCTGCTGAGAAAAGCGGTGCCCTTATAACTGTGGATTTTGCTTTAGATCAGGGGAAAGATATCTATGCATTACCTGGAAATATCAATTCTGGCCAGAGTAAAGGTACCAACAGGTTAATTAGAGATGGTGCCAAAATTGTCCTTGAAGCTGAAGACATCATACAGGACTTAACAAGGATATATCCCCTTGAGAATAAGGTTGATAATGATATGAGGGAAGAAATATTAAGTGAAGATGAAATGATTGTATATAATATCATTAAAGAAGAACCGATTCACATAGATTTGATTTTATATAATAGCAAGTTAGATATTAAAAGACTAAATGGAATTTTATCAATTCTAGAATTAAAGGGACTAATAACTCAACTTTCTGGTAAAAGATTTACAGTAGCTAAATAAGCTGATATAATTGTAATTATGATTTTTACTAATCTTTCCATTAGGAATTTTAGTATGGAGGTGTATTAATTGACAAAATCGTTAGTAATAGTAGAATCACCCGCTAAGGCTAAAACAATAAAGAAATTTTTGGGTAGAAATTATGTCGTTAAAGCATCCATAGGACATATAATTGATTTACCTAAAAGTAAGCTTGGTGTTGATATAGAACAGAACTTTGAGCCTGAGTACATTACCATAAGAGGTAAAGGTCCCGTACTTAAAGACATTAGACAAGAGGCAAAAAAAGCAGATAGAATACTGCTAGCAACTGACCCCGATAGAGAAGGGGAAGCAATATCGTGGCATCTAGCCAATGCTTTAAATATCGATGAGAATAAACCCTGTAGAATTGAGTTTAATGAAATTACAAAAAATGCTATTAAAAATGCAATCAAAAAGCCTAGGAAAATAGATAAAAATCTTGTAGATGCCCAGCAGGCAAGACGGGTTTTGGATCGTCTGGTTGGCTACCAAATTAGCCCCCTATTATGGAGAAATATTAGAAAGGGATTAAGTGCTGGTAGAGTTCAATCGGTAGCTACAAAACTTATAAAGGATCGAGAAGAGGAAATTACAAACTTTAAGTCCGAAGAATACTGGAGTTTATTCCTTAAAGCTGAATCGAAAAGCAAAGAAGCCCTTATGATAAAGTTTCATAGTGATGAAGAGGATCATAAGGAGTTACCCAATAAGGATGCAGTAGATGGCATTTTAAACAGAATAAAGGGAAAAAAACTAACTGTTGAGTCTGTAAAAACCAGTGAAAAGAAAAGAAATCCATACCTACCCTTTATTACAAGTACCCTACAGCAAGAAGCATCTAATAAGCTAGGTTACTCAACTAAAAAAACTATGTCTATTGCCCAACAGCTTTATGAGGGGATAGATGTTGATAAAGAGGGAACCGTTGGTCTTATTACCTATATGAGAACGGATTCAACAAGGATTTCCAATGAAGCCAAGGATAAAGCGATAGCCTATATAACACATCAATACGGAAAAGAATATACCTCAGATAAGGTAGCAAAAAAAATCGAAAAAAAGGATATACAAGATGCCCATGAAGCTGTAAGACCAACAGATGTAGCTAGAAGCCCAGAAAAAATAAAGTCCTCTCTTACAAAGGACCAGTATAACCTATACAAACTTATTTGGGAAAGATTCGTTGCCAGTTTTATGACTCCAGCAGTATATGATACTTTATCCCTTGAGTTATTGGTGGAGGGCATCCAATTTAGAGCTTCTGGTTCAAGACTAAAATTTGACGGATTTTTAAAGGTATATAGTCATGCTTCTATTTCTGAGGAGGTTTATCTACCTTTAGTTACCGAAGGAGAAGAACTAAAAATTATTAAAGAGGAGCCCAAACAGCACTTTACACAACCCCCTGCTAGATATACAGAGGCTTCTTTAGTAAAGGCAATGGAGGAACTGGGAATAGGAAGACCAAGTACCTATTCACCTACAATCTCTACCATCTTAGCCCGAGGATACGTTGAAAAGGAAAGCAGATACTTAAAGCCGACGGAACTAGGATTTATCGTAACAGAAATATTGGAAAACTACTTTTCTGAAATTTTAGATACTCATTTTACGGCAGACTTAGAAAAGAGATTAGATGAAATAGAGGATGGAAATCAGGATTGGAAGAGCATCATAAAAACCTTCTATGATTCCTTTGAGGAAATGCTTAAAATCGCCGATAAGGATATGGAGGAAATAGACCTGGTTGAAGAGAGTGATGAACTCTGTAAGGAATGTGGAGAAAGAATGTTAATTAAGCATGGTAGGTATGGAAAGTTTTTAGCCTGCAGTAACTATCCAGAGTGCACCCATACAGAAGCAATCCTAAATAAAATCGGGGTAAAATGTCCCCATTGTGAAGATGGTGATATCATAGAGAGAAGATCTAAAAAGGGTAGACTCTTCTATGGTTGTAGTAATTTTCCAAAATGTAGATTTGTTTCTTGGAATAAGCCCGTAGATAAACGTTGTCCTAAATGCAATGAAATACTGGTTTATAAGAAAACAAAGAAAAAAGAAAGCTTAACTTGTTTAAACAAAGATTGTGGATATGAAGAAATCATAGAAAATTAAAAAAATTTAGAAATTTTGCTAAATATAGTTGAAGAAATCAACATATTGTGGTAATATTCAGTTGGACCTACTAAATAACCGGGGGTGAGGGAATGATTAAAGGGACAACAATAGTTGCTGCTAGAATAAATGGCATTGACTGCGCTATAGCAGGTGATGGGCAGGTTACCCTTGGAGAAAAAATTGTGATTAAGAATCATGCGAAAAAGATACGAAAGATCTACAATGATGAAGTACTTATAGGCTTTGCAGGTTCTGTGGCAGATGCCTTTACTCTGGCTGAGAAGTTCGAAAACTATCTCGAAAAACATGGAGGAAATCTTAAACGTGCAGCTGTAGAGCTTGCCCAAAGCTGGAGGAGAGATAAGATCCTTACTAAATTGGAAGCTATGCTAATTGCATTAAATAAAGATGGTATGTTGATAATAAGTGGTACAGGTGAAGTAATTGAACCCGATGAAGATGTTATTGCCATTGGTTCAGGAGGTGCATATGCTTTGTCTGCTGCCATCGCCTTAAGTCAAAATACCAACCTTAATGCAAAGGATATCGTTACAAAATCTTTAGAGATTGCTGCAAATATATGTGTTTACACCAATAGTAATATTAGTGTTGAAGTGTTATAGTAATTGTATGTGAGGTGATTTAATGAGTAATTTTACACCGAAGCAAATTGTTGAGGAGTTGGATAAATATATTATAGGTCAACATTCGGCTAAAAAAGCTGTTGCAGTGGCCTTAAGAAACAGGTACAGGCGAAGTCTCATTCCATCAGAATTTAAAGAGGAGGTAAAGCCCAAAAATATTCTGATGATTGGCCCTACTGGAGTTGGGAAAACAGAAATTGCCCGAAGATTGGCTAAGTTGGTTATGGTACCCTTCGTAAAGGTAGAAGCTACCAAATTTACAGAAGTAGGTTATGTGGGAAGAGATGTTGAATCTATGATAAGGGATTTAGTGGAAGCCTCAATAAGAATGACTAAAAGCATCTATATTGAAAAGAACTATGAAAAGGCAAAACTTTTATCTAATGAAAGGCTTATTAATCTATTGGATCCATCTCCCCGAAAGGACACCTCCTATAATCCTTTAGATATGTTTTTTAGAGGTAAAGAAGATGACAATCCATCAAATTCTGATGTAAAGGATACTGATAAAAAATTAAAGAGGGAGCAAATTAAAAAGCAATTGGAGACTGGTTTGTTAGAGAAGGAACTGGTTGAAGTTGAAGTAGAGGATCACAAGCCCTCTTCAGTTGGATTTTTTTCTGGTATGGGAAACGAAGAAATGAATATCAATATGCAGAACATACTTGGAGATATCCTTCCTAAAAAGACCAAAAGAAAAAAAGTAACAGTTGCAGAGGCTAGAAAAATCATCACTGAACAAGAGGCACAAAAGCTAGTTGATATGGATGAAGTTATTAGTCAAGCAGTGTGCAATGCTGAAGAGAATGGTATTATCTTTATTGATGAAATAGATAAAATAGCTGGTAGAGAAGGTGGCGGTGGACCAGATGTTTCTAGGGAAGGTGTACAAAGAGACATTTTGCCGATAGTCGAGGGCAGTACGGTCATGACAAAGTATGGACCTGTAAAAACCGATCATGTTCTTTTCATTGCAGCAGGAGCCTTTCATATTTCGAAAATTTCTGATTTGATACCAGAATTACAGGGTAGATTTCCTATAAGAGTGAACCTTAATAATTTGACCATTGAGGACTTCAAAGCGATTTTAACTCAACCTAAAAATGCTTTACTTACCCAGTATAAAATGTTATTAGAAACTGAAGATATAAAATTGAATTTCGAAGAGGATGCTATTGAAGAATTGGCCAAAATATCCTATAAGTTGAATGAACAACGAGACAATATTGGTGCCAGAAGATTACATAATGTTGTAGAAAAACTACTGGAGGATATATCCTTTGATGCTCCAGAGTTAGAGCAGAAGGAAATAACCATAGATAAAAGCTTTGTTAACAAAAAGCTTATGGAAACAATTAAAACCTTTAGTGAAGAAAAATATATCATCTAAATAGTAAATCTAAATAATAATAATTGTTTTAACAAGACAAAGGAGGAGTATCAATGGCCAGTGCATTATTAGAAAAAACCAGAAGAATAAACAAAATATTACAACAAACAGGAGATCATCCAGTATCCTTCAATGAGCTATGCAGAATACTAAGCGAAATATTAGATGCCAATGTTTATATAGCCAGTTGGAAGGGGAAGGTTTTAGGGGTTAGCTTAACAGATGCATCAGATTGTCCAATAATTGTCGATGAAAGGACAGCAGAAAAGAAATTCCCTGATGAGTATAATGATCAGCTTTTAAGTATTACCGAAACGAAATCCAATATTACACAGGATGAGTTATTGAAGATTTTTAAGTACGATGTTCAAAGTTACAATAAGCTAGTAACCATTGTACCAATCAATGGTAGTGGAAAAAGAATCGGTACCCTTGTTCTAGCGAGATTTGAAAATGAATTTCTTGATGAAGATCTAGTAATGGCTGAGTATAGCTCAACTGTAGTAGGATTAGAGATTCTTAGATCAAGACATGAAGAGATTGAAGAAGAAGCTAGAAAGAAGGCAGTGGTTCAGATGGCAATTGGAACCTTATCCTATTCTGAACTTGAGGCAGTAGAGCACATATTTAATGAACTAAATGGAACTGAAGGGTTATTAGTAGCTAGTAAAATAGCAGATAGAGTAGGAATTACTCGTTCTGTAATAGTAAATGCCCTAAGGAAGTTTGAAAGTGCAGGGGTTATCGAATCAAGATCCTTAGGAATGAAGGGTACCCATATTAAAATCTTAAACGATAGATTATTAGAAGAATTAAGAAAAGCCAAAAGATAATAATAAAGTCAGTAGATGACAGCTGGCGATAAACCATTAATAAAGACCTCATATAATGAGGTCTTTTTTTGTATGGAAATATTAACATAAAAAGATTATTGTATATTATATAGTAAAATAATACCATAATTAATAATTTAACAATTATGTTTGGAATTTCTATAGAAGTTTCTGCTAGAATATATTATAATAGTCTATGTAATTTTTTGTAATAAAATGTAGAATATGCATTAGACAAATTAATTATTCCTATAAGTCTGTAAATGTAATAAAATAAAGATTATATACATAATAGGACCATAGTATTGTATGTAGAAATATAAAAAAAAAAGAAGGAAATAGTATTTTTTTGGCTAATTATTAAATAAGATTTTTATGCATTTCATTAAAAATATATTACTACGAAAAGCAATCAAAAATTAGGTTACCCCATCTAAAACGATAAGCTCCTAAATAAACCTATGAAAGGAGAAATAAAATGTTTAAGAATATCAATTTATTGGAAAGTGCTTTAAACGCTTCTTGGAAAAGAAACGAAGTAATCTCCAACAATATTGCCAATGCCAATACGCCAAATTTTAAGAAATCCAGCGTTGAATTTGAAGAAGCTTTGGCTGCAGCATTAAATAAGAAAAACATTATTGGTAATACCACCCATGAAAAGCACTTTAAGATAGGCCAGAGCCTTGATGGTGGTATACAGCATAAGGTGAAGGAAGAATCCCATTACAGTACTAGACGTGATGGCAATAATGTTGATATAGATGTAGAAATGGCAGACTTAGCTAAAAATAGTATTTTATACAATACACTAACAAGTCAACTAAATCTACAGTTACAAAGAATTAAATCTGTAATAAATGAAGGGAAGTGATGATAGATGAGTATATTTAATGCTATAAATATAAGTGCAACTGGCTTAACTGCTGAGAGACTCCGAATGGATACCATATCTAAGAATATAGCCAATGCCAATACCACTAGAGCTGCAAATGGAAGTCCTTTTAGAAGACAAATAGTGGTCTTTAAAACCAAAGATCATGGAGTGCCCTTTACACAGTACTTAAATAATGAATCTAAAAGACAGGCGGGATTAAAGGGTGTGGAAGTAGTTGGCATAAAAGAAGATCAATCTCCATTCAAAAAGTTATATGACCCAGGACATCCCGATGCTGATGCTGAAGGATACGTATCAATGCCTAATGTAGACATAGTAACAGAAATGGCCAATATGATATCAGCAACTAGAGGTTATGAGGCCAATGTTACAGCAATGAATGCAACCAAATCTATGGCAATGAAGGCCCTAGAAATTCGATAAAATCTGTATGGACTAATACTATTTTTTTTAAGAAGTATGCAAATTACATAAACCTACTAAACTTGATTGACAAATAATTACGATTATCCCTTCACTTTAAGGAAAGGAATGGTAACAGAAATGAAGATTATCAATAATCCTAGCCAAATCCTAAGTAATTCTTTAGGTTTGTTTGCTGAGACAAAGGAAAAGGGTGCTGTTTCCTTCAGCGATATGTTTGCCGAATCTTTGAAGAATGCTGATCGCCTTGAAAAAGAAAGCCAAAATTTTTCAGAAAAAATTGCCTCTGGACAAGTGGACAATATACATGAAGCTATGATAGCGGCACAAAAGGCTGATATTTCTATGCAGTTAATATTACAAGTACGAAATAAGGTGCTAGATGCTTATCGAGAAATAACAAGGATGCAGATTTAATTATAGCTGAAATGGGGTGATTCAATGTCTGAAGCAATAGAAACAGTACGAAATCAACTAAATGAGTTTTTTCAAGGAATGGAGAAAAAACAAAAAATTAAAATAGCCATTTCTGCAATTCTATTACTAATAACCATTACTGCAATTATATGGTTTTTTACAAGAACAGAGTACGTAGTTCTTTATAATAATCTTGAAGCAAAGCAGGCGGGTGAAATTCTTGATACCCTAGGTTCAAATAACATTAAAGCCAAACTTGGTGCCACCAGTAGCGAAATTTTGGTGGCAAAGGAAGATGAACAGAGGGCACAGGTAGTAGTAGCCACCAATGGTTTACCAGCTTCAAGGTTTTCCTTTGAGGATGCCTTTTCAAATTCCTTTATGATGACCAGCGAAGAAAGAACACAAAAATTCTTAATAGCTCAGCAAAATTATCTTGCCAGCACGATAGAATATATACCAGGGGTTAAGAAGGCAGTAGTAAATTTAACTGTACCCGACAAAGGTAATTTTGTTTTCTCAGACAATAACCATCTCTCAAAGGCGTCAGTATTCCTAGAATTAGGAACCCATGCAAATCTCGATTCTAATAGTATAAACGGCATCGTTCTTCTTGTATCAAATGCAGTAGAAGGTTTAGATCCTGAAAATGTTACCATACATGGAAGTGATGGACGGGTTTTAAATCAAAGATCTGATGGGACGGGAAGCTTTACTGTAAATGATCAGATGAACTTACAGCATGTTGTGAAGACGGATTTAGAAAATAGTATTACGGAATTTCTATCAACTGTTTATGGATATGGCAATGTTGTCGTGATGGCCAATGTTAAATTAGATTTTGATAGTCAAGTTACTGAAATTAAAGAGTTTTCTCCTCCGATAGAGGGAGAGACAACAGGAATTATTAGAAGCATGCAGGAGCTTCAGCAAAATGCAACCAATGAAGGGGTAGGGGGTGCTCCAGGAACAGATACAAATACAGAGGATCCTACCCAGTATGTAGAAAATGATCCCAGCGCTTCAAGATATAGTGAAGCCAGTCAAACAATAAACTATGAAATTAATGAATTAAGAAGAAAAATTGTTACAGCCCAAGGACAGGTGAAGGATATAACAGTAGCTGTCTACATAAATAGCCAAGCAATTAACACTGGAAGTCTAAGTGATGAGGAAATACAGGAATTACAAAGTATTATCTCTGCTGCGGCAGGCTTAGATACTAGAGTGGTTCAGGTTGGCGTTAAGGAGTTTAATAATGCTATACAGGATCAGATGAGGGCAGCTATTGATGCTTCTGCTACCTCTGGATTTATGGGGATGCCCTTCTGGGTATTGGGAATGTTAGGAGCATTATTATTAGCTGGTATATTTGTTACAGCCACCATAATTAAAAAGAAATCAAAGGCTCAACCTTTAGAAAGTGCAAAGGAAATTATTCCAAAGGAAGAGCTAGAAGAAATAGACCTAGAATTATCTGGATCACAAGTTAAGCAGCAAATCGAAAAAATGGTAGCCAAAAAGCCCGAAGCAGTGGCACAGCTATTAAAAAACTGGCTTAGTGAAGAGTAGAGGTGAAGATCGTGAGAAAGTCTGCCAAGGGAGAATTGTCTGGAAGAGAAAAGGCTGCAATACTGCTTATAAGCTTAGGTCCAGAATATTCTGCCCAAATATTTAAACATTTAAATGATGATGAGATAGAAGAACTGACTTTAGAAATCGCCAATATGAGGAAGGTATCCCCAGAGGAAAAGGAAAGGATTCTTTCTGAATTCTATGAGATATGTGTAGCTCAGGAATATATCTCAGAAGGTGGTATAAATTACGCAAAGGACGTATTGGAGAAGGCTTTAGGCTCTCAAAAGGCCATGGATATCATTAATAAGCTAACGGCATCCCTTCAGGTGAAACCCTTTGATTTTGCCCGCAAGGCTGATCCCAGTCAACTCCTTAATTTTATCCAAAATGAGCATCCTCAAACAATTTCCTTAATATTAGCCTACTTACCATCCAATCAATCTGCACAAATTCTTTCTGCGCTACCTCCTGTTAAGCAAGCGGAGGTTGCTCAACGGATTGCAGTAATGGATAGAACTTCTCCTGAAATTATTAAAGAGGTGGAGTCGGTTTTAGAAAGAAAGCTATCTTCATTGGTAAGTCAAGATTATACTTCAGCTGGAGGACTCCAATCCATTGTTGATATACTCAACTTTGTTGATAGGGGAACAGAAAAGAATATTATGGATACCCTAGATATCCAAGATGCTGAGTTAGCAGATGAAATTCGCAAGAGAATGTTTGTATTCGAAGACATTATTAGCCTTGATAGCTCCTCTATCCAAAGATTTATTAGAGAAATTGATAACAAGGAGTTGGCTATTGCATTAAAGGGAGCAACAGAAGAGGTTGCCAATGTTATTTATGCAAATATGTCTAAGCGTATGGCAGAAATGATTAAAGAGGACATGGAATTTATGGGCCCTGTTAGATTAAGAGATGTAGAAGAATCTCAACAGAAAATTGTGAATATTATCAGAAAGCTTGAAGAAGCTGGCGAAATTATTATAGCCCGAGGCGGAGGAGATGAAATAATTGTCTAAGGTGTTTAAGTCTACGAATGTCGTTTGGGGTTCTAAAAAGGAATTAGAGTATACAGATCATAAATTAGATAACGTCATTAAGCTAAGAGATGATGCAGGAATCAATCTTGCTGATAAATTTGATGATGACATCCTTCAAGAAGCAGAACCTACTCCAGAGGAAGTATTAAATGATGCTATGGAGGAGGCCAATAGGATTATTGAAGAAGCCAAAAGAGAAGCAGCAATGATTATTGAAGAAGCCTATCAAGATTGTAAAAATATCTATGATAAAGCAAAGCGGGAAGGCTATGAGGAGGGCTTCAACGAAGGTTTAAACAAGGGCTATAGTGAGGTAGATGAAGAGATTAAAGAAGCCATGGAAATAAAGCTACATACTATGGAAGAAAAGAAGAGAATGGCTAAATCCCTTGAAAAACAATTAATATATCTTGTGAGAGATATCGCAAAGAAAGTGATAAAACATCAACTAGAAGAGGATCATAGTCTTCTATTAAACTTAATAGAAGAGGGATTAGAGAAATCCACCTTTACTGAGTCCATCATTATTAGAGTTTCAGATAAAGACTTCGATTTAGTAAATACATCCAAAAACAAAATTCTAATGATGACAGAAGGAATTGAGAAGATGGAGGTTAAATGCGATTCCTCCCTTGAAGCAGGAAGTGTAATTATTGAGACACTATCAGGAACCATAGATGCAGGCTTAGAAACTCAACTGCAATTTATTGAAAAACTATTTGAAGAACTTCTACAGGATGAGTGATAATATGGGCCAATTAAAGTTAAACAAGTATAGTGAAGCCTTACAATCAGCAGATTTAATTAAATACTCTGGTAGGGTCTCCCAAGTAATAGGACTAACCATTGAAGCCATAGGACCAGCAGTAAAAATTGGAGAGGTTTGTGTAATATACACCCTAAAGGGTAGGGCTCCAGTTTTAGCTGAGGTGGTTGGATTTAAAGAAAAAAAGGTTTTGCTAATGCCTCTAGGTGATATGGAGGGAATTGGTCCAGGAAGTAAGGTTGAAGCCACAGGAACATCCTTAGAAGTAAAGGTAGGTTACGATTTATTAGGAAGGGTACTGGATGGTCTCGGTAATCCCATTGATGGAAAGGGACCTATTGCAAAGATAAAGTCTTATCCCGTTATGGGAACACCCCCTAACCCCTTAGAACGAAAAAGAATAACAGAACCATTATCAATAGGAGTAAGGGCAATAGACGGAATGCTGACAATTGGTAATGGCCAAAGGATAGGAATATTTGCCGGTAGTGGTGTTGGTAAGAGTACTCTTTTAGGGATGATAGCAAGAAATACCGAAGCAGATGTGAATGTAATCGCACTAATTGGTGAGAGGGGCCGTGAGGTAAAAGAGTTTATTGAAAATGATTTAGGGGAGGAAGGTCTAAAGAGATCTGTGGTTATTGTAGCAACCTCTGATCAACCTCCATTAATTAGAATGAAGGGTGCCCTCCTGGCAACATCCATCGCAGAATTTTTTAGAGATCATAATAAAAATGTAATGCTTATGATGGACTCCTTAACAAGGTTTTCTATGGCCCAAAGAGAGGTGGGTTTAGCAATTGGCGAACCACCTGTTACAAAAGGATATACCCCTTCAGTATTTGCTATTTTACCAAGGTTGCTTGAAAGATCAGGCACCTCCGAGAAGGGCTCTATAACAGGGTTATACACTGTTCTGGTAGATGGAGATGATATGAACGAACCAATTGCCGATGCAGTTAGAGGTATCCTTGATGGACATATCGTGTTGGCAAGGAAGCTTGCCAATCGCAACCATTATCCTGCCATAGATATCTTATCAAGTATTAGCAGGGTAATGCCCAGCATTATAGATGAAGATCATTTATCTACAGCCAATAGACTTAAGGAAATTATGGCCACCTATAATGAGGCAGAGGATTTAATTAATATAGGAGCTTATGCTAAAGGTACCAATAAAAAAATAGATTATGCAATTAAGAAAATTGATAGCATAAATGAATTTTTGGTTCAGGGAACCCATGAAGAAACAGATTTTTCTGAAACCCATATGCTTATGAAAAATATTATTAAGGATTAGTGAGGGATCATCATGGCTAAAGAATTCTCCTATAGATTTGAAACCATCCTTAATATAAAGGAAAAGGATGAAGAAAACAAGAAAATATTGCTGGGAAATGCAACCAAAGCCCTTAATAAGGAAAGAGAGCATTTGCAGCTTTTGTTAGAAAAAAAGACCAGTCTTCAGCAGCAATGGAGATCACTGGGTGAGATTAGAACTACCATTAAGGACATTAAAACCTTCTCAAATACCATTAAGTATTTTGAAGATTTAATTAAGAGTCAAAGTAATACCGTTAAGAATTGTGAAGCAAAGGTAAATGGTTGCAGGTTACAGTTGGTGGATGCCAGAAAACAAACGAAAATTTACTCAAAAATTAAAGAAAAAGATAGGAGTCTTTATCAGTATAAGTTGGCAAAGGATGAAGAAGTCTTAGTAGATGAACTAATCTCATACAATACTGTTAAAAAACAAGGAGGATAATATGGCTAAAAATGAGAAAAAAGGTGGGGCCTTCAAAGCGATAGCCATTATATTAGCATCTTTCCTACTGGTTCCTGCTTTAACATTAGTAATAGTATATTATTCAAATGTCAATTTTCAGTATACAGTTAATAGATTTTTATCCGGCGCACCAGGGGTAATAGGTAACTATTTTGAAAGAATCCCCACTAAAGAAGAGCAGGAGCTATTGAAACGTCAGATTGCTGAAAACTACATCACCCTAGAGGAAGATAGACTGATAGATAAGCTATTACTAATAAGAAGTGAAGATAATAAATTGTTTAATGATCTAATCATCATTTTAAATGATCTTAATTCAAGAAAGATGACAAAGGTAAGTGAGGGTATAAGAAGATCCGATTTAAAGGGTAGTAGTCTAGATAGAGTACTTGAAGAAATTGACTTAGATAAAGAAAAGGAAATCATCCAATTAGTAGATTATTATACAGCTATGAAGGTTAGTGATACAGTTATGGAAATATCTGCAGATCTTAATAATGGCGAATTAACCCTGGAAACCTTACCTCAATTGTTTAGTAAATTCTCTGTAGATACTGCAGCAAAGTACATTATGTATTCTGAAGAAGAATTATCTAATAAGATATTGTTTAATTTACCTGCTCCTAATAAACAGGAAATAGAAATAGAAATTGAGAGAATTATGCAAAGTCTACAGCAATCGAGAGAGATGGCAGAAATCTATGGCATTAAGACTACAGAAGAATTATTGACCTTAATAGGGAATACCGATAAACATAAAATCCAAGAGTTAGTGAATATTTATGGTTATCTTCCTTCGCAAAAGGGAGGACAGGTTTTATCTAAGGTTAGTGATGAAGAGTTAACTTTAACCATAATAGAGGGTCTAGTAGAGCTTGAAAAGTTAGGACAAACTCCAAAGGGTAAGTCAAAAAATCTATCAACAGCCATACAGGTTTATAAAAACTATGACCTAAAAATCCAAGAGCTGGTGGAAATCTATCAAAAGCTACCAATTGAAAATTTAGCAACTCTGGTAGATCAAATGCTCTCAACAAATAGTACCTACCAAATAAATCAGTTGATTGATGAAGATGACATCGTATTTACACAGGAGCAATTAATCATTGATGTACTAAGACAGCTTAAGCCAACCCTTATTGCAGATTTAATAGAACAATTAAGAACTCAAAGGGCAATTGAATTAACTCAGAAATATGTTGGAAATTAACATATTTATTAAAAATGAAGGGAGGTGAAAGAATGATACAGATGGAAAAATTAATCTTTGCCAATGAGGTAAACTCAAAATCCTCCATGCCACTAAAAAAGCCCCAGGGTCAGAAATCCTTTGGCGAAATCTTTAAAACCTTAAAGGATAAGAATGAGGTTGCTAAAGAGGCTGTAGACGAATCTACAAATAACAAAGCCCTTGTGTTAGATCAAGCAAAGAAGCCTCTAGAGAATAAAGAAGCAGTGGGCACTCAAGAACCTGATACCAAAATTTCTGAGGATTACAAAGAAATGCTAGTATTTGAAGAATATTCTTCTGTGGAGTTAATAGAAGAAGAGAATGAAATCATCATTGATATACCTTCTATTTTAAATCTACTACAACAGCTTCAGAATCAGGATATCTTGAATAAAGAAGAGATTAAAGAGATATTAGCGGTACTGAATAGCAGTGGAAAAGAGCTCCCAAAACTTGAAGGCTTGCTTAAGCTATTGGAGGAGAAAATTACAACCATTGAAGAGGGTATTCTTAATCTTTCTAAGCTAGACAGTAATGAAACTGAAGTGCTACAAAAAATGTCAGAAGAAAAAGCCCTATTGTTGAACATAAAGGAGCACATTCAAAAGCTTCATAAGGATATTAAGGTAGATCCTCAATCAGTGTCTCAGAAAAATATGGACCCTATCCTAATGGAAAGCGCTCATAAAAAGGCTGCAACTTCAAATGTAGAGGCAAAGGAAGTAAAGGTGACTGAGGAATCATTAACTGAGCTGACTAAAGAAAAAACAGTTAAGGTAACCTTAGAAGGCAAAGGGGAGGATAAAGGCACCTTAAAGGAATCAAATACTCCTCAACAAAAGGATGCAAGTGTAATAGAATTTAATCCAATAAATCTAACAAAAGATCTTATTAATGAAAAAGTAATTGGTGCAGCAAAGGCATTGAATCAGCAACAAATTGATCCTCAAAATGTTATGAACCAAGTGGTGGATAAGATTGAATTATTGGTGCTAAATCAAAAAAGTGAAATGAAGCTACAGTTATCTCCTGAAAATCTAGGCACCTTGACCATCAAGATTACCATTGAGGATGGAGTATTAACAGGTAAGGTCTTTACCGCTAATCCTCAAGTCAAGGAGCTACTAGAAAACAACCTAAATCAGCTAAAAATTAACTTAGGTGATAAGGGGATTAATGTAAGCAGCCTAGAGGTTTCTGTAGATCAAAACAATCAAAGGTTTGGAGAAAGAGGCTATTTAAAACAAAAGCAAAGTCTTAAAAGAGTTAGTAATATTGCTGGACTAGAAGATTCAGGTTATTTACAAGCTACTGCGCCAGCCTCAAATCCCTATTTGATGACATCTAGCTTTGATGGAACTGTATAAGGAGGTATTTAAATGAGTGAAATAAATGAAATAAACTGGAGAGGACCTAGACTCTACGATGAAAATGCAGGGAAGAAAAAGACTGATCATTTAAACAAGGACACCTTCCTTCAGTTACTTGTTGCACAGATGAGTAATCAAGATCCGTTAAATCCTATGCAGGATAAGGAATTCATTGCACAAATGGCCCAATTTTCATCCCTAGAGCAAATGCAAAACTTGAATCAAACCATGACCGCTTCTCAAGAAAACATCATGGAGCATATTAGACAAATGAACAATAATTTGGTAAAAAGCCAAACCTCCATTATAGATGAACTCGAGAACATTACAAAGCTATTAGGAGGCACTCCGATAGGGGAAGCAGATGAGACTGAGAATTCAGAAGGTACGGAGGGAACTGAAGGTACTGAAGAAACAGAAACAGAAGAATAATATTTAACCTAGATTGGATCAGTAACAGGAGGTGTTCAAGGATGTATGATAACATAAAAATTAAATCCACCGCCTTACAACAAAACAAACTTCAACAATTAGATAAGACTATACAAAAAAATCATGATTTCCAATCTATTTTCCATAAAAAGCTCCAAGAGTCTCAAGAGGTGAAGATTTCTAAACACGCCATGGATCGTTTAGAGGAAAGAAATATTACTTTAACTCCCGATGATCTATCAAAATTGAATCAAGCTATGGAAATGGCCTCAAAAAAAGGAATCAGAGAAACCTTAATTATGATGGACAATAGAGTCTTTGTTGCAAGCGTAAGGAATAACACAGTGATAACCGCAGCTGTAGGTGATCAACTAAAGGATAATGTATTTACAAACATCGATGGTGCTGTAATTATCTAAGCCGGACCAACTATGGAGGCTTACCATTTCTGACCGATTGATGAAATGGAGTACCACAATTTAATAGGAGGTCGAAAGATTATGATGAGATCTATGTTTTCAGCCGTATCGGGTTTAAGGGCACACCAAACCCGTATGGATGTTATTGGTAACAACATTGCCAATGTAAATACCGTTGGCTTTAAGGGCTCAAGGGTTACCTTTCAAGAGGTGTTTAGCCAAACCTTAAGGGGTGCTGGCTCTCCCCAAGACGGTAGAGGCGGAACCAATCCCCAACAGGTGGGTTTAGGTATTAACGTAGCTTCAATGGATACCTTCCACATTAGGGGTGCAGTAGAAAGAACCGATTACAATACAGATTTAATGGTAAATGGAGACGGCTTCTTTATCGTTGCCGATGACCCCAACTTCTTAAATAGAAGCTATACCAGAGGCGGAAACTTTGCCCTTGATGAGGCAGGAAACCTTGTTACTGCCGATGGTTATCGAGTATTAGGTTACATGGCGGATGAAAATGGCGTTTTAAAATCCAATTTAGAGGGGCTTCAAATTTCAAAGGCCGTTACCTTTGATGCTCAAGTAACTGCAAATGTTAATTTTGAGGGCAACCTAAATAGTGAAACGGACATTCTAGCTGATCCAGCTAAAACTGTAGGTAATGATGATACCTTCGTTTATAGACTAAATGGGGCTAAATATGAAATTAATCCATTGTTTGAAGAAACAGTTGCCAGAGAAACTAGCTTTCAGGTATATGACAATTTAGGTGGAATACATCAAATTAAACAGGCTTACATAAAGGTTCCAGGTGCAGCGGGACCGCCAGCAGTAAGTCAATATGCTGTAGAAACCTTCTATGTAAATGAGGATGGTTCCATGATTCGAGCAGCAGCCACCGGAAATTTAGTAGGAACACCTGGACATACTATACAATTTGACAACAATGGTAAATTAGTAGGAGGTACTAATGCTGTCTTCACTGTGGGAGAAGGATTAACAAATGGTGCTGGTGCCTTTACCTTCGATGTGGACTTTTCAAAGCTGACCATGT
Organism: Alkaliphilus serpentinus; assembly: GCF_009017255.1. Taxonomy (GTDB): domain Bacteria; phylum Bacillota; class Clostridia; order Peptostreptococcales; family Natronincolaceae; genus Alkaliphilus_D; species Alkaliphilus_D serpentinus. Next base: position 48,981 of record NZ_WBZB01000013.1, on the reverse strand, counting down.
TCGCCAATACATCAACTGCTTCAGCCACCAAAATAGATGGCTATAAGCAGGGAACCCTAGATGATTTTACCATAGCCTCAACTGGTGAAATTATGGGAATCTTCAATAATGGTCAAAGAAGGGTGTTAGGTCAAATTGCATTAGCCAACTTTAAGAATCCTGCGGGTTTAGAAAAGACAGCCTCCAACATGTATAGAACCACCTCCAACTCTGGACAAGCCATAACCGGTGTACCAGGCTCAGGTGGATTTGGAAATTTAAATCCAGGTGCATTAGAGATGTCCAATGTAGACCTGTCAAGGGAATTTACCAATATGATCACTACTCAAAGGGGCTTCCAAGCCAACTCACGTATCATCACCACCAGTGATGAAATGCTTCAAGAAGTAGTAAACATGAAGCGTTAATTTATAAAAAATAAATAATCCTAGGCACCTAGTATTCTAAAATACCTTAAGGCTTTAGTTTAATTAATACTAGGTGTCAGGAAAACAAAGGAAGATGTGTATGATTAAATTGATAAGAATTAATAACACCCACTTTGTTTTGAATGCAGATTTAATTGAAATGATTGAGGAAACCCCTGATACTGTTATAACCTTATTGAATGGTCACAAAATGATTGTAAGCAATACTGCAGACGAGGTAATAGACCTGGTAGTAGCCTATAAGCAAAGAATCTATTCAGGTATTAGCTACAAAGAATAGGTATAGAAATGAGGTGTTAGCATGGATTTGGCAACCATTATTGGGATAATAGTTGGATTAGTTTTTATCGTAATGGGTATTTTAGTAGACGGTGATCTTGGTAGTTATTGGAATACTGCATCAGTCTTCATCGTACTAGGTGGTACAGTAGCAGCAACCCTAGTAGCCTACCCTCTACAAAAGGTATTAGAGGCTATAAAGATCGTTTCTAAGGCTTTTTCCAATAAGGTAATAGACGCAGGAGAAATCATTAATAAAATCATTGTTCTTGCCAATGTTGCAAGAAAAGAAGGCTTATTAGCCCTTGAGGAGGCTTCAGAAGCTGTTGAAGATAAGTTCTTACAAAAAGGGATCATGCTGATTGTAGATGGTACGGATCCAGAATTGGTTAGAAACCTATTGGAAACGGAATTGTCCTTTGTAGAAGAACGACATCAAAGTGGCCAGGGGATATTTGAATCCATGGGTGCCTATGCACCCGCCTTTGGTATGATTGGTACTCTAATAGGATTAATTAATATGTTAAGAAAGCTAGATGACCCCAGCGCAATAGGACCAAGTATGGCAGTAGCCCTAATAACAACCCTTTATGGTTCACTATTAGCTAACCTGATTTTTATTCCTATAGCCAACAAGCTGAAGATTCGAAGCCGAGAGGAAATTATGAGGAAGGAAATAATGGTTGAGGGCTTATTATCTATACAGGCAGGTGAAAACCCAAGAATTATAGAAGAAAAGCTTAAGGCCTTCTTACCTCCAAAGGTAAGAGAATCACTTAATGAAAAACAAGTAGGAGCTGTTGAAAATGGCTAGAAGAAAAAGAGCCAGTGAAGAAAAAAAGGGCGCTCCAGAGTGGATGACCACATATGGTGACATGGTGACATTACTTCTTTGCTTTTTCGTATTGCTATTTGCCTTTTCAGAAATAGATGCAATGAAGTTTCAAGCAATAATTCAATCCTTTCAAGGCTCTTTAGGGATACTAGAGGGTGGAAAGACCATTGAAGAAAATGATTATGTTGATGAAGCCCTAGTAGAAGAACTTACCACAGATCAAAAGGAAGAGCTTGAGGACTTTAGAAAGCTTCAAATTAGGTTGGAGGAGTTTCTTGAAGAAAATAATCTAGCGGGAGATGTACTGGTTACCTTAGAAACTAGGGGTTTGGTTCTGCGCTTTCAAGATAATGTTCTTTATGATTCGGGTAGGGCTGAGCTGAAGCAATCATCTAAGGAGCTTTTAACTTATTTATCTGGTTTCATGGTGGAACCGGAGCTAATCGAGAAAAATGTCGTTGTTGAGGGACATACAGACTCAGATCCCCTGTTACCAAATGCAAGGTATGAAACCAACTGGGAGTTATCAGTTGCTAGGGCAGCCAATGTAGTAAGGTTTATGATTGAAGAAGTAGGTCTAGAACCCCAACGATTTTCTGCCTCTGGCTATGGTGAATATCAACCTGTTGCTGAGAATGATACTGCAGAAAACAAAGCAAAAAACCGTAGGGTAGATCTTGTAATACTAAAGAAGGAATTAGAATTATCAGCACCATAAGATATTAAATATTGGAGGATTATTATGGGTATGAAGAAGATTATTTTATTTGCACTAATAGGAGTTATTCTAGCTGGTGGAGTTATAGCAGGTGTTCTTTATTTTACCGTTTTTAGAAGTACTGCTGATAAGCCAATAAAAACCTATGAGCACAATTTAGGCGATTTTACCGCAAATCTCAGCTCTACAAAAAATTTCTTTAGAAGTACAATCGTTGTTGAAACAACAAACGATGATATGATAGTAGAAATGAAGAAGAAAAATGCTGTAATTAGAGATCAGATCATTAAAATCATGTTGGGGAAAAAAACAGATGATTTGCTAAGTCCTGAGGGTCTTAGTAAAATTCAAGAAGAAATTAAAAGTAATTTATCTTCAATCCTTGATACCGATAGTATAACCAACGTATTTTTTATCGACTACATAATCCAATAGGAGGTGAAGTCGTTGTCAGATGTAATGTCCCAAAACGAAATTGATGCCCTCCTCAAAGCACTGAGCAGTGGCGAAGTAGATGTTGAAGAAATAAAGGAAGAAAAGTTAGAGAAGAAAATTAGAAATTATGATTTTAAAAGTCCTAAGAAGCTGGCTAAAGATCAGTTAAGGACCTTACAGATTATTCATGATAATTTTTCTAGGATTCTCAATACTTTTTTGTCGGGATACCTTAGAAGCTTTATCCACACAGAGGTCCTTAATGTAGAGGAATTATCCTATTATGAATACAGCAACTCGATTGTTAATCCAGCTGTAATATCTGTGGTGAATTTTCAGCCTCTTTCAGGACAAATTGTAATTGATGTTTCACCCTCTATCGCCTTCACCTTTATTGACAGGATATTAGGAGGTAATGGTAGAGCCTTTGATGACAAAAGGGTATTTACAGAGATTGAAATGACCCTAATTAGAAAACTTATGCGGCAAGTATTGGACTTATTAATTGATCCTTGGGAGAACGTAATAGAACTAGAACCTAAATTGGATAAAATTGAAAACAACTCCCAGTTTGTTCAAATTGTGTCGCCAAACGAAACAGTTGCGTTAATCACCTTAAGTCTTAAGGTTGGTGAAGTGGAAGGATTAATGAATATTTGTATACCCCATATCGTTATAGAACCAATTTTAGAAAAGCTCAGTACAAAATTCTGGTTTTCTAATATAAGTAAAGTGGTAACAGCCGATGATAAAAATACTCTGAAGAAAAGGGTTGAAAAAAGTAAAATTGGTTTAACTGCTGTACTTGGAAAAACCCGTATTACAGTTAAAGATTTTATCGAGCTCCAGAAAGGTGATGTTATTATGCTGGATACCCTTTCAAACCAAGAGCTAGAGATTTTAGTAGGAGACAAGCAAAGATATTATGGAGTGCCAGGAACAATAAAAAATAAAGTAGCAATTCGGGTAACCCGCATCGACAGGAAAGGAGATGAACAAGATGAGTGAAATGTTATCTCAAGAGGAAATAGATGCTTTGCTAAGAGGTACAGCAAGTGATGATAGCCCTAATGAGGAGTATGACTTTACACCAGAGGAGAAGGATGCTATTGGTGAAATCGGTAATATCAGTATGGGAACAGCAGCAACTACCCTTTCTACCTTACTTGGTAATCGAGTAAATATCACAACACCTAAGGTTTCTTTAATATCCATAGATAATTTAGCAGATGAATATCCGCTACCCTTTGTTGCAGTGGATGTTACTTATAAGGAAGGTTTAGAGGGTCTTAATGTACTAATCCTAAAGGAAAGAGATGTTAAGATTATCACTGACCTTATGATGGGTGGAAGTGGTGTAGCTTCTGAAGAGCCTTTGACGGATATAAATTTAAGTGCAATTGCAGAAGCCATGAATCAAATGGTGGGCTCAGCCTCCACCTCTTTATCAGAAATGTTTGCAAAAAAGATTGACATCAATCCTCCTAGGGTATTTCCTATGGATTTATCTACTGAAGAGTTTACACAAATTTTTCCCCAATTGAATATAGAATTTGTACGAATATCCTTTAGAATGGAAATCGGTGATTTGATCGATAGTGAAATTATGCAGCTGGTTCCAAAGGACTTTGCTAAGGAAATGGTTAATAAACTGATGAATGCATATGGAGAGCCTACTCCATCTGAAACTGTAGCAAAACCTCAGCCACAACCCAAAATACAGGTTGAACCACAGTCTACACTTACCACTAATAGAAGTCCTCAACAGGAAGCTAGAAATGAAAGGCATGTGCAACAAGATATCGAAGCTAAACCGCAGAAGCAACAACCCGTAAATGTTCAACCCGTACAGTTCCAATCCTTTGATCAACCCAGTAATAGAGGAATTCCTGAAAATATTGACTTGATTCAGGATGTACCTTTAAATGTTACCGTTGAGCTAGGAAGAACCGTTAAAAGAATCAGTGAAATACTAGAATTTGGACCTGGAACCATTATAGAATTGGATAAGCTTGTGGGGGAACAATTAGACATTCTTGTTAATGGACAATATGTAGCCAAGGGTGAAGTGGTTGTTATTGATGAGAATTATGGTATTAGGATTACAGATATTGTAAGTCCTACAAAGCGGTTTTCTAAAATATAGTTAATAATCTAGTTCATTAATAACATTTTTTATTAAATAATAAATTCCATTGAAAAAAGTAGATTAATAATTATATAATACCATTATAGATTCATATCGAAAAAAGTCATAAAAAGGTAGAATGGTATAATAACAGATTTTATTAGCAAAGTTTAAGGAGGAGTAAGAATGGCAAACGGTATATTAATTGTTGACGATGCAGCTTTTATGAGAATGATGATTAAGGACGTTTTAACTAAGAATGGCTTTGAGGTAGTTGGTGAGGCAGAAAATGGTGCAAAGGCTATAGAAAAATTTAAGGAATTAGCCCCTGCTTTAACCATTATAGATATCACAATGCCAGAGGTTGATGGTATACAAGCAGTAAAGGAAATCAAAAAATTAGATGCAAATGCTAAAGTTATTATGTGTTCTGCAATGGGACAGCAAGCTATGGTTATTGAAGCTATTCAAGCTGGAGCAAAGGATTTTATTGTTAAACCCTTTCAAGCTGATAGAGTAATAGAGGCAGTCAAGAAGGTTTTAGGATAAAGGTGAGATCATGCTAAAACAGATGGTTACCATGTTGTCTTTACTGGCAGTCATGGCAGTAGTGATCTTCTTAGCCTACATAACAACAATCTATGTTGCTAAAAGAACCGGTGGATATTTTAAAAATCCCTCAGGAAGGATTATAGAAAGGTTCACTTTGGGATATCAGCTAAGTATTACAATAGTTGAAATTTATAATAAGGTGTATATTCTTGCGATTTTTAACAAGAATTTGCAGGTAATAGATATTATTCCTAAGGAAGATTGGCAGAAATCAAAGGATGAAATCCTCATGAATCAACTTGAAAAGATTAATGACCAAAGCCCCTTTAGTCATCTGAAGGGGAGATTCCAAGGAAGTTTTATAAACACCCTGTTAAATAAAACAAAGTATTCTAGTAAAAATGAAGGGGACAAAAATGATTAATAATAGTAGAAAAACAAACAAAATCCTGATTTTAAATATAATCATTATCATGCTATTTTTGTCTTTTTCTTGGCAGGTACATGCAGAGCCTAATATTCCTATTCCAAGATTAGGATTAACCATTGATGAAGCTGAAAATCCGCAGCAGGTGGCATCTTCCATTCAAATACTGTTTTTAATAACAATATTATCAATAGCCCCATCTATACTTATTATGATGACGGGCTTTACTAGGATTATCATTGTTTTATCCTTTGTAAGAAATGCCATTGCAACTCAGCAAACACCTCCAACTCAGGTATTAATAGGATTAGCTCTGTTTCTAACCTTTTTCTTAATGAGTCCAATTGCAGCTGAGATTAATCAGACGGCAATACAACCCTATTTAGCGGAAGAGATTTCGGATACAGAGGCTATTAATAATGCCCTTGTTCCTATACGGGAATTTATGTTCAGACAAACAAGAGAAAAGGACTTGGCCCTCTTTATGGAATTAGCAAATAATGAAGCACCGGAGGAAATCGAAGATATACCAACTTCCACACTAATTCCGGCTTTTATTATTAGTGAATTAAAAACTGCCTTTCAGTTAGGTTTTATATTATTTCTACCCTTTATTGTAATTGACATGGTTGTAGCCAGTACCCTAATGTCTATGGGTATGATGATGCTGCCGCCTGTAATGATTTCTCTACCCTTTAAGCTATTATTGTTCATTATGGTGGATGGTTGGAATATAATAATTGGTTCATTAATAACAGGCTTTAAATAGAGGTGATTATATGAATGAAGCAGTGGTTATTGAATTAGCTCAACAAACCCTTTATACAATCTTAATATTATCTGCTCCTATGTTGGGTATCGGCTTATTGGTAGGGCTAATTGTAAGTATATTTCAGGCTACAACCCAAATACAAGAAGCTACACTAGCCTTTATACCTAAGATTATAGCGATATTTGCTGCTGTTGTAATTTTTTCTCCATGGCTATTATCCGTAATCTTAAACTTTACAACCAAGCTTTTCAACAATATGAGTAATTATATACAGTAATGAGATGATGACATGACAGAGTTAATAACTTTTATTTCAAATAACTTCATACTGTTTTTATTATTAGTGGTTAGAACCACTGGAATTTTTGTGGCAGCCCCTGTTTTTTCTAGAAGTACCTTTCCAGCCCTATTAAAGATTGGGCTCTCCGTAGCTATTGCTTTCATTTTGCTACCCATTGTTGGAAGGGATTTTATTATAGAAGCAGATAATCTTCTGATACTGATAGGCTATTCAATTAATGAATTCTTGATTGGTATCATCATTGGATTTATATCTTTTACTTATTTTTCTGTTTTATATCTTGCTGGTACCATAATTGATACTCAAATGGGATTTGGTATGGTGAATGTTTTTGACCCTCAAACCAATGCTCAAATTCCTGTCATGGGTAACTTTTACAATAACGTAGTTTCTATGCTTTTTATCGTTGTCAATGGACACCATTTATTAATACGGGCTTTAGTCTACAGCTACAATCTTTTACCTGTAGGTTTTTCTTTATCTATTAATAGTGACGGTGTTACCTTAATGACAAGAATCATGACTGAGATGTTTATTATGGCTATAAAATTTGCAGCACCTGTCTTGGTGGTTATTCTACTATCTACGATACTTCTTGGGGTATTAGCTAGAACTATGCCCCAGATGAATGTATTTATCGTAGGAATACCCCTAAAAATAGCTGTGGGGATCATATCGGTTATTATAACCTTACAATATATAGTACCCTTCTCAAATCGACTATTTGATAGAATGTTTTCTGCAATATTAGAGATGATGAAAATACTGGCAAGAGGTTGATTTTATGGAATACTTGTTTATTATAGACCTACAGCTCTTTACAGAAGAGAAAACGGAAAAACCAACCCCTAAAAAGGTTAAGGAATCGAGAGAAAAAGGACAGGTATTACAAAGCCGAGAAGTAACCTCAGCATTTTTACTAATTGGCACCTTTGTTGCTATTAGTGTTTTTTCAAAATTTATTGGTGGATTTTTAGCTAGAACCAGCATTTATACCTATCAAAATTACTTAAATCTTGATTATAGCTTCTCCATAACCAATATAAGCAAATTAGCAACTACAGTATTATTAAGTATATTTATCAGTATTCTACCTATAATGGCTGTTGCTATTTTAATTTCGGTAATAACAGGATATATGCAGGTAGGTTATTTATTTACAACTAAAACTCTAGAAATAAAGTTTAGCAAGTTAAACCCAATAGAGGGCTTTAAAAAAATGTTTTCAATGAAGTCTTTAATAGAATTATTAAAGTCCATCATTAAAATTATTTTTATTGGATATGTAGTTTTTATCTATATAAGAGGCAACCTTACGACAATATTTAGTAGCATAGAAATGGATATAGAAACCATTATTGGTACAATTTTAACTATGTCGTTACAAATTGGAATAAGGTCAGGTATCGTCCTTTTATTTCTTGCAGCCCTTGACTATTTGTATCAAAAGTATGAGCATGAGAAGAGTTTAAAAATGACCAAACAAGAGGTCAAGGAAGAATATAAACAAACGGAAGGAAATCCTCAAATCAAATCTAAAATTCGAGAAAAGCAACGTCAAATGTCCATGCGTAGAATGATGCAGGAAATTCCCAATGCCGATGTGATTATTACCAACCCTACCCATTATGCAATAGCAGTTCAATACAAGCATTTGTCTGATTCTGCACCAAAGGTAATTGCAAAAGGTCAGGATCTTATAGCAAAAAGAATTAAAGAAATTGGTCAAGAAAAGAATATTCCAACTGTTGAAAACAAACCATTGGCCCAGGCCTTGTATAAAGAGGTGGAAATAGGGGATTTTATACCACCAGATTTATATCAAGCTGTGGCTGAGGTATTAGCATATGTTTACCAGATGAATAACAGACGCTAGGGGGAACAATTTAATGAAATTTGGTGATGTTATTGTTGTATTGGCAGTAATTGCCCTTGTAATTATTATAATCATACCTATACCTTTAGGGGCCCTTGATGTACTACTCAGCTTTAATATTTCTCTGGCCTTATTGATACTTATTATTTCTATGTACACTCAAGAGACCTTACAATTTTCAATCTTTCCATCTATACTATTGATAACTACCCTATTCAGACTTGCCCTTAATATCACAACTACTAGATACATTCTATCCACTGGTGATGCAGGAGATTTGATTGCTACCTTTGGAGATTTTGTTATGCAGGGAGATGCAATCGTTGGATTTATTGTATTTTTAATTATCATAATAGTTCAGTTTTTAGTTATTACTAAAGGTTCAGAACGTGTAGCTGAGGTAGCAGCAAGATTTACCCTAGATGCTATGCCTGGTAAACAGATGGCTATTGATGCGGACTTAAATGCAGGCTTAATTGATGAAGGCGAAGCAAGGGATCGACGAAAAAAGATCCAGAGGGAAGCAGATTTTTATGGTGCTATGGATGGTGCCAGTAAATTTGTTAAAGGAGACGCTATTGTTGGTATCCTTGTGACAATAGTAAATATCATTGCAGGTTTAGTTATCGGAATGATGAGGGGTGGCTTAGACCTTTCTTCAGCAGTTCAAAAGTATACATTATTAACAGTAGGAGATGGTTTAGCAAGCCAAATTCCAGCACTTCTAATATCTACCGCAACAGGTATTATCGTAACTAGAGCGGCTTCAGAGGGTAACCTTGGTAATGATATGCTTAAGCAGCTATTTAACCAACCAAAGGTTATGTTTATTATTTCAGGAGTATTATTATTCTTAGGCTTAATGCCTCTACCTACTATCCCTTTCATGTTTTTGGCAATTGTCTTTTTCGTTCTCGGTCTACAGCTTAGAAAAGCCATTAAAAAGGCTGAATTGGAGGATATTCCTGTAGAACACCAAGAATCAGCTGAAGAAAAAAGAAAACCAGAGAATGTATTGCCTCTATTAAATGTAGATCCTATTGAATTGGAATTTGGTTATGGGATTATTCCTTTAGCTGATACAAATCAAGGGGGAGATTTGTTTGACAGACTAGTAATGATCAGAAGACAATGCGCTTTAGAAATGGGTATTATTGTGCCAATGATACGGTTAAGGGATAATATTCAACTGGAACCAAATCAATATATTATTAAGATAAAGGGTGCTGAAATTGGTGGAGGAGAGATTATATTTGATCATTATCTAGCTATGAATTCAGGCATTGCAGATGAGGAGATTGAAGGAATTGATACAATTGAACCAGCCTTTGGCTTACCTGCCAAATGGATAAACGAGCAGGAAAGAGAAAAGGCAGAGGTATATGGATATACAGTTGTAGATCCCCCATCGATTATAGCTACCCATTTAACTGAGACTATTAAGAAACATGCCTATGAGCTACTTGGTAGACAAGAAGTTAAAAAGCTCATAGACAATGTAAAAGAGCATCAACCAGCCCTTGTAGATGAATTGATACCAAATCAATTAAATATTGGGGATATTCAAAAGGTATTAAAGAATCTCTTGAAGGAAGGGATTTCAATAAGGAATATGGTGACAATTTTAGAAACCCTTGCGGATTATTCGGGTGTAACAAGGGATACTGATATGCTAACTGAGTATGTTCGACAGTCTTTGTCCAGGAGCATAACAAAACAGTTTATTCAAAATCACCCTACACGGGTTATCACATTAGATCAGGTATTAGAACAAAAAATTATTGATTCAATACAACAGACAGAAAGGGGCAACTACCTTTCTATGGATCCAGATATTGTCCAATCAATACTGAAGAATCTTGCCCATCACATTCAGAAGCTTACATCCTTGGGGGAGCAGCCAATCATCATTACTGCTCCAATAGTAAGGCTTTACTTTAAACGACTAACGGAACAATTGGCTTCAGACTTAATTGTTTTATCCTATAATGAAATAGATCCATCGGTTGAAATTGAAACGATAGGGATGGTGAATGCATAATGAAGGTTAAGAAATTCTGTGGTCTTGATAATCATGAAGCGATGCAAAAGGTTAGAGCAGATTTAGGACCTAATGCAGTTATTTTACATCAGAGAAAGATTAAGCAAAAAGGTTTTTTAGGACTATTTAAAAAGCCTGTGATTGAAATTGTAGCTGCAGTTGAAGAGGTTGAAAAACCAAGAGTCCCATTAACTGTAAATCAGTTTCATAAGCCTGAAGAAATTTTAAAGGCAAGAGTTCATAAGAGTGTAGTAAACTCTAGTGAGGATCATAAGCTCTCCAGGGACATTAATGAAATTAAAAGTATGCTATCTAATGTAATTAAAAAGGTTGATATAGAGGGAGGAGATGACTTACTTAAAGATCTTAATAATGATGACTTGATTAACCTCTATAATCATTTAAAGGAACATGAAATTGATGAAGAGCTAATTAAATCCCTTATACAGGATATAAAGGAAATAAACAGTGATGATGAAAAATTGAATTTTTCTATAGAAGAGGCCTTTAAGAAAATCATCGATAAATATATTGCCAAAGGTCAAAGTATCCACTCAAAAATAGTATTTTTTGTTGGTCCCACAGGCGTTGGTAAAACAACTACAATTGCAAAGCTTGCTGCAAATTACACCTTAAATTTTGGTAAAAAAGTAAGCTTTATAAGTGCTGATACTTATCGTATTGCAGCAGTAGAGCAATTAAAAACCTATAGCGATATTTTAAATATTCCTATCGAAGTTATTTATGAAACGCAAGAAATCCATAGAGCCATAGACAAACTAAAACATAATGACATCATCATGATTGATACAGCTGGTAGGAGTCATAGGAATAATCAGCAGATCAATGAATTAAGTCAGTTATTAGATGAAGTTCAAGAAAAGGAGATTTATCTAGTTATCAGCTGCACATCTAATAATAAGGATGTAAAGGATATTGTAGATACCTACAGTTTTATAGAGGATTATCGTATTATATTTACAAAAATTGATGAGACCAACACTTATGGTACCATCTTAAATACAGCATATAAAACCAATAGACCGATATCGTATATTACAACTGGCCAGTGCGTGCCAGATGATATTGAAGTTGTCAATGTTGATCGACTAATTAGTCTCTTAATGAAGGAGGCATAGACATGAAGGACCAAGCAGCAAGATTAAGAGAAATGATAAACCAGAGAAGAAATAATATTATTGAGCAAAGAAAAACAAAGGGTGGACCTAGAGTAATTTGTGTTACCAGTGGTAAGGGAGGAGTAGGTAAAACCAATTTTACCTTAAATCTTGCAATAGCCTTAAGCAAAGAGAATAAAAAAGTGGTTATCATAGATGCAGATTTAGGCCTAGCCAACATAGATATCGTTATGGGAGTAGTGCCTAAGTATAATTTAATGAATGTGATTAATGGTGATAAGGAGTTAGAAGATATATTAGTAAATGGACCCAATGGTATCAAGATTATCGCTGGAGGATCAGGAATCACAGACTTAGTTGATATGCCCAGCGAAAGAATAGGCTATGTGATAGAAAAATTTGAAAGACTCAATAATATTGCAGATATTATTCTTGTAGATACTGGAGCAGGATTATCAAGATCTGTTCTTTCATTTGTTTTGGCAGCTGAGGAGGTAATAATTGTAGCTACACCAGAGCCAACTGCCATCACCGATGCCTATGCTATGATCAAAACCATTGGTAAATCAGGAAATAAAAAAAAGCTAAGTCTGCTGATTAATAGAGTAGAGAATATTAATGAAGGTAAAATAGCCTTTGAGAAACTAAAAAATGCCAGTGAAAAATTTCTTAATATAAAAGTAGAAAAACTAGGTTTTTTGTCGGAGGATATTAGTGTCAGTAGAGCTGTAAAGTCACAAAATCCTTTTTTACTTCAGTACCCCAATAGTCCTGTAAGTAAAAATATTGAACTAATAGCTATGCGAATTATTGATGAGACTCATGGCGAGGGAGAGTTCCATACTTCAGGTGGCTTCTTTAACAAGGTCTTAAGTTTATTTAGGTAGGGGTGATAAAGATGAATATTAAGGAGCTAAAAATTGGAGATCCATTAGAAATAGAATTAGTAGAAGTAAAAAATCGTAGTAAGCATATGATTGTTTCCCAATTAATCGACATAAAGGGAGATTTATTAGTCATAAATAATCCCCTCAAGAGAGGAATTCCCTACCCTTTACGTGAGGGTCAACAGATAAAGATTATTTTTTACAGAGAAGAAAAAGGAATATTCAGCTTTCTTGCCGAAATATATAAGAAATTACAAGGTCGATTAACCATCTATACAGTTAAAGCTTTATGTGAGCCTGAGAAAATTCAAAGAAGATATTTTTTCAGATTAGATGCCATTTTAAAGGTAACTCTAAGAGATTTATCTGAGGATGAAGTGATAGAATCCTTTACTAAAGATATAAGTGGAGGTGGGATGAAGCTCATTAGCAAAAAGACCTTTCCAGAAGGTAGTATAATGGAATGCACCCTTTTCTTTAGGGATCATGATAAGGTAACCTTTACAGGAGAAGTCATTAGATCCATTAAGAATCCAGAAACCAATGAGTTTGAGCTGGGTATAAGATACAAAGATATAGGAGAGGGAGTCAGAAACCAGATAATCTCATTTATTTTTGAAAGACAGAGACTACTAAGAAAAAAAGGGCTGATTTAAATGGTTAAAAACAACAAGGAAATAAAGGTATTAATCGTTGACGACTCTGCCTTCATGAGAAAAATCTTGTCAGATATCATAAATGCTGATAAACATTTGACTGTAATCGGTACAGCTAGAAATGGATTAGAAGCCATTGATAAGGTAAAGGAGCTAAAACCTGATGTTGTAACAATGGATGTTGAAATGCCCATAATGAATGGTATAGAAGCTTTGGAGATCATAATGAAAAACAGTCCTTTACCTGTTGTAATGCTCAGTAGTTTAACCACTGAGGGGGGAGAAGCAACTATTACAGCTCTAGAGTTGGGGGCAGTAGACTTTATTTCAAAACCTTCCAGTGTTTTTAAAATCAATGCTGAGGTTATGAAACAGGAGCTAACAACGATGGTAAAGGCTGCAGCGAATGTTAAGCTTATCAAGAAGCTTCAGTCAGATGTTAAGTTCGAGGAAAAGAGTCTCGATATTAACTTTATAGAAGCAACTAGTAAACAGTCTTCAAGCTTAAAGATTATTGCTATTGGAACCTCTACTGGAGGACCTAGGGCATTACAATCAATAATCCCATTAATACCTGAAAATGTTTCTGCTGCCATTCTTATTGTACAACATATGCCGGCAGGCTTTACCAAATCTCTAGCAGATCGATTGAACTCAATGTCTAAAATTCAAGTAAAAGAAGCCGTAGACAATGAAAAAATTCTTAAGGGAACTGCCTATGTAGCTCCAGGCAACTACCATCTTACTGTGAAAATTGATCATAATGGTGAATACTTTATAAAGTTAACACAGGAAAACCCAGTATTAGGCCATAGACCATCTGCCGATGTGATGTTTAGCTCAATAGCACAGCTAAGAAAAAGAAACGTTATAGGTGTAATATTAACCGGTATGGGCTCAGATGGGGCAATGGGTCTTAAGGAACTTAAAGAAAAAACCAATTCGCCAATTATAGCCCAAGATGAATACAGCTGTGTAGTTTATGGAATGCCCAAAAGTGCTGTAAAACATGGAGTTGTCGATGAAATAGTTCCATTGAATAGAATTGCTAATGTAATAATAAAAAGGTTGGAGGTGCTGTAGTATGGATATGAGCCAATATTTAGATGTCTTTATTGAAGAATCTAAGGAACATCTACAAAGTATGAATGCAATATTGTTAGAAATGGAAAAGGAACCAAATGAAGAAGGGATGCTTAATGAAATCTTCAGAATAGCCCACACTCTAAAGGGCATGTCTAGCACCATGGGGTTTCAAAATATTGCTGGATTAACTCATGAAATGGAAAATGCACTGCATTTGATTAGAGGTGGAGAATTACAAATGAATTCTTCAATAATAGATTTATTATTCAAATGCTTTGATGAGTTGGAAAAGTACCTATATGAAATAGAATCTAATGGAAGTGAAGGTCCTAATACCTCAAAGGATATCATAAAGGAGTTAGAAGAAATTAGATCCTATAAGGGTAGAGAAGTAAAGGATCCTGTTAAGGAAGCTTCTGTAGTTAACCCTTCAAGTAATGATATTCAATTAAATGAATATGTACATAGTATTGTTAAAAAAGCCTTACTTCAAGAGTTAAATGCCTATTTATTAAAGGTTACCTTAGATAAAAAGTGTATGCTAAAGGCTGCTAGAGCTTATATCATAATCAACACCTTAGAAAAACTTACAGAAATTGTCCACTCTACACCTTCAATAGAAGATATTGAAGATGAAAGATTTGATCTAAGTTTTCAATTGGTATTAATATCTAAGTCAGATGATAAAATTCTGCTTAAAGAACTAAACAGCATACCAGAAATTGCAAACATCGAGATAATAAGCCTTGCTGATAATGTTTCAATTATGGAGAATACAGGCTCAAATGAAGAGGCTAACCTCTTTATGGAGGATGAGATTATTGAAAATGCCATGACTCAAAAGGTAGAGGATAATAAGGGGAAAAAGGCAAAGACTGGTAAAACCGTTAGGGTAGATATCGATAGACTAGATAATCTCATGAATTTAGTTAGCGAGCTAATTATTATTAAAACGAGATTAGAAGATATAGATGACTCAGGTACCCAACATAACATGCATGAAGCAATAGAGTATTTGGAGAGAATAACTACGAGTCTCCATGATGCAGTAATGAAGGTTCGAATGGTACCTATAGAGAGGGTATTTAACAGATTCCCACGAATGGTTAGAGATTTATCTAAGGATTTAGGTAAAGAAATAACCCTATTTATGAGTGGTGAGGAAACAGAAGTAGACAGAACAGTTATTGACGAGATCGGCGATCCTCTAATACATCTAATTAGAAACTCCATTGATCATGGTATAGAAGAGCCAGATGAGAGAATTAAATATGGAAAGAACCCAAATGGTTCCTTAAAGTTGATTGCTTATCCAGATGGAAATAGTGTTGTTATAGAAGTTGAGGATGATGGAAAAGGCATAGATGTTGAAAGGGTTAAAGCAAAAGGGCTGGAAAAGGGCCTAATTACCCAACAACAGGCAGAAATTATGGATGAGTCAGAAATCATTCAGCTTTTATTCTCTCCTGGCTTCAGTACAGCCAATAAAATCACCGATCTTTCTGGTAGAGGTGTAGGATTGGATGTAGTAAAAACAAAGATTGAATCATTAGGTGGAGTTGTTGAGGTAGATACAAGGAAAAATATTGGTACCAAGTTTATTATTAGATTACCATTAACCCTTGCAATTATTCAGGCATTATTGGTAAAGGTCTCCACAGAAAAATATGCTATACCATTAAATACAATAAAAGAAATCACCACCATTGAGGAGTCCCAAATTAGAAGGGTACAAAATAATGAAGTGGTACTATATCGCAATTCAACCCTTCCTATTCTTCGTCTATCTCAGCTTCTAAAGGTTGAAGGAACAACGGAGGCCACTGAAGATTTAATAGTAGTTATTGTAAAGAAGGGTGATAAGACTGCAGGAATTGTTGTTGACAATCTAATAGGACAGCAAGAAATCGTTATTAAGTCCCTAGGCAAGTTCCTCTCTAACATTAAGGCAATTGCAGGGGCAACAATCTTAGGTAATGGTTCTGTTGCACTAATAGTTGACACGAATTCATTTTTTTAGGGGGTGAGGTAGCTTGAATGCAAATGTAGAAAACAATAAGCAATATGTCATTTTTAAACTTGAGGATGAATTTTATGGTGTGCCTATTACCTTTGTTGAAACCATAGAAAAGGTTACTGAAATTACTAGAGTACCCAATTCTCCCCATTATGTTAAGGGTGTAATTAACCTAAGGGGGGAAGTAGTTCCTGTTATAGATTTAAGACGTAGGTTTCAATTTCAAGATAAGGAGTTGACGGAGGAGTCTAGGATTATCGTATTGGCCCTAGAGGACATCAATGTGGGTTTCCTAGTTGAAGGCTCCTCAGAGGTCCTAACAATAGAACCTGATGATATTGATAAAACCACTAATTTTGTTAATTCCTTTGATGATGATTATATTAGTGGAATAGGCAAAGTGAAGGACAGAATGATTATAATCGTTAATATCTACAAAATACTTGGAATTGAAGCTAATTAAGGTGGTGTATGAATGTCTTTTTCAATTGATGATTTAAATAACCTTCATTTGGATGTACTAAGGGAAATTGGTAATATTGGCTCAGGTAATGCTGCTTCTGCCTTGGCTAAGATGATTAACAAGCGGATTGATATGGCTGTACCTATTGTGCAAATATTACCCTTTGAAGGCGTCGCTGCCATCCTTGGTGGCGAAGAGATGGTGGTGGCAGGAATTTATTTTCTTGTTGAAGGAGATATTTCTGGTAATATTATGTTTTTATTAGATATCGCTTCATCAAAGGTATTAACCAACATGTTAATGGGAAGAGAAGATATGTCGGAAGAATTTGATGAAATGGATAGATCTGCTTTACAAGAGGTAGGCAATATCCTTTGTGGCTCTTACCTTAACTCCTTATCTGCCTTAACTGGTTTAAATCTAAAGCTATCTGTACCATCACTATGTATTGATATGGCAGGAGCTATACTAAGTGTTCCAGCCATACAATTTTCTCAAACCAGTGATAAGGTTGTATTGATTGAAACGTTATTATCTGAAGGTAGCTATAAGGTTAAGGGGAACTTTTTCTTAATCCCCGATAGTAATTCCTTCGATAAATTACTGGAAAGTTTAGGAGTGTATATGTAGATGCAAAGGGTTATAAAGGTAGGGATGGCAGATTTAAAAGTAGTTATAGAACCGGATGTATTAACCACATTAGGTCTAGGATCTTGTGTAGGAATAGCATTATACGACAAATATAAAAAAATTGCTGGATTAGCCCATATTATGCTACCCTCCAGTCAACAAATAAAAAACAATTCAAATCCTGCTAAATTTGCTGATACTGCTATAGAGCTACTGATTCAGGAGATGCTTAATCAAGGAGCCGTATTAAGTAGAATATCAGCAAAAATTGCAGGTGGATCGCAAATGTTCTCCTTTGGAAATAATGGTAGCGACTTAATGAAAATAGGATACCGTAATACTGTGGCTACAAAAGAAATATTAGCGGCTAGTAAAATTCCCATTCTTTCAGAAGACACCGGTGGTAACCACGGAAGAACCATCGAATTTTATTCTGAAACAGGCGATTTATTGGTTAAAACCATTGGACATGGAGTAAAAACCATATAGGTGATTTGTTAAAGGGTGAAGTAGGGAGGTTTTCAATGGAACACATCAAACTGTGGCAAAACTATAAAAACAATAATGACGTAATTTCAAAACATTCCCTTATTGAGGCTTATATTGAACTGGTTAAAATCATCGCTGGTAGATTATATTCAAACTATGGCACCAATGTGGAATATGATGATTTAGTTAGCTATGGTATTTTTGGCTTAATTGATGCCATTGAAAAATTTGAAATAGATAAAAATGTCAAATTCGAAACCTATGCTCAAATCAGAATTAGAGGTGCTATTATAGATCAGCTAAGAAACTTAGATTGGATACCAAGATCTATAAGACAGAAGGCTAAGACAGTAGAGGTTGCCTATCGAAAACTTGAAAATCAACATGGAAGAAATGCAACAGATACTGAAATTGCAGATGAGCTCCTAATTTCTGTAGATGAGTTTCATTCATTACTTCAGCAAATAAATAATCTGAATATTGTATCATTAGAAGAAAATCTATTGGAAGGTAGCATTAAAAATCTATCAGGATCAAAGGAGAATACCCCTGAAGAAATTTTATGCGGTCAGGAGACTAAACAGATTTTACAGACCTCCATAGAACTATTGCCTGAAAGAGAAAAACAAGTAATATCCTTATATTATTTTGAGGAATTAACCTATAAAGAAATTGGAGCTATATTAGGAATATCGGAATCTCGAGTTTCTCAATTACATTCCAAAGCAATTTCTAGATTAAAGAGTAAGCTAACTTAATGAAAGCAATTTATTATGATATCAGTGGGAGGGGACAAGATGGCTAGGGATCATCAAATCTTTGAAGGAGAAAACTATCACGAAACGCTTAATAAAGCGTTAGAGCATTTGAATCTTAAAGAAGATCAAGTAGAGGTTGAAATTCTAGAAGAAAAAAAGGGATCCCTCTTTAGAAAGGGGTTTACAAAGTTAAAAATAGTTCCTAAGGATAACCATCAAACAGCTGTAACTGTTTCTGAGGATGATTTAAATCTTCAGTTGGATAAAATACTGACCACTGATAGGAATAATGAAGAAAATCGATATTTTACCATTGATTTTAAAGAAGATGGAATTTATTTAACAGTTAATCATGGAAGTAACAAAAAAGCTAGAGAAGAAGTTGACGATATACTTGATTTCATCAAAAGCAAAGCTATAGAGGGCTTCGATTTAATTAACATCACTTCAGCCATCAACGAGAAGCAAAAGTCCTTTATAATTGCACCACCCCAAGATGAAAAGATCATTGATAGTACAGCAAAATTTGAAATTAGTAAAAATAAAATGGAAGCAAAAATCCTCCTTACTGAACCTATAGGTGGTAAGTTTTTTACCCTTGAAACCTTAAAGGAAGCAATTAATGAACATGGTATAACCTATGGTGTTCAATATAACCAATTGGAGAATATGGTGAATGGAAAAATAACAGAAACCTTCTTGAAGATTGCAATAGGAAAAGAGCCTGTTAATGGGATAGATGGAAAAATAGCCCACTATTTTAAAACTTCGAAGGATTATAAACCCATTCTATTAGAAGATGGTTCAGTAGATTTTAAAACCCTTGATATTGTTAGCAATGTAAACAAAGGGCAGCTTTTGGCTGAGGCGATTCCCCCTACCCCTGGTGTAGAAGGCTATGATGTATTTGGTAATGTAATAAAACCAAAGGCTGGAAGAGATTTTAAGCTTAGAGGAGGAAAAAATACTGTTACAAGTGCCGATGGCTTAAAGCTATACTCTACTATTGAAGGGGAAGCCTTAATACTAGATGGAAAAATCGTAGTTAATGAAGTCTATACCATTCATAATGATGTAGATAACTCAACAGGAAACATCACCTTCAACGGTTCAATTAATGTTAGAGGTAATGTTAAAGCAGGGTTTACTATAAAGGCTGAAGGTAATATTGAGGTCCATGGAGTTGTTGAAGGAGCCAATTTATATGCTAAGGGTGACATAATCCTAAATAGAGGAGTTCAAGGAAGTAATCAGTGCTACCTTGAATGTGAGGGAAACCTATTTGCAAAGTATATTGAAAGTGCAAATATTAATGTTCATGGTAATGTAGAATCTGATTGTATTCTTCATAGTAATGTCTATGCTAAAGGTAAAATTTTAGTTATTGGTAAAAAAGGTTTGATGGTGGGGGGCGAGATTAAAGCTGGTGATGAAATACGGGCAAAAACCCTAGGCTCCCACATGGGTACCCAAACTAAGTTAGAGGTTGGTATTGATCCTGAGGAAAAGGCAAAATACGATGAAGTAAGACATCTCATTCAAGAAACAGAAAGAAACATGGATCATTTAAAAAAGACTATAGATTTACTAAGTAGAGCAGCAAAATCCAACCAGTTACCTAAGTCTAAAGAAGAAATTTTTGTGAAATCTATTAAAACCTATGAATTTCTAAAGGACAAGCTACAAAAGCTAAAAGAGGAAGAATTGGTTCTTGAAACAAAAATTCAAGCTATGGACAGAGGAAAGATTCATATTTCTGGGACTATATACCCAGGGGTTAAGGTAACCATTTTGAATTCTTCAAGGCATATTAATGATGAATTGTCCCACAGTACTTTATTTAGAAAGGATGGAGATGTAAGAATCGGTCCTTATGAAAATTAGGGGGAATTATAATGTCTATTAAACCAGTAGATTATCATTTAACCTATGCTAATTCAATAAAGGAGTCTAAAATAAAACAGGATGATGTCAATCGCTTTAAGGATACCAACCAATTTCTCCAGCAAAAAATTAATCAAGATACTGAGAAAAAGCTACATAGACCTGAAAATACTGAAAAATCCAATAAAAAAAACATAGGTAGAGAAGAGAATAAAAAGGGTAAGGGGTCTTATCAAGGAAAAAAGAGAAGAGAAGGGCAAAATTCAGCAAGTCATAATCAGGAAAATAAACCTAAAACAAAGAGTGGAATTGGTGATAAAATTGATATTATGATATAAAGAGGTGTAATATGGATTATAACACAATAATAGTTTTAGTAGGAATCCTCGTCACGATAATAGCGATATATGTGATTGTTAAGACAAATCATACTGATGAGATAAGTAAGGAAGATAATGATTTTACATCCATTAATAGAAATTCCATTAGAAATAAAGATCAAGAAAGTCTTCAAGAAATGGCAACTAGAATGGATATAGCTGAGGGAGATATCATTCAGCTTAGAAAAGATACTAGACAGTTAATGGAAGTTTATAATAAAGCTAAAGAAGCTGCTTTAGCAGTTAAGAAGCAAAATGATGAGGAAGCAACAAGCTTCAATCAAAAGTTCAATTATAATCTATTTACCCAAAGAAATCATGATATTATAGAGCTTCATCAGCAGGGATTGAGGGCTGAAGAAATAGCAAAGAAATTGAATAAAAGCATTCGTGAAATTGAAATGGTCATAAAGCTTACAAAATGAGGTGAAGTAATTGAAGGGTTTTTGTATAAAGAGCTTAGCCGTTGGTCTTGGCATTGGAATGATTCTTACAGCCTCCTTTAATATCTTCATGGAGCCTAGAATGCCTGAGGAAAATGTCACACCCATTGTAGAAGAAGAGAATACAAATGATTTAGAAAAATCAATAGAAAATTTAAAGAAAAACTTTGATAATCAAGAAGAGCCAGAAAAAGAAGAAGAAGATCTTCAACCATTGGTGGAAGAAAATACTGGTTTAGAAAATACAGAAGAGGCTGATAATCCTGAAGAAATTAAGAATCCAGAAGAAACTGAAAATCCAGAAGTAGAAGCCATCGAAGAGGAATCGGAATATCACGAAATTTATATCACTGGTGGAATGATATCCACAGAGATCGCCCAACTCCTTATGGAAGAGGGGGCAATTGAAGATGCTTCCGATTTCGTAAACTACCTTATCATAAATAATGCTGCTACCAAAATCAAAATCGGTAGAAAAATCATTCCTATGGGCAGTAGCTATGATGAAATTGTTAAAATATTATTAGATTATTAAAAAGCAATTATAATCTTAAATGTTAAATGTTGAATGTTGAATGTTGAATTGTTGTAGCTTCGACAGGTCGAAGCTTTTAATTATTCGTATTTCTAAAATCTAAAATTTATAATAATAAAGTTATCCTAGTGCATAAAACTTCTTAAAATATTTAAAAATAAATATTGCTTCATATTACCTAGTGTGTTAAAATACTATAGGTGAGAAAAACACACATTCTGTAATCTTCCCAGTAGTGCCTAATGGTTCTGGGCAGAAATGATCAGGATGGAGGAAAAACTAAAGGAGGTGTAGTGAAAATGTCAGTAATTTCTATGAAACAGTTACTTGAAGCAGGTGTTCATTTTGGACATCAAACTAGAAGATGGAATCCTAAGATGGCTGAGTATATCTTCACTGAAAGAAATGGTATTTATATCATCGATCTACAGAAAACCGTTAAGAAGGTTGAAGATGCCTACAGCATAATGAAGGATATCGCAGCTGAAGGAAAGAACATCCTTTTCGTAGGTACAAAGAAGCAAGCTCAAGAGGCTATTGAAGAAGAGGCTAAGAGATGTGGAATGTACTATGTTAACCAAAGATGGTTAGGTGGTATGCTAACAAATTACGGTACCATTAAAAACAG
Organism: Alkaliphilus serpentinus; assembly: GCF_009017255.1. Classification (GTDB taxonomy): domain Bacteria; phylum Bacillota; class Clostridia; order Peptostreptococcales; family Natronincolaceae; genus Alkaliphilus_D; species Alkaliphilus_D serpentinus. The sequence continues at coordinate 26,194 of NZ_WBZB01000013.1, read as the reverse complement.
GATTGATCGTCTACGTGAGCTTGAGAAAATGGAAGAGAATGGAACCTTTGAGGTTCTACCCAAAAAGGAAGTTATTAAGCTTAGACATGAAATGGAAAGGCTTGAAAAGTTCCTAGGTGGAATCAAGGATATGACCGTACTTCCAGAAGCATTGTTTGTAGTTGATCCAAGAAAAGAGAGAATTGCCATCAAAGAAGCTCATAAGTTAGGTATACCTGTTATAGCTATTGTAGATACTAATTGTGATCCCGATGAAGTAGACTATGTAATACCAGGTAATGATGATGCAATCAGAGCTGTAAAATTACTAACTGCTACCATGGCCAATGCCGTAATTGAAGGTAAGCAGGGAGAACAAATTGAAGAATAGAAATAAAGCAAGGTAAGGGTTTAAGGGGTTGTCCCTTACTCCCTTACCTTTATTAATTTTAAGAAGGAGGCGTATACAAATGAATATTACAGCCGGAATGGTAAAGGAGCTTCGTGAAAAAACTGGAGCTGGAATGATGGATTGTAAAAAGGCATTAACAGATGCCAATGGGAACATGGAAAAGGCAGTTGAAGTATTAAGAGAAAAAGGCTTAGCAGCAGTTGCTAAAAAAGCAGGCAGAGTTGCAGCAGAAGGCTTAGTAGAATCATACATACATGGTGGAAGAATCGGAGTTTTAGTTGAGGTTAACTCAGAAACAGATTTCGTTGCTAAAAATCAAGAATTTAGGGACTTTGTTAAGGATATAGCAATGCAAATAGCAGCTTCTAATCCTACATATGTTAAGAAGGAAGAAGTTCCAGCTGAAAGCATAGAAAAGGAAAAAGAGATCCTTAGAAAACAAGCTCTTAATGAAGGTAAGCCAGAAAAGATCGTTGATAAAATGGTTGAAGGAAGAATTGAAAAGTATTATAAAGAAGTATGTTTATTAGAGCAACCATTTGTTAAGAATCCAGATATAACTATTAATGACTTACTCACTGAAAAAATTGCAAAAATAGGTGAAAACCTAAGTATAAGAAGATTTGTTAGATTCGAGGTTGGAGAGGGTATTGAAAAGAAAGAAGAGAATTTTGCTGAGGAAGTAGCAAAGCAAATCGGACAACAATAGAAGCAAAGGAGAACACTACTTGTGTTCTCCTTTATAATAAAATGTGATAAAGAAATACTTTATTTATGAAGGCACTTTCTCTATACTTTAAAACAGAGAAATTTAGAAAACAGTGTAGGATCTCAGGAAGCAAAATATATCGTAGTGTAGATTTAAGTTGAATTATATTCTATTAAATAGATTAAACATAAAGAGGATTTTTTATATAGCTGTAGAAATATATAGAAATGGAGGTTTTTTATGAAAAAGCCTATTTACAAACGCGTTCTTCTAAAAATTAGTGGAGAGGCCCTTGCAGGAGAACAAGGCTTCGGATTAGATACGGAAACCATCAACCACATTGCAGATGAAGTAAAAAATATTGTTGATATGGGAGTAGAAGTTGCAATAGTAGTAGGTGGAGGAAATTTCTGGAGAGGCAGAAGTGGCCAAGGAATGGATAGAACAACTGCCGATTATATGGGAATGCTAGCCACTGTTATTAATGCCTTAGCCCTACAGGATGCTTTAGAAAATATCGGTATTTTGACAAGAACTCAAACAGCCATAGAAATGCGGCAGATTGCAGAGCCCTATATAAGGAGAAGAGCTGTAAGACACCTTGAAAAGGGTCGGGTGGTGATATTTGCTGCAGGAACCGGAAATCCCTATTTTTCTACAGATACCACTGCAGCCTTAAGGGCAGCAGAAATTGAGGCAGAGGTAATCCTACTGGCAAAAAAAGTAGATGGTGTATATGATTCAGATCCCTACGAAAATCCAACAGCTGTTAAATTCGACGAGTTGAGCTATCTTGATGTGTTAAGGCTTGGCTTAAAGGTTATGGATTCTACTGCCACCTCCCTATGTATGGATAACAGTATACCAATTAAGGTCTTCGGAATAGATAAACCTAATAATATCACTAAGGTTATCTTAGGAGAATCAATCGGGACCTTTATAAATAGATAAAAAGGAGGAGATTATATGTATTTAGAAGTTCATATGGAACTTGAAGAAAAAATGCAGAAAACTATTAATGTTATTAAAGACGACCTCAATAGTATTAGGGCCGGAAGGGCTAATCCAGCTATGCTAGATAAAATAACTGTAGACTATTACGGTACCACTACTCCTTTGAAACAAATTGCATCAGTTTCTGCACCTGAACCAAGAATGATTATTGTTCAACCCTATGATAAATCAGCTATGCAACTTATCGAGAAGGCCATCATGACCTCAGATTTGGGCATCAATCCATCCAATGATGGAAAGATTATTCGACTGAATATTCCCATGCTTACAGAGGAAAGAAGAAGGGATTTATCTAAACTTGCAAAAAAAACAGCAGAAGAGGGTAAGATTACCATAAGAAATGAACGTAGAGATGCCAATGATAGCCTTAAGAAACTTCACAAGGATGGAGAATTAACTGAAGATGATTTAAAAAAGGCTCAGGATGAAGTTCAAAAATTGACAGATAAATTCATTCAGCAAATCGATGACCTATTAGCTAAAAAAGAAGTAGAGATTATGGAGGTTTAATTATTGAAGCCAATAGTTGATATCCTTGGATTTAAAACAGAGGAAGCTATTAATGCACTAAATATTCTTGGTTATGAAGTTATAATTAAAGAGAGCTATGGAAAAAATACCACTAAATCCAATGATAGTAGAATAATCAGGCAAAGGCTTGTATCAAAAAATGAGATGGAATTAATAATATCCTTTTTTTAAGCCCCCTTCTTGGGGGTTTAAAATTGATAGAGGTGAATAAGACTAATGAAATTCTTCAAAAGCAGTCCTTCATCATTACAGGAAATAATCCTTGATAATGAAAAATTACCCCAACATATAGCCATTATTATGGATGGTAACGGAAGGTGGGCTAAAAAGAGATTTTTGCCAAGAACCCTGGGGCATAAGGCCGGTGTTGAAGCCCTTAGAGATATCATCAAGACTGCATCAAATACGAAAATAGCCTATCTAACCCTTTATGCCTTTTCTACAGAGAATTGGAATAGACCCAATGATGAAGTTTCTGCCCTTATGGAGCTATTGGTTGAATACCTTAGAAAAGAGGGAGAGGAGCTCCATTCAAATAACATTAAGATCAACACAATTGGAGATATTGATGGTCTGCCAGAATTTGCAAGAAAAGAGGTTCTTAGAGCAAAGGAGCTTACAAAAAACAATACAGGTCTTTGGGTAAATATAGCCTTGAATTATGGCGGTAGAGATGAAATTGTAAGGGGAATTAAAAGGATTGCTAAGGACATAAAAGAGGATAAGATTAGTATAGAGGATATAAATCAAGAAGTTTTTAGTAGCTACCTTGAAACTGCCAATATGCCAGATCCTGACCTTTTGATAAGAACCAGCGGAGAATACCGATTTAGCAATTTTCTTATATGGCAATCTGCCTATACGGAACTTTGGTTTACAGATATTTTATGGCCAGACTTTAGAGGAGAAGATTTACTGATGGCCATATCAGATTTTCAAAAAAGAGAAAGACGGTTTGGCAAAGTTTAAGGGGGAGAACAAATGCTAAAGAGGATAATTAGTGGAGTACTAGGTATACCCATCTTGATAACTGTGGTTTGGTATGGTGGCTACCTATTATATTTATCGCTTTTAATTGTATCACTAATTGGTATACATGAGTTTTATATAGCCTTTAAAAGTAAAAATATTCATCCAATAAGGTGGATAGGATATATTATTACCTTAATCATCTTAAGTGATTTTTACTTCTCTGGTACCCAAGGAAGGATTCTATTCCTTCTAGTAGCCACTACACTATTGATTAGTATCATACTTTTAATCAATAACAAATATAATATCATTGATGGTGCCGTAACCCTATATGGAATTATTTATGTTGGGATTTTTTTAGGACATATTATTTTAATATCCAATAGTGACAAAGAAGCTTATATATGGCTTGCCTTTATAACAGCTTGGGCATCCGATACCTTCGCATACTTTGCTGGGAACTTTTTTGGCAAAAGAAAGCTTTGTCCAACAATCAGCCCGAAGAAAACCGTTGAAGGAGCCATCGGTGGTGGATTGGGTAGCATGTTATCCTGTGGGATTTTTGGATATCTTGTAATTGGTGAAAATATACTAGCTATTATAATCATCGGACTAATTGGAAGTATATTCTCCATGCTAGGAGATTTGACAGCATCCATTATTAAGAGACATATCGGTATTAAAGATTATGGGAATCTGATTCCTGGTCACGGTGGAATTTTAGATCGTTTTGATAGCATATTATTTACGGCTCCCTTTGTCTATTACGCTATAACGCTTTTAAAATAGACATTAAAGTAAGCATGGCTTTTAGCTATGCTCAGACTGTTGAAAAACTATCATATTCTTCGTTGCTGCAGAAACCCAGCATTTTCATTAACCCCTGAGAGACAGACCAAGCCATATTACAGCCTTACGTATTGTGTATACGCTGCAATCGCTGGCTTTCTTTGCGCCTAGACTCTAACAGCTTTTGAACAGTCTGTACATTGTTAAAAAGAATTTATAGGAATATAAAAGGTGATTATATGAAAAAACGAGTTGTAATTTTGGGTTCAACAGGTTCAATTGGAAAACAGGCATTAAAAGTGGTGGAAAGCAATTCTGAATCCTTTGAAGTTGTTGGCTTAGCAGTAATGACTAGTATCAACGAGTTAGAAAAACAAATTCTCAAATATAAGCCAAAGGCCGTAGCTGTCTATGATGCTTCTAAGGCCAAAGAGCTGAAGGACAGAATCAAAACAGATATTAAGGTTTTATCTGGAATGGAGGGACTCTTAGAGTTGTCTGCCATGGAGGAGGCCAACATCCTATTAAACTCTGTTGTTGGTAGTATTGGCTTACAGCCCACCCTTACAGCCATTAGAGCAGGAAAAACCATTGCCCTTGCCAATAAAGAAACCTTAGTAGTGGCTGGTAGGATCATTATGGAGGAAGCTAAAAGGTATGGTGTAGATATTATACCAGTGGATAGCGAGCATTCTGCTATATTTCAATGCTTAAAAGGAGAAAATGTGAAGGAGATTGCCAAAATCATTTTAACAGCCTCTGGTGGACCCTTTAAAGACTGGAGTAAAGAAAATCTAAAGAATGTAAAACCCAAAGATGCATTAAAGCATCCCAACTGGGAAATGGGCAAGAAAATTACTATAGACTCATCAACTCTTATGAATAAAGGCTTAGAAGTAATTGAGGCCAAGTGGTTATTTGATGTGGATATGGATAATATAAAAGTATTGGTACACCCACAAAGTATCATACATTCTATGGTGGAGTTTATAGATCATTCAGTGATGGCACAGCTGGGAGTCCCAGATATGATGCTACCAATTCAATACGCCTTTACCCACCCCGATAGAATTGAGGGTAGGATACCACAGTTGAAGCTTCATGAGGTGGGGCAATTAACCTTTCAACAGCCAGATCTAGAAAAATTTCCATGCTTATCTTTAGCCTACAAAGCCCTTGAGGCAGGCGGAACTATGCCCTGTGTTGTTAATGGAGCCAATGAGGTGCTGGTGGAGGCCTTTTTACAGGAGAGCATAGGCTTTTATGATATACCTCGTTATATCGAAGGAGCAATGATGGTCCATAAGCCTTATGATTATAGAACTATTGAAGATGTACTTGAAGTTGATAAATGGGTTCGTAACTGGGTAAAATCTCAAATATAGGGGTGATGAGTGATGCAAACAATCATAGTAGCTTTAGCTGTTTTTGGTGTACTGGTAATTTTTCATGAACTAGGACATTTCTGCGTAGCTAAGGCAACTGGAATTAAGGTACATGAATTTGCTATAGGAATGGGTCCAAGGATATTTCATCATAAAGGGAAGGAAACAGAATATTCCTTAAGGGCATTACCTATTGGTGGTTATGTGAAAATGGAAGGTGAGGATGAAGCCTCTGAAGATGCTAGAAGCTTTTCAAAAAAATCTATCCCTGTGAGAATGGCTGTTTTGTTTGCAGGCTCCTTTATGAATATTGTACTTGCCATTATTCTATTTACAATCATTTTCTTTTCACTTGGTGCTGCCACAAACACAGTTGGAGACGTTGTAATTGGTTCACCAGCAGAATCTGCTGGATTACAGCCTGGTGATACTATAACCCAAATAGATTCTGAAAAAATTTATACATGGAATCAATTGGTGGAAAGAATAATGGAATCCAATGGAGATCCTTTGGAAATTCAGATAAAAAGAGGAGAAGAAATATTTCAAAAAACTGTTACTCCAAAACTCAATGAAGAAACAAACAGATTCACCATTGGTATAGAAACAAAAGTAGAAAGATCCATAGGACAATCTATTAAAACAGCTGTATTAAGCGCCTATGAAGTTATGAAGCAAATCGTTGGTTTTCTTAGACAGCTTATAACCCGACAAGCTGACGCCGACCAGCTAACGGGGCCGGTGGGAATAATTGCTGTAGTGGGTCAAGCCTCTAAATCAGGCTGGCAGGATGTAGTTTCCTTAGCTGGCTTAATAAGCATTAACTTAGGAATTATGAACCTTTTACCAATACCTGCCCTTGATGGAAGTAGAATCATGTTCTTATTCGTTGAATTGCTAAGGGGTAAGCCTGTAGACCCTGAGAAAGAAGGGATGATTCATCTGGTAGGGTTTGGGTTATTGATTATGCTTATGCTCTTTGTAACTTGGCAGGATATCCTTAGATTGGTTCAGGGTTAGTTAACATAAAAATATTATGTATACTTAGGTTGGGGTGATCCTATGAGAAAAGAAACAAGGCCAGTAAAATGCGGCAACCTATATGTTGGAGGTCAGCATCCAATATCTGTACAATCCATGACCACAACAGATCCCATTAAAATTGAAGAGTCCATTAGCCAAATTTTAAGGCTTCAAGAAGCCAACTGTGATATTGTTAGGGTTGCTGTACCCAGTATGGAGTCAGCCTATAGTCTTCATAAAATCATTGATAAAATCTCTATACCTTTGGTTGCTGACATCCATTTTGATTATAGAATAGCCCTTGAAGCCATTCATCAAGGAGTTGATGGATTAAGATTAAATCCTGGTAATATAGGCAGTAAGGAAAGGGTTAGGGAGGTTGTTAAAGCAGCCTCAGAAAAGAAAATTCCAATCAGAATTGGTGTGAATGCTGGATCTCTAGAAAAGGAGTTGCTTAAAAAATACCACCACCCTACGGCTGAAGCCATGGTTGAAAGTGCTATGGGACACGTTAGAATCCTTGAAGAGTTAGGTTTCCAGGATATTGTCATTTCTCTAAAGGCCAGTGATGTTGTAATGACAGTAAAGGCCTATGAGCTCATTTCTGAAATAACCAATTATCCATTGCATGTTGGTATAACAGAGGCAGGAACCATTTGGAGTGGAACGATAAAATCTGCCATAGGAATTGGCTCTCTTCTATTGAAGGGTATAGGAGATACCATTAGAGTTTCCCTAACTGGAGATCCTGTAGAAGAGGTTAAGGTTGGCAGACAGATCTTGAAATCCTTAGGGATTGTTCAAAATGAAATAACCATCATATCCTGCCCAACCTGTGGAAGATGTCAGGTGGATTTAATAAAGTTAGCCAATGAAGCAGAGAAAAGAATAGGGAATATTAAAAAACCTATTAAGCTGGCAATAATGGGTTGTGCTGTTAATGGTCCCGGTGAAGCGAAAGAAGCCGATATTGGTATAGCTGGCGGAAAGGATTCCGTATTATTATTTAAGAAGGGTCAAATCATAAAGAAAATCCCGGAGGATCAGGCTTTAGAAGTGTTAATTAAGGAAATTGAAGAATTGTAGATGAGGTGAAAAAAATGAGGGCTTCTGCTATTATACCTGCCTACAACGAAGAAAATAGAATAGGAACAGTACTTAAAGCTGTTGAAGGTCATCCTTTCATAATTGAAGTGATTGTAGTCAATGATGGTTCTCAAGATGATACTGCTGAGGAAGTTTCTAATTATCGGGTAAAGCTGGTTGATTTACCAGAAAATAAAGGCAAGGCTGAAGCTATTAAAGTAGGATTAAGCTACTGTAGTGGTGAATATATAATCATGCTGGATGCAGATTTAATTGGCTTAAGACATCAACATATTTCAGCCCTATTGGAGCCATTAGAAGATGATCATATGGATATGACCTTAGGAATATTTAAAGGTGGAAGACTAATAACTGATTTAGCTCAAAAAATTGCCCCAAATCTATCAGGACAAAGGGCAATGAAGGCCTCCTTAATTCAGGATGTTCTTCAGCTAGATACAGAGGGTTATAGCTTAGAAATGGCTTTGTCAAGGCTGATTAAAGATAAACAACTAAAGGTTCAACGGGTATTACTAGAGAATATTAGTCATGTTACCAAGGAGGAAAAGCTTGGCTTTTATGAAGGTACCAAGTGGAGAATGAAGATGTATAAGGATATCTTAAAGTATTGGTTTAATTAGAAGAGGTGTAGACTTATGATGACAGACTTACCAATGACTCTTAGAAGCTTTTGTTCATACCTAGGACATGCTGTTGATGAGAGCCTTGATGATTATATAATGAATAAGGTTAAATTTTATAAAAACTCTAAAAAGTTAGAACTACAGGTTCAAATTGATTCCATTATTTCATGGCAGCAGGTAGACCAAGTCCTAGCGGGAATTAAGGGTCATCTACAGCTGAAGGAAGTAATCCTTGTTCCTGAGTACCTTTCTGTTCATGAATCTCTTGAAGTCCTAATTGAAGAAAATTGGAAAAATATCCTTTACTTCATTTATAAGGCTATTCCCGCAGTTAAGGGTTTTTATGACAAAATAAGCTACCAAATTAATGATAAAAACCTCACTATTAAAATAGCGGAGGATGTCTTATACCAAAAGGCAGCTGAAAGACAAATCAATCGAATTATCGAAGGTTACTTTTTAAATAATTTTAAATTGAATATAATCTGTAAAATTGATATAGATACAAGGAACAGTTTTTGTATGGAAGAGTATAAGGAGGAAAAGGAGAAGGAAAGCAGCCTAATAGCTGATGAGTTAATTAAGGTTGCTGCTTCTGCACCTTCCTCTTCTCCAGCTCCCTCCTCCACGGATAATAGGGATAAAAAGCAATGGAAAAAAACTGAGGCTAAAGCCAGTAAAGGTGCAATCATGGGAAAGACCTTTACAGGGGAGGTAACTCTTTTATCAGAAATCAAGGGAGAATTGGCTAAAGGAATCATGGAGGTTGAAATCATCTCATTTGAAAGGAAGGAATTAAATAGCGGAAAGGCTTTATTTATTTTGCAGGTGACGGACTATACCAATTCCATTACAGTAAAAATATTTGAAAGAAAAAATCAAATTGATGATATCATAGAAGAGTTAAAGGTGGGTAATTGGATTAGGCTGAGGGGTGATGTAGTATTTGATAAGTTTATAAGGGAGTACATCATCATGGCCAGTGATATTATGAAGCTCCAAAAAGATGAAATAAAGGATACCTGCGAGAACAAGAGGGTAGAGCTCCACCTCCATACACAGATGTCAGCTATGGATGGTATATCCAACACCACAAGCCTCATTAAAAGAGCTGCCAGCTGGGGCCATAAGGCAATTGCCATAACCGATCATGGTATTGTCCAAGCCTTTCCTGAGGCAATGGAGGCAGGAAAAAAGCATGGAATTAAAATCATCTATGGACTTGAGGGTTATTTAGTCAATGATCTGGCTAAGCTTGTTGAAGGTTCAGATGATTATCGTCTTGATGACACCTTTGTGGTATTTGATATCGAAACCACAGGACTCTCCAACAAAATTGACAGAATCACTGAAATAGGTGGAGTAAAAATCTCTGAAGGTAAGGTAATTGAGGAGTTTTCTTCTTTAATAAATCCAGGGATTCCTATTCCTGCAAAAATAACAGAATTAACGGGAATAACGGATGAAATGGTGAAGAATGCCCCCTCCATTGAAACGGTCTTACCTAGATTTTTAGAGTTTATAGGAGAGGTACCAATAGTAGCCCACAATGCATCCTTCGATGTGGGCTTTATAAGAGAAAATGCCACTAAAATGGGGCTACAGTTAAAAAATCCAGTTATTGATACTCTAAAGCTGGCACGGGTCCTCTTAAAAAACCTAAAAAGACATAAGCTAGATGTCATTGCAAAGGAGTTGGATATAAAGCTGGATAATCATCATAGGGCAGTGGATGATGCTAAGGCTACTGCAGAAATCTTTATAAAGTTTGTAGCTATGATTAAAGGAAGAAATATAAATACCCTAGGGGACATTAATCAGAAGCTAAGTACCCAACTGGACTTCACTAAGCTTGAAAGCTACCATGTATTGATTCATGTAAAAAATTATACCGGATTACAAAATCTATATAGATTGGTTTCGGAATCCCATATAAACTATTTCTATAAAAAGCCTAGAATCCCTAAGAGTTTGTTAAATAAGTATCGTGAAGGCCTGATTATAGGATCCGCCTGTGAGGCTGGAGAGCTTTTTAAGGCAGCTGTAGCCAACCCCTCCGCTGACTTCGTAAAGGAGATCGCCAGCTATTATGATTTTTTAGAAATACAGCCCGTGGCTAATAATCATTTCATGATCGATAAAGGAATATTGGCAAGTATTGAGGATATTAGAGGAATCAATAAACGAATAGTATCCATAGGTGAGGAACTGGGAATTCCTGTTGTAGCAACAGGAGATGTTCATTTTTTAGATAGGCGAGATGAAGTATTTAGAAGAATCTTAATGGCAGGTCAGGGTTTTTCAGATTCAGATGACCAAGCACCCCTTTATTTGAAGACCACCAATGAAATGATGGAGGAGTTCTCCTATCTAGGTAGGGAAAAAGCTGAAGAGGTGGTCATTACCAATACCCTAAGAATCAGTGAAGAGATTGAAGAACTCATACCAATTCCCGATGGCACATTTCCACCAGTAATTGAAGGCTCCGATGACGAGCTTAGAAGACTATGCTATAGCAAAGCTGAAAGAATCTATGGAAATCCACTACCAGAGATAGTACAATCTAGATTGGATAGGGAACTAAACTCTATTATAAGCAATGGCTATGCTGTAATGTATATCATTGCACAAAAACTGGTTACGAAATCCTTATCCGATGGATACTTGGTTGGTTCAAGGGGTTCAGTTGGATCCTCCTTTGCCGCCACCATGAGTGATATAACAGAAGTAAATCCTCTGCCACCCCATTATATTTGCTCCTATTGTAAACATTCAGAGTTTATCACCGATGGTTCCTATGGGGCAGGGGCAGATTTGCCGGATAAAACCTGTCCTCAATGCCAAAACACCCTGATTAAAGAAGGGCATGATATTCCCTTTGAGGTTTTTTTAGGCTTTGAAGGGGATAAAGAGCCTGATATAGACTTAAACTTTGCCGGGGAGTATCAAAGTGAAGCCCATAAATACACCGAGGAGCTATTCGGTAGGGGTAAGGTATATCGTGCAGGTACAATTGGTACAATTGCTGATAAAACAGCCTATGGATTTGTCAAAAAATATCTAGATGAAAGGGAAATTCATGCTTCCTCAGCTGAAATAAACAGACTTACCCTTGGCTGTACTGGGGTTAAGCGAACCTCAGGTCAACATCCAGGTGGAGTTATGATTGTTCCAGCTGATAGAGACATCCATGAGTTTACCCCAATACAATATCCAGCCAACGATTCTAGTTCTGGAGTGATTACCACCCATTTCGATTATCATTCCATAAGTGGTCGATTGCTTAAGCTTGACATACTGGGCCACGATGTACCTACCATCATTAAGATGCTGGAGGATTTAACTGGAGTAAATGCACAGCTTATCCCTCTAGATGACAAAAAAACCGTCAGTATATTCACCAGCACTGAGGCCTTAGGGATCACTGCTAAGGAGTTGGGCCTTGAGGTTGGAACCTTAGGCATTCCTGAATTCGGTACGAAATTCGTAAGACAAATGCTGATGGATACTAAACCCACAACCTTTGCTGAATTGGTGCGGATAAGTGGATTGTCCCACGGGACGGATGTTTGGTTGAACAATGCCCAAGAGCTGGTTAGGGGCAATATTGCAGAGCTTAAGGATGTTATTTCAACCCGTGATGATATAATGAACTACTTAATCTACAGGGGACTCCCTAAAAAAGCATCCTTTAAGATTATGGAGAACGTTAGAAAGGGTAAGGGGTTAAAGCCAGAAGATGAAGAGCTGATGAAGGAAAACAATGTACCCCAATGGTATATAGATTCCTGTAATAAAATAAAATATATGTTCCCAAAGGCCCATGCATCTGCCTATGTTATGATGTCCTTTAGAATCGCCTATTTTAAGGTATACCACCCTGAGGCCTTTTATGCCACCTATTTTACCACCAAGGCAGAGGACTTTGATGCAGACCTGATTGTGAAGGGAAAGGATGCGGTTATCAATAAAATCAAGGCTCTAGATGATCAGGAAAAGGAACAGGATAATAAAATAATGGCTAAGGAGAAAAATCTTTTAACGGTTTTAGAGGTAGCCATGGAAATGTATTTGAGGGGTATATCCTTGCTACCGGTAGATATTTATCAATCAGATGCAGATCGCTTTCAAATTGTAGATGGAAAGCTTCTACCCCCTTTAAAATCCCTACAGGGAGTAGGACAAAATGCAGCTAGGAATATAGTAGAAGCCAGAAAACAGGGAGAATTCATTTCCCTAGAGGATCTAAGAGAACGTACAAAGGTAACCAAAACCGTTATTGAAGCACTGGTAAGTCATGGATGTATTAGTGATTTACCAAAAACTAACCAATTAACCCTTTTTAGCTTGCAAGGCTAATAACCTTATGATATACTTTAGGTAATCCAATAGGTTACTATGGAAGAGTGGGAGTTCCCCACTCTTTCCTGTTATACTAGACATATAAAAACTATTCAGGAACCATATGGAATAATTCGGGCTAAAATGTTGACAATAACAATATAAAACTTAATATAGGGAGGTTATAAAATGGGTCAAAACAAAGTCGAAAAAATCACAGAAGAACTGGTTACACCCATTATTGAGTCAGGGAACTATGAACTGGTGGATATAGAATTCAAAAAAGAAGGTCCCCATCGCTATCTTAGGGTTTATGTTGATAAGCCCGGTGGCATTACCTTAGATGACTGCCAGGGAATTAGTGAAGCCCTAAGTGAAAAATTAGATGAAAGGGATCCAATTCCAGAAAACTACTTTTTAGAGGTTTCATCCCCGGGGATAGATAGGCCCTTAAAAAAGGATAAGGATTTTCAAAAATTCAAGGGTGAACTGGTGGAGCTTAAGCTTTTCGAAGCAATAAATGGGCAAAAACTATTAGAAGGCCAATTAATGGGTCTTGAGAATAATCATATCATGTTAAAGATTAATCATTCCGATACATTGCAGATACCAAGGGATAAGATTGCAATAACCAGATTAGCAATAAAATTTTAAGGAGGGCATAAAAAAATGAATATTGAGTTTATTGAAGCGCTGCAGCAGATTCAAAAAGATAAGGGTATCTCAAAGGATATACTAATAGAAGCCCTAGAAGCAGCGTTGATTTCTAGCTACAAAAGGAACTTTGGAACATCTCAAAATGTTCGGGTAGAAATCGATAAAGACAAGGGAGATGTACATGTTTACTCCCAAAAAAACGTTGTAGAAGAAGTTGAGGATGACCTACTTGAAATTTCCCTTGAGGATGCAAGAGCCATAAATCCTAAATATGAGGTTGGAGATATAGTCGAACGGGAGGTAACCCCTAGAAATTTTGGAAGAATAGCTGCCCAAACTGCTAAACAGGTGGTTGTTCAAAGAATTAGGGAAGCCGAACGAGGTGTAGTATTTAATGAATTTATAAATAGAGAATCTGATATTATAACTGGGAATGTCGCAAGGGTTGCAAAGGGCATGGTGTATATTAATCTAGGTAAAACCGAAGCTATTCTTGGGCCAACTGAGCAAATGCCCAATGAAGAATATAATCATGGAGAAAGAATCAAAACCTACATAGTAGAAGTGAAAAAAACCACAAAAGGACCACAAATTGTTGTATCTAGAACCCACCCTGGATTAATTAAACGATTATTTGAATTAGAGGTTCCAGAAATCCATGATGGGGTTGTGGAAATAAAGAGTATTTCAAGGGAAGCCGGCTCTAGAACCAAAATTGCTGTTGAATCAAAGGATCCCAATGTTGATCCAGTGGGTGCTTGTGTTGGTCCTAAGGGTGCAAGGGTACAGACAATTGTAGATGAGCTAAAGGGTGAAAAAATTGATATCATAAAGTATAGTAAAGACCCCGCTGAATTTATATCCAGTGCACTAAGCCCTGCAAAGGTGGTTACGGCAGATATTAATTTAGAGGAAAAAACAGCAAAGGTTGTTGTTCCAGATTATCAATTATCCTTGGCCATCGGTAAGGAAGGACAAAATGCTCGTTTAGCTGCAAAGCTTACCGGTTGGAAGATCGATATTAAGAGTGAAAGTCAGGCTAAGGAAAATCAGGAGTGATTGTATGAAAACAAAAAAAATTCCTTTGAGAAAGTGTGTAGGCTGCAACGAGATGAAGCCTAAAAAGGAACTTATTAGAGTAGTGAAAAACCAGGAGGGTGAAGTTAAAGTTGACTTAACAGGTAAGGCCAACGGAAGAGGTGCCTATATCTGCTATAATATACCCTGCTTTGAAAAGGCTAAAAAAACAAAGGCATTAAATAGAGCCTTTGAATGTAGTATTTCCGATGAGGTTTATAATAAACTTATACAGGAGTTAGATAAGGGTGAATGATAAAATATATAATCTTCTGGGCTTTGCAATGAAGGCAGGAGTTATTGCTTCAGGTGAAGATACCTGTAGAATAGAAATAAGAAAAAATCGTGTTAATTTAGTTCTTCTGGCCGATGATGCTTCAGTGAATTCGAAAAAGACCTTTCATGACAAAACAACCTATAGGAAAATACCATTAAGAATCATTGGTACAAAGAACACACTTGGAGCTGCTATAGGTAAGGGCAGTAGAGCAGTAGTAGCTATAAAGGATAAAGGTTTTGCAAATAAGCTTATGGAGCTTATTGATGAAGAAGGTAAAGGCTTATAGGGGGTGATTAGCTTGTCAAAGTTTAGAGTTTATCAACTAGCGAAGGAACTTGGCATAAGCAGTAAAGATCTCATCGAGAAATTAAAGGATTTATCAGTTGAAGTAAGTAATCACATGAGTACATTAGAGGACGAAGAAGCTAATTTAGTCATTGACTTATTGTCTGAGGATAAAAAAGAGAAGGCTAATAGTAAAAAAGAAAAGCAAACTGTTGAAAAGAAGGTAGAAACTAAAGGCAATAAGGTAGAAACCAAGGTAGAAGCTAAGGTAGAAACTAAAGTAAATAAAGCAGAAACTAAGGTAGTTAATGCTAACAATCCAAATCCTCATGAGGGTAAAAAGAAGAATAAGAATCATAAAAATCATAAGAATAATAGTAATAGTAACAAAAACAATAAGCAGCTAAGTCGCGAAACAGTAAAGGAAGAACAGAAAACCATGGAAAATAACGACAAAAAGTTAATTGAAATAAATGAAAAAATCATAGTTAAGGATTTCGCTGAGCTCATAAAAAGACCTGTAAATGAAGTTATTACAAAGCTGATTCAATCCGGAGTAATGGCGGCCATGAATCAGGAAATTGATTTTGAGACGGCTGAAAAGATTGCAGCGGACTTTGACTTTGAGGTTGTAAAAGCTCAAGAAAAGGAAGCAACCGATGAGGTTAAAGATATCGTAATCCCAGAGGATAAAGAGAGTGATTTAAAACCAAGACCACCAGTTGTAACGGTTATGGGGCACGTTGATCATGGAAAAACATCACTGTTGGATGCCATAAGAGAGACCAAGGTAACCGAGCGGGAGGCTGGAGGAATCACCCAGCACATTGGTGCTTCTGAGGTTCATATAAATGGTAAGAAGATCGTATTTTTAGATACTCCTGGTCATGAGGCCTTTACTGCTATGAGGGCTAGGGGTGCAAAGGCAACGGACATTGCCATATTGGTTGTTGCAGCAGATGATGGTGTTATGCCTCAAACTGTAGAAGCTATTAACCATGCTAAGGCTGCAGGTGTACCTATTATTGTAGCAATTAATAAAATCGATAAACCAGGGGCCAACCCCGACAGAGTAAAGCAGGAATTATCAGAGCATGGAGTATTAATTGAAGAATGGGGTGGAGATATCATCTCTGTAGCAGTTTCAGCCCTTCAAGGCATCAATATTGATGAACTATTGGAAATGATTCTACTGGTAGCAGAAGTGGAGGAGCTTAAGGCCAATCCAAATAGAGATGCAATTGGTGTAGTAATAGAGGCCCAGCTGGATAAAGGTAGGGGCTCCGTTGCAACCATCCTTGTACAAAAGGGTACTCTAAAGGTGGGAGATTCTGTTGTTATTGGTAATACCTATGGTAGAGTTAGGGCTATGGTTAACGATAAAGGAAAACGAGTTAAGATTGCACCTCCTTCGACAGCTGTTGAGATTACTGGATTAAACGACGTTCCAGCTGCCGGTGACCAGATGGTGGTGGTAGCTGATGATAAGCTTGCTAGAACAATTGCTGAAAAGCGTATTGATAAAATCAAAGAGCAGCAGCTTAAGGCCAGTCAGAAGATCTCCCTTGATGCATTATATAGTCAAATGCAACAGGGTGAAATTAAGGAGTTAAATATCATTGTAAAGGCTGATGTACAGGGTTCAGTAGAAGCTGTTAAGCAATCCTTAAATAAGCTTTCTAATGATAAGGTAATGATTAGACCTATTCATGGGGGTGTAGGAGCCATTACTGAAACCGATGTTATGCTGGCATCTGCATCTAACGCCATTATTATCGGCTTTAACGTGAGGCCAACCTCTGGAGCTACCTCCTTAGCTGAACAGGAAGCTGTAGATTTAAGAACCTATAGAATTATCTATAATGCCATAGAAGATATTGAAGCCGCAATGAAGGGTATGCTTGACCCTGAATTTAAAGAGGTGGAGCTAGGAAAAGCCCAAGTGCGTGCCACCTTTAAGGTTCCAGGTGCTGGGGTTGTTGCAGGCTGCTATGTAATTGAAGGTAAGATCATCAGAAGCGCAAGTATTCGGCTAGTTCGTGATGGTATCGTAATTCACGAAGGTACCATTAGCTCCTTAAGAAGATTTAAGGATGATGTAAAGGAAGTAGCTACCGGATATGAGTGCGGTATTGGTATAGATCATTACAATGATGTAAAGGATGGAGACATTATAGAAGCATATAAAATGCAGGAAATAGAAAGATCATAGGAAGGATGAGGACTTTGGCGTATCCGAGGGTTAGCAGACTTTCAGAGGAAATCAAAAAACTGATAAGTCATATAATTAGAAACGAGCTTAGAGACCCTAGAATTGCCCCCATGACCAGTGTAACCGTGGTGGAGGTAACAAGGGACTTAAGGTATGCTATGGTTTATATTAGTGTATTAGGTAGTGAAGAAGAGAAGGAAACAACCCTTGAAGCCTTAAAGAACAGTAGTGGATTCGTAAGACGAGAGATTGGCAAAAAAATATCTGCCAGATATACTCCTGAAGTAATCTTTAAATTAGATCAATCTATTGAAAAGGGCTTTGAGATACAAAAGGTAATAGATCGTGTCAATAAGCAGGAGACTATAAATAGGGATTCTGAAGAGGAAGAATTTAAAATTGAAGATTAATCCGTGAACATTTTAGTATTTTAACAAATGTTATATTTTTCCTTTAGGAATGAAAGGATAACTCTAATATGAACAATCTTAAAGACATGGTTTTTAGTGCTAAAAACATTGCCGTTATATCCCATATTAATCCAGACGGAGACAGTCTTGGTTCTGCTTTAGCTTTGGCTGTTACCTTAAGTACAATTAATTCTAATGTAACATTATATATAAATGATGTACTTCCAGCAAAATATGAATTTTTGCCAGAGGTACATCG
Organism: Alkaliphilus serpentinus; assembly: GCF_009017255.1. Lineage (GTDB taxonomy): Bacteria > Bacillota > Clostridia > Peptostreptococcales > Natronincolaceae > Alkaliphilus_D > Alkaliphilus_D serpentinus. Next base: position 8,129 of record NZ_WBZB01000013.1, on the reverse strand, counting down.
CTTTATAATGTTCAAGGAAGAGGAGCTCGAAGAATTTGACATAACCTTTGTGTTGGATTGTGGGGACATAGATCGTCTTGGTAGCAGCCGGTCGTTGGCTGACAGAACCAAGAATTTAGTGAATATCGACCATCATGTTAGTAATAATCATTATGGGGATATAAACATTATAGATGTAAAAGCTTCATCAACAAGTCAAATGGTATACCACCTAATAGATGAGATTCTGCAGCTGCCCATAACGCCAGAAGTAGCCACCTGTCTATATGTTGGGATTGTAACCGACACCGGAAGCTTTAAATACGACAACACTTCTCCTGAAACCCATAGAGTAGTGGCAAAGCTTTTGGAATTAGGAGTTGATATAGAGGATATCACTATCCATCTTTTTCAGAACAATTCCTATAAGGGAGTGAAATTTTTAGGAGAATTCCTAAAAAGTTTAGAGATTCTAATAGATGGTAAGCTGGCATTGGCAACAATATCCTTGCAAATGCTTAACAAATATAGTCTTGACCCTGATGAAACCGATAGTATAATTAATTATGGTAGAGATATAAAGGGAGTAGAGGTCGCAGTAACCCTCAAGGAAGTAGATAAAAACCTAATAAAAATCAGCCTTCGGTCTAAAACCAATATTGATGTTAATGAAATAGCCAAGGCATTTGGTGGAGGAGGCCATAAAAAAGCCTCAGGAGCCACATTAAAAGGTACCATAGAAGAAGTGCGTGAAAGAGTTGTTGAAGAAGTAAGGAAAGCCTTCATGCACAACGGGGACGGTTCTCATTGTGCAATAGGAATCAGGAATAGGTAATGGGTCATGAAACTTGATTAATCAAATTTCTTCCGGAATTCAACATTCAACATTTAACATTTAACATTACTTTATAGCTTTCTATTCTTTTAAAGGATTTGATATAATGAATGGTATATTAAATATGCTAAAGCCTCCAGGAATGACCTCCCATGATATGGTTTCGGTGGTTAGGCGGAAGCTGGGTATCAAAAAGGTGGGACATACAGGAACCCTTGATCCCAATGCAGCAGGGGTTTTACCCATTTGTGTTGGACAAGCCACAAAAATATCTCAGTTTCTTTTGGACAGCAATAAAAAATATCGGGCAGAGCTAACCTTGGGTATAACCACAGACACTCAGGATATCTATGGAGATATAATTGATGAAAGAGAATTAAATGCTTCAGAAGATCAAATCATAAAAGTAATTTCCACCTTCCAAGGAGAACTTCAGCAAGTACCTCCAATGTATTCTGCTTTAAAAATTGGCGGTAAGAAACTTTATGAAATAGCCAGGGAGGGTAAAGAGGTAGAACGAGCTTCTAGAAAAATCACTATACATCAACTAGAAATTTTGCGTATCAATAAAAATAAGATTATGATGGATGTCACCTGTTCCAAAGGGACCTATATAAGAACCTTATGTAATGATATCGGTGAAGCGTTGGGCTGTGGCGGCACCATGTCCTTTTTGTTAAGAACCGCTACAGGTAATTTTGATATCAATACCGCAATCACAATTGAAGATTTAATGGAGTTGGAAAAGGACGATATCCAGCTTTATCCTGTTGATTTTCCCTTAGTTGATCTTCCCAAGGTTTTAATTGATTCTTTCCAAAAGAAAGCAGCTTTAAATGGAAATAAAATTAGACTAGAGGATACTTCAGCAAATATAAAATTAGAAAACAATCAAACTGTTAGGGCCTATATAGAGGATGTCTTTATTGGCATAGCTACAGTTCATCAAATAAATGATAGAGATGGGTTTATCAAATTTAATAGGCTATTTGTTTAAAGGGGAGAAATTATGAAGGTACATGAAGAACTAAATACACTAGACTCTAGTAAATTTAGAGGAGTGGCTCTCGGTAATTTTGATGGAGTTCATTTAGGACATCAACAATTGATTCATACTTTGGTGGAAAAATCCAAACAATATAATATTGATTCTTGTGTATATACCTTTAGAAATCACCCTCAGGAGTATATAACAGGAGAAGGACCACAGGAAATAACCAATCACGACATGAAAATTATGCTTTTTCAAAACTTTAAAATAGACACTGTTGTCTTCGATGAGTTTAATAAAGACATTATGAGTAAGTCTCCTGAAGCCTTTATTGAGGATATCTTGGTTAAAGGTTTGAATTCTAAATTTGTTGTTGTAGGTTTCGACTATCGTTTTGGCTTCAAAGCCAAAGGAGATGTAAAGCTATTAAAGACCTTGGGTAAGAAGTACAATTTTGTGGTATTTGAAATACCCCCAGTGCTGATGTATAGCGATAAAATAAGCAGTACAAGAATCAGAAATGCTATTGAAGAGGGTGAAATCAACCTATCAAATCTTTTGCTTGGAAGATATTACTCTATATATGGCAAGGTAATTCACGGAATGGGCAGAGGTAAATTTTTGGGTTATCCTACTGCAAACATTCAAATTCAGGCTAACTGGGTAATCCCGAAGGATGGAGTTTATGCCACCTTTGTAAAAATTAAGAGTCAATATTATAAGGGTGCTACATGTGTGGGAACCAACCCTACCTTTGATGGTACCGATAGAACCATAGAAACCTTCATTATAGACTTTAAAGGAAGCTTGTATGATGAGTTTATCGAAATTCAGTTTGTTAATAGATTAAGGGAAAATATAAAGTTTTCAAATGTAGAGGAGTTAACAACCCAAATGATGCAGGATGTTGAAAACTCGAAAAATTATTTACAAGGCAAGCAAATTATGTTAAAATAATTAAGGTCAAGAACCTACTCTCGGTAATTTGAATCACCGACGGTTACTTAGAGTATGGGGATATCATTAGAGGAGGTGAAATAATGAATAAGGAAGTTAAGGGTAATATTATCAATACTCATAAGGTTCATGAAAACGATACTGGATCTCCAGAAGTGCAAATTGCACTATTAACAGAGAGAATTAATCATCTAAATGAGCATCTTAAACTCCATAAAAAAGATCATCACTCAAGAAGAGGTCTTTTAAAAATGGTTGGTCAAAGAAGAAATCTTCTTAACTATGTAAAGGATAAAAACATAGAGCGTTACAGAGCTATTATCGAAAAATTAGGTTTAAGAAAATAATTAAGAGCGGGTTATCCCGCTCTATTATTTAATCACAAAAATGGTAAATGTTTCTATACATAGAGCTACTAGGAATGATAAGCTTTTAAAAGGAAATACTAACAACTAGGGAATCTAACCAAAAACAAAGGTAGGTTTCCTTGAAATATAATTTAATAATGAAAGGAGGAAAAATTATGGTGAAAACATTTAAAACAGAAATAGGTGGTAGACCCTTTAGTGTGGAAATTGGTAAGGTGGCAGAGCTAGCCCACGGAGCTTGTACAGTTAGATATGGAGATACTGTTGTTCTTGTTACAGCATGTGCTTCTAAGGCTCCAAGGGAAGGGATAGATTTTTTTCCTTTAAGCTGTGATTACGAGGAAAGATCTTATGCTGTAGGGAAGATACCAGGAGGCTTTATTAAAAGGGAAGGTAGACCCTCAGAAAAGGCAGTCCTAACCTCTAGATTAATAGACCGTCCTATTAGACCATTATTTCCAAAGAACTATAGAAATGATGTTCAGGTAATTGCTACAGTATTATCAGTTGATCAAGATTGCCCTTCAGATATAGCAGCTATGATTGGCTCCTCAATAGCTTTATCCATTTCCCATATTCCCTTTCAAGGGCCAACAGGTTCCGTTAATGTTGGAATGATTAATGGTGAATTTGTTGTAAATCCCACCAGTGGGGAAAGGGAAAAGAGCACTCTAAACCTTGTTGTCTCTGGAACCAAAGAAGCTATCATGATGATAGAAGCTGGAGCTAATGAGCTTACAGAAGAGGAAGTTTTAAATGCCATCATGTTTGGTCATGATGAAATTAGAAAGATTGTAGCCTTTATTGAAGATATCGTAGCCGAAGTTGGACAACCTAAAGAAGAGGTTTCAGTAGTAGAAAAGGATGAAGAATTAGAAGCTGAGGTTAAGGCCTATGCTACTGAAAAGCTGGTTAATGCAATAAAAACCTTCGAAAAGCAAGAGAGAATTGAAAATATCGATAGTGTTAAGGAGGAAACCTTAGCATATTTCTCAGAAAAATATGAGGATCGATTAAAGGAAGTTAGTGATATTCTTTCTAAGATTGTAAAAGAGCAAATTAGAAGAATGATTGTTCATGAAGGAATTAGACCTGATGACCGGAAATTAGATGAAATAAGACCTATTTGGAGTGAGGTAGGAATCCTTCCCCGAACCCATGGTACTGGTTTATTCACTAGGGGGCAAACTCAAGTATTGACAATAGCTACCCTTGGAGCTCTTGGTGATGTGCAAATTTTAGATGGTTTAGGTGAAGAGGAAGAAAAACGTTATATGCATCATTATAACTTCCCACCCTATAGTGTTGGTGAAACTAGATTTTTAAGGGGTCCAGGCAGAAGAGAAATTGGTCATGGAGCATTGGCAGAGAGGGCTTTAGAGCCAATGATTCCTAGTAAGGAAGAGTTCCCCTATGCAATTCGTTTGGTTTCAGAGGTGGTAAGTTCTAATGGCTCAACCTCCCAAGCCAGCGTATGCGGTAGTACCCTTGCCCTAATGGATGCAGGAGTTCCCATTAAGAAAATGGTGGCAGGTATTGCAATGGGTCTTGTTAAAGATGAGAACCAAGTAGCTGTTCTATCAGATATCCAAGGTATGGAGGATTTCTTAGGAGACATGGACTTTAAGGTTGCCGGGACTGACGAAGGAATTACTGCTATTCAAATGGATATTAAAATAGCCGGAATTGATAGACCTATCTTACAAAGGGCCTTAGAGCAAGCAAGGGTAGGTAGACTTCATATCCTTGGGAAAATGAGAGAAGCCATCACAGAGCCAAGGAAAGAATTATCACCCTATGCACCAAAAATCATTCAAATGAAGATTAATCCTGATAAAATAAGGGATGTTATTGGTACAGGTGGTAAGATCATTAACAAAATTATTGAAGACACCGGAGTAAAGATTGACATAGAAAACGATGGAACAATTTATATTGCTGCTCCGGATCAAGACTCTGGAAATAGAGCCCTTGCAATAATCGAAAACATCGTTAAGGAACCTTTAGTTGGCGAAGTTTATATGGGGAAAATCGTGAAGATCATGAATTTTGGAGCCTTTGTAGAATTTCTACCTGGTAAGGAAGGCTTGGTGCATGTATCTAACATAGCCCATGAAAGAGTGAATAAGGTAGAAGATGTCTTTGAAGTAGGACAAATGGTTGAGGTAAAGGTAATTGAAATCGACCCTCAAGGAAAAATTAGTCTATCAAGAAAGGCCTTACTACCAAAGCCTCAAAAAGAAGAAAAACCCAATAATAATGAGAAAGCATAAACCCATATGGTTTATGTTTTTTTATTTAAAAATTTATCCCATTTAGAATAAGTAGCTGATTTTGGAATAATATTATATCAACCTGATAAAATTTATAAAAGGGGGGAAGATAATGATTATACTAATAAATAAGAGAACAATTGTAGTCGTTGTAGCCATTATACTGATTTTGCTGCTGATTATATCAGGAGTTGTAATTTATAGCAGAAGCAGTAGAGATTCCTCAGTAAGTTCATATGAAAGACTTGAAAAGCCCATTGAAAAGGGAAATAATCAAAACTATATTGCCTTTGCCTGTAATGTTGATTGGGGCAATGAGGTTCTACCAGAAATGCTAACGGTTCTTAGGGAGAAGAATATAAAAATTACCTTCTTTGTTACTGGGAGATGGGTAAAAGAATTTCCAGAGCTATTCATGACAATAGTAAATGAGGGTCATGAAATTGGCAGCCATGGATATAAACATTTAAACTATGGAACCTTAACCCAAAAGCAAAATGAGGAACAAATACAGCTGGCTGAGGATTTAATCATGAAATATACAAAGGAAAAGCCCATACTTTTCGCACCACCTTCAGGATCCTATAATGAAAATACCCTATTAGCAGCAGATAAGCTTGGCTATAAAACCATTTTATGGACAATCGACACCATCGATTGGCGATCAGGTAGTACAAAGGATTTAATTGTAAAGAGGGTTATTGAAAAAGAAAGCCTAGGCGGGTCAATCGTTTTAATGCACCCTATGGATGAAACTGCTAAAGCATTGCCAGAACTTATTGATGCATTATTAGAGAAGAACCTAACCGTCGGAAGAGTATCGGATGTTTTGAATTAATTCTAATTGTTGCATATATTAATAAAGTCCATTATAATTGATAGGGTAAGTCTTAATGCAGAAGAATCGGTTTAGGAGGATAAAATGTATAAGAAATATACACTAGATAATGGATTACGGGTAGTTACAGAGCATATACCATTTGTCAAATCAATTTCCATAGGAGTCTGGTTTGCAGCTGGATCAAACAACGAAAATATAAATAATAACGGCATATCTCATTTCATTGAGCATATGCTTTTTAAAGGTACAGAAACTAAAACAGCCAAGGATATAGCTGATATCGTCGATGGTGTAGGGGGACAAATCAATGCCTTTACTGGTAAGGAATGTACCTGCTACTATATAAAGGTATTGGATTCTCACTTTATATTGGCAATCGACCTTTTAGCAGACATGATTTTCAACTCAAAGCTTGATACAGTTGAAATGGATAAGGAAAGAAGTGTTATACTAGAAGAAATCAACATGTATGAGGATTCACCTGAGGATCTGGTACATGATTTATTAACACAGACAATATTTAAAGACAATCATATAGGAATGCCTATATTAGGAACTAAAGAAACATTGGCAAATATTGATGATCGTACACTAAGAAACTATCTGAAGGATTTTTACATTCCAGAAAATGCTGTTATTTCAGTAGCTGGTAACTTTCATGAAGAAACTTTATTGCAAACTATCGAAAAAAACTTTAGTAGTTGGAGCTCATCTGGTAAAATAAACCATATAAATAATGAGATAGAATACAACTATGAAAAGGTACACCGAGTTAAAGATGTAGAGCAAGCCCATCTTTGTATGGCCTTTAAAGGGGTGGCCTTAGACGCTAAAAACCTTTATCCTTTACTGGTGGTTAATAATATCTTAGGTGGAAGTATGAGCTCTAGATTGTTTCAATCCATTAGAGAGGAAAAAGGATTAGTATACTCTATCTATTCTTATCCCTCCATTTATAAAGAGGGAGGACTGTTAACGATTTACGGAGGAATGAATCCTCAACAAATAGAAGAGGTTGCCCATCTAATTAAACAAGAGCTTATGGATTTAAAACAAAATAGCTTAACCAAAGAAGAATTGGTTAAAGCTAAGGAGCAGCTAAAGGGTAATTATATATTGGGATTAGAAAGCACCAGTAGTAGAATGACATCCATAGGGAAATCTGAATTACTTTTAGGTAGAATTTTTAGCCCTAAGGAAGTAATTGATAAAATTGATAAAATTAATATGGAAGAAATTCGTAATGTTATAGATGAGGTCATTAACTTAGACCAATTGGCTGTTGCTACCCTCAGTAAGCAAGATCAAAACGAAATCATCAGTAATATATTCAAATAACATATAAAAGTTCATACATGTTTTAATACCCTCCATAATATAAATATAAAAACAAAAGAATGGAGGGTTTTTTATGCGCTTTAGTATGATAGGTGGAAAAGAGATCGTTAATCTTTGCGATGGTAGTCGATTGGGTGTAATAGGGGACTCCGATATGCTAATTGATGAGAAAACCGGTAGAATTATTGCTTTATTAATTCCCGATGAAAAGAGTTTCTTTAGCTTTTTATCCAGTGGAACCCTAATGGAAATTCCATGGGAGTCTATTAAAAAAATCGGTAATGATATGATTATCATAGAGGTTGAAGATGAAGAAAAGAAAAAGATACAATTATAAAGCCCTTCGGGGCTTTTTTATTTAATAGCCTTTTTTCCTATTAAATGGGGGATTTTAAGGGGGTAACCCCCTTATAAAAATAAGGAGAGTACAGGGAAGCGTCCTAGAGAACGCATGGGTTCTCTGGAAAACAAAAGCATTTTAACCATACAAAATTAACTCATGAAATGCTTTTGTTCAAACATAAAGGTTATGAAGTTTAATAAGAAG
>NZ_WBZB01000012.1 GCF_009017255.1 Alkaliphilus serpentinus | reverse complement strand
AATATCTTGCTTAGTTGCCATCGTCTCTTTTATCCCTTTAACTTCGCCTTTTAACTCTTGCATTTCAATATACATCTTTTCTAATAGATTAAATACTTTATCCTCCACTAGTAAAACCCCCTTTGTGAAAAATCATATATAAATTATATCATAATAAGGATCTGTGCATATGATATTATTTACAAATATGAAGGAAGAGCTAAAATAAGAAGGAAGTCAAAAAAATAAATGTTAAATGTTAAATATTGAATGTTGAATTGATGGAGCTTCGGACTAGCCGAAGCATATTATATTTAGAATAGTACGCCATAAAACCTATAAATTAAAAATGGTTAATTAGCACTAAAAATAAAGTGGAGATAGATTAACCTAGCTGCACTTTCGATATAACTTTTCATTTTTAACTTTTCACTTTTAACTTTGTTTTCCAACCAACGCTGCTTTCACAAACTCCCTAAACAGTGGATGAGGTCGGGTTGGTCTTGATTTAAACTCGGGATGGAATTGGGCTGCTACAAACCAAGGGTGATCTTTAAGTTCTATGATTTCTACTAAGCGTTCATCCGGGGATATGCCGCTTATAACCAAGCCTGATTTCGTTAGAAGCTCCCTGAATTCATTATTAAATTCATAGCGGTGTCGATGCCTTTCATATATTAACTCTTCACCATAGGCTTCTTTAGCCTTTGTGTTGGGATAGACTTTGCAGGGGTAAACTCCCAAGCGCATGGTTCCACCCATATCCTCTATATCTAGCTGCTCTGGCATTAAGTCTATCACTGGGTGAGTTGTTGAAGGATTAAGCTCTGAGCTATGGGCTTCTGTGAGGCCTATAACATTTCTTGCAAATTCCACCACCGCCAGCTGCATCCCTAGACAGATACCCAGTGTAGGAATTTTGTTTTCCCTTCCAAATCTTAGGGCTTCGATTTTACCATCTATTCCTCTATCTCCAAAGCCTCCTGGTATTAAGATTCCATCTGCTTCCTTCAAAAGCTCTGCTACCGTTTCTTTATTCACATCTGCTGAATGTATCCATTGAATATCAATCTTAGCATCATTATATATTCCACTATGAACTAGGGCCTCTGCCACAGACATATAGGCATCCTTAAGCTCCACATACTTTCCTACTAGTGCTATTTTAACTGCTGCTACTGGATTTTTATGCTTGTCCACGATTTTCTTCCATAAGGTTAAATCTGATGCTTTTGCCTTTAGTCCTAAGCGTTTAATAGCCAATTCGTCTAGCTTTTCTTCCTGTAGCATGAGGGGAACGTCATATAGGCTTTCTGCATCGAGGTTCTGCACAACGCTACTGGGGCTGAGATTACAGAATAGGCCTATCTTATCCTTCATTTCTTGGGATAGGGGTCTTTCTGCTCTACACACCACCACATCCGGCTGGATTCCTATGCTCCTTAGTTCCTTTACGCTATGTTGGGTTGGCTTTGTTTTTAATTCTCCAGCCTTTCCTAGATAGGGAACCAGGGTTACATGGATATACATAACATTATCTACCCCAACATCATACTTAACCTGCCTAATTGCCTCTAAAAAGGGTAGGCTTTCGATATCCCCCACCGTACCCCCTATTTCGGTAATAACTACATCAAAGGTTCCTTCCTTTGCTACTCTATAGACTCTTTCTTTTATTTCATTGGTGATATGGGGTATTACCTGAACTGTACCGCCAAGATAATCTCCTTTTCTTTCCTTAGATATAACCGACCAATAAACTTTGCCTGAGGTTACATTGTTGTTCTTGCTTAAGTTAATATCAATAAAGCGTTCATAATGGCCTAGGTCTAAATCTGTTTCAGCTCCATCATCGGTAACGAAGACTTCACCATGTTGATAGGGACTCATGGTTCCTGGGTCTATATTAATGTAGGGATCGAATTTTTGAATGGTTACCTTTAGACCTCTACTCTTTAATAGTTGACCTAATGAAGCTGCTGTGATGCCCTTCCCTAGTGAGGAAACAACTCCTCCTGTAACGAAAATGTACTTGGTTATGGTCATTTTATACACCTCTTTCATTGAAATATATGTGGATAGATATAATAAAGTTAAATTATTAATTAAATGTTTAATGTTGAATGTTGAATTAATGTAGCTTCGAGGTGCTCGAAGCACTTAATCTAAAAATCTTTTTGAAAGTAATCTCCCGTAAAAAAGGAGAGGCCACCCCGTAGGGTGACCTTTTCAGGGCACCCGTTAATTGGGTGCACATAAGTTTCCATAATCGTTATTCTATGTATTAACCTGATTATTCTATATTATAAAAGTACTAGTGTCAAGAAGAAGTTTATGCTTCAATACATCGAAGTTATTTTTATTATTTAATAGATTTAAGTAGTCTTATACTGGCTTCTTGATTGTCTACTCGGTCTGTAAGTTTATCTAGCCTAATATTAATTCCGTGGATTCCTTCGATGCTTTGTTTGTAACCATCATATAGTGCTCTATGATTTTCGTCCATTTTGCTTTCTAGTCGTACAATATCTTGTTTTGTGGCCATTACTTCCTTTATTCCCTTAATTTCAGATTGTACTCCCTTAAATTCAGATTGCATTTCCTTCATTTCGCTTTTTAGCTCTTTTTTCATGTCTTGCATCTCAATATACATTTTTTCCATTAGGTTAAATACTTTATCTTCCACAAATAAGACCCCCCTTTGAGTAAAAATTATATATAGATTATATCACAATTAGCATCTGCAGATATGACTTTATTTACAATACTCCCCTACTACCTCATCCTTTTCTGCACTCTTTTCTTTTAGATAATCTAAAGCATAGTTCAGCTGTTGATCATTTTCTGGGCTAGCAACCTCTAGCCAGAAATAATATTCTAGCTCTTGGATTAGCTCAGGTGTCGCTTCAGAAGCTTCTAGGTTATAATCTTCTGCAAAGTCCATTACTGCCCTTTGGGTACCTTCCTTATATTCTCCTTCGTTGTCTTCTATTTCATAGCCAAGGCCCATTAATCTTTGTTGTAGGGCTACAACGTTATCTCCTGTGGTGTTTAGGGAGATTGTAGATGTGAATTCTATCGGCAGAAGCTCCTCTAGATTAATATGTTCTGGATATCTTTCTATAACATAATCTGGAGTTACACCTATTCCGTCTATAACATTATAGTTAGGTGATAGATATCTTGCCTCTGTCAGCTTATAGCCTGTGCCATCCATCAGCGGATATATTCTTTGGACGGAGCCCTTACCATAGGTTTTTGTTCCTATTAATACTCCTGCTTGGGTATCCTTCACTGCACCGGCCAGGATTTCCGATGCACTGGCACTGCCTTCATTAACTAGAATTACAAGATCCTCAAACAATGGCTTCTTTAAAAAGGAGGTATAGGTAACTTTATGATTATTATACTCTATGTGAAGTACCGGACCCCTTGGAACAAGAAGATTGGATATGTTTACCACCTCGCTCAATGATCCTCCGGGATTGTTTCTTAAATCAACAATAAGCTGTTTTACTCCCTCTTCGTAAAGAAGTTCGCCGATAGCATTGGTAAAATTAACGTGGGCCTTTTCATTAAACATGCTTATGCTTATGTATCCAACACCATCAATAACCTCAACGCTGATGGGATTGTTTTCAAAAATCACTCTTGTTATGTTAAAGTATAGGGTTTTAGCGCTCCCTTTTCTTTTTATTCCTAATTTAACCTCAGTGCCTGCTTCTCCTTTTATAAGATTAGCGGCTTCGTCTAAAACCATATCTCTTATTACCTTACCATCTACAGTATAGATTTCATCCCCTGACCTTATCCCTGCTTCATGGGCAGGTGAGCCTTCTATTGGTTCAATCACAAGGATCTTTCCATCCTTTTCTTCAATATACACGCCGATTCCTGCGAACTCCCCCTGAATTCCACCGAGGAAGTCAGAAAACTCTTCCTCTGTATAAAACACACTATGTACATCTAGGTTTTCGAAAATTTCTTGTGGTGTGTCTCCAACTAGCTCTTCTTGGGTTATTGGATCGACATATTTTTTTACAATCTGCTTTCTAAGGTATTCTAAAAGATCCTCACTATACTCTTGTCCGTAGGCAAAAGGGATGGTTGTTGCAATCAATGCCATTACCAGGACCAGTACTACTGCCATTTGTTTAAATTTTTGCCTCATTATATAACCTCCTATAAAATCAATTAGTAATTAGTAATGAATAATTAGTAATTACAAAACAAAACCATTTGAAATATTAATGTTGAATGTTAAATGTTGAATGTTGAATTTAGGATGCTTTGAATAGTCAAAGCTATTTTATAAAAACAATTTCAACCCATTAAGCAAATAATAGTAGAAACTGATATATACAATTTCTACTATTATTATAGCATAGAAATCTTAGATTAACTTATGAATAAAAGATCTAAGTTATTCACTATTTGTTATTAACTATTCACTGAACTATATTAGTAATTCAACAAGTTCTCTCTATAATCGAATCTTAATTCATATTGAAGATAATTGATCAGATTGGTTAGCATTGTTACTGCTTCTGCTTTCGTAAGGGCTTTATTGGGATAAAAATAGTTGCCACTACCCTGTACTAGGCCAAGCTCCTTTGCTACATATACACAATCCTTTCCCCAGTTGGGCAATTGGGAATCGTCACTAAAGCCTGTACTGTATTGCTGGATTGGCGCAAGGTCTTCAAAACCCAATAGCCTAATGAGAACTACAGTTGCTTCTGCTTTGGTTAGGCTATCGTTTGGATAGAATCGACCATGACCCTTACCATTCATGATTCCCTTTTCGGTAACTGCTTTAATATATTTTGCATTCTCATCATCACTATTTACATCTAAAAATAACGGTGTTTCTTCTACTGTTGTAACTGATCTCTGTTGGGTTGGGGGCTCTTCTACGGGAAGTCCCATAGCAACTGCCACTGCCCTAGCAAAGTCTCCTCGTGTCATTTCTAAGGATGGTCCGAAATTTGTACTATCGGGATATACAGCACCTAAGCTTGCCAATAGCAGAATATTTTCTTCTGCCCAGTGGCCTGAAACATCCCTCATAGCAGGTATAATCAACCTTTGGTTTGTTGGATTTGTATCTAAGCTGAAGCTGACGGTGTCAATATTCCTTTGGCTCTTAACACTTCCATCCTCCTCTAATCGAGGGAGGTCATAGCTTACCTTTAAAACATTTTCCTCCTGTTGGGTTATGACAAAGCCTCCACGGAAGCTTATTTGGGTAGGGTTGTTTGCTTCGTAGGAGTAGTCCATCGTACGATTATGGACAGCCTCTACCTTTGCTGTAGCCTCCCAAGTAATGGCATCCTCTCCAGTACCTTCATATTGTAGGTAATGCTCTAGGGTTTGATTCTCTGTTCTACCCCAATGCTGGTCATAACCAACAAGGGTTCCCATGGTTTCAACCATTAGTTTGCCTTCGCCATCATTAACGGTATAATGCTTTCTACCATTCCAGTTGCCAGCAAAGTAGGTTACTCCCGGTTTGGTTTGAAAAACATTGGATTTACTCCATTGCATATTTCTTTGATCTACTTCATAATTCACACCATTGACTTCTATGGTTTCTCTGAAGCTGGTAACCGTATAAACTTCGGTTTTTTGATCCCCTATCACCTCAATGGTTTTGCTTAAATTTACTGTCCGACTAAGCTCTGCACCCTTTTCTAAGTTCTCTAGACGATAGGTGTACCTTTCCGTACCAGAATTGTCCCTTTCAGTTTTCCTAACATCTAGGGTGCCCTCCAACAATATGGCCTCACCGGTTACAAAAATCACCTCTTGGTAGAGCATTTCATTGGATATGCCACCCTCGTAGCCAGGTATTATCAGTGCAAAGCTTTGGGTTGTAAGGGATAGCATAACCACCATCAATATCAATATGAGTTTTTTCTTCATGGTCTTGCCCCCTTTACTGTTCTATTATTAGGATATAGGCGTCATCCTGGGTTGACACATCCTTGTTCTTAATTAAGTAAACACTGGCATTGTCTTTAATTCGATAAAGCTCATCCCTTGTAAGGGCCTCATCGTTCAGTAATATAACTGCCTTATCTATACTGATTGGGTCTTGACCTGAAGCTTCCTGCCATCGGTTTGATAGTTGGTTCCAATTCTTTAAGTTGCCTATGGTTATTTCTCCTGTGTCTAAATCTATGGATTGGATTTCACCAATGGCCCCATGGTCGGTATTTACCCTATTGGTATAGAATTTTTGGTGGGGAGTTAGATTAATGGCCAATAGCTCTTGAGCCATTTCCTCACCCTCTCCGTATTCCCTTACAATGAAGTAGGCGGTTTTACCTAGGTAGTGTTTATTTTTTATTCTATTTCTTAAGGTTGTGTTCTTTATTTTTGATGGATCGATGTATTGTGAATCTAGGAAGGCTAAGGTATCTACCTCCAGCTCCAGCTCACTATCATACACATAGGTATCATCCGTCAAGGACACAGATGTCGGTCTTGTATCTTCCACCCACTTATTCTCTTCAAGTTGCAAGTAGTCTAACTGATAGGCCAATCTTCCAATGGTTACTTTATAATCTCCTATTGCATCTATTTTTCCTCGATAAACCACTAGCCTTGAGCCATCAATTCTATCGTCTAGAATTCCGTCATAATCTATAGCTACAATCGCAGCAGTTCTTTCATTATTATTGAAGTCTGCCGTTAGGAAAACGCTTTGGGATTCCTCAAGGTTTAAGCTATCTAGAAGTCGATTATTTTGTATGACAATGGTTCCATCGTGATAGTTTATTGAATTATTGCTTACGACCATCCTACCGGTACCATAATGGATGCTGGTAATTTTATTGGAGTACATTTGGTTTCCTCCTTTTTTTAGGAGAACCTTAACTGTTTTCTCTACTCCATAGCTGCTTTCAACGGCGGCATACACTTCTTTTCCTTTGTTGGTGGCTAGTTCCTTTAGGGTTATTTTAACTCCACCGGAGTAGATGCTCTCTCCAACCTTAAGCTTGATTTTAGTAGCTTGGTTTGCAACCCACTTATTATTATTTAATACCTCTACTTTATCTAAAAGGAGCTCATCACTTCTTTCATTAACCTGTTCTATCACCCCACGATAAACAGCTGTTATGTGCCTTTCATCATCTTCAACCTGTATGGCTGAAATCTCAGAGCTATAGATATCGTCAAAGGATAGAATCACTCGATCACCTTTTTTGATTTGGTTAAGGTTGGCAGAGTTCTCATTTCTTATAACCTGTGTAAAGTCGGTTATTTGATATCTTTCAATCCCATCACTGGTTTTAAGGGCAATTTCTAGGCCATTGATATATAATACATCCCCCACCTTTGTTCTGCTACCTGGAGGAATATAGCCATGAAGATTTGGATCTTCTTCTAGATATCCTTCTATATTGATTACTTTATTATTTTTTATGGTTAATATTGCTTCTTGTCCAACTAAAAGATCTTTAAAGGTAGCAGGTTTACCGTTAATGACTACGGGAGTACTTGCATCTGCTGAAAGAAAATGGGCATCATCATCAAAGTCTGTTAAGGAAAGATGATAATTATCCCTATCAAGGGAATTAATGAAGCCTTCAATGATGATTTCTTCTTCTGGTATTACCCTACCATAAAATATCTTGCCATCAGGGTTTATAAATAATTCTAAAAAGTCTTCCACCCTCAAGCTAGAGGATAGCTGTAGATGATTATTTCTTAATACAATAAAATCGGTTTTGCCTTCCAATAAGGAAATAATCTCATAGGATTTATCAGTGGTTTCAAAAGTGATTAGTTTCGCGTGGTTCCCCTGCTGATGATACTCTTCTATCTTAACAACTTGCCCCTCTAGTTTGGTTACTCCCCTTTTTTCTAGAAGGTCGTCCCTTACATTCAGCATGATCTGAGCCATTTGGCCTCGAGTTAGTCTACCATTAGGAGAAAAGCTTTCACCCATACCAGACATGATGTCCTCCTGTAATATGGCTTCTATATAGGGTATTTTATCGGTATCGATTCTGTTCCAATCGTCGAAGCTGTATACCTCTATCATTTCATTTCCATAAATAGGTTGAAGTTCAAGGGCTCTGGCTATCCATAGAGCCATCATTTGACGACTGATGGGACTCTTCCATCGGGAAAGTTCCAGTTGATCTCTGATTTGAGCTTCTAGGGCTGCCCTCTCCTGGGGTGTAATATCTTCACCATAGGCATCTAAGCGCTGTTCTACTATGGCTTCTAGATCTTCTGCCTGTTGGGGTGTAATATTTAGGATTTCATTTACCTCTTCATTGGTGATGATGTTGTTCTGTATGGCCAGTTGGACATACCCCTTAGCCCAATTGTCTATTACACTTAAAACAGCAAAATTCCCAACGGGGGCTTCAGCTTGATTCTCACCAAATTGTTGGGCCTCTGCCTCCATG
The DNA here is from genome assembly GCF_009017255.1 of Alkaliphilus serpentinus. GTDB lineage: Bacteria > Bacillota > Clostridia > Peptostreptococcales > Natronincolaceae > Alkaliphilus_D > Alkaliphilus_D serpentinus. Next base: position 118,589 of record NZ_WBZB01000012.1, on the reverse strand, counting down.
CCTATTGCCCTTACCAATACTGTAACGGCCTCCATATGATTTAGGGTGTCATCTGGCCTAAAGGTATTGGAATCCCCCATCATAAGTTGTAGGGCAGCTGCCTCTTGTATAGCTTCTCTAGCCCAATGGGATGCTATATCATTCATTGTAATATTCCTCAAAAGGATATCAGCACTGTTAATTCCCTGATAAGGATTTTCAGGGGTAAAGCCATCAATCCCATAGGCGGGAATTATTTGAATTATTAGTAGGGCTATTAATATCAGGCTGATGCTTTTATAGTGCTTTACCATAGGGATACCTCCAGTAAAATATAATTGAGAATTGAAAAATTGAAAATTAAAAATAAAAATCGAAACATAAAGATTAATGTTGAATGTTGAATTATTGTGGCTTCAATAAATCGAAGCTATTTTTATAAAATATATAAGAACAAGTACTAAAATGCAAAACTAAATGATAAAAGATTAATGTTGAATGTTAAATGTTGAATGTTGAATTGTTGTGGCTTCGATAAATCGAAGCTATTTTATTAAAGATATAAGAATAAGTACTAATGCTAAACTAAATGATAAAAGATTAATGTTAAATGTTAAGTGTTGAATTATTGAGATTTCCACTAACCAAATCAGGTATTAATTGCCTAAATAGAAATAAAATAGCTAGCGCATGTAATGATTGGTATTAGTAACTTAGCTATATTAATTTCTACCAGAAAATTGCCTTCAATTTTCTACCTAAATTCAACATTCAACATTTAACATTAGCTAAAGGGGAAAACTCCCCCCTTTAGCTACCTGTTTGCCAACAGCACATATCTTCCTTTATTTCGTATGCTGGCGCTATTGCCATCATCTACCTTTGTAAAGCTATGGTTTACCATATCATATTGTCCTACGTATAGCTTGTCTTTATTTGCCATTGGGTAGGCCATGGAATCGAAGTTGATACTTAGTACTCCATTTCTTAGCATACTGTTGATATCACATATTTCCTTTGCCACCTGAAGCTGTAGGGATAGTTCATATATATCTGAAGCTCTTCTCTGCCTTCGGGATATGGCAGTTAATAAGCCTTCTCCAGCTTCACCTGACATCCTTGTAAAGGTCACCCTAACATGGGCATCTTCAAGATCCTTTACAGATACTTTGCTTACTTCTCTTGTATATAAATCCTTTGGTAGGAAGGTGAAACTCATTCTGCCGTCGGTTATTGTCAGCTTTCTGTTTAAGTTCAGGATCACCTCTACGGGTATTGCTACCGTGTAGCTACTTTGATTTTTATATTTCTCTAAAGAGAAATCTATTACATAGGCCGGGATGGCTTGGGATATTTCCTCCACCCCTATTGTTCTAACAACATTAGATCCATTAATTTCCTCATGGCCTTCCTTCTTAAGCTTTTGGTCTTCTTCATCAAGTTCCTCTAGCTTCTCTCTAAGCTGTTGGTCTTCCCTTTCATTCAAGGTTCTAACCTTAACTTCTGCGAATTCTAGAGCACTACCATATCGGTTCATGGCCCTTACCATAAAGCTGTAGTCGGTATTAATCTCCAGACCTTTAACAAGGAATTCATGATCTCTGGTGTCGCCTATAAAGGTGTATTCTGTTTCATTTGCCTTCTTACCGTAGATTTCATATCTATCGGCTCTATTTAATATCTCTGGCTGGGAGTCAGACCAAATAAGCGTTACTGATGCTTCTGCTCCTGGTATAGCTTCTAAAACCAATGGTCTTGTAGGTATGGGTATTCGATATTCAAAATCTTTATACTCGCTTGATAACCCACCATCTGGATTTACAATAATAATATGACTATTGGTTAAATCTAAGGCTTCGTTAAACTTAACCTTTAGGGTTGTCTCGCTTTCGAATGCCACCGAAGCCGCTGCAACACCACCTACAACTGCCATTTCTCTGTTTTTATGATCCGTTGTTACACCCCTTATTCCTGTTGCATGAACTGTATCTCCAGCCTCTACATCATCTATAGGAACTAGGGTTGCACCTATATAGAGCTTAGCACCACTCTGGAACATGGTTCCTGTTATAGTTACCTCAGTATCAATATCATTGGTAAATAGCTTACCGGGATCTACTAGGGTGATGGTTGGTTGACTTATATAGGTAAGAGCATCCTCTGCCACTGCTCTACCGTGGTCATAGTTAATGACCTCTATTGTTTGTGGCCCTACCCTTCCCTCTGGTAAAATCACCTCAAGGGTTTGGGGGTTAATATAGGTAACATCATCCTGGGGTACTGGTATTCCACCGATTAGTACCGTTACATCCTTTGGAACTCCAAAGGTATCTTCATCCTTAAACTCAGTACCTGTTATGGTTACTCTTGTACCTCCAGTTACAGGTCCTTCATTTGGTACAACTGAAGTTATGGTGGGGTCGCTACCTTCGGTTATATATTGGAAGTAATATGGATTTCTGCTTTGACCATCGGGCACAACGTCTCCATAGGCAAAGCCTCCATCCTCGTTAACAATTAATATTCTTAAATACTGTCCCACTGTTCCATCGACAGCTTCAGGTACTACGATAATTAATTCATCATCATTGGCGCTCTTAGTTCTTACCTCTGCTTCTTCATCCCCGATATATACCTTGACTCCGGCTCTAAAATTGGAGCCTTCGATGATCAAGGGCGAACCTCCTGAGGGGGCAGCTGTGGCTACATCTATGCTTATTGGAGGTGAATAGTTAACCCCCGCTACAACATCCACTTCCTTTGTAGCTACGGGTGTGATTTCAGTAATCACTGGTGGTCTAAAGGGATTGGTATAGGTGAAGTCTTTTTTAGCGTTTTTTCCATCATAATTAAAAACTGTTAATTGGGTTTTACCAACTGATGCAGCCGGAGGAGTTAAAAGGGTTATTCGTTCTTCCCCTTCTACCCTTTTGATTACTCCTATTCTTCTAGTAACAATAAGGTTGCTATCCTTCACCTCTATTTTTATGTTTTCATCAGCTAAATAGGAATTTTCCCCACCGGGAATACTACTCCAGTTAATACGAGCAATCTTAAATTCCTCTTCTTCAACAATATGAAAGCTGCTAACCGGATTTTCTTCTCCATCTAAATATACCTCTAGGGGATTATCTAATTCTTTGTATTGTAGAGTTATATTATCCTCTTCATATGCATTATAACGAACAATTATATCTCCTAGCTTTACTGTGGCTTGACCCGATAGAACATCTGTAGAGCCCACCTCATTGCCGAAGACCACATGGAGGCCCTTTTCAACAAAATCTCTACCTACAATGGTTATTTCACTATTGCCATAAAGGCTTCCCTGGCTAGGTAAAACCTGGTTTATTACTGGTTGCTTAGACCTATATTCAAAGGAACTCTTTAGGTTAGCTGTTGCTCCATCAAAGTTTATAACTGTAACATCCACCCTTCCAGCTGGGTTAGCTGGTGTGTTTTCAACAATTATTAAATCGGTGGTTTCAACTTCTTGGTATACCCCTTTAGGTGGTATTACAAAGGTGATATCCTGTGATGGCACCCTTATTCCACCAAAGTATACAGCAGGAAGCTCTTCGGGGTTATCAACATCAAGGCTTCCATAGTTTTTAGCTCTAAAGTTAACACCTGATATAAGAATCCTATCTCCTCCGGCGGTATTGCCAATGGCCGGTGTAAGTTTGGTAATTGTCACATCATAACCTGGATTAACATACTTATATCCATCAAATTTGGTAAAGGAACCCCCATTGGTATTTTGAACCGTTACAGGCACCATCTTTTCGTTTTCATTACCCATATCCTCACCATAGGGAGGTACATATGCCCATAAAGTTCTTGCATTATTACTCCTTCTATATACCTCTGCTAGTTGGGTTCCAAAGTAAACCTTTACACCCTCCAATAGATTTTCCCCTTGAATCTCTACGATATTTCCACCTCTATAATCACCTAGGTTAGGGATTATATTGTTTATTTGAGGTCTTGTTACCACGTCAACAAATCTGAAACCACCGTTAACAGTATGGCTACCAAGATCAGGGTTTACTACTCTTACATCTAGTGGTGTATTCATAAAGAAGGATTTATTTACATCCTTTGGATCGGGAATAAGGACGTAAATTGTATTATTATCTACCACTACTACATTACTGCCCATGGCCTGAAGAACCTGTCCATCCGGACCATAGATTGGTATGGGGTTGCCATCTTCATCAGGGTAATAATCGTTGACGAAGGGCCTTAGCTCCAAATCACCTTCAGGAACATCCCCTACTCTATAGTACTCTCTATTAATATCCTTTCCATCTATATAAACCCTTGTACCCATTCTTCTATCATCATTTTCTAAAGCAGGATCCGCAGGAAAAAAGCCTGTACCCTTGATAATAACCAAACTGCCCTTACCCCCAGTATTAGGTATGATACTCTGAATATAGGGCTGACTAAAGGTTTGAATAAATTCAAAGGGGGTAGATGCAAAGCCTCCATCTGGGTTAATGATTTGAATAAAGGTTTTTCCAACCCTGCCAGCTGGGGCATTAAAGGTTATAGTTCCTGTTACTACGTTAATGCTGCGATTTTGAACTACTTCTCCATCCACCGTTAGTATGGCATCGGGTTGAAAGTTTCTTCCTTTAATTGTTACTTGTTCTTGCTTTCCTACAGCAACCTTGTTGGGAGTTGCCGATTCTATAACTGGCCATAGTACATCCGGCCCTGGGCTAACATATTCGAAAATGTTCTCCACAGTATCTTTTCCCCCTAAGCCCCCAGAGGGTGATGGGTTGTAAACATGTAGATCTGCGAAGCCTGAGAAATTGCCAAGACCTGCAGGGATGGTGAACTTAATTTTTGTTCCAGCTTGTCTAAACTTGCCATCAACGATATTATTTTGAGCATCTAGCACTAAAAATTCAACATCTGGTAGTATTTGATAAGAACCATCAACCACATCATTCCCATTTGAGTTTGGGCTTAGATAAGTTATTGTCTCGCCATTGGTGTTTTTGGTAATTACCTTATATTTACCATCGCTTGTTATCGATTGAGTACCTAAAACAATGGTGGGATAATATCGATTTCCATCAATATTTTCAATAACTCTAAAGTTTTGTCCTGTTATAGTTGCTACGATATTTTCAGCATAGGGTCCCTTATTGGGGGTTATGCTGGTAATGGTTGGTGTTGTGATATCAGGCTCAAAGATAAAATTAACCTTGTTCTGTTGGGAGTAGGGAGCCTCCTCTACCCTATATTGAAGCTCAACTAGGTCTGTACCATCCATTTGATAATAGATGGTTTCGGTACGGGCTGTTACCTCATATGTGCCTGCCAAACCAACCTTATCGGTGACTACCTCTATGGTGGTGATTCCCTGTGGGGCATCTAATGCCAACGGTACATTAGTTATATTAGCCTTTAGAGCTATATTAACGGTTATTTTTCTTTCAATAAAATGGTTGGGCTCAGCCAACTCATATTTAATATAATAGGATTTAGGGTCGTCATCATTTTTAAAGTAGTTTAAATTTGACCCTACACCTGTTGTACCTTCTTCAGTATTACTTATTGTTCCATAATTATCGATATTGTTGACAACCACGAGGTTTTGAATCCGAAGGCCATCTATAAGCTGTTCTTCGTTGGTGTAGGCTTTATCGGGGTTTATCCCAATGATATTTAGCAAGGAGCTAGGTGCTGCTTCATAGTAGAAGCCCTGATCATGCTGATAGGTATCGCCATCAAGGTTTCTAATTACAATAGGATAGGTTACTCCCGTTGAAGGCAATGCAGGCACTACAACCTCTATACCCTTCTTATTGTCTCCTCCCTCTGTATAATCGAAGGTGCCATCACTGAAGCTACTTACATTTCTATTGGCCTCTATTCCTCCAATGTATACCTTTGTACCAGCATCTAGTAGGGGTATGTGATTGTTAGCTCTAATTCTAACTATTGTACCGGAGGTACCCCTTAGGGGTGATACACTTACATCACCTAAATTAAGGGGGTTTGCAATGTTTACAGCATCTCTAACTACATATCGAATGGTGACAAAGCTGCCACTCTTTTTTTGGAATATCAAGTTAAGATTTTGTCCCGCATTTAAATATTCACTGGAGGTATCTATGTCAATTTCATCCTTCGTAAGATTACTAGTATAGGGAACCTCACTGGCTACAAAATCACCGGTGGTTATACCTAATTTATAGTAGGGATCATCTATAGCAGGGTTTGTGAAATGGGTACCTTGAACTTTAAGGTCCTCTCCTTTGTTTACGTTAATAGGCCATGAGGCAGGGCTCAGGCCATTAATATAGTCTACCTTCATAACGTTTGAATCAGGCGGAATTAAAAAGGCCTTATTGGTTATATACTCAACTCCATCTGCGATTACACCGAAATACACATTTCCTGTGGTACCGAAAATGGAAGCAAGGGTTTGACCTGCTCCTGAGGGTGTATAAAGAAGATCCGAGGTGCCATCGCCTACCTTAGTGAAGCCGGTTAATGTTTTTACCGCTCCATCAGCTGGGTCTGCAGTGGTTCTTACTCGAATGGCAGTTACGTTGTTTAGAGGGTATCCATTAAAGTTAACGGAATAGCTAGTTACCCTTTGACCGTTAACAACCCTTACCTCTTCCTCAATTACAATACTATCTACAGTAGGGGTAACTGCCCCATAGACCTCTTCTATATTAATTGTAGTAAATATTGTATTGAATAGCATAATAAAAGTAGCCAGCATCGCCAATTTTCTTCTCATTTGTATGTCCCCCTATGCCAAATTCTTAATATATTTATCGTCAAAAAAACCAAATTTATTAATAGCTGTATATTATGGTAATATTGCATTATTTTATATTATAGCACATGTATTTCCACCCTTCCCTTATTTTCGACAATTGTCATAAAATTGAAATATAAGCTATACCCTGAGGACTATATTCCTCAGGGTATAATGTTGAATTAAGAATGTTGAATGTTGAATTGAGGAAGCTTCGAAATTTCGAAGCAGTTAATATATAAAAAGACATGCAATTTGATTAAAAACTCCATTCTGATATACCTGTTTTTAGTCAAATTAACCAGCATCCTTTAAATTATTGTCCTCAGGGACTACTGTTGAATGAAAACTGTTGAATTGAGGCATAAATTTACCGTGTAAATTTACTAATTTTATGTGAACAATTAAGTGGTAAAAGCTGTATAAAAAAATTTACGATTTATAACTGTTTTATATTTGCTTCTTTTCCTAATTGCACTTTTATAAATGCTTCGATTGATTGAAGCTTCAATAATTCAACATTCAACATTAAACATTAACATTAGTGTTTTCATCTATTAAGGACACTCTGTATTTCTGTAATACAATCTTAACACTAAAATAATCCCCTCTCTGTTATAATGATGGTGAAACAGCATAGGAGGGATTTAAATGACTAAAAGAAGTTTATCTATAATGATAATGGTACTGATATTGGTTGTATCGATTACACCCATCAGTGCCAACAGCACTGTAGATTTTGAAGGTGCTGGTAATTATCTTAAGGATTTAGGGATTTTTACAGGATATGAGGATGGTACACTAAGGCTTGAAAACAATATTACTAGAGCTGAGGTTGCCACCTTGATGGTTAGAATGATGAGCTTAGAGGAAAGGGCAAGTGCCAACAAGGGTAAGACCCCCTTCAAGGATATAGCTGGTAGCTTTTGGGCATCGGGGTATATTTCTGTTTCCAAAGAAGAAGGATTGATGACGGGTTATCCCGACGATACTTTTAAACCGCAGGCCAACATTACCTATGCAGAAGTAGCCACTATCCTTGTAAGACTTTTAGGTTACGAGGAGAAAACTGTCACAGAAGAATGGCCAATTGGACATTTAAGGGTGGCTTCAGAGTTAGGGTTGGTGGATCATTTAACCTATGAGAACAGTTACGTAGTAACCCGTGGGGATGTTGCTTATATGATTTATCAGGCATTGAAGGCAGAAGTGAAATAACTCAATTAATAATTAGTAATGAATAATTAATAATTATAAGAACAAATGCAAAATCAATATAAAAGAGTAGCGGCATTGAGCCAGCTACTCTTTTTATGTTTGAGGAAGATTATTGGAATATTATTGGAAGCAATGCTCGTTGGGAATGGTCTTCTTCTCGATAATACTCTAAATTACTAATACTCTTAAGATTCTCATCCTGCAATTCACCAAATATGTCTACATCATAGATTGAATCAACGTATCTAAAGGACTTTTGTATGAATTGTCTTAAGGAATACTCTCCATCGTCTTCTACATCTTGCCACTCTTCATCACTGTCGGCGAAATCACCTTCTATTACGATTTCAAAGGCATCACCGAAGCTTTCGTAGATTTTATAAGTAAAGTCGAATCCATGACGGTAATAGAAATCTTTATAATTCTTGTTTAAGTACTCTTCAACTTCTACTATTAAATCTGCAGAACGAATTTGATTGTTTACTATGGAGAAGCTGAGGAGGGTTTTACCTGTTACCTCATCGATGATTTTACCATTTATATTTACATTTTCATTTATTTCGAAAATTTCTGTTCTTAACCTCTTTAGATATTGCATTTTAGTTGTTGGGGACCAATCATCAAAGCGCTGTTTTTCAGCATTTACAATCACATCTACGTCATTTTTATTAACGAATACCTGATAATTGAACATTTCGTTACTATAGTATTTTAACGACTTCTTCAAGTTTGTCTCCACTTTAACTCCGTCTACCTCTTGGCTTTCCTTATGGTCCGCCAGCTTAAAGTCGAAGTATAGTCTATTTCCCCTAGTGTAATAGGATGCATAGATTGTCCCTGAAGTGATATTTTTATACTTAATGCTCCCTTGTATTTCTGCATTTGGATTGAAAAGCTTTCGGGTAACATATAGTATATCATCCACCCAATTTTCTATGGTTCTTCTATCTAGTTCCCCCCATTGGGTAGTGTCATTGCTAAAGGCTGCATTAAAGTAGTATTTATCTTGTCCTAACTGGGTAAATCTCAAATCTATATTAAGGTCTCCTAAGTTTTTAAAGTTTTCCCTTAGATATTCCTCCATTTCACTAACTGAGGCTATCCTCTGGAATGGAAATCTGTCGTCTTGCAGGAGTTCAACCTCTCGTTGTAGTTCTGCCACCTGCCTTTTTAGGGCCTCCATCTCATAGTGTTTTTGGAAGGCAACGGGTATCACTGAAGTGTCAGGATCTTCAGAATATAGTCTATTGGTGTCTAACTTAACCAAACCTTCCTCTTCATCGTATAGGTAGTTTATATATAAATGATCTGCCAGTTCCTCAATCGGCATATATAGTTGATTATCAAAAATAAAAGGCTCCTTCTCTAGCTGAAGGACTTCACCATCCAGCTCTACTCCAATATTGTTAAACCATGCTGTAATCGTTCTTCTGTAGGATTGTGTATATGAGATGGTTGAAAAGCTAATAACCAGAATTATGGTTAATGCCACCCCCGCTATTGACTTCTTTTTCATGTGATTTCCCCCTTTTAAGTACAAATAATAGTAATTTAAAATATAATGTTAAATGTTGAATGTTGAATAATTGTAGCTTCGATAAATCGAAGCAATTAATATAATAAGAATACACTTAATATGATCATATTTTTTAAACATAAATTTAAATAAAAGGTTAGCTTCTTGTATGTTTGACTTAAAAATTCTTTAAAAAAGCAATAAATTTACTTTGTAAATTTAGACCCCAATTTAACATGTAACATTCAACATTTAACATTTATTATCTTTGCATCTATCTAATAATATCGGCCAAAAATCATAATAATTATAGGGTAAATATTAAATAAATATAATAGACAAGTTCTTAAAGACTATATTTTGTTATTTTGGAATAAATATTTAATCGTTATCTTTTTAACTACTTATGCATAATTACAGCTCCAATTATTCTTGTTTCTGATTATTCTTAATTATTCGACATAATAGATTTTCCTCTTTATCATCGGAAATTGTGATTTCTTGTTAAGATTTGTAAGCATCATAGAAACCTCTAAAATTTCATATTTTAGAATTGAATAACTGTTCCTTTCATTATTCATTTTTCTGTTATTAATAGGTATGAATTAGGATATTTAGCCCTTCTCGCCGGTGATGACTGTCTTCTTCGTATTGCCAAATATATATCAAAGGACTATAATAATAGTATAAAACAATATAATAAGAGGGATGATGAAATGGACTATTTAAAGAAAAAGCTAGTAAAAATTGCAACTAGCCTAGAATTAATAATTGCGTTTTTTATTGTAGTTGCAATCATATTAGGTGGTATTTCTATTGTTAAATATTTAAGTGTTCTTCTATCTACAGATATATATCATATCTATGATTCCTTTAAGAAGTTCTTAAGTATTGCTCTGTTAATGGTAATTGGTATTGAGTTAGTATTAATGCTATTGTCTCACTCTACGGGTAGTATCCTTGAACTTGTGCTATTTGCCATAGCAAGAAAGATGTTGGTTTATAGCGAAACTATGCTAGATTTAATTTTAGGAACCATTGCAATTTTAATTGTATTTTTAATTAGAAAGTACCTTATGTCCAGTAAGTATGCCACCTTTAATGTAAATGAAGGAAAAGTAGTGTCAGCAGCCTCCCCTGTTCATGCTGTTAACTTCGAATCTGGTTTAAGCATTCCCGAAGACAAGGGATCTACAATTGGTGGTTTGATTTGCCACTTATCCGATGAGACCTGCAAACCAGTAGAAGAAGGAGCAGAATACAGCGTGGGTGGCGTTACATTGAAGATTGTAAAAATGAAGGATGGTTTAATCGAGAAGGTATTATTACTGGATAGTGATAAAGTTAAAGAAGGATCAGCAGAAGAAGTAGCTAATCATTCTTAAAATTTTAATAAAGATAGGGCATTGCATATGCAATGCCCTGTTTTTTATATATTCCTCCATACCTTTGTTACTAAAACCGTCATATCATCCTCCGGGATATTGTTTGTAAACTGGAGGGCTCTATGGAGGATTTTATCCGCCATCTCCTGAGGATTAAGGGTATGGATGCTTGAAATGTAATCAAATAACCATTCATCCCTACCTTCTTTATTTACCTCCAGTATTCCATCAGAAATCATGATTAATAGATCTCCATCTGATAGCTGACATTGCCTCTCTTGAATTTCTATCTCTGACAATATTCCTATTGGAAGACTGGAGGAGGGAATGGTATGAACTTTTCCATCTCTTTTCTTGATATAGGAAGATACGCACCCTATTTTAACGTAATTGGCCATCCCATTGTGCAAATTTAAAACCACCATGTCAATGGTTGAAAAAATCTCATTGGATGCTTTTAATATCAGCATAGAGTTGACGGTTTTAATGGCCATCTCTTGGTTAAAACCAGCCTCCATCATTTTTTCTAGCATTGAAATCGTTGCAGTGGATTGGGAGTGGGCCTTCTCGCCGGTGCCCATACCATCACTAAGGGCTACCATATACTGATGATCTCTTAAATCAATAAAGGAGTAGGTGTCTCCTGATAGAAAGTTCCCTTCTTTGGTAACCTGGGCTACCTTTGTAATTGCTGAATATTGATTTGCCTCCACCAATACAAATTTGCATAGATTATTATCAAAATCTATATTGCAGCTTTGGGTTTTTTTAATCATCGGTGCCCCTATAATCTCCGACATTATTGGAATATAACTAGAGCTACATTCCTCCCTTTTAAAGCATCTTTTTCTTTCAACGGTTACTTCTAGGAAATTGCTTTCATCATGGGTAACCATTATGTTGGTGGCGGGCAGACCTACCTTATCGAGGGCTATATATAAAGCCTCTTCAAGACGTGTATCGAAGTAAATATTGTTGTTAACCTCTTTGGCCAGCTGTTGTATCCCCTGGGCTACCCCCTTAAGCTGTTGTCCAACCAGTTCTCGGCTTTCCATGAGCTTTTTCCTCCAAGTTAGATTAATTCTGCTCAATTCATACAAAGCTGCAGCCTTCTGAACCAAAGCCTTGGCCTTAACACACCGTTTTTTTATATGGTCGGGTAACTCTTCTAGCCCTATTTCTTCTTTTGTTTCTATTAAGAGGAGAAGGTTTTCGATGCTTTTATAAGTGGTCATAAAACCTTTATCCCAGCAACTTCTCCTCATACCACATTCTAGGCATACTCCTTCAGCAACCCTTTCTATTAATCGTGAAAGATCTTGATTATCAAAGGCCTCCACCTGCTGTACCATATTCTCAAAGGTTGAGGACAACTCGAAAAATGTATCTGAAAAATCCCATAGCTTATCGTGTATTCTTTGCTTCATAACTTCTCCGTAGCCTCTACCGCCATGAACAGGTGCTAAAGAGCTGGTATACCTTTGAAGATTCTTAATAACGCCAGCAGGTATTATTAAAAACATTATAAATGATAATAATACTTCTTTTAGTTGTATAAAAATTTCATAATAGCCATTTATGTAGAAGGTTAAAATCGTATTCCCTAGTAAAAACCCGAAGGCACTGCCAGCCCTGCCAAGCTCACGAAAAATCCCTGCCAATAGGCCAGAAAAACCATAGATAGCAATCACAACAGGGGGCATGCCGCTATTGGACATGCTTCCTATCAATCCAATTGTAATCCCCACAGCTGCCCCTATGCTTGCTCCACCATTATAGGCAAAAAGCACTGTAATTAGTATGCTTAATACGTTTTTTATAGACAGGCCTGCAATATTGAAATCCTTGATTCCCGATAAGACCAAGGCCATTATTATGGCTACACAAATGACTTCTTCAGTGGCAAGTCTTTTCCTCTTAATGGATTGTAGGGTTGCAGGAATGGCATAGGAAGAAATGAATACGATTGCTAAAATCACTAAAGCCTCGAATAATATCATTAGTTGATCGTAAATGTAGTACTTATTGAGAATTAAAAACGTGGATGCAACCATTGCGTATATAATGCTTGAGAGTATAGAAATCTTGATGATTTTTGTTTTTCTAAGATTCAATACATATTTGTATAATATGGATATCACTACTATACTGATTCCATATTGAAGACTCCCCATTAGTCCCTGAGTTGAAATAGTCCCTGCCATAATGGCAAGGGCTACCGAAAAATATCTTTTATTAAATAGGATTATTGCTACATAGAAGCCTATGCCAAAGGGGGCAAGACTATCCAGTATTCCTGCCCTTCCCATAAAGAATCCTATAAAATGAAGAAATATCATATTTTTATAATTGAGTAATGTGCTGATATTTTTTTCTATTGAATGCAAAATTGCTTTATTTTCCATAGGTACACCCTTCCTCATATTGATGTAATGAATCAAGTGTACCAAAGGTTGTCCAAAAGATTTGTCAAGAATGCTTGTCTACTTCAAAAAACCATATGACAATTAGCATTGTAGAAAGACAAAATGAAACATAATTAACAAAAATTCACTTAATGGTTAAGATTACACATTGAGAATTTCAAGTTAGAAGGGAAAAAATCATTTTTCACTTTTCATTTTTAATTTTTCACTTATATTGCTGTGTTATCAATAGTCCCTCAAGATTGTCGTACTCACTTAGAATCATCTCTTTAAAAGAGAATTTTTTCATCAGCTGATGAAGAATTACAGTTCCAGCAAGGATAATATCAGCCCTCTTTGGGTGCAAACCCTTTAGCTTCTTTTTCTCTTCTAGGGTTATTGTCTTTAGATTCTCCATTATCCGATGAATTTTGTCCTCTTTTAGCCTATAGGTGTGGATTTTGTCCATGTCATACTCCACAAGCTGTTGATCAATAGCGCCAAGGCTGGTTGCGGTTCCCCCAATTCCCACAAAAACCTCTATGTTTGGCAAAGAAGTGCTACTAAAGAAGCCATCTAAAGCTTTATTGATTTCCTCCTTCAGTCTTAGATACTCTTCTTCAGAAATAGGATCTGTTGTAATATATCTCTCTGTCATCCTTACTGCGCCGATATCAATACTGGATTTTTTTATAATTTCTGTTGCGTTACCAACAATTAGTTCTGTACTGCCGCCACCAATGTCTATTACCATCATTGTTTGTGGCTTTGTTTCTATTCCCCACAAAACACCTTTGTAGCCTAGCTCAGCCTCTTCCTCACCAGTTATAATCTTAATGGGCACACCTGTCTCTTGGAAGGCTATTTGAGTAAATTCTTCACCATTCTTTGCATCTCTTACAGCGCTGGTTGCAATGGACCAAATACTTTCAGCCCCCCACTCCTCAGCCTTCTGTACTAGCTGATTATAGCTTTGTAAATTTCTATCAATCCCTTGGGGAGTGATGTAGCCGCAGCCATCCACCGATGCTCCAATTCGAGTTACATTTATGGTTTTTTCCCTAGAAACTACCTTTTTCCCCTCCAGCTCTATTAACAATAGTCGCATGGAGTTGGTTCCAATATCTATGGTGGCACATTTATTCACTAGTATCTCCTCCTGAGCTCATAAATTAACAAAAGCCGGGGTCGCCGGCTTATACATCTTATTCTTTATATGCTTTTTTTGAATGCCCATTCCCTTTTCGATTGTTCTTATTCTTGCTTTTCATAGATTGCATCTTCTCTTCGCTATCCTTAAGAAATCTACTTAATTTGTCATCAAAAGACATAGATTGGGTATCCTCTGACTTATTCCAATCAACCTCTGCTGGTTTGATGGTTTTGGGCTTTGGTGGCGTTGCCTGTTTAATAGATAAACTGATTTTTCCGTCCTTTTCTATTGAAAGCAGCTTCACCTTTACCTTTTGACCATCCATAAGGTAGTCTTTAATATTTTTTACATAATCATTTGCTACTTCTGAAATGTGAACAAGACCTGTTTTTCCTTCTCCTAAGTCGATAAAGGCCCCAAAATTTGTTATTCCTGATACTGTACCCTCTACGACTTTACCTACCTCTAACGGCATAGATGTAATTTCCTCCTTTTAATAATTAAGAAAGTTATTCAATATTCAAACCCATTATACCATACAACATTTTAAATGGGTATATATTTTTTTACTTTCCTCCTTTTCCCATATCAATAAATATAACCTCATCGGAACCAATCATTTTTAATTGTTCTCTAGCGATTTTTTCAATAAAGCCATCTTCGCTAGCTCCTTCTATCTGAGCCTTTATTTCTTCTATCTCATTTAAAGTGGCATTTAGCTTTTCAACATAGTTGCCCTCTTGCTTCTTTAACTCTACCATCTCCATCTGCTGCTCATAAAGGGTAAAGAGTACATAGGCCGACAAGAAAATAGGAATAAATAGCATTAATATCCTGTTGAACTTCAGTTTTTTCTTTGGCATATTCTCCACTCCCTTGTTAAACGTTGGTTTATCTCTTCTTAAAATATCTACCTATGCTTCTTTTGGTATCGTATACTATTCTACCTGGTAGTTTAAAAATCCTCTTTGATTTATAGTATACTGGTTTTGTCTTTTTTTTACAATAGGTATATGGTACCTCAACCAAAGAAAATGCCACACGAAAGGGGTATATTGTCAATTGCCATAGATCATGAAAAAAACCCTTGAAGACCCCTAGCAAAAAATATAATCCTTTACTAACGGGCTTACTTAATACATAATGATACATTAAGGCACCTATCAAAAATCCCAAAAAATTATAGAATCTAAGCTGTGCATTGTTGCTGTAGATTAAAACATAAAAGGCTACTAGGGTTATAATTGTCCAAAAAAACATATCCTGCAGGTTTGTGGCTACCTTCCTTGGTTTAAAGATGTTTCTAAAGACCTTATAAAGCTCGTATATGAAACCTATGATAATACCGCCGTATATAGTTGCTAACAATATGTATACTTCTTGATTAATTGAATACATATCCATATGATCACCCCATGAAATTCTAACTTCTTATCATATTATGTGGAAAATTTCAAAAGGTGCGTGTCTACAAAGTATTTTTATAATAATTACAAAATATTTTGCATGTGGAATGCTAAATGTTGAATGTTGAATTATTGAAGCTTTTAAAGATGAAAGCCATTTTTATAAAATAAATTTAGAAGAAAGTATTCTATGCAGTAAAGAGTCCTTGGACTTATATAAATAAACTTCCCAAAGGAAATTTAATATCAATTCAACATTCAACATTAGTCATTCAACATTTTTTAAAAACTACCCCGGAGGGTAGTTTTTAATCTATTCATCACTATTTTGTTTTTGTCTAGATAGGTTATTATCTAATAAATACTCCGAGGCTCTTATTTCCCGTAAAGCCCTTTCGTAGCCTTCTCTACACTCTTCTAGGGGGACAGGCTCATGATTATCTATTCGCCAAGCCCTACTATTTTCATATCTACCATCTCTAGAAAATTCAAATACCTTTTCGTTGTCAATAAAGGAACCCCTAATCATATAGGTTTGGTGGGCTACAAAGCCTTCTTCAGTATTTATAAGGTCCTTTCCTAAAATGTTCCCCTTTATTTCATCAACTCCTACAAGGTTCATCATTGTAGGGAAAAAGTCTATTTGCCCTCCAGCGGTTGTGTAGGTTTCTGTTATTCCAGAGCCTGGAATATGAATCAACAATCCAACATTTAAAAACTCTTCAAAATCATAGGGTTTGCCTAAATAATCAGTAATCAATTCTTTAATATTATCCTTACGGATATCTAGGGCAAAGTGATCACCGTATATTACAATCACTGAGTTATCATACAAATCTCTTCTTTTGAGTTCTTCAATAAACTCCCCTAGCATTCTATCAAAGTAATTTACAGACTGAAAATAATCTGCAATTATGGTGTCCTTGTACTCTCCATCAATTGTTAAGCCCCTTTGCTCTTCTGGGATGATAAAGGGGTTATGGGAGGTAAGGGATACATAAAAGCTGTAGAAGGGCTGCGGAAGCTTCTCAAGATAACCTAGTGATTGCTTAAATAGGGAGCCATCACTTATTCCCATCCCGATTACTTCATCCATTTCCATTTCATCTGTACTGATATAGGTATTAAATCCTATAGAAGGATAAATGCTCTTTCTATTCCAGAAATCTGGCTCGTTACCATGGAAGGCAATTGTATTGTAGCCTTCTTCCTTTAATACCTGCGGTAAGGTATAAAGCTCATTACCCTCATACTCTTTGTAGCTATAGGTTTTCATTGATGCATACAGGCTGTTATTGGATACAAATTCGGCATCGGAGGTATTTCCTCGACCTAACTGCTGATAATATCTGCTGAAATAGATAGAATCCTTATTTATAAGGCTGTTCATAATAGGGGTTATTGGTTGGCCTTCAATTTCCCTCTGTAAAACAAAATTATGCATAGACTCTACCTGTATGGTAATAATGTTCCTTCCCTCGATTAAACCGTGATATTTTCCCTCTCCAAGATTGATACCAGAATTGAAGACAGTGGCATCATATCCACCAAAGGTGGATTGATCAAATATATATCCATATAGATCCTGAAGATGATAATTAATTGTTCCAAGCTGATTAATGGTGTGGGTATTTCCATTTAAAATCTTATTATTGGCAACTGGTGCAGCTGCAAATACAACTATAGATAGGCTATAGGCCATAATTCGATCTTTTTTGCTGGTAAAAAATTCAGTAATGGCTCTTTTCTTAAAAAGAAGGGGCCATAGGATAATCAAATCTAGAAAAATGAGGGCATCTGTTAATTTGATTAAATAAAATACGCTGGTTTTCACTGCCCCCACCTGCTTAAAAGCTTGAAAGGAATAGAAGGATAGTGGCATATGAAAATATCTGTAATGGATTAAGTTACTAAATAGAATAATTGCCAATAAAGAATATACACTAAGGATGTGGATCAACTTATTTTTCTTAAAGGTAACAAAAACTATGGCATAAAGCCCCGAAAATATTAGTAGGTTTATCATTAGGGTGTAGGGCTCTATTAAGGAAATACCCATCATTCCTTCTACAAATACTTGCTTAATAGTGCTTAGAATTATAAAGGCACTTAACCAATAGTAAGGTTTTAGTTTCTTCATGGTGCACAATCCTCTTTTCTGAAATTGATAATAAAATATAGTTTTAAGATTGCAGATACCTGTTCTAATTGTTTATTTCTAAACTCTTTATTTTTTATTCAAAATTCTTTGTACCCATTAATACTGTAGTACAATTTCAATCAAAAATCAATAATGTAGAGGGGTTATTTAAAATAAACTTTTTGTAATAATGACAAAATTTATAGTATTTTCCATGGGGTGTATTGCATTTATTCCTTAAAAAAAGTAAATCCTTTGTTTGGATTTACTTTTTTATGCTCTATTTAAACATTTTTCCTAATAAGCCGGAGCTTTTACTACCTAAGCTTTCTCTATTACTATATTGCATGGAGAACACCGTTCCTGTTATCACTACATTGCCGTCCTCTATATTTAGCTTGCTAACATCTAGCTCCTGCCCCTTTATAGTTAATAATCCGGCAACAGTATCAAGGATGATTACTTCGCTATTGAAGCTATTAACGTGTTCAACTCCTGATATTGAAACCTTCTCTCTGTTTTCTAGAATCATATTATGATTTTTATTTTTATTTTTATTTACTTTACCTTCATCCACCCTTTTTCACCTTCCCCATCTATCTTCTCAAGTTATAGTATGCGGAAGGCACTGGGAATAGAACCATTTTAGGCTAGTCCCACAAATTGACTACCCTTACATTTTTAAAGTAGTAGGTAATAATTTCTGAAGCACTTTTCCCATCCTTGGCCATTTGATATGCGCCCCATTGACTCAACCCTACTCCATGGCCATAGCCTACGCCCTCCATAATTACCTTGTTTCCCTCAACTGAAATGTTTTTTAGCTGAGTAGATTTCATTTTGGTACTGTCTAAGGCAACCCTAAAGGAAGCAGCATTTACGGTTGCTTCTCCTATCTGAAGCTTGGTGGCCCTTCCGGAAGGTCCGGTTTCTACTACCTCAATGGCACTAAAATCTGCCACCTGCTGTCCTGATTCACTGACAGCCTGCTTAATTTTATCTTTAGTAAATTCAGCTCTCCAGTTGGTATCCTCTGGAGGAGCCTCTGCAGAATCCGGAGACTCTACAACTTGAATGTATGGGGGTTCTTCCTCTTCAAAGGCCAACCCCTCTTTAGCCGTTGCTGTTTTCCCGCCGGCATGGGCATGGAACCAGGCTTTAATATATTCATCCTCATGGAGGGCTACCATTCCTCTGGTTCTTTGTACAGCTTCTTTAATTCTGTCATTGATCTTTGCTGCATCCCATGCTTGAGCCTCCTCTATATCGGTGGATACATGGGCTCCTTCATATTTAGAGCCGCCCTTTGATGTTACGAACTCCATTACAAAGGTTCTAGCTAGGATAGCTTGAGCCGCTAAGGCCTCCTCTGGCCAATCATTATGCATTTCTCCTGCCAATACACCCTCAACATACTCTTCAAAGTTCATTTCTTTAATTCCTTGGTTCTCTACTAAATATACCTTAAGACGGGGCTCTTTCCCTTCACCTTGGCTTATTTCCTCTGGTATAGGGGGGATATCTCCATCTCCTGGGTTTCTTCTTCCTTCAGGCCTTTCCTGAGGCCTACAGCCAAAGGCAGATATCGTTAATAAAATAGCTATGAGTATAAGGATAAACTTTTTATTTTTCATACAAAACCTCCTCGTATAAATAAGTAATGAGTAATGTTGAATGTTGAATGTTGAATGTTGAATTATTGAATAAATTTGCTCTATAGAAGCAAATTTATATTGTTTGAAATTTACATAGTAAATTTCTATTAATTAAAACAACATTGTTATTACACATATTATTTGTCTCTAGAAGGATTGTATGCAGTTTTTCAATAATAAGATTTAGCTTAGCTCATGTTGGGATTTTACTTTTAAGTCTTATCTTTTAGGATAACTTTTCATTTTTCACTTTTAATTTTTCACTACAAACTCTGAATTTTTCCTTATTACTTATTACCTATTCCCTATTAACTTACCTTTTGTATCTTGCCTTTCACTATTAACTATTAACTGGTTTCCTTACCCCTCTATAATCCTATACATTTCCTTAGCATCGTCCTTTGAAACATGTTCCTTTACTGTAGTAATTTCTGCAATAAATTTTTTGTCTCCAAACTGTATTTCAATGATATCCCCTTCTTTTACCTCAGTACTGGCCTTGGCAGGTTTATTATTTATTGTGATTCTTCCACTATCGCTGGCTTCCTTGGCTATAGTTCTGCGTTTGATTATTCTAGATATCTTTAAATATTTGTCTAGTCTCATTTTGACACCTCCGTTAATAATGTTGAATGTTGAATGTTGAATGTTGAATGTTGAATTGATGTAGCTTCGATTCCTCGAAGCAATTATAAAAAATATTAAAAAACACTATATAATAACAATATTGAGTAATTAAATTAAAGTAATGGCAAATCACTCGCCAAAAGATAAAAAATCAGGTCTAAGACCTGATTTAATTATCCGTTGATTTTCTCTTTTAAAGTCTTACCAGCCTTGAAAACTGGAGCCTTAGAAGCTGGGATATCAATTACTTGCTCTGGGTTTCTTGGGTTACGTCCTTGTCTAGGCTTTCTTTCTCTTACGTCGAAAGTTCCAAAACCAACTAATTGAACCTTGTCTCCTCCTACTAGAGCCTCTTCAACACTTTCCATAAAAGAGTTCAATGCTAATTCAGCATCCTTTTTTGTTAATGCACTTTTCTCAGCCATTTTAGAAACTAATTCAGCTTTGTTCACTTAAAAAACCTCCTTTAATTTTAGAATACGTATGTGATATTCTCTTTAAAATCAGAAAATCCTTCTTTTTATTAGATTTTCTATATTTTTTTTCCACATTTTTAACATTTTGGTGCTATTGTATTATTTTTTTTGCTTTCTTCCCAAAGAAGATCCATTTCAGCTAAAGACATGTTTTCTAGTTTTTGCTCCATTTTTTTCGCTTTGTCTTCTATGTAGCTGAATCTTTTTAAGAATTTGTTTATTGTAGACCTTAGGGCATCTTCAGGTTCAACCTTATAGAAGCGCAAAAGATTTACTACTGCGAATAACAGGTCTCCACCCTCTTCTTTAATTTCTACAGGGTTTCCTTTTTCTTGTGCTTCTAATAGCTCCTGCAATTCTTCATGAATCTTATTAATCACATCCTGAGGGTTGTCCCAATCAAAGCCCACCTTTGCTGCCTTCCTTTGAATCTTATCTGCCCTCATTAAGGCTGGTAGTTCCTTTGGTATTGAAATCATCGACTCTGTATGGCTTTTTATATGCTTCTCCTGCCTTTTTTGCTCTTCCCAACTATCTAGGGCACCTTCACTATCCTCTACCTTTACATCTAAAAAGACATGGGGATGCCTATATACAAGCTTCTCACAGATTCCCCTAATAACGTCTTTAATGTTAAAGGCTCCTCTTTCCTTTGCAATTTGGCTATGGAAAACAACCTGTAGTAATAGGTCTCCAAGCTCCTCTTCAAGGAGGAGGTCATCTTCAAGGTCAATTGCCTCTAAGACTTCGTAAGCCTCTTCTACTAAATAAGGCTTTAAAGTCTCATGAGTCTGCTGAATATCCCACGGGCAACCGTCTTTATGTCTTAATCTTTCCATGATGTCAATTAAATTATTCATATTATAAAATCTTTTTTGATTGCTGTCAATCCTTGGTATATAAAGGCTGGTAAGATAATCCACCCAATCAACTCTATCTAGTTGGTACAAGGGTAGCCTTTCAACCCTCTCCAATTGAGGTACTGCAGCTGCCCTTATTACAAATACCTCCTGCTGATAATCATAATACTCCATCAGCTTAAGCTTAACCTCCGAAGCCACATAAGAGTCATACATCTGTGTAATGATATTAGCCACCAGGGGATCGGGCTCCTGATGATCTAGCTGTAGTGCATCTAATAGCTTAAATCCAGCTACAGGGTCTAAGCCCACTATAGGCAGCAATACATCTAAAAAGCTCATGGCTGGAATAACATCAATTTCAATGTTTTTTTCCTTTACTTGATTAACCAATAGGTCAACAGTATATTCTGCCACATATGGATGACCAGGAACTAAATAAAGGATGTCTCGATCAGCAGCTTCCCTCAATAAATACTGGCATATATGCTGATAAACTTCATCAAAGCTTTCATGTTGATTATAGACATCGTCGAAGCTCTTATAGTTGATGCCTTCCTTTACTAAATAATCAACTGTTGGATGTTTTTCTGTTCTAAGGTATAGGTTATTATGGTTTTTTATGGCCTCCACCACTCCAAGAGTGAGGTGTTCTTTAGAACCAGGGCCCAAACCAGCAATGGTTATTTTACCCACTTCCATTCTCCTTCCTACTGCTATAAAACACCGAATCTATCTAAGATCTTTATCAGCTTTCCTCCACCAGGTAGCATATTAAAATCTTCCCTTGTAATGGTTTTTGTTGCTATAAGCATAACCCCATAAACGATTCCACCAATAGTAATAGAGGCTACAGTTGATAGCTTTTCTCCAACAAGAGGAATAAATGCCATATGGGATAGTTTTACAACAATTGCCATAACGATAACGGCAATGATTGGCTTTATAAGAACTCTGTTCTTGTCTAAGGTTACAAGAGTATATTTCTTTAGAGAAATATAGTTAAGGGATGCGGCTACCAAGTAAGCCATTACTGTCCCTATAGCAGCACCATTCACATTTAGGGCAGGTATCCCTACCAGTACATAGGTTACAATCAGTTTGAATAGTGCTCCCACAAGTAGGTTTCTAACTGGTATAACCTGCCTTCCTAATCCTTGCAATATACCCGTCATGGTTTGAATTTGAGTTATAAAAAGAACCGAGAAGGATAGATATAAAAGAACCCTCCCTACACTTGCAGGTTCATTTGGAAATAGTAGTTGCATAATGGGTGTAGATAAAACCGCCAAACCAACTGCTGATGGTAATCCTATTAACATAGAAATCCTCATGGCAGATTGGGTATCTCTTTGTATTTCTGGCAAATTATTTTTTGCACTAGATTCTGCTATTACAGGCACGATACTCATGGCTAATGCAACGGTTAGAACCTGAGGTAAATTAATTAGGGTTGTGGCCATTCCTGTAAGCTGTCCATATAAGCTATTTGCTTCAGAATATGAGAATCCTATGGATTGAAGTCTTCTTATTACGATGGCTGTATCTAAGAGGCTTATTAAGGGTATAATGGAAGCTCCTATGGTTATAGGAATAGCAATCCTCATTAACTCCTTAATAATATTACTTGAATGATCCCTTTCACCAATAAGGGGTTCATTATGGTTCTTAAGCTTTCTCTTATGTCTATAGTAGATGATTAGGATTACCCCTAATCCAGCGATTCCACCTGCTGTTGCTCCGAAGGATGCCCCTGCAGCTGCATATTCTACACTCTGATTCATTAAGTATACAGCTAATAATAGTCCTATAATTACCCTCACCAGCTGCTCCACCAGTTGGGAAACGGCTGTTGGCACCATGTCCTTTAATCCTTGAAAGTAGCCCCTGTAGCCTGCCTGCATCGATACAAAGAACAAGCCTGGTGCTAAGGTAATGACGGCATAGAAGGCCTTAGGACTTTGCACGAAGTCATTTACAAAATATCGAGCTCCAAAAAATAGTGCCAGGGAGAAGGTTGAGCTTATGATAAAAAGCACCAGCATGGATGTTTTAAACACTTGATTGGCACCGATATAATTGTTAAGGGCCCTTTTTTCTGCTATAAGCTTTGAAATTGCAGTTGGGAAACCTGCGACAGAAAAGGCCAAAAGAAAATTAAATATTGGATAACCCACCTGATAGTAACCTAAACCCTCTGAACCTATTATATTTCCTAATGGGATTCTAAAAAATGCTCCCATAACCTTAATGAATATTCCTGCAATTCCTAGAATAGCAGCACCCTTTAAAAAGGACTCCTTTTTCATAATATCTCTCCCTCGTTGATCAAATCATGCTTAATTATAGCAGAAAACGGTTGTTGAAGCAAAATAAATGATTATGTTATGTTGAATGTTAAATGTTGAATTGATGAAGCTTCCATTCATCGAAGCAATATATATTAAAATTAAAACCATATGAAAACAAAATATCCATACACAAAAAATTTTAACTATTAGTTATTAGTTATTCACTGTATTTATATCTTTAACATATAATTGATAATCTATAGCCTTCGGCTATGGAATTAGAACAAAAGCATTTCATGCGTTAATACTTATGGTTAAAATGCTTTTGTTTTCCAGAGAACCCATGCGTTCTCTAGGACACTCCGTTGTACTCTCCTTATTTTTATAAGGGGGAGGGGCCCCTTATGATCCCCCATTTAATAGGAAACAAAGAGAATTTTCCTATTAAACAAGTAAAAACCCCGGAGACCGGGGTATATTTACTGTTCCATTTGCTTTGATAAAAAGGCTGCTGCTGTCTGAGCAATTTTCTTTTCGGTTTCTCCCATTGTGATTCCCTTTTCTTTAGAACATAGAATTACAGTTCCTATAGGATCACCTTGGGTAACTATTGGCGCAATTACTTGAGCATTATATTTGCTTCCATCGCCTTCATCCGAAGCTATAGGATAATTTTGCTCCCCTTGATTTACTATGATTACCTCCCTTTCATCCATCAGCTTTTCTAAGGTTTTACTCACTCTTTTATCCATATACTCTTTTTTAGATGCTCCTGCAATTGCAATAATTGTATCCCTATCTGTAATGATTGCCATATGACCCAATGCCTCTTGAAGGGATTCAGCATACTCTGTTGCAAATTCGCTGAGTTCTCCTATTGGAGAGTACTTCTTCAATATTACCTCCCCTTCTCTATCAGTAAATATCTCTAAAGGGTCACCTTCTCTTATTCTAAGGGTTCTACGAATTTCCTTAGGAATTACCACTCTTCCTAAATCATCTATACGCCTTACTATACCTGTTGCCTTCACTTATATAACCTCCTAGTGTAAGTAGTATTGTATCGTAAATATATTATTTTACTGATTCCTCTTTTTTATGCACTAGAGGGAAAAAATGAAAAGGCTAAAAAAAATTAGAGGGGTTTTAACCCCTCTAACAGCTTTTGAACATCTGTAGGCATCTATATATTATTTTATTTCGTCTATTTCCTTCTTTTCTATTTCAGCTTTATTCATTAATTCATCAATGTGGGCTCTAAGTTCTTGTAGTTTAAGACCCTCGATAATTCCTAGGGCTGCTTCTTCAAATTTTACTTCTTCAGATAACTTATCTTCTACAAGTATTAAATGGTAACCAAACATGGTTTGAACTGGTTCACTAACTTCACCAATTGGCAGGCTAAAGGCTGCATCAGAAAACTCTTGTACCATCGTATGTCTATCGAAGTAGCCAAGATCCCCGCCTTTATCCTTATTGCTTTCATCCAAGGAATACTCTTTCGCTAAATCTTCAAAGCTCTCGCCATTTGCGATTCTTTCTTTTAACTCCTGAGCAATTTCAAGCTCACCAACTAAAATATGTCTAGCCTTTACCTTTTCATTTATAAAGGCTTCTGTATTTTCATCATAGTACTTCTGAGCTTCAGCCTCACCGATTTCTGAGTTTTCGATAAAGAATACTTCATACTTTGACATCAGCTTTCCTGTTTTTAGGAAACTCTTCATAAACTCATCGTCTATATTATTTTCTGTCATATAGTTATTAAAGGCTTCATCTTGATCCCTATCAGTTTGAAATTGGTTAAAGGCTTCTTCTATCTCAGAATCTTCAACAACTAAATTGTTCTTTTTCGCTTCCTCTGTAACAACAGCCTCTAATACTAGCTTATCCATTACATAGGTTTTAATTGTTTCTTCTAAGGTTAAACCAGTGGTGCCTTCATCCTTTTTTAGTTCTTCTGTTGTATAACCATATGAGAATAATAATACATTTTTATTATATTCCTCTAAAGATACTTTGGTTCCATTTACGATAGCAACGGACTCTTCATCTAACTTTTTGTTTCCACCACATCCCACCAGCAGTAAGCTCATGGTTAAAATAAGGACTATGGTCATAATTATTCTATTCTTATTTTTAATCATAATTTTCAACTCCTATCTATTCGTCCTTTCTATTATAACGAATTTATAGGTTTTTGCAAACCACTAATTTTTTCTATAATATCCCTAAGGTCGCTAAGAACCTTATTTTGGTCAGTAGTAGTAATTTTATAAACAAAGTAGGGTTCCTTTGAACCGTGAAAGCGAAGGGTTCTGCTATAATTAAATAGGGCTTCGCTAATATTCTCTGGCATTAACATACTTCCATCCTTAAATGTTATGGTTATTTCCCCAGCTTTTTGGTTGATGCTGGTGATTCTTAAAGTCTTTGCTAGGGCCTTAATATACGAGATAGAAAGTAGGTTTCTAACACTGGCTGGTATATCACCAAATCGATCCTCGATCTCCTCTTCAATACTATATAAATCCTGTTTGTTTCTTATGGATGCGATTTTTTTGTAAATTTCTATTTTCTGACTTTGGTTTATTATATACTTTTCTGAAATGTATGCATTCACACTAAGGTCTATGGTGGTTTCCTCAAAGTGCTCAACCGTTTCTCCTTTAAGGCTTCCTACAGTCTCCTCCAACAGCTTTACGTATAGGTCGTAGCCTATGGCAGCCATATGTCCGTGCTGCTCTCCACCTAAAAGATTACCGGCACCTCTAATCTCCAGATCTCTCATGGCAATTTTAAACCCAGAACCAAACTCAGTAAAGTCTTTAATCGCCTTAAGACGTTTTTCTGCAACCTCTGATAGGGCTTTATTTTTTTCATACATCAAGTAGGCATAGGCTTGACGATTGGATCGTCCTACCCTTCCTCTAAGCTGATACAGTTGAGATAATCCTAGCTTGTCGGCGTCATGAATAATGATTGTATTAACATTGGGAATGTCTAAACCCGTCTCGATGATGGTAGTACACACTAAAACATCGTACATACCCTGATAATACTCTATCATCAGGTTTTCTAGCTGTCGTTCACTCATTTGGCCATGTCCTACTCCAATTCTAGCATTAGGTACCATGTGGCCTATTTTAGCTGCCATTTGATGAATACCTTGAACTCTGTTAAAGACATAATAAATTTGTCCTCCTCGGGCAATTTCTCTAGCGATAGAGTCCTTAATTATGTCATCACTGTGGGCCATCACATAGGTCTGAACGGGATATCTTTCCTCTGGAGGGTCCTCTATTACACTCATATCCCTAATGCCGATCATTGCCATGTGTAGGGTTCGTGGGATTGGGGTAGCCGTTAGAGTTAATACATCAATATTCTTCTTTAGCTGTTTTAAATTTTCTTTGTGTTTAACACCAAAGCGCTGCTCCTCATCTATAATTAGCAGGCCTAGATCTTTAAAAGAGATATCTTTAGAAAGTATGCGGTGGGTACCTATTAATATATCTACATTTCCTGTTCTTAGATTTTCTAATATTGCCCTTTGTTGGGCAGGGGTTTTAAACCTGCTTAACATTTCAACCCTTAATGGAAAGCCTGAAAATCGTTGAGCAAAGGTATTATAATGCTGTTGGGCTAGTATAGTGGTGGGGACTAAGAAAGCCACCTGCTTACCCTCCATAGCGGCTTTAAAGGCTGCCCTAATGGCCACCTCTGTTTTGCCGTAGCCTACATCACCACAAAGGAGACGATCCATAGGCCTTTCTTTTTCCATATCCCCTTTAACCTCATTAATAGATTTTAATTGGTCTGGAGTTTCTTCATATGGAAATAAATCTTCAAACTGTTTTTGCCATTCAGTATCCTCACTAAAGGCATAGCCTTTAGATTTCTCCCTTTCGGCATAGAGCTTTAACAGGTCTTCAGCCATATCCTCAATAGCCTTTTTAACTTTAGCTTTGGTTTTTGTCCATTCCACCCCGCCAAGCTTATTCAGCTTTGGTGGGTTCTCATCGCTACCAATGTATTTTTGAATGAGATCCATTTGATCGGTGGGTACGTAAAGATGGTCTTCTCCAGAGTATCTTATTTTCAAGTAGTCTTTTTTAATGCCTTCTACCCTAAGCTCCTCAATTCCAATATATTTTCCGATTCCGTGGCCTTCATGGACTACAAAGTCTCCAGGCTGAAGGTCTATAAAGGATTTGATGGGTGCTGCATCCTTTCGTTTCTCCTGATGCTTCTTCTTTTTATGAACGCCATATATTTCTCCATCAGTAATTAACATGTATTTTGAGGATACATATTCAAAGCCATTTTGAAGGCTGCCCTGCATAATTACTATTTGTCCTGATTGCAAATCCTCTTGGGGGGAAACTACAAAGGTGGCTTTTATACCTCTTTCTTTTAGGAGTTCCAATAGCCTCAGGGCCCTCTCTTTGGTACCAGGCAATAGGGCTATTTTATAGCCTTTGTATTGTAGGGTCTTTAGCTCTTCAACTAAAAACTCAATTTTACTATTATAATTCTGAACACCTCGACTGATAAAGTTGACTACTTCCCTAGGCTGGAAGTCGGGATTATATTTGGGTAGGATATTCATGGTGGCGGAAGGAAATTTCGTTATTTTAGCAACCAGTTCATCGTAGCTATAGAGTAACCTTCCCTGAGAGGGTAATACCTCTCCCCTCTCTAACAAGGTTTGAAAGTTATCTCGAAACTCTTCTGTTACCGCTTCTGCACTCTCCCTTATGCGTCTGGGCTCATCTAGAATTATTAATGAGTTTTTAACAAGATAATCTAAAAGAGAGGCCTCTCTTCCCTCTAAATAAGGTAATAGTAAATTTCGTCCTTGAAAAACCATATGATTTCTAAGCTTTTCCTTTATTTCATTAAACTTGTCTATTAGCTTTTGCTGGCCTTCACCAACGAGTTTTTCTGCAGTCTTATTGAGCTCTTTAGATAATCTGTCTTCAATAATTTGGAGATCCTGATTCTCGATGATTATTTCCGTTGCTGGGTATACCCTTACAGAATCTTTTTTATCGACGGATTTTTGGGTCTCTGGATTAAAGCGTCTAATAGAGTCAACCTCATCATCAAAAAGCTCGATTCTAAAGGGAAGCTCCTCAGAGGCTGGATAAACATCAATAATTCCCCCTCTAATACTATACTCTCCCCTTACCTCTACCATATCGACCCTCTTATAACCTTGATGAAGAAATATCTCGTTTAACCTATCTAAATTAATGCTTTCTCCAACCTCAAAGTGAATATAATGTTTTTTATATTCCTTTGCCTCAGTAATTTTTAGCTGAAGGGCTTCAATTGAGGCTACCACTATGTAGTTTCCACCCCTGGAAAGCCTTTCTAAGACCTTTATTCTTTCTTCGTTTAGGGCTTCTGTCATTGCCTCCGTTTGATAGAATATCATCTCTCTAGCTGGGAAAAGCAAAGCTTGGTCTCCAACATAAAACCTTAAATCTTCATATAGCTGCCTTGCCTCCAACTGATTGTAGGTAATCAGACAAACTTGCCTATCAATCCCTTTAAACATCCCAAAGGCTATATGAGGTTTTTGAGAGTTATTCAGACCATTTATGGCAACAGGGGTTTTGTTAGCCTTGATAGAACCAATTAGCTGATTATATTCAATTGATTTTTTTATTGGTGCTAATAATAGCTCCTTCATTATAAGCCACCATCCTAACATCATTAGCCCGGATTCTTTAACCCGGGCTTATAGATTATTTTGTTGTTTTTATAGATATTTTGTAATGTACCAATTCCAACCACTATGAAATAGGCAGGCAATGATGATGGCTGGTAGTATTCTACCAATTCTAAAATATACCTGCCAGGTTATGAGTCCAAAGATGCTATGGCTTATGACACTGGCTAAAGCCGCCATTTTGCCGATTTTCTTTGATGAGGTTATTATATCATACCCTCCCTCTATGATGCCAAAGATAAAATGAGTGCCTAAAAGGGAGGTGCTGAATAGAACTGCTGCTAAAGACTTAGAGATCTCTTCAATTAGAGGAACCACTGTTATTAATCCTTTATTGCCAATCTTCTTTAAAAAGATTTTATTCCATAAGTAAGCATGAATAGCGGAAATTATTCCTGTAATAATAATCATCCCATAACTCCTTTTTGATTATATTACACCTTAGCCGTTATACTTATTCATAGCCTCCTGAAGTTCCTTTTGGATAATGGTCTCTGCAGCCATTGCAGCCCTTTGAATTACGTCTTTAATTACCGGTATTTCTTCCCCAATAAAGGGGGATAAAACATAATCCCCTAGATCTTCTGTTTCTGGTCTTCCAACACCAATTCTAATTCGTGGGAAGTCATCTCTTTGTAATAGATAAATTATAGACTTCATACCATTATGGGTGCCAGCGCTTCCCTTCTCTCTAATCCGTAAGGAGCCCAACTTTACATCTATATCATCATAAATTACAATGAGGTTCTTCATATCCATTTTATAAAAATTTACAAGGTCAATAACACTTTGACCACTGAGGTTCATATAGGTTTGTGGCTTCACCAAAAGCACCTTTTCCCCAGCAATAAAGCCTTCTCCGTAAAGGGATTTAAATTTAAGCTTACCAACCTTTATTCCATTTCTTTCAGCCAATAAATCGATGGTGTGAAAGCCAACATTATGTCTTGTACCACTATATTTATTGCCTGGATTACCTAGCCCAACAACAATATACATTTTTCTCACCTTTTTATGCGAAAAGTTTACTTACAGATATGTTTTTATAAATTCTGGTGATGGCTTCAGCAAATGTGGGAGCCACTGAAATTACCTTTATTTTATCGATAATCTTATCCTCTGGTAGAGCTATGGTGTTGGTTACTACAAGCTCTTGAATAGCAGACTTCTCGATTCTTTCTAAAGCTGGACCCGAAAGCACTGGATGGGTACAGCAGGCGTATACCTCTTTGGCCCCAAACTCCTTTAGAGCATTGGCTGCTTGACATATGGTTCCGGCAGTATCGATCATATCATCTATAAGAATTACATTCTTCCCTTCTACTTCACCGATAATATTCATAATTTCGGAAACATTTGCCTTCGGTCTTCTCTTATCGATGATGGCAATTGGAGCATCTAGATAATTGGCAAAGCTCCTTGCCCTTGTAACACTTCCTAAGTCTGGGGACACAACAGCAACATCTCCAAGATTTTTGGATTGGAAGTATCTTGCCAGAATTGGCACTCCCAACAGATGATCCACTGGTATATTAAAGTAACCCTGAATTTGAGATGCGTGTAGATCCATAGTAAGAACTCTATCGGCTCCTGCAACAGTAAGGAGATCAGCTACTAGCTTTGCTGTGATTGGATCACGGGCCTTAGCTTTACGATCTTGCCTTGCATAGCCATAGTAGGGTAAAACCGCTGTGATTCTTCCTGCTGAAGCTCTTTTAAAGGCATCAATCATGATTAGTAATTCCATCAGGTTATCGTTGACAGGAGGATTTGTTGGTTGAACCACAAAAACGTCTGCACCTCTAACGGTTTCATTAATATTGGCTGCAATTTCACCATCACTGAAGGTTGTTACCTCTGCGTGACCAAGGGGAACCCCTGTATGCTGTGCAATTTCCTCAGCAAGCTTACTATTGGCATTACCACAAAAAATTTTAATCTCACTACCACTGGTATTCATTCATCTTCCTCCTCATATCTTCTGTTGATCCTTAGGGAAATATCCCTATATCCAGTATGTACATTATTTCTTTTGATTTTTCTTTTCAGCCCAACCCTCTTTGTTTTCTTGTCTGCTTCGGGCTATTGCCAGGGCTCCCTTTGGAACCTCCTTGGTGATGGTGGAGCCACTTGCCACATATCCATTTTCATTTACTTTAACTGGAGCTACTAGGTTAGAATTACTTCCTATAAAGGCATTATCTTCAATAATGGTTTTATGCTTATTTACCCCATCATAGTTTACAAAAATAACTCCACACCCTATATTTACCCCTTTTCCTACTTCTGCATCACCTATATAGGCTAAATGGGAGGCTTTAGAATTATCTCCGATTACTGAGTTCTTTACCTCTACAAAATCACCAATTTTAACGTTATTTCCTATTCTGCTACCTGGCCTTAGGTAAGCGTAGGGTCCAATTGTTGAATTGCTCTTAACAGAACTCTCTTTAATAGTAGACTTATCTATTTCTACATGATCTTCAATGACACTATCGATTATATGAGAATTGGGTCCAATTTTACAACCTTCCCCTATGATGGTTTTACCTTCTAATATTGCTCCAGGATAAATGGTTGTATCGATTCCGATCTTTACCTTTTTTTCAATATAGGTATTGGCAGGATCTATTATGGTTACTCCATTCTCCATGTGTTTTTGGTTAATTCTCTTTCTCATAATGGCCTCAAGGTCTGATAGTTGATCCCTTGAGTTGGCTGCCATTATATCTTCATATTTGTCTGTTTGAAACAGGCCCACCTTTTTGCCCATATTCTTAATAATTGCTAAAACATCTGTTAGATAGTATTCTCCTTGGGCATTATTGCTTTTTAGTAGAGGTAAGGCATTCTTTAGCTCCTTTGAACTGAAGCAATAGATTCCTGAATTTATTTCCTTCACTTCTTTTTCTTGTGGGTTGGCATCTTTATCTTCTACTATTCTTTCCAATTCTAAGTCG
The DNA here is from genome assembly GCF_009017255.1 of Alkaliphilus serpentinus. GTDB lineage: Bacteria > Bacillota > Clostridia > Peptostreptococcales > Natronincolaceae > Alkaliphilus_D > Alkaliphilus_D serpentinus. Next base: position 85,985 of record NZ_WBZB01000012.1, on the reverse strand, counting down.
TTATTCCTGATAATCCTCCCATAGCCTTGGGGGTTACTTAAGTCAGTTGTCAATACCGTAGCGCTATAGCATCCTTTATTATGATAATCAATTAATGAGTTGAGGGTATCCTCTGTAATTAACGGGCCATCGCCATATAACACAATTACATTGCCTTCATCCTCTATGTATTGTTGAGCCATCATAACAGCATGTCCAGTTCCTAGCTGCTCCTTTTGAAGAACAGTTCTAATCTCCGCCTTCAAGGTGCTTTTTACCTCATCAGCACCATGACCTATTACTACTATGGTTTCAGAAACCTGAGATCCTTCAGCAGCTTCTATTACATGGGCCAACATCCCTTGTCCACATAGCTTATGAAGAACCTTTGGGATACGGGATTTCATTCTCTTACCTTCACCTGCTGCCAATATTATCGCTTTTAATTTCATCCTCTCACCTCCAGGTTTATTTTCAAAATATTTATATTTATAGTATTTTCTTATTTTCGTCCCTTTAATAGTTTATTATATTTTTGATAAATAATGAACCCCTTTTTTCAACAATTTCTCCACATAATAAGGGAGCCTCAAAAGAGACCCCCCGATTAGACTTACTCAGCCATTGCTCCTGCTTCTTCAATCATTTCAACTTCTTCGCCCATTCTTTCATATTCCCCGAAAATGGCATCTTGAATTTTTGAACGAGTGTCGGAATTAATTGGGTGGGCAATATCTCTGAAGTCACCCTCTCCCATCTTTCTGCTAGGCATTGCAATAAATAAACCATTTTGCCCTTCAATAATCTTAATATCATGTACTACAAACTCATCATCAAAAGTAACAGAAACAATTGCCTTCATCTTACCTTCCGTTGCTACCTTTCTAATTCTTACATCAGTCACTTGCATTGTCCCTCACCACCCTTCTTCTGCCTGCTGGAATGCATGTCATTTTATCCTGTATTCTCCACAAAATGGAGATATCCTTCTTAATTCCCAAAGTTTTCAGAATTTATTTGTTAATTGATTATAAAAATTACTAATATACAGGTTAAATTAGCTTTGGATTAGGATATATATCGATAATTCCATCCCTTTCGTTTACCTCATCCAGTATTAAAAGTGAGGTATAATTCTCAACTAATTTATTCTCTGGCCCTTTAGTTGAGATTAGCACGCCAATACCTTCTACTGTTACATCAAACTCCCTCATCATATCCATGACTCCTTTTGCAGTACCTCCTGCCTTCATGAAATCATCAATAAATATCACTTTAGAATTTGGTTTTATTGCCCGCTTGGCTAGGGACATTTGTTGAATTTTGCCAGAGGAACCAGAAACATAGCTTATGCTTACCGTTGATCCTTCAGTAACCTTACTATCACTTCTTAAGATTACCAATGGTAGATTTAAGGCCTTAGCCACCATCATTGCTAGAGGGATTCCTTTGGTTTCTACAGTTACTATATAGTCTACTGATTTATGACTAAATTGACTTGCGAAAATGACTCCTAAATTTTGAATGATACTAGGCCAGTAAATGATATCTGCCATATATAAAAAGCCCCCGGGTAGGATTCGATCTGGATCCATTAGCATTGTGCTCATTTCCATTAATAGCTCTTTATTTTGAGATTTATTGGTTTGAGGAATAAATTTTACTCCTCCAGCTGCCCCTGCAATTGTCTCTATTCTACCTAAGGACATCTTCTCCATAGCCTGCTTAACGATAACAAGGTCCTCACTAATGGTAGATTTAGCTGATTGAAATCTTTCGGTAAAATAATTCAACGTATATATTTTATTCGGATGATCTCCTAATATTTTCATCATTGCTGCAATTCTCTCGTTCCGTTTAAGCTTGCCCATAAATTTCCTCCAAAAATGAATTATTTTTCTACTTAGCTTATATTTTATTCGTTTTTTTGAAAAAAAACAATTAGTATCCGCTTTGATTATTTTCTAAAAAACCAAAAACCCCACGACCATTAATGTCAGGGGGTTTTTAAAAGTATATTTTTAAAAGAATTTTTGTGCTGAATAAGTATTTGAATCTTTATACTGAGATACCTCTCTATTTGATTGATAGTAGGCTGCATCAAAGGTGGTATCCATAACCTTCCATTCACCTTCTACAAGTACTTCGTTCCATGCATGATATTCTCCAGGAATTTCTGTAGTGTAGCCCTTTACCATCTTTGTTGGAACCCCTACACTTCTTAGCATCGCTGCCATTAGAGCTGAATAATCGTAGCAGATACCTTGTCCATCTTCAAGGGTGGAGTCGATATTGGGTAAATATAAGGGAGTTAATGTTTCGATCTTTTTATAATCATAGCTTATGTTTTCTATAATATAAGTATATATAGTCTCTACCTTTTCTTGGTCTGTTGTTTTGCCTTCAGTGAGCTCTTCTGCAAGCTTTATTGCCTCATTTGATTGGTCCCAGTTAATCTCTTGTATAGAGTTGAGAAAAACTGCTTTATAATCCTCAAGCTGTAGCTGAACTTTCTTGGTTGATAGGCTGCGATACTTATTTCCTTCAGTATTCTCCATGATTTTTATAGTGTAGCTTCCGTTGCCCATTTGCAAAGGGAATTGCTGAATTTCGTCTTCATTGAAAATATTATATGTATACCTTTCTCCATCCTTTTCAATAAGAAGCTTTAATCGATTTTGGTTATTACTGTTGTTGTATACACCGATTAATCCTACTTTTAGGTCATCCTCTACAAGGTAGATATCAGAATTGCCTCCATAGGAAAAAACGTTAAAGGTAAGTAATGTAATCATTATTATAATTAGAGATAATACTCTGCTTTTTCTCATAGAAAAAACTCTCCCTTCGGTAGCTCGGCTGCCATTCTTTCGATTAGGCCCTTTGGCTTTGCGTCCCACAGTTTCCCATGGTTTGCCTTTATCGGCGAAAAGTTGCTTGCAACAATTGCCTTAGTTATTATGTTTTTTACAAAAACAAAAACTTCTCTTTCGGTAGCTGGCTGCCATTCTTTCGATTAGGCCCTTAGCTTTGCGTCCCACAGTTTCCCATGGTTTGCCATTTATCGTGAAAAGTCACATTATTGTAGTTAGATGATACTTGTCCTAATATAATTATACCACAAAGAATCTGGTAATCAACATTTTTTTGCTAAATTTTTCATAATTTTTAAACGTCCTACAAATAGCTTTGCTTTCTTAAGTATTATTCTATTGTCTTTTTTTGTTTGGTTTTTTTCATTAATAATTATTAACTAATTACTCATTACATTACTCATTGGCAACAGCATGAACGATTAATCGATGGGTGGCTGTTTCAATAGGATCGCAGGTAACCAAAGTGAGTACTCTGTCTTTATTGTTTCGATACAGAACACTGACATCTTCTGGTTCAACGATATGGGTTTTGTACACTGTGTAGGAGTAGGTATTGCCGCCCTCTTCTACTATGATTTCGTCCCCTACTTCTAATTCATTTAATCGATTAAGGAATCTTCCATAGGTTCTGCTTCTATGTCCAGCTAAGGCTACATTGCCAATTTCACCAAGGCTAGAGGTTCCCTTTATTCTTCCTACCCCAACCTTTAAATATCTCTCCGAGGTACCATCATATATAGGGAGCTTTAAATCAATCTTTGATATTTTTATGATTCCAATTGGATTTAAGGGACTTGAAGTTGGTTTCGAGACATTAGTAGGGGTTTCTTCTTCAGTAGATTCCTCTACAGTTGATTCTTCAACAGGCAATTCTCCCAAATCTACAGAGTTTTGAAATATATCTTCAAGGGCCACAAACTCCTGGTAAGCCTCTTCATCTGCTTCATCTGTGAGGGAAGCCTCCACTTCAGCAATGGTTTTTTCGTAATTGTCCAGTGCCCTTTGTTGCATAATATAGGTATATGCCCTTTCTAAAAAGGGATAAGAAAAAATTAATCCTCCCAAGATTATTAATATTATAGAAATTTTGTTTTTCATCAATATCAGCTTCCTTTATGTTAATAGAACTGGGGATATTCCCCAGCTCTATTATATATTATTTACGTTTTAATTTATACCCTAATGCTGATACTAATAAACCTAAACCGTAGAATAACATTGGTGATCCTTCTCCAGTTTTAGGTAGGGGTGCTGTTGGCACTTCTTCATCCAAGATGATTACTGTTTCTTCTTCTACGACTTCTTCTTCAACATTAGAATCCGTTGGTGCTGCAGGCACCTCTTCATCTATTACAACTTCTTCCTCTCCGCCGGTAACAGAAATAATGGTAGCAGTTATTGGCTCTGGATTAACTGGAGTTGGTTCAGGATCTGGTTTTGGATCTCGTTTTGGCCTTGGTTTTGGATCTGGGTCTGGATCTGGGTCTGGATCTGGATCTGGATCTGGATCTGGATCTGGATCTGGATCTGATTTCTTTTCCTTCTGGTTGATTACCGTTATTGTCAGCTCGTCATGGGGTTGAAGGTCTACATAATAGCTTCCATCTTCATCAATATTTACGTATTCACCACCGAAGCCTAGAAATATGAATTGTGACTCTCCATGTAGGATTTCTTCAATATAGTATCTTCCAGGAACAAGATGGATACTTCCATTATTATTGAAACTAAAGTCAACTTCGTATATATCTTCATTCATCCCTATTAGTCTAACTGTAAATTCCTCTTCTACTATATCTTCTTCATTTAGGTTTTCAATTTCCTTTATAAATGTAATTGAGCCTTTGCATTTTTGAGAGTTGGCTGATGCTGTAGCAGTCCTTTGACTACCGTCTGGTCCCTTTAGAGTCCACACTAGGTTGCTTCCGTCAAATAATGTGGAAAAAACGTTACTATGTCTTCCCGGTAAAAACTCAGATGCCATAGGTATTATAATCTCCCCAGATGGATTACCTGAAAACTTACTAACCTCTGCATCTACTACAATATCGTTGTCATTTTTATATCCCCAGCAAGCTCTATACAATCCCTCACCGACAACTTCAATGCCCTCTAATACTGGCCTTAAAGGTTTATAGGGAATGTTAACTACATTAACGATGGTTGTATTTTCTGCTGTTACTAATATGCCTTCTGAAAAATCAAAATTCGAATAGTAGCCATCAACCTCAACCTCTTCAATGTGATAGATACCGACCTCTAAGTTTTCGAATAATGCGATCCCCTCTTCATCTGTCGACTCACTTATTAGAGGTTCCCCATCTTTCAATAGATTAAACATTACTCCACTTTGAGGCTCTCCATCTTCACTTTCTATTGTATTAATTATCTGTATTGAGCCTTTTTCCTCTTCTGCTATTTGAGGTATAATTGTAATACTTTTAGTATCAAATATTTCCGGAACTTCATAGACCGCCGCTGTTACAGTTACCTCTCCAACTGCGGTACCTTGTAACAAACCTTCGGGACTAATTGTGGCCTCACCCGTTCCATTTTCAACTGACCATGTAAAATCTGGATTTGTAGCGTCTTCAGGATACACGATTGCTGTTAGCTGCAGGCTTTCACCTACTACTACTTCAGTTTCGTCGCCTACAATAGTAATTCCACTAATGGGTATTATAGCTACACCCTCATAGCTAAAGGATATTTCGTCTCCTGTTTGAGCTCCATCATCTCCACTTACTGTCACTAGTATATTGTGGATTCCTTCATCAGCAGTAAAAGTGAATTCCCGTGTCTCACTGCTGTTGTTTTCAATTGTTCCAATTGAAAAATCGTCTATAGGTGCTCCATTAAATTCAAGCACAACCCCATTTATAGGGACTGCTTTTGTTATTACTCCAGTATCGTATTCAACTGTACACTCCAGTACGTATTCTTCCGTTGCAGTTAAGCTAATGCTTTCCCCCTCGGAAATATTTGTCCAGTCTCCACCACCGTTAGGCTTATATCTTAGGTCTATAGATAATCTTCCATCTATAGACATTATGTCTAAATCCTCTGCCCCCTCTTGATCAAGGGCTGAAGCAGCTGCTAAGCTGCTACTTAGAATTAATGTGGTAGCTACTAGAAATACCATCATTAGCCTGATAAATCCATTTAACTTCTTCAAATTGACTTCTCTCCTTTCTTTAAACTTACTTTGTTTAAAGTTAGGTCGGTCGCACTACTTGCTCCATGCATCTCAAGTGCCCAAATAAAAGATGCAATTCATCACTCCCTTTCTTCCATTCGGCCGCGCTACTTTTCCATCCCCTGCTGAATCATCTTTCCCAATAACACCCCCCACTATTTTATATGTATGGATGATGCCTATACTGCCTTTAAGTATAAAAAATATACCACTTAAAGCCTGCGAAATCAATAAATTTCAATCTTTCTATTTAGACCTTATATAGGGTAAAATGAGTTAAAGCGACAAAAAAAAAGAGACTATGGGTTTTTTCTACCCATAGTCTTGTGCTTCTTTAGTTGCTATTATTTATTTTTTTCTCAACTTCAAACCTAATGTCGAAACCATTACTCCTAATCCATATAATAGTAGGGAGGATCCTTCACCTGTTTGTGGTAAAGAGGATAATGGTACTTCTTGGTCTAATATGATATCTTCCTCTTCCTCCACTTCTTCAATTGTTGTAACAATAGGAGTTAAGGGAACCTCTTCCTCTTCAATTACTTCTACTTCCACTACCGATGGCGTAATGGAAATAATAGTGGTTGAGATGGGTCCCTGTGGCTCTGGTGGCTCTGGTGGCTCTGGTGGAGCCTGAGGTGTCGGATCATCCGGTATAACTACTATAACATCATCATCGTTGTCATCGTCATCTTCAATAGGGGTGTTGATAACGTTAATTACTACTGTTTCATTGGCTACAACATTTACAGTATAGTTTGCTGCTAGGTTTGTTGTATAGCCTGCTGGCACTACCTCTTCTACAAGATACTCACCAATAGGTAGGTTTTCAAATAACATTTCTCCTTCACTATCTGTAGTTCCGCTGATTGGCGAACCTTCTATAGGTGTTACTGTAAAAGTCACTCCTGCTTGGAAGCTACCATTGGAACTGCCAATTCTCTTAACAATTCGGATGCTTCCTGTTTGTTCCTGGAACTCAACCATGTTGGTTATTGTAACTTCTGCCTCTAGGTTCTCTTCTGTAAGATTGATCACGCCATCTGATGGATCCATGTACTCAAAGCGATATCCCTCAGGTAGGTTGATTTCTGTGATTGTGTATTCCCCTAATTCTAACTCATCTAACACTAACTGTGAATCTACACTGAAGGTAAAGGTTTCTTCATAGCCGTTGGGGCCTTCTACCTCAACTGTAAATTCAGTGTCGTCTTCAAGAATTGGAGTTTCATCAAAATTCATTAATTCTTTATTTATGGTGATTGAACCGGTATCTTCTACAGGCACTTCACAAATATCAGGTGTACTTGCCTTAGTATTACTAAATTTACCTTCTTCACCCCATCTAATGATTACTGTTGATGGATGTGGTGCTTCTAATACTAGATAATATGGATTGTCGAATCTAGCTTCTTTAGTGTGCTCCGCTGGGATGGTGCCAGATCCACTAATGTTTGTTCCTACTACTTCATAGGTATAGTCAACATCTTCTCCACTTTCATTCCATATTCTCCATTTAGTTGATGTGGCTGCTAAGTCTTCATCAATGCACATAGCCGTTAGATTCAGGCTATTTCTGGATAATAATTGTTTATTAGAAATGGTAACTGTTGCTTCTAGATTTTCTTCATCTAGTACAACCTTTCCATCTGATGGATCCATGCTCATCAATTGGTAGTATGATGGGACATTTATTTCTGTTATTGTGTATTCACCTAATTCTAACTCATCTAGCATTAAAGGTGAATCTACACTGAAGGTATAGGTTTCTTCGTAGCCGTTGGGGCCTTCTACCTCAACTGTAAATTCAGTGTCGTCTTCTTCTATTAGGGATTCATCAGAATTATATAGTTCCTTCATAATGGTTAGAGAACCCGTTGGAATTTCACACTCTTCTCCAATCATTAATTCCCATTTTAATAACTTTCTAGTGTTATTCCAGCTAGGGTCGTTATTATTTGAGGAATGACTATGATGGGGTGGAGTAATAACCGTTGCTTCTTCCCATTCTCCATCGCCTAAATGCAATCCAGTATAAAAATCAATTTGTACTAAACCGCAATCTGGATAGTCTACTGATATGGTGTAGGTACCAGGTGTATAGAAATCATATAAATCATCATAAAGTTCTTGCTTCTCGTAGGGTTTTCCATTCCATCTAGGATCATAAAATCCATCGGGATAAATGTAGCTACTTAAATGTAGGCCTATACCGCAATATCCTTCATTAACTGTAAAGGTAACTTCTCCATCAACTACGTTTCCAAAGGTTATTGCATCCTTAATATTGGATAGGGTTATAGGGATACAGATTTCAAATTCACCTTCATCTTCAAGGGAAGGTGCTCCTAAAGGCACATTATCCTCTAACTCTTCCTCCTGTTGATTGTTATTTTCTTGCTCTTCACTTTTTTCTTCTTCCTCTACATCTTCTTCACCTGTTTGATTCTCTTGCTGTTGTTCTTCCTTCTGTTGTTCTTCACCCTGTTGCTCCTGATCCTCTAGTTCTTCTTCATCCTGCTGTTCTTCCTGCTGTTCTTCCTGCTTTTCTTCTACGTCCTCCATTGTTTCTTGGCTATTTTCTATTTCCTCTATGATCTCTTCGGCACCATATGCATTAAGGGATAGATTAGGAACTAAGCCATACATAACTAAAGCAATAACGGATAAGAACACTAGTGCTTTCTTAAGATTTTTCTTTAATGATTTCGACATTTTCTTCACTCCTTCCTTAATTAACTAATAGAAATATTTAGACCATTTGTCAATGATCATAAATCTATGTAAAATCCACCCATCAGTAGCTCTACTGGTGATGGACTTAGTAAACTATTAGTACAGCACAAAGGCTGCCACAATCCTGTGGCAGCCTGACAATCATAGTATATAATACTTTAGATTCATAGCTTTGCGTCCCAACGTTTCCGAAGGTTTGCCGTTTTCACTTTGTTATATAGAGGTCTTATTGGATTTATTTTCATTTATTATAATATATATATACCGACAAAAATCTCCTCCAAACAATAATCGTTAGTAATTAATAATTTAACAAAATAAATCCATGCTAAGCTATTCTAAATTCTCCATTTAACTGTTAAATAAAAAATGTCCAAGTATTTATGAATTTGGACATAGGTAGAATTTCTCTATAGATGGAAAAGCTGTGGTATCAGTCTTTAAAATATGTTGGCTCCTAGATCATTGTAGAAATTTAGTGATTATGTTAATTATTTATGTTATTATACATATTAGAGTTTCATAATATTTATTGATATGTTTTATGATATAGCTAACAGGAATAATATTTATTTAATTATTTATTTTGAACTTGTCATATGATTGTATATAATTGGCAAAACTATGAATACATATTTTTTGAGGAGTGAATAAATTGTTATCTTTTGATAAGACCTTTAAAGAGGTTCACCACATCCATCTTATTGGTATTGGTGGCATTAGCATGAGTGCTATAGCAGAAATTTTACTGAATCATGGCTATACAGTTAGTGGGTCGGATTTGCGAGACTCTAATATCTTACAAAAACTCAGAAACCACGGAGCTGAAGTATACATTGGACATAGACCTGAAAATATAACGAATCCAGATCTTATTGTTTATACAGCAGCCATTAAAAACAATAATCCCGAAAGAATTAGAGCTAAAGAACTGGAAATTAAGGAAATTGACAGGGCTGAAATGCTGGGAATCATTATGAAGAAGTATGAAAAGTCCATTGCAGTAGCCGGTAGTCACGGAAAAACTACAACTACTTCTTTAGTTTCCCTGATTTTAGAATACACTGGATTTGATCCAACCATATTAATTGGCGGAGAATTGGATGAAATTGGTGGAAATATTAAAATTGGAAGTAGTCAGCATTTTATCACCGAAGCCTGTGAATATGTAGAAAGCTTCTTAAAGTTTAATCCCTTTATTGGTATTATTTTAAACATTGATGCTGATCATTTAGATTACTTTAAAGACATTCACCATGTAAAGGATGCCTTTAAAAAATTTGGTATGAAGATACCAAAGGAGGGCTTTCTTGTTGCAAATGCTGATGATCAAAACATTCTAGATATTTTACCCCAGATACATTGCAATATCATTACCTATGGTCTGAGTAATGACTGCGATTTTAGAGCTGTTAACATTAACTATAATGAAAATGGTTTTCCCAGTTTCGAAGTACTGTATAAAGGGAATTCCTTTGGTAGCTTTACTCTAAGCATACCTGGTTTACACAATATATATAATTCCCTAGCTTCTATTGCCACGGCTTACATTTTAGGAGCTTCTCCCCTTGATATATCTAAAAGTATTACCATTTATAAGGGGGCCCATAGACGTTTCGATATTCTTGGTGAAATAGACGGCGTAAAAATTATAGATGATTATGCTCACCATCCAGTTGAAGTAATGGCAACTTTAGAGGCGGCAACCAATTATCCTCATAATAGAATATGGTGTGTTTTTCAACCCCACACCTACACAAGAACCCTTGCCCTCTTTGATGATTTTTCAAAGGCCTTTGATAAAGCCCATCATGTGATCATAACCGATATATATGCTGCAAGGGAACAGGACGAAGGCAAAATTCATAGCAAAACCTTAGCAGATGCTATTATTCACCCCGATGTGAGATATATTAAAGATTTTGATGAGATTGCTGAATATATCTCGCAAAATATGGAGGAGAGGGATATTGTATTAACCATGGGGGCGGGAGATATTTATCAGGTAGGAGAAAAGATACTGAAAATAGAAAATTAAAGCAATGCAAAAGTTGATATTGAGGATGGATAATTAAAGTCATTCAAAAAATAATTACATCGATTAATCGAAGTAATTATTTTTGTTTAATCATAAAAAGCGGGGGTAATGTTATAATACATAACCCCCACTCCCCTATCCAATTATTTATAGAAAAGAGTAGGATTCCCCGGTCCTGCTCTTTTCATTTTCTAATCTCCTATTTCCACTACATCATCTTCATTTTCAGTTTCCACTACATAGCCATACATATTTAACAAAAGGGTCTTAGTCTCCTCTTCATCTAAAAAGAAATAGGATAAACCATTTCTATATTCATCTACTCCTGGAAGGGTTAGCATATTTACATTTTCTATTTCCATTCCGGCTGCCATTGTTGCATATTTTACAGCTTCCTGAAGGTCTACATCTGTTCGTACAAATCTAAAGGCGGTAGCAACAACAGTTGGAAGCCTAAAGCTTATAGCCTTCTTAAAGGCTGATTTCATAAACTCCTGTTGGGCTCTAATCCTGCCCAAGTCACCATCAGCATAGGACATTGCACCACTGCCAGGACTTCCTTGCCTATACCTTAAAAATTTCACTCCGTCTTCCCCATTTAGCAGATGATGTCCGGGCTCAAAATGAATTTTTAATGGTGGATCGTCATAGAGATCTTCATAGCTCATAAGCTCAGGAATATATACAGGCACCCCTCCCAAGGTATTAATAATAGCTTCAGCCCCTTTATAATTAACGGTAATATAGTGATCTACTGGAATATTTAATAGCAAGTCACTTAGGGCCATTTTCACCCCATCTGCTCCATGATCCTGATAAACAGCATTAAATTTGTCTTTTCCAAGGCCAGTATAGCCCTTCCTTGGATAATATGTATCTCTAGGTATGGAGATAACATCAATTTGCTTATTGTCTGGGTCATAGGATATAAACATATTGGTATCGCTGCGTAGTCCTTCTAAACCCAGCAATACTATGTTGATTCTGGAGCTTTCAGAGGCCAATTGCAACAGTATATCCATTTCATCTGGCGGGATGACTTCTTCCTTATCTTCTTCAGCAGCCCGGACAACAATACTGTTACCTTTTCCGTGTTGATCCTTCATGAAATAATTAAAGGTAAAAATAATGCTATTAAACAAAACTATAAAACCTAGGAAGGCAATAGTAAAAATTTTAAAAAAGGCTTTCATTTGGACACTTCCCCATCTATATCAAAGTTTCAATGATAAAATATAAAAATTACTATTTAAATTTTATCAAATTATTTACATAAAATCTAGTGGTGAAGATCATTACACCTTTTTTATTTTTATACCCATGCCTTCCCAATGTGTACATCACAAGATATCCTCAGTTCTAATTTACAGCCTTGTCTTCATTAGGCTTCACCTATAGGGTGAACAAGTTCGCCAAAAGCCTGTAAAGGAGGCGAAATCCTTTTGGGGTTGCGCCTCCTCTTTGAATATCTTCTTATATTCATTTTTGATTCCTCAATCTATTATTCACCTACTACTATGGGTTTTGGTTTAATTATTGATTTTCAATTTTCAACTTCCATTTTTAAACTATCTTTTATTCCCTAAGCCCAGCACCCTTACATAATTTACGTAGGGGTCTTCAGTTCCTTGAACCAAGGTCTCCTCTTCCTTTAGCATCTTTATATGTTCTATCATATCCTTTGTGATTCTCTCTCCCGGCGAAACAACCGGTATACCTGGTGGGTAGGCCATAATCGATTCGCCACTGATCTCACCCTCTGCCTCCTCCAGTTTTATTACTCGTTTATTACTATAATAGGCATCCCTGGGAGAAATAATAATATCTGGATTCTTTAATATATTATTTATCACCCTTAATTCTCCTGCTCTTCTATGCTTAGAGGCTATGTCGGCTAAGGCTTCTACAAGTCTATTAATGGCTTCTTCAGTGTCTCCAAGACTGATAATAGCTAAAATATTATAATAGTCAGCTAATTCCACCTGTATATCATATTCATCTCGTAATAAATCATATACCTCAAATCCTGTTAGGCCTAACCTCCTTACATGAACCCCCAGCTTTGATTCATCAAAGTTAAAGACTCCAGGATTGCCAATCAATTCTTTTCCAAAGGCATATAAGCCATCAATTTTATTTATTCTATCCCTAGCATCCCTCGAAAGTTTCAAAACCCTATCTAACATAGGTTGTCCTTCTGTAGCCAACTGCTTCCTTGCAACATCTAAACTAGCCATTAATAGATAGGAGCCACTGGTGGTTTGCATAAGGTTTAAATTTTTCTTTACAGTAAAGGGGTCTATAATCCCTTCCCGTAACAACAATAGGGAGCTTTGGGTTAGTGAACCTCCGGTTTTATGTAGGCTTACAGCACTCATATCTGCACCTAACTCCATTCCGCTTGCCGGAAACTCTTCATGGAAGCCCATATGGGCACCATGGGCTTCATCTACCAGCACTGCCATAGCATTTCTATGGGCTACTTTTACGATATCCTTAATATTAGAGGTGGCCCCATAATAAGTAGGATTAATTAAGAAAATACATTTTGCATCAGGATGCCTGCCAATGGTTTTTTCTACGCTTTCCAGCGATACTCCCATGGCTATTCCCAGCATGTCATCTACCTCAGGTTGGATATAAATAGGAATTGCACCGCTTAGAATTAATCCAGCAATTGCTGATTTGTGGGCATTCCTTGGCAAAATTATTTTATCTCCAGGCTCACAGGCACTCATAATCATAGCTTGAACCCCAGAGGTTGTTCCATTTACAAGAAAAAATCCATGATCAGCTCCATAGGCATAGGCTGCCAATTCTTCGGCCTCTTTAATTACTCCAATAGGATTGCATATATTATCTAGACATTTCATGGAGTTAACATCCAATTCCATTATTGTACTTCCAACATAGTCCGTAAATTCCTTTAGTCCTTTACCATGCTTATGGCCGGGAACATCAAAGGGTACAACCTGTCTTTTATGATACTCCTTAAGGGCCGTAAAAAGTGGTGTGTGATTTTGGTTTAGATAGGACATTTAATCCACCCCTTTCATTTGTATGAGTTTATAAACTCTATAGCTTTTATTCTTTCCTATTTATTAAAAAACATTTTGACGAAAAATGCAATAAATTTTTAAGGAGTTTATAATAGCTGAGGGCTGTTGATTGTGTCTTCATCAACAGCCCCCTACCCATGCCTTTATTCAGCGAAAACTTTAATTAACTCATAGACCATTCTACTGCTATCTACAAGGTCCTTAATATGAATATGCTCCTCTAATGTATGGGGCTTTTTCATACCTATACCCAAGTTTATGGCTTCTATACCATTTCCATTCATAATGTTGGTGTCGCTACCACCACCAGTTGACGCAATATTGGCCATTGCACCCATTCTTTTTAAAACCTCTTTCATCTTTACAACCAACTGGTGATTCTCATCTATACTGAAGGCTGGATACATCCTTTCAACGTTTATCTCCACCTTACCTCCCATTTCTTCTGCTGCAGCTTCTAATGCCTTCACCATATGGTCAGTTTGTTTTTTCAGCTTCTCTTCTTTTAGGCTTCTTGACTCACCCTTGATGAAAACCTCTGGAGTAACGATATTTGTTGCCTCTCCACCCTTTATTACCCCTATGTTGGCAGTGGTTTCTTCATCTATTCTCAAAAGCTTCATATTGTTAATGGCTCTAGCTGCAATCATGATTGCACTGATTCCCTCCTCTGGAGCTACTCCAGCATGGGCAGGTCTTCCAATAATTTTTGCTTCAATTTTGTCTTGAGCAGGTCCAACGGTGATGATTTCTCCAGGAGATCCACCGCTGTCCAAAACAAAGCCCAATTTTGCATCAAGACTACTATAATCTAGATACTTTGCCCCAAACAATCCTCCTTCTTCCCAAATGCTAAATACTACTTCCACAGGTGGATAATCTATATCGGTCTCCTTTACCAGTCTTATGGCTTCTAATATTGCTGCAATACCTGCTTTATCATCTGAGCCTAAAATAGTTGTCCCGTCACTGTAGATTACATCATCTTTAATAACTGGCTTAACTCCCAAACCAGGAACTACTGTATCCATATGGCTGCTAAATAGAATAGCTGGCTTATCTTTAGTCCCTTTTAGCTTAGCAATGATATTTCCAGTTTCACCGCCTACCTTTTCTCCAGCCTTATCCACCATCACCTCTAGCCCCAGATCCTTAAGCTTCTTGATTAAAACTTCTGCGATATTTCCTTCCTTACCTGAAAGGCTATCGATTTGTACTAGTTCCATAAATTCATTTACCACTCTGTCTCTATTAACCATTACAGCTACCTCCTTATGTATTGTACAAAATTTAAAAACCCATAATTTCTTATATTATACCCAATTTTCTATTAAATTGTCTAATTGTTTTTAGTGTCTAAGTACTTTAGCAGATTGAAAAAGACACCGAAAAGCTTCGGTGCCTATATTTAAAGATTTATTTACATTCTGATAAAGGCATCTGGTCCGATTGGGATTCTTAGTAAGAACCAAGCAATAAACAGCAGTGTCCATCCCAATAGGAATAGTAATGAATAAGGAACCATTACTGATATTAGGGTACCAATACCAGTCTTCTTATCATATTTTTGAGCAAAGGCCACGATAACAGCAAAGTAGCTCATTAATGGTGAAATAATATTGGTTGTTGAATCACCTATTCTATAGGCCAATTGAGTGAACTCTGGTGTATAACCAAGTCTCATAAACATTGGTATAAAGATTGGGGCCATTATTGCCCACTTAGCTGAAGCACTACCGATAAATAGATTAATAAAACCTGCTACAAAGATAAAGCCTATTAGCATTGGTAGCCCTGTCATATTTGTAGCCTGTAGGAAATCAGCACCTTTTACTGCTAAGATTGTCCCTAAGTTAGACCAAGCAAAATAGCTAACGAATTGGGCTGCTACAAAGGCTAGTACTAGGTATCCACCCATTGAAGACATGGCTTTACCCATAAATCCTGCAAGATCCTTATCACTAGTGATGGTTTTTGCTGCAATACCGTAAGCAACACCAGGAACTAAGAATGCAAGGGCTATAATTGGTACTAAGCCTCCCATGAATGCAGAGTTTTTCAGAATTTCTCCTGCATCACTTCTTAAGATACCATTTGCTGGTGCAACTAAAGCTACGATAACTGCGATGAAGGCAACTAATGAAATAAGTGCCCATATTAAACCTTTAGTTTCATTAGCGTCAACTTTGTCGATTAAAACCTCAGCATCCCCTTTATATTCACCTAATCTTGGCTCAACAATTTTTTCAGTTACGATTGTACCAATAATCGTGATGATAACGGTTGATGCCGCCATAAAATACCAGTTAGCTGCTATATCCACAGCATATCCCGGGGAATACATTTGAGCAGCCGCTTGGGAAAGTCCTCCCAGTAGTGCATCTATAGTACCAAAAATAAGGTTGGCGCTGAAACCTCCTGATACACCTGCAAAGGCTGCTGCTAAACCAGCTAATGGATGACGCTTAAAGCTTAAGAATATTAAAGCACCTAATGGAACCAATACAACGTAACCAGCGTCAGAAGCTACGTTTGACATAATACCTGCAAATACAACTACAGCCGTAATTAATCTTTTGGGTGTGCTTAAAACTAATTTTCTTAGGGCGGCTTGAACCAATCCTGTTCCTTCAGCTACCCCTACACCAAGCATAGCTACCAAAACTGTTCCTAACGGAGCAAAGCTTGTAAAGTTGGTAACGGCCTTTGAGAAAATATCTCTAACTCCAGTCTTTGTTAATAAGCTAACTGCTTCTACAGTTATGATCTCTGTTTCACCAGTAGCTATGTTAATTCTATCAAACACTACTGAAACACCAAGCTTAGCTGCAATAGCAGAAATTGCAATAACCAATAAACTAAAAAGAACAAATAGAGTAACTGGATGAGGTAGTTTATTACCTACTACTTCAATAACATCCAAAAACTTATTAAAAAAGCCTTTTTTGTTTTGTTTTGCTACTTTTGTGCTCATAATTTACCTCCTTATTGTAAAAAGTATATAAAAGACCTGTGTATAAGTATACAAAAGACTCGCTATTGTAGTCAATAGTTATTTGAAATTAACAAATTAATAAATTTTAATAATTTTGTATTTCTAAGAATTCAGTATTTTCAATCACTAGCGCATATTCCTCATATATAGTGCTTTTTTCCTTTCATCAGGATAGTACTGATTGTGTATAAATATAATTAGACGTTGTCAGTTTTTCTATAAAGTACCATGGGAATTAATTGAATTTTTATCCTTGCGAACTTATATTTCTTCACTATTGTCTATAGTCTGAATTTTCTAAAGCATTATATCCAATAATATTGCTGGTAGGGAGCACATATTATTGGGGATATAGATAACAATACTTAAGTAATCCAATTCTAAGGAGCTAAAGTATGTATATAATTTTTTACGGAACCGGAAAATCCTTAACAGCTGCTGTCTCCGCCTATTTATACCTAAAGAACAATTCTATCTCCCTTCAGACTCTAACCCTTCCCATGGATGAGATTATCACTTTAATAAATTGTGATAAAAGAGCTCTAGGAGGATTGGTGTATATGGATAAAGACCAATACAATAATAAGATATACATCCTCAATACTGGCCCCCATGAGACTATAATGTTACCTGCTCTATCCTCAGTTTTTGATATTTTAGAAGTTGATAGAGATCAACTTTATCTGGTTGATACAACAAAGTTGGATAACCTATTGAGCTCGATGGCTCTAACCTTAATTCACTACAACCCTCTTCAAGCCTTTAGTTTATGGCTTTTCATGAAAAAGCTGAAGAAAAGAACTGGCGATTTAGTGAGATTATTACGCAAAACTGATGCTATAGCAAAAAATAAACTATCATAGATTGAAAGTGGGTCTCGTTATCTTCTATCTTTCACAATAAGATTTTATCCATTGAATATCCAAAATAATCAGGAGCAAGTATCTATTACTTGCTCCTGAGATTGTTTCCATACCCTCTATAAGGTTGATGATTTAAGATCTAGTAAAACCCTCCAATACCATTATAAGGACCGTATCCTGGGTACCCTGGGTAACCAGTAAATGGCCCCCTTCTTCTACGTCCAATTAGTTCTCTAATAAATAGGACTGTAATTAAATCCCTTAGAATACCTCTATACTGTTGGGCATGGGGCATATTTATCTCAGTTTCATATATTTGCCCTACCATTTCCTCCAGCATTCTTGGTTCAACATATGGGTACATTCTTGGATTTGATGGTACATCCAAGTGATGACAAAGCTCTTGAACCCTTGGATGAATTCTATTATATACATCGGGATACATATCCATTAGTCTTCTTTGACTTTCATATTGATCTAAATACATGGGTGGCATCCCCCAATATGGATAGCAATGCATCATATAACCCTCCTTTCTTCTATACATTTTATGTTTTTAGATTCTATATTGCACCCTCTTAATCATTAAGATAGGCTCTTTTTCATATATTATAAAGATTGATTATTTAGGAGGCTCATTATGTTTACCTTTATGCAGAATGTACTTTATAATTTTTTTATATCCCTTGGTGTCATCATTGGCGGCTGTATATTTGGTGGTTTAGCTGCCACCTTAAATGGCCACCCACCTTTAAAAACGATGCTGGACTTATGTGAAAAGATTAAAATTTGGGCCATTATTGTAGCCCTTGGAGGCACCTTCCCCTCTTTTAAAATTTTACAGGTCGGCCTATTTAATGGCGATATAAGAAGCCTGGCAAAACAGGTTCTGTACATTTTAAGTGCTCTAATGGGGGCTCAGGTTGGCTATCTTCTAATGTATTACCTTGAAGGAAGAGGTAATGTATGAAAAAACACAAGTTTTTATCGATGTTTTTATTAGGATTTCTACTTGGCCTTGCCCTGATGAACCTTTTTCATAGCCATACACTAGACCGACTTTATCGTATGCAAAAGCAGCTTACAACTCAATTATTGGATAAGGAAATTAAACTAGAAAGGTTCACACAAAAGGCAATTAAAGAGGATATCCCCCTCATTAAAGACTTAAATATTCTCATTGAGTTCGATGGCAATGTTTTAATAAAAGATGCTATAGAAAGGAATATTCGCTTCTACCTTTCTGATCTAGTAGGAAGAGAAGTCAGTGAAATCGATGGAGAGATGATTTATAAGATTTTTCATAATCGTATTTTACAAATTGAAGGTAAAGAGATGAAGGTAACGGTTAAGTACCTGATCATTAATGAGGTTATCACCATTTCTGTAGTTTGCAGAATTGTTGATTAATGCACATATTTAGCCTATCAGATCATCAACAGAGGAAATCTTATACATCAATAGACCTAGCTTATAATATATTTATAATAATAACACAAAAGGGGTGAGTATTTTGCGTATCTACGTCTTTAAGCTTCGTCATATTCATATTGTTGCTTTTCTACTTATATTGCTTATTCTCGCAACTATATTTCTATGGCAATATACCAAAGACAGAGCTGTAAGCAATATGCAGTTTAAATATACCTTTCAACAGCTACTTCCAGAGGAGGCCCACCAAGTAATTAATAATAATCCCGATGTCATTATTATTGATATTCGGGAACGAAATGACTATGAGAAGGGACATATAAGGGATGCTACAGCCATCCCTTATAAAGAGTTAAAGGCTAGTTTGGATCAATGGAACACCGACTCCACTTATTTGATATACTGCAATAATGGAAAGGATAGCATGAAGGCATCTAAGCTTATGGCAGAATCGGGATTTCCCAGGGTTTTCACAATTGTAGGGGGCTACAAAAATTGGCCCTATGGTATAGACAAAATTCACTAATGTTTTTATTCCACCTAGTAGAACAAATCAAATAGAATACAAGGCTGTTGCTACACTATAAAAGTCCTCCTATAAATAGGAAGACTTTTTTATAGCTCCGTTTTCTTTAAAGGGGTTACAACCTTTCCTGTGTTTACATCAATGTGCAATAGCCAGTAACCATGGTTGGTTCCTCCTCCACCTTCATAGCTGCATGGATGCCAATATTCAAAACCTGTAGCACCTCTATAGGGTTGCTCTTCCATTGTCTTCTTACCAGGTATTCCATAGACATAATGCACTGCCCTCTGGTTATTATCATATGCAATACCAAAAATGTAATGCTGATACATATAGATTTGTCTATGATATTCCGAAGGATATTGATAAGGATGATAATAAGCCGCCTGCCTCATGCCGTCTATATAGGCTATAAATGGCATATAGCTGCGATAAATGGTTTGGTAATTGTAATGAATTTGCCACCAATGATAGTTATCTAAGTTCTTCTGAAAGGGATTTACTTTAGGGAACATTTTTAAGGTTCCTTCAATATAATCCTGTAGAGATTTTAATATGCTTTTTTCAGAGTAATTATGCTGTTGTTGAGGATCTGCCTCCTTATATTGGGGTGAGGTGATTCGATCCTCTTCAAAGGAGTAACCCTTTCCTACATTTGGGTCGGCATAATTGGTGTCATCCCTATTAGCTTCTAGTGGTTTTGCTTTCAATGGAGCTGAGTCTATAATTGGTTTTTCCTCTTCCAGCTTAATCTCCTGGCCCTTCGTCTCCTTATAGGTAGGCTTTTCTTCATTCATTAGAGATTTTTCTTCTACCACCAGTTGATCCTTCTTGAAGGAACCAAACATTTTTCTTTCCACCATTGGTTTCCAATTGATTTTAACCTTATCTATGTAGCCTACAAGGGGTGCCTCCAGTTCCTTATCTCCACCAATGGTTTCAGCTAACAACACTAATAAGTTGAAATCTTCAACATCTACACCAGAACCTTTAACATTGTCACAATTAAACTCCCATACAACCTCGCCTTTTCCGCTGTTATCAACGGCCATTGGTCCTATGTCTACTATTGTCGGCTCTTTGTCCCCCTTTGCATTAATCAAATACCAGCGATATCTCTGATTACTTCCATCAGTGGACTTTAAGTTCTGACAGATTAATGCCATGGTTCCCCTTTCGTTATAAATTTCGATTTTTGCATAGCCCTTTAATGCATCACTTAATACCTTCTCATAGCCTACATCTTCTCCCTCTAGTATTACAAAGAATCTCCTATATCTTCTTTTCACGATTTCATTTCCCCCCTTTTTATAACAAAATTTAAAATCGTACTCTGTTTCATTATATGTAAGAGGTATGAAATTATTGACTGATTTTATAGGACTCATAAATATTAATGGGAATTCAATAAAAAAAGCCCTAAGCCTAAGGCTAGAGCTCTTCTGCCAACAGATTTGAAAGATTGGCAAACTCCTCGATAGAAAGGGTTTCACCCCTTCTCATTTCATTAATTCCACAGCTTTCTAGAATTCTTCTTACTAATTCTTTACTTAATCCTAGTTCACCAGAGCTTAGGGCATTCAACAGGGTCTTCCTTCGCTTTCCAAAGGCATCCTTAACTACTTTAAAGAACAAATCCTCCCTTTTAACCTTAACTCTAGGTTCCTCTAAAAGCTGCAACCGAATGACGCTAGAATCCACCTTTGGCTGGGGAATAAAAACCGACGGAGGAACAATCATCACGTTTTCTATATCACAATAATACTGTACAGCTATTGACAAGGCCCCATAATCCTTAGTACCTGCCTTTGCCTTCATTCTATCGGCCACCTCTTTTTGAATCATAATTACGATGGCTGTAATTGGAACCTTCTCTTCTAAAAATTTCATGATAATTGGCGTTGTTATATAGTAAGGAAGATTTCCTACAACAACAATCTCTTTCCCCTCAAATTTTTCCTCCAACAGTTTATGTAAATCCACCTTAAGGATATCCTTATTGATCACTTCAACATTTTCATAGTCTGCTAAGGATTCCTTCAGAATGGGTATCAATTTTTGATCGATTTCTACAGCCACAACCCTTCTTGCAGCCTCTGCTAGAGATTGTGTGAGACTTCCAATTCCAGGCCCCACCTCCAATACCTCTGTATCCTTGGTTATTTTTACTGCCGAGGTAATTTTGTTAAGGATATTTTGATCTATTATAAAATTTTGACCCAATCCCTTAGAAAAATAAAAGTTGTATTTTGATATTAATTCCTTAGTTCGTTTGGGGGTTGCTATTTTATCCATTTTAATCCCTACTCTTCCATAGTATTTATTACAGCTAAAAACTCTTCCCTTGTGACACCATAATTATTTAATCTACTAAGAAATTGCTTCCCATTACCATAGCCTATTCCTAGCAATTGTCCTAAGGTGTTTCTTCTATCTGCTGACCCTTCATATCCGATTAGCTTGTGTTTTATCAGGTCTTCCTTGGTAAAGAGATTGCTTGTTTCTATCTGTTGGCACCTAACCTTCTCCAAAGCCTTTATGATGTTTTCAGGGGAGGCATTTTCCACCCCTATATCATCATCCTTCATGGCCTCCTCCTTTGAGAGAAAGGCATGCTTACACCCAGGGATTTGAGAGGATATAATATGTCTAATTCTTTCTCCTGCATAATCTGGGTCGGTAAAAATAATTACCCCTCTTTTTTTTGCTGCTGTTTCTATTCTTTTTAGGACAGAGGGCGGTAATGCGTATCCACCGGTTATGATCATTTCTGCATCTACAGCCCTCTTTATAGCCGACACATCATCCTTACCCTCTACTACTATAATTTCCTTTATCATTTTGTCCTCCTTAAAGCCTATACCTCAATAATTTATCGTAATTATGGTATCTTTTTTAATATGTATTGTATCTGTTGTTTTTATTATAGCTGTTTTTTAGCTATTTTAAAACCCAAGAAAAAGACCAGAGTTCCCTCTGGTCTTAGTATAAAAGGTATACAATCTATTCAAGTATATAAACCTTAACTTTTCTACGTCCAAACTTCAAGGCCTCGCTACGGTCTTCCATAAATAGGTCAATTTTATTCCCCTTTATGGCACCACCAGTATCCTCAGCAACTGCATATCCATAGCTGGCAGTGCCATCCATCGATTCAACATACAGCTTTGTTCCTAGGGGTATCACTTTAGGATCCACAGCCACTACTCCCCTACGAACTTTAGTACCACTTCTTGTCAGACCATAATAAGGATCTCCGGGGTTTTTACCAGTGCTTTCAAAGCCTGCATCATAAGCGGATGCCTCCATAACTATTACTTCCTTGTATCTTGTAACCTCGCCCCTTGAGCTAACAATATAGTTCAGAGTGCCCTTCTCAACGATTTCGTCGATAGCCTCTTTATGAATCGTTTCTTCTACTACTTCCCTAGCAACTTCAATTCCATCCTCGTATGAGATTTTAATCTTAATTTCCTTTAAACCATTCTCTCCATCTTGGATTAATCTAGTTTCTCCATGATTTAGAGTATCGCTATATTTAGTAACAGTATGAAAGGGAACCTCTTGTTCTTCAACGATATAGTTCTCTTCTCTCCGGGTTATTGTGACGATTTCTCCAGCCTTAAGCTCTTCTGTTAGAGCAGGCTCTATTTCATCTAGTGGATTTATTTTGATTTCTTGAGAACTTAATAGGTCTTTAATAGTAGACTCGGCAGTTCTTATCTGGGTTTCATACCCTCCATCAACTAAAGTAATATCAAAAGCTCTATGAATTACAATCCTCGTTCCATCTACCAGTCTTTCCTGAAGGCCTGGTATAATTTTATCTTCTTCCTCAAACTCTATGCCTTCCTTTTTTAATAAACCTTCTACATCCTTTGCAAAGGTCATTACTTTCACTTCTTGGCCATCAAAGGCTATAACAACATGCTTATTTAATTTCATGACGATAATGGTTGCTGCAACCAATAATATCACCATTGCCGCAATTAGGATCTTTTTATTAAAAAGTCTATTGCTGCTAACTATACTCTGCATCTTACTTCCTCCTGTTCTTTTTGTATGAGAACAAAAGCATTGAATTAAAGTGATCTATAAGTTATGATATGCTTTTTTTATTCTCCGAAGAACTAAATGTTCTTCCATAGTTCGTATGTACTTTTATTTTGAAATTTCAACAATAAAAGCTCTGATTTACGGATAAATTGTCCCCGGATTTTTTATTTCTGCTAGGTTTAAAGATACTTATTCATATATTCTATCTTATTATTAGATTTTGTCAACTCATTGGCTATTATTGTCAATATTTTAAAAATTTAAACCTATTGCACAATTCTTTTTGTTATCTGCAATTTCCTTAAATTATTAATGGTTTTCGTATAAATATAATGATAGGTCTCAAACCTATAACTAAGTGTTGAATGTTGAATTCAGGATGCTTCGATAAATCGAAGCTAATTTATAAAAAGTCTATTTCCCAGGAAATATGTCTAATATTAAAGTCTTTTTATTTTTTAATAGCCTTGGTGAAGATTGATAAAAATGATATCATAATAATAGTAACTCCAAAACTCTACATGAATGAATAGTAATTGAACTAAAGGAAAGGAATGCACGTTATGAAAAAAATTAAAGTATATATATTGCTGACAGCTTTGATAATATCTAGTTTCCTTTATTTTTCTACATTATATGCCCAGCAAACGATAAAGGTTTACGTCAACAACAAACTCATAGCCTTTGACGCAAGTCCCAGAAATATTGATAATAGAGTATTGGTTCCTGTAAGGGGCATATTGGAATCTTTAGATGCCGAGGTGAACTGGGATGGCACTACTAGAACCGTTACCACCAGCAAAGATGGTATTGATATACGCTTAAAAATTGGCAGCAGAACAGCTTATGTAAATCAAAAGCCATTTGTTTTGGACGTCCCTCCTCAATTGATAAGAGACCGCACTTTTATACCCGTTAGATTCCTAGCAGAAGGATTAGGTGCAGATGTCAGTTGGGATGGTAAAAATAATGCTGTATACATTACTTATCCCTCAACTTCCTTTTCATATAAAGGGATTTCCCTTGGCGACTCCGTTAGCCATGTCATAGAAACCTTTGGTAATCCCCTTAGAATTGATAGTAGTGAATATAACTTTAATTGGTATGTCTATCACAATAATTATAGGGGGTATATACAAATAGGTGTAAAGGATCGGGTTGTAGTTGCATTATATGGTAATGATTCTGGTTGGGATAATCATTATAATATTGATATAAATACAGAAAAAACAATCATAGAAGAGAAACTAAAAGACCCCCTTACAATGATTACTAAGGGAAATGTCAATTATTTGCTACCTGGATTTAGAAAGGGGTTTGAAGAGTACTATTTGTATTCAGTTAATGGAGACTATATTACGATATTTTTCGATCTCCATAATCATAACAAAGTTACTGCAATACATATGGTCAGTAAAATCGTAGAAGAAGCTTACATTCCTTCTGATTATGATACTACTACTTTAAGGAAGGCCTATGAGGCACAACTATTTGATTTAACCAATGTAGCTAGAGTAAAAAGGGGGTTGACTCCTCTGGTGAGATGTAGTGATGCTGATACTGTCGCCTATAAGCATAGCTATGATATGGTAAAGAATCAGTTCTTTAGTCACGATAACTTACAAGGTCTGTCTCCTGGCGATCGATTGTTAAAGGAAGGAATTGATTATTATAGAGCAGGAGAAAACATAGCAGCAGGACAGCAAAGCGCAATCTACGCCTTTGAAGGCTTAATGAATTCTAAAGGCCACAGGGAGGCAATACTAGGGGATTTCGAAAACCTAGGAGTGGGAGTAGCCTTTGGTGGTCCCTACAATGTTTAATACACTCAAAATTTCTATACCGAGAAAAAGTAGTTCATAATAAAAAAACCCAGCTTCTGACCTGTATAAGGTTCCTTAAAGGCTGGGTTTATTATATTAGGTAGTTACTAAAATATAAAATCCGTTTAACTACTTAAAATCAATTATCTCTATATCCTTGTTGGCAGGTTGACTTAAGTCTAAAATGGTATCGCTATTCTTTATTTGGATTATTGGACGGTATAAATTTTGCTTTGGAATGAAAATAATTTTACCAACAGAACCATTGCTAAGCTCAACTGTTTGACCTATAAAACAGTTTCCAATCCTCTGTAGGAATATATAAAGAATTTTTGCATCTAATTTTTCGACATATTCCTGTTCCATGATTTTTATAGCATTAAAGGGGGTTTTCTTTTCTCTATAAGGTCTCTCGGAGGTTAATGCATTATACACATCAGCAATTGCTAATATCCTTGCCAGTAGCGGAATCTTATCCCCCTTTAACCCCATAGGGTAACCGCTTCCATCCATTCTTTCATGATGTAATAGTACAGTCTGCTTCACCACTTCGCTTACAAAGCTATAGTTCTTTATTAGCTGATGACCATAAATTGCATGTTTTTGGCACTCTAGTATTTCATCATGGGTTAACTTTTCTCTTTTATTCAGCAGTTCAACTGGAACCTGCATTTTCCCGATATCCAGCAAAAGGCCACTTAAAGTTAAATCAGTAAGTTGCTCTTGAGATAAGTCTAACCATTTACCAATGGCATAGCTTATTAGAGCTACATTTTGACTATGGGCATAGGTTAAATCATCATAATTCTTCATTCTTTCTAATAATTGGAATACATTTAAGCTGCCTTTGAATATTTCTAGAATCTTCTTTATATTATCCTGGAATTCTGACTGCTCTACAGTTTCTCCCTTTAGAATCTTTTCAAAGTTTGCCTGCAATTCTTCTTTAACTTCAGACAAGTCAGCTTTAAAGTTTTCAACTTCCATATTTAGCTGCAATTCTTCTAACTCATCAGAATCAATGTATTCATCTGGTCTTATAAGGTCGTCTAAAAAGCTGGTATTGATGGAATTATCCACCTTAACTCTAACGCTTCGGATATTGTGTAGATCCAATAACTGTTTTACCTTCTCGATGTCCTGCAAAACCATACCTTCGGGTAACAGCACATTTCCGTAACGGTTTACAACCTCCGTTTTAAGCTCCATACCCTCCATTAAATCCTCAATTTCTACCTGCTTATAGTCTCTTTTGTTAAGATACGACATTATTAACCCCCCCACAGCTGGAATTTTATTTAGGAATGTATTATAATTTTCGTTATTGATTATTCAATATTAGATCATTTATTAAATAGCCAATATTGTCTATCTCTGGAATATTCGACATGAATAAATTAAATCCTCCTAATTTTTATAAAATTCAAAACCCTCCATTTATCAATATGGAGGGTTCAACAATTATTCTATAGAAAGTAAATCCTTAGCATTTTTTGTAGTTTTTTCTGCAATCTCCTCAAGAGGTAACCCCTTGATTCTTGCTAAGGCTTCTGCAACGTGTTTGACATTTAAAGGTTGATTTCTCTTGCCTCTCAAGGGCTCTGGTGTTAAGTAGGGGGAATCTGTTTCCACCATTAACCACCTAAGGGGAATTTCTTTAGCTACCTGGTGGGTTTTTTTTGCGTTTTTAAAGGTTAGGGGCCCTGCAAAGGAAATTAATACTCCCAGTTTTACATACTCCTTAGCCAATTCTACACTGCCAGAGAAGCAATGCATTACACAACCCCAATCTCCTGCTTTATACTCCTTTAAGATGTCAAAGGTATCCTGATGGGCATCTCTATCATGGATAATCACAGGTAATTTAAGACTCTTAGCTAATTCTAGTTGTCTTCTAAACCATTTAATTTGATCCTTTTGGGGAGAATGATTATAATAATAATCTAAACCAATCTCTCCAATGGCCACTACTTTTTTTCTCGTTGTTAGGGATTTTAAAAGCTCTATGGTAGAATCATCCATATCCTTTACATCATGGGGGTGGACCCCCACAGCAGCATAAACTCCATCATACTTCTCTGAAATATTTACAGCTTTTATCGAGGATGCAAGGTCAGCGCCAGGATTCAGAATATACTTAACCCCTTCAGCCTCGGCTGCACCAATAATATCCCCTCTATTTTCTTCATATCTGCTATCATCTAAATGGGCATGACTATCAAATAACATTTTTATAACCCCCTAGCTTATAAGGGTTCCACTGGCTATATCTCCATCGACGGTAGCCAATACCAGTTTATCATTAGCTGAAGCAGCCAAAACCATTCCCTGAGATTCTATTCCCCTTAACTTAACGGGCTTAAGGTTAGCTACTAATATTACAGATTTACCCACTAGATCTTGAGGTTTATAATACTTTGCTATGCCCGATACTACTTGTCGAGTCTCTTTCCCAACCTGAAGCTTTAAAACCAATAGCTTATCTGCCTTTGGATGACTTTCTGCCGACAGTACCTTAGCTACCCTTAATTCAACCTTATCGAAGTCATCAATGGTGATCTCCTCTTTGGCGGTAACCTCTTCATCAGCTTCGGTTCCAATATTCCCTTGACTACTACCTAGCTCCAGCTTAATTTCTTCTAGTTTTTTTTCTGCATCTATTCTGCCAAACAGAATTTCTGGTTTTCCTACTCTATCTCCTGCTTTTATACCATTAAACTCAGCTAAGGAAGCCCAGCTTGTTTGATCTGTGTTTAACTGTTTAAAGATATTTTCTGAGGTTTGGGGTAAAAAGGAATGTAACATCACCGCTGCAAACCTTATGGATTCTAGTAGATTATACAATACTGTTGATAATCTTTCCTTTTTCTCAGGGTCCTTTCCTAAGACCCAAGGCATAGTCTCATCAATATACTTATTACTTCTTCTTAAAAGGGTGAAGATTTCGCTGATTCCATCGGCGATCCTATAGTGGTCCATTTTCTGTACAACCTTTATAGGGGTTTCAAGGGCTATCTTCACTAGTTCATCATCTATGTCTTCTTTAATTACTGGTTTTTCAACCACTCCATCAAAGTATTTATTAACCATGGTAATGGTTCGGTTAACCAAATTCCCCAAAACATTTGCTAAATCAGAGTTAACTCTTTCAATTACCAAATCCCATGTAATCGTACCATCTTGGGCAAAGGGCATTTCGTGTAAGGAATAGTATCTAACTGCATCAACCCCAAAGTGCTTTGCCAAATCATCGGCATAAATTAAATTACCCTTTGATTTACTCATCTTACCCTCTCCTACCAACATCCATGGGTGACCGAAAACCTTTTTGGGGAGTGGTAGATCTAATGCCATCAGCATAATGGGCCAATAGATTGTATGAAACCGCAGAATATCCTTTCCAATTAAGTGCATATCAGCTGGCCAATATTTTTCGTATAGCTCTTGATGATTGCCATCTGCATCAAAACCAATTCCTGTAATATAATTTGATAATGCATCTATCCATACATATATTACGTGCTTATCATTGAAGGTTACTGGTATTCCCCAGTTAAAGGAGGTTCTAGACACACATAAATCCTGTAGGCCCGGCTTAAGGAAGTTATTGATCATCTCATTCTTTCTGGACTCTGGTTGAATAAATTCTGGATTTTCTTCAATATGCTTCATTAGCCTATCTTGATATTTACTAAGCTTAAAGAAGTATGCTTCTTCCTTAGACTCCTTAACAGGTCTATTACAATCTGGACAATTTCCGTCAACCAATTGACTTTGGGTCCAAAAAGATTCACAGGGGGTACAATAAAGGCCTTCATATTCTCCCTTATAGATATCTCCTTGATCGTAGAGACGTTTAAAAATCTTTTGTACCTGTTTTTCATGATAGGGATCTGTAGTTCTAATAAACTTATCATAGCTTGTGTTCATTAAATCCCAAATGCCTTTAATATCAGCAGCTACATCGTCCACAAATTGCTGCGGGGTTTTTCCTGCCTCCTTGGCCTTCAATTCAATCTTTTGACCATGCTCGTCGGTGCCAGTCATAAAGAATACATCATATCCCTGTTGTCTTTTAAATCTTGCTATAGCATCTGCCAAGATAATTTCATAGGTATTGCCTATATGAGGCTTACCAGATGTATAGGCTATGGCTGTTGTAATATAGTACTTTCCTTTCTTCATTATATCTCCTCCTTCTATAGAATCATTATTACCATTTATCAAAATTAAATAAAAAACCCCGTTCCTATATAATCATATAGGGACGAGGATTAATCGCGTTACCACCCTAGTTTATTACTGTTTTGCAACAATAAACTCAATAGGTAAATTCATTGATTTACCTTGCCTATATAACGGAGGCAAATCCGTCTCAACCTAAGAAGCTTATGCTTCCTCAACCAAGAGGCTCAGGGGCCATCTTCAGCTATTTTCATCAGCACCGGCTTTCACCTTACCCGGCTCTCTTTTGCTGATTCCAAAGGCTTACTCTTCCCGTCATCACCGATGAAATAAATGTAAATTAAATGTAAAAATTAAACAAATAAAGATTTCGAAATTTACCTGCAAATTTCTCTCATTAATTCAACATTCAACATTCATCATTTAACATTTAACATTTTAATTGAATCTATATTATATAATTATTCCCATTTTGTCAACTTTTTTATCAAAGTTTCTTCACCCTTCCTGAATTGTAAAACTACCTTCCACCCCTTTTTTAGCAATATCACATTTTAGAATAAAATAATTCTACAAATCAAAACGGAGGCAAGAACAGCTGCCAAATGGGATAATAGAGCGGCTACAACTGTATGCCTTGATTTCTGTATCCCTACAGCACCAAAATATACTGCCATAGTGAAAAAAATTGTTTCGGCAGAACCCATCATTGTGGAAGCCACCCTTCCCACAAAGGAATCTGGCCCATATGTAGTAATGATGTCCTTTAAGATCCCCAAAGACCCACTTCCTGAAAAGGGTCTCATTAAAGCCAAAGGTAGAACCTCTGGGGGAATTCCCAATGGCTTCGTAATGGGTGATAAGAGACTAGTTAGATAATTTAATCCTCCAGATCTTCTTAAAATTCCTATAGCTAAAAAAATGGCAACCAAATAGGGCATTATTTTTATAGCTGTTGTAAAGCCTTCCTTTGCTCCTTCGATAAATGTTTCATATATATTAATTCCCTTTATTAATCCATGAAGGATTATTGTGGTCATAATAAAGGGAATAGCCATAATTGAAATCATAGCTAATACCTTCAATAGCTTTCCCTCCCTTCAAATACCTTGCAAACCAATATTCCCACTATAGTTGAGATAGCCGTGGCTATAATAGAAGTTATTATGATTTCTTCTGGGAAAATGGATCCTGCGTCTTTCCTTAGTTTTAATACCGTCAAAGGAATCAACTGTATTGAAGACATGTTTATTACAAGAAACATACACATGGCATCACTGGCCACCCTCTTATTCTTATTTAAGCTTTGTAGGTCTTCCATTGCCTTTAATCCTAAGGCTGTAGCGGAATTACCAGCACCCATCATATTGGCTACCATATTCATAATTATGGCACTTAATGCTGGATGGTTGGGGGGTACCGTTGGGAATAACAATTTTGTTAGTGGTTTCATCAGATTTCCAAAGCTTTTTATAAGGCCCGATTTCTTTGCAATATTCATCAAGCCTAACCAAACCGACATGATACCAGTAAGGGAAATGGCAAAAACGATAGCCTCTTGGGCATCTCCTAATATAACCTCATTTGTTACATTTAGCTTTCCCGTTAATGTTGCAACTAGAATTCCAATTAAAATTATAAAAGCCCAAATAAAATTCATATCATCGTCTTCCCCTTTTTTAATGTTTGATATAAATCTATGATTGTAGGCCTTTTTTTAGCCCTATCCATTACTATTTTCTAAAAAAGGGCTATAAATATGGTTGATAAGTGAAAACTTTGTTATAATTATTAATAGATTACATATTACAGGCCTAGCCCAACAAAAAGGAAGGAAAAACTAATGAAAAATCATACTTTACTAACGGATTTTTATCAATTAACGATGATGAACGGCTACTTAAAGAATGGTATTCATAATGATGTGGTAGTTTTTGATTTGTTTTTTAGGAAAAATCCTTGTGATAATAGCTATACAATTATAGCTGGTATTGAGCAGGTTATCGATTATATTGAAAATCTTAGCTTTAATGAAGAGGATATACAGTATCTAAGGACCCTCAAGCTTTTTGATGAGGTTTTTCTGGAGGAGCTGAAAAATTTTAAATTTACTGGATCTATTTATGCTGTAGAAGAAGGAAGTATTATGTTTCCTCAGGAACCTGTAGTAAGGGTGCTAGCTCCCTGTTTTCAAGCTCAATTGATAGAAACTGCCCTCCTAAATATTATCAATTTTCAGTCTTTAATAGCTACAAAGGCATCCAGAGTTTGCGAGGCTGCAGGAGGAGATCCTGTGTTTGAGTTTGGTTTGCGGAGGGCACAGGGGCCGGATGCAGGAATCTATGGTGCTAGAGCTGCTTACATCGGTGGTTGCGCCGGAACCTCCAACGTTTTAGC
Source organism: Alkaliphilus serpentinus (assembly GCF_009017255.1). Classification (GTDB taxonomy): domain Bacteria; phylum Bacillota; class Clostridia; order Peptostreptococcales; family Natronincolaceae; genus Alkaliphilus_D; species Alkaliphilus_D serpentinus. The sequence continues at coordinate 53,825 of NZ_WBZB01000012.1, read as the reverse complement.
AGGAAAAATGTTTAATATCCCCTTATCAGGTACTCAGGCCCATAGTTGGATTCAAAAGTTTGATACCGAGTTAGAGGCCTTTAGGGCTTATGCTTCCATCTATCCTGATTCCTGTTTGCTATTGGTAGATACCTACGATACCTTAAAAAGCGGCATTCCCAACGCAATAAAGGTTTTTCAAGAGCTTAGGGCTAAGGGTCATGAGCCTTTAGGAATAAGAATAGATTCTGGGGACATAGCTTATCTTTCTAAGGAGGCGAGAAGGCTCCTTAGGTCTGCAGGCTTTGGCAATATTAAAATAGTTGCCTCCAGCGACCTAGATGAAGGTACAATTCATAGTTTAAAAATGCAGGGGGCTGAGATAACTGGTTGGGGTGTAGGAACCAATTTAATAACCTCCAAGGATTGCCCTGCTCTTGGTGGTGTTTACAAGCTTTCAGCCGTTGAAGAAAATGGCCAGCTGACTCCTAAAATCAAAATTTCTGAAAACCCCGAAAAAATTACAAACCCAGGATATAAAAAGGTTATACGAATATATAATGAGGATGGATATGCTGAGGCTGACTTAATTGCCCTTGATGACGAGGAAATAGACACTAATAAACCTTTAACAATATTCCACCCCTTATATACCTGGAAAAAGAAAACCTTTTACAATTACTCTATTCGGGATATGCTGGTACCAGTTTATGTGGATGGCACCCTTTTATATAACAGAAAAACCGCCGAAGAAATTAAGGGTTATACTAAGAAGGAGCTTTCAAGCCTGTGGCCCGAGTATAAACGCTTGAATCGTCCCCAGCTTTATAAGGTGGACCTTTCAGAAAGGCTTTGGAACCTAAAGAATGATTTGGTTAATAAGCGAAGGGATGGGGAATAGGAAAATACTAAATTGAAAATGGCAAATTGAAAATTGAAAATGCCTACTCCCTATTAGTAAAATACACTAGATAACCATTCAAAATGTGAAGAAAGCCGAAGATGGTCCAAAACCACTCTTTGGCTTTCTCAATTTAAAATGCACTTAAATCAAAAGATTGCTTCGAAACTTCGAAGCTTCATCAATTCAACATTCAACATTTAACATTCAACATTAAGGAATCTTAATCAAATTAATACTTATTGCTTTTTCAGATCTTCAACTGCTTTTATTCCTTTAATATATTCAATAACAGCCTCCTTTGAAGAAGATATCTCTCCAAAGTATATGGCCTTCTTAACCTCTTCTAGAATCATCCCTACCTCTTCACCCTCAGGAATATTTAAAGTGTCCATAATTTCCTTGCCAGTTATGATGGCAGAAATCTTCTCAAGGGGCTTATAGCGAGTTAAATAATTATTAGCAATATATTCTACATGAATCTTAATCATACCCATTTCCTCATGGGGGTCTAATAGTCTTCGTGTGGCAACAATATCCGCAAAGGCTATGAGGAGGATATCCAGAGTCTCTTCCCCCATCTTGCTAAATATATTATATAAGGCCCTTCCACTTACATCATTGTTTTTATATGAGACTAGAGGTAGCATATGGAGATACACATATTTTTGTAGTATGTTTTTTTCCAATGTACTAAGCTTAAGAGCTTCAGAATATCCCTTCACTATTTTTGTACCTGTTATTTCGTGGCCTCGAAATCTTGTTCTACCACTGCTATCAATCTTCATGGCAGAAGGTTTTCCAATATCGTGAAATAACGCTCCAAGCTTAATAAGCTGCAATCTACTTCGATCTGCCGCTATGAGTTCCCTTGTATGCTCTTCAAATGCCCTCTTAATATGCTTCTCAAAAAAGCCATCCTCATTTATAACATTTTCAGCAACTTTAACAGTATATATAGAGTGGGTCCAGCTATTTACTACATGGTACTTACATTCACCCACCTTTTTCATTTCCTCTATATCCGGAAATATTTTATCTAATAGCTTAAGCTCCTTATCCATATAGCTTAAATAATAATAGCTTTTATTGCTTTTCAAAATTTCGAATAACTCGTAACTAACTCGTTCTCCAGAAACTCTTTTTATTGAGGAAGCATTTTTTGTTATTTGCTGTATGGTATCTTCATCTAAGGAGAAATCCAAGGCAGCCATAAATCGAACAGCCCTTAGCATCCTTATAGGGTCAGCCTCAAAGGTTTCCTCAGTTAAATGCTTAATCAACTTTCTATCGAGATCCTTCATTCCATTATAGGGGTCAAGAATTTTTTCTTTTATAATTGGAATACTGTTGTCAACATCGTAGGCCATAGCATTAATTGTAAAGTCCCTATGTTTTAAATCATCAATTATGGATTTACCCTTCATCCTGCTAATATCAATAAACTCTTTAGAATCCAAGATGACTCTAAAGGTTTCCTGTTCTTCATCCAATATAATAAACCTACCCTTTAATTCTGTTGCTATAGCCTCAGCGTATCCTCTAGGATTCTTGTCGACAACAAGGTCATAATCCTTCACATTCTTACCTATCAATATATCCCTTAAGGATCCTCCTACAATGTAAGCCCTTAGCGAAAGGGTGTTTTTTGCATTTACCAGTATATCGTATATATTAATCATTAAATCACCCCTTGGGTTTCTATATACTAATCATATCAAAAATAAATGTCGAAAAGAACTATTATTTATTTCTAATAATTTTCGGTATTAGTATTGACTATTTATGGCATATCTGGTACTATTTATTGTATAGGATGTCGAAATTTGTTGTAATATGCGTAGAGATATATTACAATATTAGACAGAAATATAAAAGGAGGAATTATATTGAAATCAACAGGTATCGTTAGAAAAGTAGATGAATTAGGAAGAGTGGTATTACCTATAGAGCTTCGTCGTACTCTAAACATTGCTGAAAAGGACGCCCTTGAAATATATGTCGACGGCGAAAGCGTTATACTTAAAAAATACGAACCAGCTTGTATCTTCTGCGGAAACGCAAAGGATGTAAAAAACTTTAAAACTAAGAATATTTGCAAAGATTGTCTTAGTGAAATGTCGAATTATTAATAAGAGCCTACGGGCTCTTTTTATTGCTATAAATCTATTGCTTCTTGGTATACCTCCCGCTTGGGTAATCTTCTTAGTTTTGCCACTTCCTTCACTGCTTCCTTTTTATCTATCCCGGAATCTATCATCTGCTGAAGCTGTTCTTTGATGGTTATGTCAAGATGATTATCGACTTCTAATTCTTCTTCTGATGCCCCTTCACATACTATAACAAACTCTCCCTTAGGTGAATGGGTTTGAAAATGATTTAATAGCTCTTCAGCTGTACCTCTAATATACTCTTCATATTTTTTAGTGAGTTCTCTACCTAATGCTACCTTCCTATTACCCAAAACCCCCATCATATCCTTTAAGGTATCTATGATTCTATGGGGAGCTTCATAAAATATCAGGGTTCTATCATCTTTTTTAATTTTTTCTAGCCTTTCCCTTCGCCTTTTCTTTTCTCTTGGAATAAACCCTTCAAAGGAAAACCGAGTGGTGTCTAACCCTGATGCAACCAATGCAAGGATTCCTGCTGATGCCCCCGGCAGAACCTCAAAGGGGATTCCATTTTCAACACAATCCTTGATTATGTCTGCTCCTGGATCAGATATTCCCGGCAATCCTGCATCTGATACCAAAGCAATGGTTTTCCCTTGTAATAAATCCTGTAAAATAGCTTCTCCCTTTTTTGTTTTATTATGCTCATGATAGCTGGATAAAGGCTTGCTTATTTCAAAGTGGTTTAAAAGCTTTAGGGTATGGCGAGTATCCTCTGCAGCTATATAATCAACCTCCTTAAGGATTCTAAGAACCCTTAGGGTAATATCTTCTAAATTTCCAATGGGGGTAGGACATATAAATAACTTTCCCCTATCCAATTAATCCACTTCCTTCTTCTATACTGGTTTTATTATATACCTCAATTAAGTTTTCCGTATACTTTCCTGCATCATCATATACAATGAGGGGGTCAAGGATTTTCAACTCAGGATTAGCTGCCTTTTTACAATCTATTAGTAATAGGTTTGGTTTTTTCCCACTGGTGGGATGGATAAACTGTAGCCTTTTGGGCTCAAGCTTATATTTCCTACAAAGAACCATTATATCAACAAGCCGTTGGGGTCTATGAACCATAAAGAAACGTCCATGATGTTTCAATAGCCTTGAAGCGATTCTAATGATATCCTCTAAATTACACTTTATTTCATGTCTAGAAATAGCCTTTCTATCCTCTGGATTAATTAATCCCTCTGAATGCATATAGGGTGGATTACTGGTTACTACATCATATGCATTGATGGGAATATTCTTTTCAGCATCCTTTAAATCGATATTTAATATATGAATCCGTTGCTGTAGCTGATTTAGTTCTACACTTCTTTTTGCCATATCTGCAACTTCTTCTTGGATTTCAAGGCCGGTTATATGGCTTGATCGGCTTTTTCCAGCTAGTAGTAAAGGTATAATCCCTGTTCCTGTACCTAAATCAACTACCTTGGAATTCTTTTTTACTTCAACGAAATTTGCTAAAAGCACTGCATCTATGCCAAAACAAAAGCCCTTTGGGTTTTGTATAATTCTTAAATCTTTAACATTAAGATTATCAATTCTTTCTTCCGCCCTTAGTAGTTTTTCCATAGCTAAGCTCCTAATATCCTTTTTTATGATATTATAACACTTATTAATAACAATTAGTATTTTTAGAGATAAATTATATAAGAAAGCAAAAGAAGCTGATTTTATCCATAGAAAAAGCCTGCGACCATATCTGCAGGCATCAATACTTTATGTAGGACTTATGGAGTTTTGTTGCCTTCTTCTCTATCTCTACCTTTAGCCTTATCAGAATTCCCTTTACCAAGGTCTATATCGTCGTCCTCTACTGAATGATCTTCTTCATCATCATCTTCATCATCATCTTTATCATCTTCATCATCATCTTCGTCAGATTCTTTGTCCTCATCTTCTACATCTTCATTGTCATCTTCCATTTCATCATCTGTTCGATTCTCTTCGTCATCTTTATCCTGATCTTCAGAATCTGATTCGTTGCCTCTATTGCCGCTGTTACCATTGGATGGATGCTTTTCAAAAACTGGGTGCTCCTGATCTTCACTATCTCTATTTCCTCTACCCCTTTGATCATTTTCATCGTCATTTTCGTCGTCATCTTTATCATCATCATTTTCATGATCCTTTTCATCGCTTCTATTATCCCTATTACCATTGGATGGATGTTCTTCAAAAACAGGATGCTTCTGATCTTTATTACCATTGCCCTTGTTTCCTTTAGCCTTTTCATCTTTTACATCATCATCGTCTTCATTATCAGAGTTTGAGCTATTTCTATCTTTTTTGTCCTTTTTATCCTTCTTGCCTTCATCTATTTCTATTTCATCTTCCTCATCTATATTTCTACCTCTAAAAATTGGATGGTTAATAAGTCCTGGATTTTGCTTAAACACTGGATGTTCTTTAGAAACCTCTTTTAGCACCTCTTTAAGATGTCTTTTTTTCCATTCCTTCTCCTCTGTAGGATTATCCTCTTTTTCTGTATCTTCTTTTATAAAGACCCTACCGACTGAAGTCTTGTCTTCTTTAGACTTTTTGCATTGTTCTTTATTTGCCTCCGCAGTGACAACTGTTATTCTTTCTCCTTTTGATTGTCCAAGTTCCTCAACAGAATCCTTAAGGTTTTCCAATAACTGTCGAGATACTGTTTCCCCCTCTTCTTCCTCGTCAAGGGATACAGATGTTATAAGAATAAGATTCTCTTCCTCTTTACTGATATAACCGGCTTCTTCGGCTCTTTCAACAATAATTTCTATTACTTCCTCTATGGGCTTTCTCTTGAAATTACTATTGGCTAAAATCTGTCTAGCTTCTTCATTTAAAGGAGTTATGCTTACAACCGCTTGCTTTTCGTTCAGCTCTACCTCTATACTTGGGTTGATATCCACTGTTAATAGTATTACTGGCTTAAGGTTTGTCTGCCAATAATTGATCACTGAAAAGGAGGATATTAGTATAAAAACAATGGCAGCAGCTATTGAAACAAGGGATTTGTATTGTTTTCGACTGTTTGAGACAATATCTTTAGAAGTGAATTCTATTTCCATACCTTCTATAACATTAAAAGGTTTTTTAACTTCTACAAAGCTGCATTCTTCAGTCATTAACACCATGGTCTTTTGACGAATTTCCATAACACAGCCTCTATGTTTCATTCTGCCCCCTCCTTTCTATTCCAATAATGTACTGCTTTAGTGTATCTAAGTTACTATTTAATATCAAAACCATTGCAATAATAAATTTTCTGCTTCGCTGAATGGTTTTTTTACTAATATGTAAGGCATCCATTATTTCCTTTACGGGTAGTTGTTGATCTTTTAAAAATGTGTCCTTGGCTGCTGGATTGTCATATATATACCTGGCTATTTCAACAGCTTTAATCCTAGTGTCTATGTGTTTTGGACTCTCCTTTATTAAATCCTCTAAAGATACTTCATAAACCTTCATTTCCGAAATCAATTTCATCATATCAAGCTTTGTTTCTATTGTTGCTTCAAAGCCGTCAACTGCCAATAGATTATCAGAAACTGTATCCTCTTCATTTTTATCAAATTGACTGAGATATACTTCCTTAGATAGCCTTGACTGTTTTCTTTGATAGTCCACAACTCTACTTTTTATAACCATGGATGCAAAGGCTAAAAAGCTTCCTCTGCCTTCGTTGTATTTATCTAGAGCTTCGTTAAAGGCCATTAATCCGATGCTATATGCATCATCTTCCTTATCAATAAACTTACCTACTTGATTGCTGGTATTTTTTTGTATAAAGGGAATATATTCTTTTATAAGGGAATTCCGCTCCTTTACGTCACCTTCTTGAATCTGCTTTACTCTCTCTTCAAGTCCTTTTTTTCCCTTAAGGAGATTGAATAGCTTTGTCACCTTTACACCTCCTATCATATAAGTTCGCAAACCCACTATTTTTTAGGGGTACTCTTTTTGAACAAAAGCATTAATTGAATAGGTAACAAAATGAAATCATTCAATAAGAGGATTTAAGGTAAAACCTCTCCCAAAATCTCTTCATAGTCCTCAAGGATTTTATCCTCTTCAACTATGGCAGTATAGGTTTTATAAACCTTACCATCTGAGTCTACAAAAAAAGTTGTCGGAAACTTACCTACGTATAATTTCTGTTGTACTACCCCCTCTATATCATAGAGGGTATCAAGCGCATCATTAAACTCCCCCATTATGTCTATAGCTTCTTGTAGGGATACTGTGTCAAAGCCAGTTCCATGGATGGCGACAAAGGCGACATCATCCCCTAATAAAAGCTCCACATTACTTAGTATCTCAAGCTGCTCCTTTGACTCTTCACTCCAACTCACCCAAAAGGTAAACATTAATGGCTTGCCTCTATAGCTTGAAACATCCACCAGTGATCCTTCTTCATTTTCTAAAGTAAACTGGGGTAGAACATTCCCTTGATGAATACCCATTAAATCTTCCTCTTCCTCTGGAATAGACTCTTCAGTTTCTGTATCGACCTCTGAACCCTCAGCCTCTGACTCAGATTCATCAGCAGTCTCCTCACTATGATCTTCAATTGGTATTTCCTCTGCAGGGGGGCCTTCCGATTCCCTTTTACAGCCTGCTATCGTAAATGCTAATACAACAATTAGAATGATCATGATATATTTCCTCTTATTCATATGAAACACCCCTCTCGGATTCTTCGCTTATTTGAATATATTATACCAAATAAACTCCAATAAAGAATATCCTTATTGTATAAGGAAAAAAGACCCATTAAGGCCTTTTTATTCTTCTAGCATTTTAAGTTCCTTTATGATTTCTTCATCTAGGTCGTCACGGTGGGATTTTACCTCTTGCTTAACTCTGGTTACTTTGTATAGAGGATAAATCTTTATTTCCTCTGTTTGATCAGCTGGATTCTTAATCTTTACCTTGATCTCTTCAAGTAAAACATTGGTCTCCACAACAATCCCTTCCCCGTCAACGGTATCCACAAGGGAGCCTATGCCGGGAATTTTGTCTAAGATCTGCTGATATAGATTATGTTCATACTTTAAGCAACAGAATAATCTACCACATATCCCTGATATCTTTGAAGGATTCAGGGAAAGACTTTGATCTTTCGCCATTTTTATCGACACTGGTTCAAAATCCCCTAACCAACTTGAGCAGCATAGGGATTTTCCACAAGGTCCGATTCCACCAATCATCTTGGCTTCATCTCTAACTCCAATTTGTCTTAATTCAATCCTTGTTTTAAATATTGCAGCTAGATCCTTTACCAATTCTCTAAAGTCTACCCTTCCATCTGCTGTAAAGTAGAAAATGATTTTATTATTATCGAAGGTATATTCAACATCTATTAGCTTCATATCCAACTGGTGAAGTTTAATTTTCTCTAAGCATATTTGAAATGCTTCATTTTCTTTTTCTTTATTTTCTCGATGCTTAGCCTTATCCTCTTCGGTTACTACTCTTATCACTTTTTTTAATGGAGCTACTATATCGTCTTCAGCTACATCCTTGGGCCCCACCACAACTTCACCAAATTCAATTCCCCTAGCAGTTTCAACAATTGCACATTCCCCTTTTTTTGCTTGGGTATCCTCTGGATCAAAATAATATATTTTACCGGCCTTCTTAAACCGTACGCCTACAACTGTTACCATGATAAAACCTCCTGTATGTTCAACAGCATAACCTCCATATTCAACTGGAAATTTACGTTGCTCTTCAGCTTGTTTTTAGCATCCTCTATTATATAAACAACTTCCTGCAATTTATACGTGTTGATATTTTTAGACTGCAGCACAATTTCTTCTATTTTATCATAATTTCTAATAAAATCAAGATGCTGGGTCTCCCTATAAATTAGCAAGTCACGGTACCAGCTCATTAATAGATCTAGGTTCTCTATTACTTCCCTCTTTTCCAGCGTAAAAAAATCCGCTAATTCCAACACATTTGTCAAGCTTCCCCTTAAGAGTTCCTTGGTGATTTTTACTAGTTCTTCCCTCTTTTGTTTAAAATCTTGGTTATATAGCATTTTAACAGCATTCCCGATATTTCCCCCAGAGTAGGCAGCAATTACCTTACTGGTTTCCATACTGGCTCCTTCATGGGAAACAAGGTATTCCTGTATAGTCCTCTCATTAACAGGATTGAGCTTAATAAGCTGACATCTAGATACGATAGTTGGTAATAGACTTCCACTATTTACAGTAATCATTATGATTGTGGCATAGAGGGGAGGCTCCTCTAGGGTTTTTAGAAATGCATTTTGAGCTTGGAGGGTCATGGTTTCACAGTCATATAGTATGATTACCTTCCGTTTTCCTTCATAGGGCTTTAATTGAATTTCTTTTTGAATTTCTCTAATTAAATCAATCTTAATACTGCCATCGCCCTCTATGATTTTGATTTCTGGATGATTTTGACTAACTGCCTTTAAGCAGCTACTACAGCTATGGCAGGGCTTTTCTATGTTATTCATACAGGTTATAGCCATAGCCAGCTGTTTTGCAACCCTTCTCCTTCCTAAACCAACGGCACCCTCAATTAAATAAGCATGAGAAATCTCTTCCTCAGAGAGGGCCCTCTTTATATGATCGATGATTTTTTTCTGTCCAATAATTCCTCTAAAGGTCAATTCCAAGACCTCGCCTTCTAAAGCTTAATGTATTTTTCGATATCCACAACAAATATAGTAGCACCCCCCACCTTTACCTCTATAGGATAAGGAACGAATACTCCCGCTGTTCCCGTTACGGGAGCTGGAGAGGTGGTAATTTGCTCTCTAGATTCACAATTATTCTTTACAATCTCAATTACCTGATCTAATCTTTCATCATCAACACCTATTAAAAGGGTGGTATTGCCCGCTCGTAGAAAGCCCCCCGTAGTTGCTAGTTTTGTGACTCTAAACTCTTTAGATGTTAAGTCCTCTAATAATGGTTGCACATCATCATCATGTACAATTGCGATTACTAACTTCATGAATTTCTCCCTCCTTAATTAATTTTTCTAAAATATCCTCAACTTCTTTTCTTATATCCTCTATTCCTTGGCTTGCATTAATGACTTTAATGCGGTTGGTAAAGCGTTGGGCCAAGTCCATATAGGCTTTATGTACCGAAAAATGAAATTGTGGTTTTTCTTCCTCTAGTCTATCCCCAGGCCCTCGCTCGTTGATTCTCTTAAGGCTTGTATCGGGATTAATGTTAAATAAAAGGGTTAAGTTGGGTTCTAGACCCCTCGTTGCAAAATCATTAACAGCCTTTACTGCATCGAAGCCTAGATTTCTACCCCTGCCCTGATATACCATGCTGGAATCTACAAAGCGATCACACAAAACAATCTCTCCTCTAGTCAGAGCTGGCATAATCACCTGCGAAACGTGCTGTGCCCTAGAAGCTGCATAGAGGAGGGCTTCCGTCACTGAGTCCATCTCAGCATGGGCTTTATCAAGGACAATATCCCTGATCTTCTCCCCAATATTGGTTCCTCCAGGCTCCCTTGTTAGCAATACCTTAAATCCTTTCTTCTCTAGATAACTCTTCATATAATTTATTTGTGTTGATTTTCCTGCTCCATCTAATCCTTCAATGGTTATAAATTTACCCTTCATCATCTCACCTCAAGTTGACTTTATCTTATGTATTAACAATATTTATATATTGACAGTTGCCATCACTAGGGCCCAACACCTCTACCCCGGTTTCCCTTAAAAGCTTAATATATTTTATAACTTCTTTATCAATAATTTCACCAGGGATTATTAAGGGAATTCCAGGGGGATAGGGGATTAGATACTCTCCCGAAATCCTTCCATTGCATTCATCTAATGGAATCAATATTTTCTCGTGATAAATGGCTTTCTTAAAGCTACATCCCTGCACAGGAGACTTGTAGCTTATAGGAGGTATCTCCTTAACTGGGGCTTTTCCCTTTTCCTTACTGATTTCCTGTAGGGCGATGATTAGTCTTTCAAAGTCCCTTTTATTATTGCCTATGGTGGTTATTGCCAGGGCTCCATAGATGTTTGACAGCTCCAATTGTATTGAATACTGACTTCTTAATTTTTCCTCCAATTGGGGCCCTGTTATACCCTTAGCTTTATGACTAATCCAAAGTTTTGTAATGTCGATATCCTTCACCTGGTAATTCCCAATGATGCTTTTATCGTTTATATGGAGGCCTTCAATACTTAAAAGCTTTTCCTGTAAATAGTGAATACTCTCTAGTAGCTTTTCCATCAGGTCTTTCCCCTTAGTTTGATAAATCATGGTTGCCATATCTAAAGAGGCCATTAAAATATATGACGGACTACTGCTTTGGTGTAGCTGCAGCATAAATCTTAGTTTTTCTCGGTCTATCCGATCCCCTTGAATATGTAGCATTGAGCTTTGTGTAAAGGCGGGGAGGGTTTTATGGGTGCTTTGTACCACTCCATCAGCGCCACACTCTAGGGCTGTGGCAGGCAATTGATTGCTTAAACCCAGATGGGCACCATGGGCTTCGTCCACCAATAATATTTTATCATACTTATGGGTGATCTCTGCTATTTTTTTTAAATCACAGGCTATCCCGTGATAGGTTGGGTATGTAATGACTACAGCCTTAACATCAGGGTTATTAAAAAGAAGATTGTCTAATGACTCTGCATCGATGCCCATAGCTATACCCTGATGATCATCGGTTTCAGGGTACAGAAAAATGGGATCAAGGTCTCCTAAAAAAACACTGTTTATAACGGATTTATGGGAATTGCGTGCAATAATAATCTTGTCTCCAGGCTTTGTTGCGGCCATTATCATACTATATACTCCCGAAGTGCTTCCATTCACTAAAAAAAAGGTTTCTTGGGAACCAAATACCTCTGCAGCCCTGTGTTGAGCCTCCTTTATGCAGCCCATTGGACTGAATAGGTTATCAGTAAAGGGTATCTCAGTAGTATCTATATTTAAAATATTGTTTTTAAAATCATGATATCCCAAGGAATTGTATATATTACCATTTTTATGTCCTGGAGTATGAAAGGATACCATCTGCTGATGATATAACTTTATGAGTTGTTGAAAAATTGGTGATTTGTTCAAAATAATTCCTCCTTTGTTATAACAATTCTATTATTAGTACTATTTTCCTTTATGCTGTATAAGATTTTTTTTCTAAGGAATACTATAAATAGACCTATTGCAACAAAATAAGCATAAAGGATGGTGTTACGATGAGTCGTCAGATTAAAAACCTGAAGGATTTTGTTAAGGTCTGTGGAAGTCATAAAACCGATGTAGAGATATCCCATATGCTGGACATTCCCATCAAGAATGTTACCTTAGAAAGACAAAAATCATCCAGGTATGATCATGCTAAAGAAAGCATCCTAACATCAAATAATCTTAGGTCTAATAGAACTTAATAACAAAAGCATTTCATGCGTTAACTTTCTATGGTTAAAATGCTTTTGTTTTCCAGAGAACCCATGCGTTCTCTAGGACACTTCGTTGTACTCTCCTTATTTTTATAAGGGGGTAACCCCCTTAAAATCCCCCATTTAATAGGAAAAAAGAGAACTTTCCTATTAAATAAGAAACAGCAAGGGACTACTTTTGTAGTCCCTTACTTTGCCCATAATAATTTTATTTTTTCTTTAATAGATTGGTATTTCTGATGATTTGGTGATGTGTTCACTATTTTTCTTTCACATCTAATGCATATAAAATGATTATTTACAATAATCCCTGTGTCCTTTAGGTTATTACACATAAAACAGTGAAGCTTTTCCTTCAGCATATAACCCTCAGCTCCATTCATTAAGTATTACCTATTAGTTTGCCCCTTCTCTATTAGTTTATTCAGTAATCTCGTACAATGTTAATAGAATCTTTTTTAAATATTTCAATTAACAATTTACAAGTAATATTGACTTGGAAAGGGGACCCTTAATGAATAGGACTGAGTGTTGCATATACGAATGTTATTGTCCTTAATTGAGTGTTGCACTAAACAAATTAAGAATCTAGAATGTAGAATGTAGAATTAATTTCTCACCTATTCTGCCATAACTCTTTACTAAATGTTAATTTCTAAAACTAGTGTACGAGTTATTAGTTATTCACTATTCATTGCTTTAGTCTATTGCTTATTACCCAATTGTCCTTTAAGCTCCTTGGCTATCGCTTCATTTGGCTGAAAAATCAGAGCATAACTCTTGTAATTTTTAGTAAACTCACATACATATACCTTATCTCCCCTGGTTCTACAGGCCAAGTAATAGGTTTTTTTATATTTTTTTTCCTTCTTAAATTCCCTTAATGGACCAATCCATTGAATATCTGATATTTTTATATCTAATATAGCATTTTCTCTTTTGCCTAACTGCTTTTGTATAATTAATTGATTATCAATTAGAAGATAACTATACTTTGCCAGTTTCCTGTTAATTAAATAGGAACAGACCCTTGCACTAAACAAAAGAACAGCTATACTTGCCAATGCTGCAAGCTTAGCTGGAAGCAAATGAATCATTTGTACTAAAAAATTAATCCCTAATACAATGCCTACTATTGAAAGTAGGGTTTGCCATAGTGGTTTTTGGGGTTCACAGGCTGTATGCCTAATTAACGCCGCCATCATTTTACACTCCCTTTAATAGAAAAATTACCATATTATAATATCACTTATGAGTTCACACAACAAGCATAAAAACATTAAAAAAAAACCTTTCTGGAATGAGTCGAAAAAGTCAAAATAATCCTTATTTTTGAACATCTTAAATCAGAACAAAAAACCAGCACCAAGAATCTCGAGAGAGATGTCTTTAGGCACTGGTTTAATGAAAAAGTCATAATGAAGTTATCCCAAGCTAAGTCCTTTTATATAATGAGGCTCCTCACCATATCTATTTTACCAATCTTAATGCCCTTGCTGAAGCTTCATGCCCATGTTGAATTTCCATTGGGGCTCCTTCCACTTCCATGGCCTTATGTCTTCTTACATCCTCTATAGTGAGGTTTAATAGGGTTATAACAAACAATCCAATGGGAATTAAAAGAAGGCCTAGAAAAAGCATCGATATAATATCATGAAAACCCACTACAATACCTCCTTCTACACATTCTTACAATAATGTATTAATCAACATAAAAAATGGCACTATGTCTTATATTAAGTAAATATTCGACAACGAGCCATAAATTCCTTCTATTGATTTTTAGGAAGGGGGTACTATATTATCATTTTCACAAGCAGAATTAAACTTCTTCTCTAGCCTTTTCCAGATGAAAAAAGAAAACCACTCCCTTGGATGTATTCAAGACTCCATAATCACTCTTATGAAGATCTAGAACATTTTTTACAATGGCTAACCCTAATCCGGTACCAGATTTTCGGTCTCGGCTTTTATAGAAGCTTTCCCAAATATAAGGCAAGTCCTCTTCTTTTATTGGATTACCCTCATTGAATACCTCTACTACTATCTTGTCTATTCCTTCTGTGATCTTAATATCTATATGCCCATTTATGCTACAGTGATTTACTGCATTTTGTAGAAGGTTTGTAATTACCTGTTCTATTCGGTACTCATCTCCCGAAACATAATATTCCTCGTTTTTTGCTGTAATGCTGAATTGTAGATTTTTGTCTCTGTGCAATATTCTAAACTTAGATAGTAGGTTTTCTATTACACTAGATATTTCAAATGTCTCCACCTTTACCTTAAAGCTACCAGATTCCAATTGACTAAGATCTAATAAATCCCTTACCATATTACTCATTTTACTCATTTCTTCTTCAATAATCTGAAAGTATTCCCTTTCTTCATCTTCATCTGTATAAACCTTATCCTGGAGGGCCTCGGTGTATCCACCTACAAGGGCTATGGGAGTTTGAAGCTCATGGGATACTCTAGCTACAAATTGCTTCCTCATCTTTTCTAAATCCTTTTCCTTTAAGAGTTCTTGCTTCAAATCTCCAAAAGTCTTCTTTAGTTTATCCATTAGAAAATTGATGGTTTCCCCTAGTTCTCCGATCTCATCGCCTCTATCTTCATCCCACCTGACATCAAAGTTGAGTTTTGACATCTCTGATGCGACTTTATTGAGCTTTACCAATGGTTTCGTTATGGTTCTAGATAAAATCATGGAAAGGAATATAGCAGCAATAAAGGCCACTAATAATATATATAAATAGAATTGCTTCGATATGGCTACAGACTCTTCAATTACTTCTAAGGGAGTTTGAATCAGAAGAAAATAATTATCTGCAGGTATTAAAAGACCAATGGATTCCATCCTACCCATGTGTCCTGGAATTCTGAAGGGAACAATTTCTCTATTTCGTACCCTTCTCCAAATTTCAGTAGGAATCCTTACCATCCTTGGAATTCCCATCATATTCCCCTGCTGGATGCTGATGGAACCATTATTGTCCATCACTGTAACTCTTCCATTAAGCAACTGTGCAGTTTTCTCCATTTCATCAAGGGTTTCTTGACTAAAGCCAGAGTCTCTAATTTGATTTTCTAGTTCTAAACCATAGTTTTTCATTTGGTTGATTTTTTGTTTATGATAAAAATCCTTTAAAAAGAAGGATTGCATAACCCACAAAATCCCTATTATCACCAGAGCAAAGAAAATAAACATCCCTAAGAGCTTTATAAAAATTGATGTTTTCTTCATTCCTCCACCTCAAATCGATATCCCAAGCCCCTAACGGTCTTGATTTTATCACTGGCATCTCCTATCTTGTGTCTAAGACGTTTTACATGGGTGTCTACAGTTCTTAAATCACCATAATAATCATATCCCCATACTCCATCTAATAGGTTTTCTCTTGAGAGGGCTTGATTTTTATGATGAATAAAATATATTAGCAAATCATATTCCTTTGGACTTAATTGAATTTCCTTACCCCCTACAAAAACCTTATGGGATCTCTTATCTATTGTAAGTTCCTGAATATTTAGAACCTCAGAGGCAATATTTTTTTTGCTTCTTCTTAGTAAAGCCTTTACCCTTGCAACCAATTCCTTAGGGCTAAAGGGCTTGGTCATATAATCATCTGCACCTAGCTCAAAACCAAACAATTTATCACTTTCTTCTGCCCTTGCTGTCAATATTAGTATAGGTACTATACTATTCTCTCTAACCCTTTTGCAGATGGTCCAACCATCATATTTCGGTAGCATAATATCTAAGATGATTAAATCCATATCCTTATTTTCCAGCTGTTGAAAGGCCTCTTCTCCATTGGAGGCTTCATAGACATTTACCATCTCCCTTTTAAGATAGGTAGCCACTAAGCGTCTTAGCTTATCTTCATCTTCAACTATTAGAATATTTGCTCCAACCATCGACCTCACCTCAATTTAATAGATTAAAAAGGCACCCTTCGGTGCCTCAGGCCATCGATTAAGTATAAAACTATAATTGAACACCTATATTCTTAAATAATGAGAAATCTGCGGAGATAAGAATAAAAGAAGGAGAAAATTACAGAATAGTATTTTCAATGTCTGAGCCGAAGGTGAGTTTTGTAAATACCTGTAATTTTTGAGTTCATCCTGCCTTTTGACCGAGAGCCAATTTCTCAGTTTTAAAATATAGGGGTTTTTCGATAATCTCAGGCACCCTTAGGTGCCTCCATTATACCCTAAAACATTTACTCTTGCCAACCAAATCCTCTGCCCATCATTCCTCTGCCAAAGCCTCTGCCAAAGCCTCTGCCAAAGCCTCTGCCAGCACCTTTATTAAAAAATCTTCCATTTCCAGGGCATGTTTCCATTCTTTCTTTCAATAGCGCTTTTAACTCTTCTCCTTCTTCTTCAGTTAATGTACCTTCTTCTACCAGTTCATCAATTCTTTCATATTTATATTCAAGCATCGTGTCCTGCCATTCATCTATGTCTATCCCATTTTCTTCGGCAATCTCAACCATGGTTTTACCACTATCTCTCAAATCCAAAATCTCTTCCTCTGTTAAACCAAGCTTCTCCATCATAAACCGAAGACCATTATGTCTCTCAAAGCCCCCAAACCATCGATTTCCAGCTTCCGTATCTGTAGCTGCAAAGGAAAAGGATGCCATAACCAAGATCATCATTGCCGCCAGTGCTAAAACTATCCACTTTTTCTTCATGCTTTATTCCTCCTATTATAAATTGTATTTTAGTACAATTTAATTGTAACCCTTTAGTGTGACAGCTTTGTGACAGCTTTAGGAACTTTAATATCCTATGTAACGGGAATATATCCCCTTTGCCTCATCAATAGTATCTACGTTTTTGATGATGGCCCTTCCATCATCAAAGAGTTTTATCTCGTAGTTATCTACCCATATATTCAATATAAAGGGTGTTAACCTTGTTTTTATGCCGGCTTGGGACAAACGGAGACTTAAAGCTTCTAGTGAAATATTCCCTCGGCTTCCATGAGGGTCAACCTGTACACTTTTATTGCCACACATGAAGGATGCCTCTGGTTTTTTGTCTTGTAGATACTGAAAATCCTTCTTTCCGCAACAGCTACAGGTTTCTAATTTAGGTAATTGAACCTTTTCGTAAACATTATCCCACAAGTCTAGAAAAATCATTTCACTTTCCATATCCTCTTTATTTCCTGTTAAAAACTTAATTGCTTCGTTGGATTGTAGCATACCCACAATTCCCGTGACGGTATTTATAACTCCTGCTGTATCGCAGGTATCAAAGCTACCTGTAGGTGGTGGAGTATCCATCATGCACCTTAGACAGCCCCCCTCTCCTGGAATAAAACTTTTTACTACCCCGGTGCTTCCTACAGCTCCTCCATAAATCCATGGTATGCCCTTTGAAAAAGATAGATCATTTATCAAATATCGGGTTTTAAAGTTGTCTGTACAATCTATGATTATATCAATATCCGATGTAAACTTGTCTATAGTGATGCTGTTTACATCCTTTACCACTGCCTCTATGTTCACTAAAGAATTCACCGTCTGAAGCTTATTTTTTGCAACCTCTGCCTTCGGAGCGCTTTTTTCAGCATCCTCCTCATCAAATAGAATTTGCCTATGGAGATTACTCTTTTCAACAAAATCTCTATCCACAAGCCTTATAAAGCCCACTCCCGTTCTAACTAGACTATTTGCTACAACCGTTCCCAAGGCTCCACAGCCCACAATTAAAGCTCTACCATTTGCCAATAGCCTTTGGCCCTCTTTTCCAATACCTTTAAAGTTCATCTGCTTAGAATATCTCTCATCCATATAACCTCACTCCAAAACTTTACTTTTCTCTTATCTTTATTATGAATTATATAGCTATATGAATACAATAGCAAATGCTTATATTATATAGGATTACAATGTCAAAAAATATCCTTGTGCATTTTGTCATATTAAGTGGTAAAATAATCATAGAGTCGGTTTTTTGGAGGTATTATATGAAAAAAGCATTCTATCTATTTGTTATATTGGTTGTTGCTATTGGATTATTTGGTTTCTTATACCTACCAAATTATCTGTCGGAGGTTAGCTTTAATGAACCTGTTGTATTAACCATTCCTAAAGGAGCTAGCCTTAATTATGTAGCGGATAGCTTATATAACGAAGGAATAATTAAAAGCAGATATTGGTTTAAATATCAAGCAAAGTCAAAGGACATTGATAGAAGCATTAAGCCTGGTAGCTATGATATCACTCCAGGAATGTCCCTTGAGGATATATTTACCCTGCTACAAAAGGGGACTCTTGATAAACCGGTGGTTTTAACCATACCTGAGGGCTTTACCCTTTATCAGATGGCGGAAAGGGTAGAATCTATTGGATTAGGTTCAACGAAGGAATTTATTGAAGCTACTATGGACTACTATGAAGAAAATTACGATTTTAGTACAGAGAATTTGTATTTTCCTCTGGAGGGTTATTTGTATCCAGATACCTATCATTTTACTGATAAATCTACTCCAAGGGATGTAGTAAATCGCATGGCCAAAACAATGGAGGAAGTATTCAGCCAAGAATATAGGGATAGAGCCGAAGAATTGGATCTATCCATCCACGAGGTTCTTACCTTGGCTTCTATTATTGAAAGGGAAGCCTATAATGATGAAGAAAGGGCCACAATAAGTGGGGTTATATATAATAGATTAGAGATTGGTATGCCCCTACAGGTGGACGCTACAGTAATATATGGACTGGGAGAGGGAAAGGATCATATTACAAGGGTTCTTAACTCCCATACCAGTACTCCTAACCCCTTTAACACCTATATGATTAATGATATCCCTCCTGGGCCTATTGCAGCACCGGGGAAAGCTTCCATCAAGGCTGCCTTGTATCCTGAAAGTCATGATTATTACTACTACGTATTAGGCAAAGATGGCCATGTTTTTGGAAAAACCTATCAGGAGCATCAGAAAAACGTTGAAAATTATAGAAAACTTATGAAGAATCCATAAAAAAAGGAGCTTCTTATTATTACATAAGAGGCTCCTTTAAAATTTCAAACAATTTACTTCTTATTTTATCAATTAAAATCTGAATTTATTGTCCTAATAAATATTTTAAATAGGGTGAATCTATCGGTAGAACAATGACGGTTTCATCTCCTATAACTGTCTTATAGGATTCTAATGTCCTATACATATGGAAAAACTCTGGATCTTTACCATAGGCTTCGTTATAAATTCTGGCAGCTTCCTTTTCCCCTTCTGCTGCAATGGTCTTTGCCTCAGCATCAGCCATAGCCAACATCTCTTCAACGGTCCTATCGGTTTCTGCTTGTATCTTTAGGGCTTCTGCATCCCCCTGTGATAAATATTGCTGAGCAGTACTTTCTCTCTCAGAGATCATTCTTTGGAAAACAGATTGCTCATTTGCTGGAGGTAAATCCGTCCTCTTCATTTTAATATCAACAAGTTCTACTCCATTGAGGTTTTCCGCTAAAATAGCATTTACCTCTTCCTTTACAAGGGAGTCTATATCTCCTCTACGGTTCTTTTTGGAATTCACAATTTGTTCATAATCCATCTTTCCAAGCTCAGTTCTAATATTTGAGTAAATGATATCCCCGAGCCTTGTTTCTGCAGCACCTACGGTTCTTAAGGTTTCTATCATGGCTTTAGGATCGGTTATCCTCCACATTCCATAATAATCCACCATAATCCTTTTCTTATCAAGGGTATTGATTTCGGCGGCTGGAACATCATAAATTAAAGTATGCTTTGGAAGACTGGTTGTACTTTGGATAAAAGGAATTTTAAAGTGTAAACCTGGCTCAGCAACAATCTTTACAATCTCTCCAAATTGTCTCACAACTCTATACTCATTTGGCTGAACGATATAAAGATTATTGAATACAAAGATTAAAGCAAAGAAAATGATTAGAATTGTGATAAAGGTTTTTTTGGGGAACTCAAACTTCGGTTTGGTTGCTTGTGAATTGAATTCTTCAGCAATATTAGTTACTCTTCTAAACATTAATTGCCACCTCCTTGCTTAGCGCTATCTAGTGGTAAATATTTCAAAGTGCTAGAATTTCCACTCTCATCCATTACATAGATTTTCGCACCTGGTAATATGTTTTCTAAGGTTTCTATAATTAATCTTTGCTTTGTGATTTCCTTGTTATTTACATACTCAGAATAGATACCATTAAACTTAGCTACGTCTCCAATTGCTTGTTGAATTCTTGCTACCTTTTGTCCTTCAGCCCTACTAATTAATGCTTGTTTTTGCCCTTCAGCGGTATTCACTTTTTCATTCTTATATCTATTGGCTTCATTTATTTTTGTGATTCTCTCTTCTCTAGCTGAAGTAACCTTCTTGAAGGCGTTACTTACTTCATTGGTTGGCAAATCTACATCCTGAAGGTTAACATTTACAATAGCTATCCCAATATCATACACTTCCACTAGATGGGTAAGATTATCCCTTACCTCATTAATGATTCTAGTTCTCCCATCTGTAAGGGCATCGTCCACAGTTGAGCTTCCGATTACTCCCCTTAAGGATGAGGAAGTAGCATTATATAGAATTTTTTCTGGATCTTGAGTATTGTATAGGAAGGCCACAGGGTCTACGATTCTCCACTGAACCTCAAGATCTGCTAAAATGATGTTTTCATCTCCAGTAATCATCTTTGCTTCCCTTTCATGGACAACAGCTCCATCATCTGTATCTTCATATCCAAAGGCAAGGGAAAAAGTCTCCCTCGATAGGATACTTACACCTTGAATTGGATAAGGAAGCTTGAATTTTAGTCCGGGTGTTGAAATTTCAGTACTTGGCACGCCAAAAGTTGTTACAACTGCATATTCTGCTTGATCTACCGTATATATACTACTGGTAATTAAAAATATGGCAGTTATACATAAGATCACAATAATAATCGTGGTTGTTAACTTATTTTTCATTATGTTACCTCTCTCCCCTTTGTTTTGTATTCCCTTCTCTCAAGAAATGCAAGGCTTTAACCACCAATAGTCCGAAATTACCTTGCTTTTCAATTATAACCTGTTGAAGCTAATCATTTCAAGTCAATACTGATTTATTACAGAAAAGTCAGATAATCTTCAAACAATGATCATCTGACTCGAGTCCTTGATATTTTTTTGCTTAACTAATGATTAAGAAGAACGATGGATTTCTTAAAGGTGTATTATAAAAGCTTTAAGGAGATTTTTACTCTAGAGAAATATCTCCCATAACTATTCCTTTTATTTGTTGATCCACGATTATGGGTAGAGCAATGGTCACACAGTAGTTATTGGTTAAAAGTGAAATATAAGGTTCGGAAGTATACTCCTCACCCATAATGGCCTGCTGGAAATATGGCCGGTGGCCTACGTTCCCTGATATGGTTTCTTCAGAGTCCCTAATTACGATAGCTACTATATCTCCTTTAAAGTCCATCATGGATAATAAGTGGAAGTAATGATTCTCTTCTAGATACTTCTTTAGTTTTGGTAAATTATCAGTTCCTTCCCTTACAATATCCATTACTAAAGAAATCTCCTTTAGTACATCTTTGGCCCTATTGATTTGATTAATGGTTTTATCATCCATTTGATATTCTTTGACAAAGCCTACTACAACATCCTGTACATCTTTAGCCAAGGCCCCCATTTTTTTAATGGATTCAAAAATTATGTGAAGGGATGCTGTTTGTTCTTCTGTAGAAGCTGCTGCTTCTTGTGAAAAGGCAGCGGATTTTTCTACAGCTAAAGAAATTTTTTCTATTGAACTACTCACTTCTTTAACCAATCCCGCTTCTTTATTAGCTAAGCTATGGATCTTTTCGACAGCTGCCGAGGTGTTTTCAGTGGATTCAATAACAAGCCCCAGCTGCTCCTTGCTTTTCTTGGCAAGAATAATATCCTCCTTAGCCTTTTCTGTTTCTCTAATAATCTCCTCAGAAATATTCACGATTCTTAATGCTATACTATCCACAATAGATTCAATATCCTTAGCGAACTCAGCTGATTGTTCTGCCAGCTTCCTTACTTCATTGGCAACAACGGAAAAACCCTTCCCTGCTTCCCCAGCCCTTGCCGCTTCTATTGATGCATTTAATGCCAGAAGATTGGTATTTTCACTGATTTGTGTAACAAAGCTGGTAATTTTTTGAATCTTTTCAACTTCTTCCTTTAAATCATTCATTTTATTGGAGAGATTTAAACTCCAGGTAGAGTTTTGATCTAACACATCAACAACCCTCTCAAAAACCCTACTACTTTCTTTGACAGTATCTACTAATTTATTCGTTCTTTTTCTGGTTTCATCAGCTTGAGT
Source organism: Alkaliphilus serpentinus (assembly GCF_009017255.1). Taxonomy (GTDB): domain Bacteria; phylum Bacillota; class Clostridia; order Peptostreptococcales; family Natronincolaceae; genus Alkaliphilus_D; species Alkaliphilus_D serpentinus. The sequence goes on along the minus strand of NZ_WBZB01000012.1, from coordinate 31,004 downwards.
AAGAATTTCATCGATTCCTGTTTCCATCTCCTCATTATAGCTTTTTACATTCATCAAGGCCTCGTTTTGAAGACTTGCCTCTGATGCTATATCGGTAATAGCGTTTGCCACCTCTTGGGAGGAATCATAGATATGCCTTGTGTTTTCCTCTAGTTCTTTAGCAAAATTTAAGGTTTTTTCATTTGCAGTCGAAACTTGTCCTATAAGGTTTCTAACCTTCAATATCATCCGATTAATTGTAGCCGCTAGCTTTCCGAGGCTAGATTTTGACTTTATTTCCAATTTTGTTGTAAGATCTCCTTGTGCAATCTTCTCTGTTGTGGTAATCATCTCATTTATTAACTTCTTTTTTCCGAACATGAGCCTTTCCCCCTTTAGGCAATGATACGCCTATGAAATTTGGTTAATTATTGGATATTATTCAACAAAAAATACCATTTTCCTGTCTATTATAGAAAATATTCAATAAAAATAACCCTCTAAATAATAGAAGGTTATTCCTTTTCTTCCTCTTCTGCTACATGATCTGGTATCGATAAGGAGGCAATGATTGTTTGTGGATCTTGAACTATATGAAACTCCTCACTAATTTCTAAGTCTGCAACTCTTAAAATATCTCCTGGTCTAAAGTTTGAAATATTCATTTCTAGTTTCTTGGGTATGCTGCCAGCGGAACACTCTATTTCAATGTCATTTATCTGCTGTTGTAAAATGGCACTGCCTCCATCGGCTAGTTGTCTTCCTTGGAGAATTATCGGAATTTTTACATGTATTTTTTGGTCCTCAGTTACCCTCTGAAAGTCAATGTGAATAATACTCCTTGTTAATGGGTCAGCTTGTATCTCCTTGATAAGGGCAGTATAACTGGTGCCGCCGATACTTAAGTCAACCAAGGAGTTCTCTCCATATCTTCTTATATAGCCTTCTGCTTCCCTTCTATTAATCCGTATTGGTAAAGTATCCATGTCCTTGCTATATATTACTGCTGGTATATATCCTTCGTCCCTTAAATGATGACTATCATTTTTTCCAACACTATTCCTAACATCACTTGTTAGCCTGTTCAAAACCTTCACTCCTTATTTCAGTATTCAATATTCACTTCTCTAGCTTGATTATTGCCAGATTTTTTTAAAGTATACGAAAAGGAGTTGAAAGTTTTAAAGTAGAGGGACAGGTATGCGAATAAAAAAGAAATTTGCCTGAGCAAATTTCTTCATACATTCAACATTCAACATTTATCATTTTCTTTTTAATCCAATGACCTTAAAACCCTTTCTGCTATATCCCTCAACCGAAGCTCTCCAACCTCTTGATCAACGGCTATGAATACACTTTTTATCCTGTTCTCTGCCTCATCATAATAATAGGAATAGGAAAAGGTCATAAGCCCTTCTGGTATGTAGTCTTCTATTTCACTAGTTTTCTCATCGGCCAACTCCATAAGCTCATCGATTAATTCTTCTTCACTAAGGTCCCTCATCTCTTCAACATCTAAGAACTCTTTAAGACTCCCCACATCATGATATACCTGGAATATTAATGTATCGTCCCGTTTAGCTCCCTTTGTTATGTCCTTTATCCCCTTAAAAGGAAGCTGCTCTTTTATATTCTGCAGAATCTCTTCACTATCTATCATCTTATTGCCTACCATCACATAGCTCATTATATCTCCTCCTCTAATCTACGGTAATTTTCGATTTCATTAGAAGCATAGGTTCTTCTGATCCCTTTAATTCAACAATTGCTGTCTCTTGATCCTTTAATGCTTCAAAAAAGTTCCCTGATATAACAGCCTTACATCCACCTACAATCTTTCCCTTTTCCAAAATCATGCAATTGGGGGCAGTTAAAGAATAATTCCCACTGGTGGCATCCTGAGTATGCATTCCCAATAAATTGCATATGATAATTCCCTTATCCATTCCATCTATAGTATCTTGATAGTTTTCCTTTTTCTTACCATAAAACTTTAAGCTACCTTGGCCCGCGGGTAATGGGGTGGCCTTCTTATTCATTTTATTCGCATATTTTAAATCAAGTATCGGAGAGTTTAGCTGCCCATCCTTTATCAAGTGGATTTCACCACCAGCAACTCCTTCATAGGTAGAAATGTAGGAGCCCTGATTATAATCTTCTATTGTATTTAGATAAAGATTGAGATTCTCTGCCATTACCTTCTTCCCCTCGTCAAAGTCCCCCTGCAGAAAAGCTGATCTTTTATTATGTACACTACTACCCTGCAAATTCCTCAATAAGTAATGGAGGATAAAGGCTTCTGTGACCTCTGGCATGAGGAGTATCTTCATAGGGCCACCCTCTATGGTGCCCTTTTTTCTTAGAGATAATACTGTTGAAGCTATTTGGTTAATAAAACTTTGGCTTCTATCCTTCATTAGCTTCCTTCTGCTTATATAGCTTTTTCCGTAGGTCTCATCAGCGTATAGACTGGTTGAGAAGGAGGTAGCCCTGTTTTCAATCTTCAATCCTTGAGAATTTCTAATATAGTGATCAAAATAACTAGCACTTGCGGTGGCTGTTATATTTCTTAAACCCCCTTCAAGCAATTGGCTTTTATAATTTGAAAGATAATCATATAAAGAGTCTTGATCTTCATCAATCATTTTGTGTACTTCTTCATCATAGAGCTTTACATCTGGATATTGAGAATCCACATAAATATCTGGGGCCCCTTCGTCCATATAGGAGGCTCTCCTCCAATATACCATCATCCTTGGGATGTTGTTTAAGGTGTTACTTTCGAGGGATGCCACACTACGTCTATTATCCTTCCAGATTATATAGATTTTGCCCCTTATAGAGTCCTCTGCCTTAGGGCAGCTATAGGGTCCACCTAACTCATTGTTTTTCATACCGATCTTTAGGGAGGTTGACGAATTAATCCCAAAGTACCAGCCCTTAATTTGCAAATCTTCTTTATCCTTCACCATATATTCTAAAAGATCTTTTTCTAGCTTTTTAATATAATCCATTTTAGCCATCATCCCTTTCTTGCAAAAAATCTTACAATAACTGAACTGAATCAGATTTTTTCATTTTATCCTTTATGTGATGATAATTATTCATTATACATTGTTCATTATTAATTGTTCCTTTATTCTCCGCCAATAATAATATCCTTATTAGCCTCCATGACAACAAAGTAGTGGGATCCGCCACTGGAGGGAACCTGTTGACCAAACTTTCCACAGGTGCCCTGAGCATCCAATTGAAGGGGCCCTATTGCGGCTATTATGGATTTTAAGGCTGAAAGAATATTCCCACTAAATATAGCAGGCTGATATAGGGTTGTTTCTTTACCAAGCTTATAAATCCCACTACAATTAAATACAAATTCTCCTTGACTAGGTTTAACCTGACCACCCTTATAACCCACTAAATACAGAATTTCTTCATCTTCTTTTGCAATATTATTTTCTAGAAGAATTTTATATATTTCCTCTGGTTTAACATCCTCTATAGCTTTGTCTAACTCTATAGGATCCTTTACTTCAATTCGAATATTGGACATCCTAGGTATGGGAATATGCCTAAAGCTTTCAAGCCTGCCAGCTCCCGTAACCTCTACATTAGCTTCGGCAGCAGAAAATATATCTGCCAATGCTTCCTTTAGTACGCCATCCTTAATAATTTCAACTCTTCTTCTCTTAATGCCGTTGGCACTATAGGGTTGATAGGCATAGTCTCCTTCTTTGGCCTCATCAATGATGGATACTATAGGCATTGCTACTTCTACTCCCTTTTTAAAGCTGCCATCCTCATTACCTAAAATTGAGGTTTTTAATCCGTCGCTTTCTACTGCATGTCCAAAGGCTTCATGGGCCAAACCCTTTGCTAAGGCGTAGTCCATAACAATTTTATAGTTCCCCCCCTTAACCATATTGGCCTCTAAAAGATCTATTGCTAAACTACATGCATTATGAATTCGTTTATGTAAAATTTCAACTTTGTCATCATCATGGAGTATAGAGCTATCGCTTCCGCTTAAAGCGGCTCTGGTGGTGGCTGTTTTCTTGCCCTTAGCTGTAATGGTACTAAAAAAAACAGTCCTGGGTATATTAAAAATCACATCCCCACCATCACTTCGTGCTATTCTCCATTGATCTTCTACTTGTCTGTAAATACTCTCAATTGCAATATTGGAGTAACTTTTTAATATTTCACCATTTAAGGCTATTACCTTCTTTTCTGCCTCTTCTAAGCTATAATAATCAAAGGGATATTTGACCTTTGCAAATACTTCATCCTTAATAGGTTCTAACCGGTATACCTCTGTATTTTTCTTTCCTTCCCTCTTTTCCATTTGAAAGGCTATATCTGCAGCTAGCTTAATCATCCTACGGCAGTTTTCAATTTCATGTATTTCTGTTGCAGCAAAACCGCAGCCACCTTCCTTTGTAAAGGCATGAAATCCAATTCCAGCTGCTTCATTATAGGATATTTCCTCAGTTTTTGTATTATTAACCAACACATACTTACCCTTTGTTTGCTGTATTCTGATGATCAGATATATTCCCAGCTCCTCTGCATATTTTAAAGAATTCTTGATTAAGTCGTCATACTTTTTCAATGATTACACCCCTTGCCTAGTCATGTTTTGATCGGTGTTATTAAACACCCCTCTTCCTTGAAGTATACCAATCCATAGTTATAGTGTCAAATTACAAGACTTTCATATCCCACTATAAATTTAATAATAAATAGTAGAGTTATATAAACAAAAAAGCCTAGATTCCTAGGCAGTTTTACTAATTTTGAACTCCTCTTTTTTTCCAAACTCCATAAAACTTCCTAGACACATAAAAGGAGAGTAAGAAGGTTGTAATTGTTGGTATAATCATTATTATAGGGGTTTTTATTGTTTCTTCAAAGGCTCCCCCTACTGTATAGGCCATTGTGTAAAATACCAATGGTATTTGAAGGGCAGGAAAAAGTCCTGCTGCAATAAGTATTGTTGGATCTTTCCGATATTGATCCCTCATAAAAATGCAAATGATATCTGTCATCAAACCTGATAGAGCGGAAACAATCAGCATAATGATGGAAAAAGCACTTAGAATTACACCAATCAATAGTCCTATGACTGAAACTACCCCTATTCTTCTGATAGAGCTAAGGGCTAGGGTAATACCGATTCCATATATGGGAGCCACCACCAAAGCCCTATAGGCTGGCAAAGGCATAACCGACATGATGGGTATTAGAAAGTATCCCATTACAAACATAAGGGCAACGACTATGGGTATTATGATTATTTCCTTTAGCTTAAAGGCTCTCATGATATCACCTTTCATTACGATTAGAAATATTATAGCATTGCTTCTTTAAGTAGAATATACAAGCTTTTTTCATTGGTGTGCCTACCTATAATTATACCTTATTTTTTAATTTGATAACGTGATTTGAATCATATTTTAACAATCAACAAAACCTGTATTTTAACCATATAAAAAGGAAGTCTAAAGACTTCCTTTAATGTTAAATTTATTCCATTGTGTATGGTAGTAAAGCCATATGTCTAGCTCTTTTAATAGCTTGAGTAATATCTCTTTGATGTATAGCACAGTTGCCAGAGATTCTTCTTGGAAGAATTTTACCACGCTCTGTAACATATTTTCTCAACTTCTGTACTTCCTTGTAATCTACATGGGTTACTTTATCAGCACAGAAGGTGCAAATTTTCTTTTTGCTTCTGCGTTTTCTCTTATTGATCACGCTTTTCCCTCCTTCTAGAATGGAATGTCTTCATCTTCATCAATGGCTTCGAAATCATTTAAATCAATATCCATAGAGCCAAAGTTATCATTGCTTTTATTGCTTGATTGTCCTTCGCGATTGCCCCATTCCAAGAATTCCACCTGATCTGCTACAACTTCCGTAACATATCTTTTTTCCCCACTTTGAGTTTCATAGGAACGGCTTTGAAGCCTTCCTTGGATTCCTGCAAGTCTTCCTTTAGAAAGATAATTGGCACAATGTTCAGCACTTTTGCCCCAAACAACTATATTGAAAAAGTCTGCTTCCTTGTTTTTAGAAAATGGTCTATTCACTGCAACACTAAAGGTGGTTACAGCTTTTCCGCTGGCAGTAAATCGTAACTCGGGGTCTCTTGCTAGTCGACCTATTAACACAACATTATTCACAGTTACACCACCCTTTAATTATTAAGCTTCTAACCTAAGAACCATGTGTCGAATTACTTCGTCAGCAATCTTTAGGTTTCTGTCTAGTTCCTTTGGAACATCTGCAGATGAATGGAAATTTACTAAGAAGTAGTAGCCATCATTAAGCTTATTAATTTCATAGGCAAGCTTTCTGTTACCCCACTCATCAACGCTATCGATTTGACCATCAGCTTCAATGATTCCTTTAAACTTCTCCAATAGTTGAAGACGTCTTTCCTCTTCTACATCTGATTTAAGGATGTACATTAATTCATACTTGTTCATTATTTCACCTCCCTTTGGACTATGCGGCCCTGCTTATGAGCAGGACAGAGAAGATTTCTTCACATTAAAGTATTATATCATTATGAGAATTAAATTGCAAACTTTAATTTATACGATTACCAGCCTTCTATTAAACAATTTTTTAAAGTCCCCTTCTGCCTTCATGGCCGTCTCTATTTCAAGTTCTGGGCTATTAGGGGATTTCACCATTATTTGAAGGCAGTCCTCTGTTAAGTAGCATGCAACCTCTTCAACACTACCAAATTCGCTACGATCTAATTGTTCAGCAATTCTTAAAAAAATGCTTAATTTTTTAATTGCTTCGTAATCAGCCTTATTGATAAGGGTGCTGTACTTTCGCCAATCCTCTTTAAAGGGTATTTCTCTATGATTGGCCACTATAAAGGCACACATCAATAATTGACGGTTTCTTAAACCATTGATCCTTGAGTTTAAAACCAAATAAAAGCCGTGTTTGTGGTGATTATAATAATCCACATAGCTGCCAATATCATGAAGAAGGGCTGCAACAGATAAAAGCCGTCTAGCCTCCCTACCCATTTTATGAAGCTTAGTTGTTTGATCAAATATGGACAATGCTAGATTTTTTACATGATTACTATGTTTGATATTGACATCATAATTTTTTAGATTGTTTTCTATGCTATGGTACAATACATCTTCAAGAATTTCTGCTTTTTTATAATACTCCTTTAGATAATTATGGTAAAAAACACCTTCTCTTAAACCATTACCACTTATAATGAGCTTGTCGGACTTAATATATTCTAAAAGATATCGTATAGGTACTAATCCTCCAACTATGATATCGGCTCTTTCCTTATTAACCCCCGGGATATTCTTTCTTTCTTGATAGTTTGCCCGAGAAACCAAATTATAGCCATAGGACACCTCATCAAGGTTCATCTGATAGTTGTGGAGGCTTATGAGATTAAAGCCAACTCTATTCCTATCTATTTTGGCAAGGGCTCTAATGGTGCCTCCCAGCCCCACCACTGGTAATCCTTGGGTCTCCTTTAACCAAGGGATATTAGAAAACTCCTTCTTAAAGAACTCCTCTAGTCTCTTAAGTCTTTGGCTAGAAATCTTATCCTTCAGCATGAACTTCTCTGTCATGATTACTGCACCAAAGGGTAAGCTGATGGACTCTTTAAGGCGTCTATTTTGTATCCACCCGATCTCAGTACTGGCTCCACCGATATCAATCATAACACAATCCTCTATATCAATTGTGTTTATCACCCCTAAATAGGCATAGTAGGCCTCTTCTTTTCCCGTTATTACTGTAAAATCGAAACCCACCTCTTGTTTCACCTTCTCAAGAAAGAATTCTTGATTTGTAGCATTTCTAACTGCTGCTGTTGCCACCATATAGGTATTATCAACGGAGTGGACCTCTATAAGCTTTTTAAAGAATTTTAATGCCTCCATAGTCCTCTTTATGGCCAATGGCTTTAAGGTTTTTTCTTCACCCATACCTTCACTTAGCCTAACCATTTCTTTAACCTGATCTATTAATTTGTAGGAGTTGTCATTAAAAATCTTCATAATGATCATTCTGACGGAGTTTGAACCCAAATCTATGATGGCATATTTTTTAGCCATTACTACACCTTCTCCTTATTAATCTTCTTTAACATCCCTTAGATAAAGGATGCATTCTTCTAAGGGCAAGTTGTTTTGAAATCTACACATAGCTTTGCCTTGGGCTATGGCTAAGTTCATAAAGTGCTGCTGAGAATCCATTTTCTCTTTGCCCCTTTTATCCACTCTTTTATAGCTTCCATCACTATTTAAAAGCCTTGCCTTCATGGTATCCCTTAGCTCAATATCAAGGATGCCAATGATTTTTTCTTTAATTATAGAGCTATCAACGGGGAAGAGCAATTCTATTCTTCGATTAAGATTTCTGGGCATAAGGTCTGCGCTGGAAAAATACACTTCCTCCTTACCATTGTTGTAAAAATAAAAAATCCTACTATGCTCTAAGAATCTACCAACTATGCTTCTTACCCTTATATTGCCACTCAAGTTCTCTATCCCCGGCCTTAAGCAGCAAATTCCTCTAACTATAAGTTCAATTTCCACACCTGCTGTGGAGGCTTGGTATAGCTTATCTATCATCTCCTCATCTACAAGGGAATTGACTTTAATAATTACTTTAGCTTTTAAGCCTTTTTCAGCAAAGGATATTTCTCTAGCTATCATTTCATATAATTTTTGCCTTAAGTCATATGGAGCCATATTCAGCTTCTTAAGATGGGGAACTTCAGAAAATCCCGAAAGAAAATTAAAAATTTTTGATGCATCTACTCCATATTCCCTTTTAGCCGTGAATATCCCCACATCTGTATATAGTCTTGCAGTAATATCGTTATAGTTTCCTGTAGATAAATGCACATATCTGCAGATCCCTTCCTTTTCTCGTCTTACAACAAGGGTAATTTTTGCATGGGTTTTTAAGTTCTTAAAACCATATAGAACATGGCAGCCTGCCTTTTCCATTTTTTTTGCCCATTGGATGTTTACTTCCTCATCAAAGCGAGCTCTAAGCTCCACCACTACAGTTACCTGTTTTCCCCTTTCAGCGGCTTCAACCAAGGCCTTAACGATGGGCGAGTCCCCACTCACTCTATATAGAGTTTGCTTTATGGCCAGTACATCTGGATCCTTCGAAGCCTCTTTAACAAATTCAACAACTGGCTGAAAGGAATCATAGGGTAGGTGAAGGAAAATATCCCCCTCCTTAATCCTCTCAAAAATACTTTTATTGGTAGATAAAAGGGCATCTATTAGCTGAGGTTTAAAGGGCTTGTATTTCAGCCCTTCATATCCCTCTAGGCTGTAGAAATGTTCCATAAAGGTTAAGTCTATGGGCCCCCTTATTCTGTAGATATCCTTATCATGAATCTCTAGGGCATTTTTTAAAATATCTATAAGTAATTCATCAGCAGCTCCATCTATCTCAAGCCTAACAGCCTCTCCCCATTTTCTTTTCTTCAGGGATTTTTCAATCTCTATAAGAAGATCCTCCGCCTCCTCTTCTTCTATAGGTAAGTCTGTGTTTCTGGTTATCCGATAGGGGTAGGCAAAGATTATTCGCTTTCCTATAAACAATTCCTTTATAAAGAGGGTGATTACCTCTTCTAATAGAATAAATTTCTTACCTTCACCCTTAGAGGGAATTTCTATTATTCTATCTAAAACGGAGGGAACCTGGACAGTAGCAAACAGTAGCTGGTCAGAATCCTTAACAAGGACCCCTATATTTAGACTTTTATTTAAAATTAGCGGAAAGGGACGGCTTGAATCTACAGCCATTGGTGTTAACACCGGGTAGATATATTTATAGTAATAGTTTTTTAGATAATCTCCATCCTCTAAGGTAAGGCTTCTTTTATCTAATAGAAGAATTCCCTTTTTTCTAAGCTTAGGGATTAAGCTTCTGCTATAGGTATTATAGGCCTCCGCCACCAGTTTGTGAGTTCTTATGGAAATATCCCTCAGCTGTTCCTTGGGTGTAAGCCCAGAGGGATCCTTTTTATGATAACCGGCATGAACCTGATCCTTTAGTGAGGCCACCCTCACCATAAAGAACTCATCTAGGTTGGAACTAACGATAGAAAGAAATTTTAAGCGCTCAAAAAGAGGGTTGTTTTTATCCTTAGCTTCCTTTAAAACCCTATCGTTGAATTCTAGCCAGCTTAGTTCGCGATTTATATAGTTTTCACTAACCATATCTCCATCACCAATGATCATATCCCTCATCCTTAGAAAAAAAATTATTGTTTATGTAGGTATTTACTTATTATAATCCTTTTACTCCTTGATTATAATATCACCATACCCATAATATAATTTTTAAATCCCCTTCTTATTATTGTCAATAGATTTCCTTTTGAAATTTTTATTTTATTTATGTATAAAAGCCTATACTAGAGGCCATATTATTAGTAGATAGCCCCCACAATACAACATTTATTCATCCCAATCTCCCCCTTACACTAGGAGAGTGGCTAAATCAGCCACTCTCCTAATTTTTTATTATTGTTTCATCATTTCTGCTATTACCTTACCTAATCTTTGAATACCTTCCTTTATTCTATCCTCCGGCATATTAGAGAAATTCAGTCTCATGGTGTTTTCGCGTCCTCCATTTGGGAAGAAGGACCCCCCAGGAACAAAGGCAACGTTTACCTCTAGGGCCTTTATTAATAAATCCCTTGCATTGATATCCTTTGGAAGTTCAACCCAAGTAAAGAGGCCACCCTCTGGATAGGTATATTTTAAGCCCTCTGGGAAGCTTTCTTTAATGGTATCCATCATTATATTTCTACGTTTTCTATAAACGACTTTAATTTTTTCGATGTGCTCGTCTAAATTATATAGCTCTAGAAACTTATCCAATTCTCTTTGAGACATGGAATTGGAGTGAAGGTCTGCAGCCTGCTTAATTAATATATATTTATGTAGAAGTTCTTTATCTGCATACACCCAACCGATCCTTAGGCCTGGGCAGAAGGTTTTAGAGAAGGTTCCAAGATATATAACCCTTCCTTCTGTATCAAAGGACTTTACAGATGGAAGGAATTCTCCCTCAAATCTTAACTCTCCATAGGGATTGTCTTCTATAATTGGAAGGTCATATTTATTTCCTAACTCAACCAATTTTTTTCTTCTTTCTACCGACCAGGTTCTGCCAGATGGATTTTGAAAATCAGGGATCACATAAATCATTTTTACATTTTCTCTAGAGGATAATACCCCTTCAAGCTCCTCCATGATCATCCCCTCATCATCGGTAGGGATTTCAACGAATTCTGGCAAGTATGCTTTAAAGGCATTAATTGCACCTATGTAACTGGGGCTTTCACAGACGATGATGTCCCCCTCATTAATAAAAATCTTTGCAGAAAAATCTAAGCCCTGCTGAGATCCATTTGTAATCAATACCTTATCTCCATCTCCTTGAATCCCAACACCATTTAATCTCTTAGCGATCTTATCTCTTAAAGGTCCATAGCCTTCTGTTGTACTATACTGTAAGGCCTTTGCACCTTCTTCATTTAGAACCAACTCTGAAACCAATTTCATTTCTTCGATGGGGAACAATTCAGGTGCAGGTAATCCTCCTGCAAAGGAAATTACCTCGGGTCTTTCAGTAAGTTTTAAGATCTCTCGAATCTCTGATGCCTTTAGATTATTCATTCTCTTTGCATATTTAATTGCCATTAAAACACCTCCGAATAGACATTTTTGAAACAGATATTTTCTCTAATATTATACCACATAATAGATTAAAACACCGTAGCATTATTCTAAAAAATTATTACCCTTCAAATTATTTAGCAAGTGGCTATTTATGTGAAGATACCACCTTTTTAATTCTCTTTTCTAGGGTAGCTCTGGGTACCCAAACCTGTTTTTCACATTTGGTACACTTAATTCTAAAATCTGCTCCTGTTCTTAGTATTTCAAATTGATGGTTACCGCAAGGATGCTGCTTTTTTAATTCTACTAAATCTCCTATTTCTAACTTCATGGGCATGTTAACCTCTCCCTTCCCTATAAAAATTCTATCTATCAAAACTTAGCTTCCTTCACTGATTTACTTATATATTAACAAAAAACTTTATAAATTACACCGTAAATCCACTAAACCACCACCGAACTTACTAGATAATTTATTTTTATTTTATATTCTAGGTTTTCTGTCGTATAATTTAAGAATATAATACTTCATTATATATTGTTCCTCCATTACTGCTAGAAGGGGTTGTTTCTACTATGGATCAAGAAATTTCTATCTTACAAAGATATTTGGTTTTTGCAGCTACAATGTTATTTATTTCCTTAAGCATAGCCTTTAATATATCCATCTTCATAGGGTTTCTTTTAAGTATTGCCTTTACTAGTTGGGTGTTATGGAAAAAGGGCTTTAAGGTAAGACCCCTTTTGCTAGCCATCTTTAATGGTTTAAAGGAATGTCAATCCCTATATATTTTTATACTATTAATAGGCGGAACTGTATCTCTTTGGCTATCTTCTGGAGTTGTACCCGCCATGATTTACTATGGCCTTCAATATATGCAGGGTTTTAACTTTCTATTGGCTGCTTTTATCATTACTTCTATAGCTGCCTTATTTATGGGAACAGCTGTAGGTACTTTAAGCACCATTGGTATTGCCCTTCTAGGAGTAGGTAGGGGCTTTGGCCTCCCACCCCATATCCTATTGGGAACCATTGTGTCTGGTGGATTTCTAGCAGATAAGCTTTCCCCCATCTCTGGTTTGATGAATTTAACCCTTGCTTCAACAAACACTAAATATCGAGAAGCCCTATCCTCTATGACCAAAACCCTGATTCCTGTTTATGTGTTCACAGCTTTTATTTATTTTATGATTGGTTCTAAATATGATACAGCAACAACCATTGGTACTGTCGAAACCTACCAGTCAGCCCTTCAACAAGGATTTAACCTTTCCCCATGGTTGTTAATTTTACCTGTAATTACTATAATACTATCGGTTATTGGCTTAAAGCCTCTATATACCATCTGTCTTGGTATGGTGGGGGGGATGATTGTAAGTAAAATCGTGCAGGCCCTGCCCTATAGGTTGATTTTCAGTTCTATGATGATTGGCTACAGAGGAGATACCCCCTCACAAGAATTGAATAGAATTTTATTCAGTGGTGGTATTGCTTCCATGGTGGAGGTGGTTTTTATTGTGGCAGGAGCCATAGCCCTTAGTACTTTATTTGAAGCCTCCGGCTTGATTAAACCTCTAATTAATAGGGTGGTGGCCTGTATAAAATCTGAAGGTGAGCTTATCCGTAAAACAGGGCTGATAAGCTGTTTTCTCACCATTATAACCTGCGATCAAACGGTGGGAATCGTTCTCCCCGGGAGGATGTTTAAGGAAAAATTCAAGGAACTTGGTGTAAATAGTCAAGTTTTGGCTAGAACCATCTCGGATACCGGTACTATAATAGCCCCTTTGTTTCCGTGGAATGTTAATGCCTTAATCATTGGAATGATAACAGGGATTTCTGCCCTCTCCTATGGACCCTATGCAGTTCTGTGCTATATCTTTCCGATCTTTACAGTGGCCTATTCCTTCTTTATAAAAAAAATCTTCCATATCCATTGTAGCAAAAATAAGCATGTATATAATCGGTGAAATTATGATAATTAAAAACCTCATTTTATTCTTAAATATTCTATAAAGGCTTGTTTGTTAAAAGAGTCAATTAAATCTCCTCCTTCCCAATAAGAGGGTAGTTAGGTAAATCCCTATTGCCATTAGCAAAAGCATGCCGGTATAGGATGCCACCCTCAGGTCAACATTATCCACCGCCAAGGTTCCATTATATCTTTTTACTAAACCTCTTATTTCTAAAATCATCTATCCCTTCCCCTTTCATATCTAATATTAAATGTTAATTTCAGTTGATTTTGTTGGGTTATTATAGCTTCCAGTCATGGAAGCTTCATTAATTCAACATATAACATTCAACATTCAACATTATTCTTTTATAATACATAATCCCTGGGGCGGCTTGTAGTGACATGAAAAATAACTTTACATATGACAGATGTCATGTTTTGGGAAGGAAGGCATAAAAAAAGGATATTTATAATAAATATCCTGTGGTTGAAGTCATTGAATAGCAGAGACTTCTATTGGTAAGGAATCCAGTGGTTTCAGTGTATACAGTAAAGGCTGTAATATGGTAGGGTCTGTCACTCAGAGGTTAATGAAAGTGCAAGGTTTATGCGGCAGCAAAGCATATGATAGTTTTTCAACAGTCTGTGGGTAAATGTAGATGGCCTTTATTTCTCTGGTAAATATACTAAACATCCACCCTCTGAAGGATGGTCACTAACTAAGGTGTCCTTAGGTAACCCTCTAAGAAGGTTTAAAATCATAAAATCTCCTACTCCACAAACAAACATAAAACCTCCCCAAAAGGCCATTATGTTACTTCCAATTATAATTCCCAACATAAGGGGAACAACCCCTAGGGCAACATTGGGTAATAATAAGGCAAATTTATAATAATCTAGTCTTAAATGCACCTTGCAATGGGCGTAGGGTGTAAGCTTTTTCCAGAAGACTCCTATTTTTGTATCCTTTAGCCCTACACCTGGAGCTATTATAAAGCCCACAACATGTAAGAATTCATGAATCAAGGTTAACATAACAATGAAGCCAATCTGGTATATCAGGTTTAACAGACTACCCTCACTGAAATTAAATCCCTTCATCATGTTTTCCTTCCAAAGAATATAATAAATTGGTGCTACTAACAGAAACAAGCCAATCATTAAAAATATCGCCACAATATTGGCTCTTTTTATACTGATGATTCTTTCTTCCTTTGTGTATTTATCTAATTCTAAGTCCATATAGGGTCCCCCGATGTAGTTTTTTATTTCCCTTCAATACCTCACTTAAACATTTTTAATAAGCCTTTATCATTCAAGTGTTTAAGAAGGGATAAAATAATTGGAAATCCAAATAAGCCAATAATACCAACAAGGTTGGCACCGATAAACATACTCATTAATGCAACAACAGGGTGCAATCCCAATTGTTTTCCCACAATCTTTGGCTCAAGAATATTCCTAATGATTGTAATGAAAACATAAACTGCCAGTAAAGCAAAAGCAATTTTGTAATCACCTTGGAAAATTGTAAAAATTACCCACGGAATCATGATTCCACCCGTCCCCAGGACAGGTAAAATATCGAATAATGCAATTAGAAAGGCAATCAAGATGGCATTTGGAATCCCTATTATCGATAGACCTATGGACAATTCAATAAAAGTAATCGACATAATGATGATATACGAACGAATCACCACGAAAAGGGTATTCACCATATACTGCATGATTGTTTGTATAATTTCATTCCCTTTATGGGAAAATTGCCTTAAAATAAATGAAGTCAGCACATCAAAGTCCATGGCAATAAAAAATGTGGAGATAACCATTAGTAGAATTTTAATCAAGAATGCCGGAAAGGATGATGCTATATCCGACAAGGAGCCTACCAGTGCCAGCGAAGTATTTGTAATGTTCTCCCCAAGGGAATTAACCAGCTGGTTAAAACCATCATTTAGAACCTTTACAAGAGCTGGATCTAGGCGATATACAGCCTTTTCAATACCATAAAAAGTACTTGTCAAAAACGGTATTAACTGATTTTCATATATACTGGGTATTTGATAAATCACTTTTGTAACCGTTGAAATAAGCTTTAGACTAATCAGTGATATCAAAACCCCCACAGTACTGTAGAAAATCAAAACAAGAGAGAATGATACAAGCTTATGAGGCACTTTAATTCTTGAGGAAATTGCTTTTGCTGGCTTTTTCAGTATAAATGCGATTATAAATGCAAATATAAATGGGCCTATCAACGTGATGGCATATTTCATAACAACATATGCTAGTAATATTATTAGAAAAAAATAAATCACATTGACAATGAACTTCTTTTTATTTATATATTGTAGCTCCATTGGTCCTCCTTTTATCAACTGTATCAGCCGATTGAGTGATTACGAAATGTCCCTGCAGCGAAAAAAGCATTCACTGTAACTAAGATGAATAAAAATCCAATATCAGTAACGAAAACCTTGCCTCTCCTAGGAATTATAAACAAAAAAAGACCAAAACAGTATGTCGGCTACTGGATTAGGGCCTAAGATGGTAATAATCGTATAGATTCTTAAATTGGCAACCTTGCTTTTTCCCAGGTTTGTGGTACATTTCCTTTGTCACTCCCTTTCACGATTATTCTACAATAAATCCCATCCTACGTCAATCTTTGAATAATGCTAATGATATCTCTGAAAACATTAAATGAACCCATAAGTACTCCTATACCCATGGGTTCTCTTCTATCTTTTTTATGGACTGTAGCTATTGAACCATCTCTAATGTATAGCCCAATTCTATAAGCTCTTTTACTATTCCCGTTTCCCCCACTAAATGTCCGGCTCCTACTATTACCATATAAGTCTTTTGGTTTTCATCTGATAGGTAGCTTATTATCTTCTCAGTCATATTTTTATTTCTTTCAATCCAGAATTTATTGTTAAAGTCGTTGGCATCCTCAGATTTATCTGTTGTTTCAAGTATCGTCTCTAGTGCCTCTACGTCTCCATGCTTCCATGCTAACAGCATTTCTTTCATTGAATCTACTCCAGCACTACTTCCTTCAGTAGTCTTTTCACTGCTAGATAGGGCCTCTATCAAGAATGCTTCTTGAATTTCTGCTGAAAAGTTATCAAATAAATCTACTTGAAAGGGTAACCCTTCTATCTCTAAAATTTCTTTATTGCCTTGTCCTTTTGATAAAAAGTACATATCTATTCCAAGACCTGCACTAAAGGATACTTCCTCTAAACTAAGGTTTTGAACTAACATTGCAGCATACCAAGGCTTTAAAATGTTATAAACCTCTGGCGTGAACCCGTATTCTTCCAATTTTTCTGCGTATAGTTTATATGTCTCTGGGGCTATAACCATATCAATGGTTGTCCCATCCAAAAACACTGCCTTCTGCTGCATATATTCAATGTCGTCATTCATGTTTGTTACATCTGCCTCTACTGCTAAGTAATCTGCTATGCTAAAGGCTTCTTCAATCTCCTTATGTAATGGGTATATACTAATATCTGCTATATGAATTGAACCCAATATGTACACTTGGCTATTTTCTCCTGTTACTTTATAAAAGTAACCCTTTGATGCTCTGCCAGTTTCGTGGATTACATGTTCATAGACTCTTTTTGCAAGTACAAGGATCTCTTGACGACTACAATTAGTTCTTAAGTCTAAATTATTATTACCTTTGCCCCTTAGTATCCCCTTATCTACTATGTAGCCTATTGCCTTTTTAGCTTCTTCCCCTAAGTCTGCTATATCTTTATGGTTTGTATTTTCTAATACAGTATAATCCAACTCCGGTGCTGATGTCTTTATAACATAGTATAAAGCATGTCCAACTTCTTCTCTAGTTGCCAATGTAGTTGCGTCAAAGCCCTCTTTCCAAAGAGTATTCACCAGTTGATTGTTGAAGATGTTTAAAGCCTCTTGATTATCAATATTTTCTGTTAGCTTCCCATATAAGTTCATGCTTAAATTTGTTAGTTCTTGTTTTGTTATGTGATTTCTAAAGCTATGCAGGATACTCTCGTCTGCAAAGCTATATAGCTTTGCCATTCCAACTTCTTCAACAGCCCATAAATCCATTTCATAATGCTCAATTTCTAGTGTTTCATTTGCCAAGGTATAAAGCAGTGGTGTTTGTATAACTGCCATTGTTAAAACTATAACAATTATACATAGAACTAGTTTCTTCAATTTCATTTGTATTCTCCTTTCTTAGAAGAGCCTAATCTTTCTTTTATAATTATAAGGGTAAAGAGCAAATAATGGAAGATTGTTTAGGTTTTTACTTTATTAAATTTTATTTATATGTATATAATCCTAAACTACTCAATAAGAAAAATGCTATATAAGCCAGCCCATAGAGAAGTCCATCCCATCGAATTATTATAACTATTGCCATTATAATGGCGATAATTGCTAAATAGGGATGAATCCAAGGTAAACTTTTCTTTTTACCTTCTTTTTCAGGGTTAGAAGATGAAATTAAACCCTTAGTGGCTTTTTCTATTACTTCCAGGGAAATAAAGTATGGGATTAAGGGTAACAAGAGTAAAATCATAAAGAAAGCAATTGGGAGAAACATAAGAAGAGGTGGTAAAAATAGTACTATCAACAAAAAGTATAACAAAACATTTTTCATTTGATCACCTCTACAAAAGATAATAAGTCCTTCAATTCTATTGTAATGTATAACTTAGTGTATTTACTTATTCTCTTAAATTAATCTTCTCAAGGAGGTAATGTAATATTTTCTTTGATTTAGTTATTACCTGTGCCTCACTCAGCATACCTACTTTTACTTCAGCCTTGCCCCCTTATAACTATAAAGGGGCTTGTTGTCTATTGAAGCCTCTACAATATAATAGCTTACAGTCCTCTGATTATCGATTTTAGCATCTGTACTTATGGATGTTATTTCGCCAGTTAATTCTCCATACTCTCTATAGGGTAATGCTTGAAAGTGATATTTAACCTCGTCCCCAACCTTTATGGAAGCTATATCTTTATTAGAAACAAAAAGCTGAACTTTAAATTTAGAACCCGTCTCTGGCACTATGGTTAAAACCTCTATCCCATTTTGCAGATAATCTCCTTCGCTTAGTTCTACATTTACATTGACAGTTCCATCTCTAGGTGATGAAACTCTAGAATCTTTAATGGCTATTTCATGCTTTTCTAAGTCCTTTTCTAATCTTTCAACCTTATCTAATAATGAATTAATCTTGTCATCGATTTGAATCAGTGTATCAATTTTGTGCTTTTCGGGTGTTAAATTAGACACTTCTAGTCCTACTTCATTATTTAAAATATTAATTCGAAGCTCCCTTAATCTAACTTCAATTTCCTCAATTGAGCTATATACTGATAGCGAATAATCATTTTTATATTTTTTTAGATCTAGATCCATTTGCTTAACTGTATTCTCTTTATCTTCAAGCTCCTTTTTGGAAATCCCCCCAGAGTTAAAAAGCACTTTAGCAACTTCATATTCATTTTCATTAATTGCCATAAGTGTTTCAAGTTCTTCAATATTCTGTCTATATATTTCATATTTTGTATAAAAAATTGAGTTGGATTCTCCAAATAAATTTGATTTTACAATTATTGATTCTCTTAGTTTTATTAGATTATCCAATTGTTTGCTTAAATAAGTATACTGGTTAATGTCTAACTCGACTCTGTTGCTTTCTAATTCTAATCTCTTTAATTCCAGATCATAATCAGTTCTATATTTTAAGAATTTATAATAGTAATCCTCCTCTTCCTCAACATCTTTATTAAAAGGGTTTTCTACGGAATCTATGTTTTCACTGAATTTAATAAGGTTACCAAGCTCCTGTGAAGCTATTTTAAGCTCCCACGCAACGGCATCCCTTTCTAATATCATCTGAGAATTATCTATAATATATAATAAATCTCCCAGTTGAACTTTTTTTCCCTCTGAATAATGAATTTCAATAATATTCCCCGATACCTTATTAGTTATTGTACTTACAGTTTCACTGGGCCTTACCACTCCACTTGTCTTAATATAAATATCCATTTCGCCAAAATATGTCCATAATGTAGCTGTTGTAATAATTATTATAAGTAGGTAAATAAATATTGAAATAAAAGGATGGGGTTTTGATAATAGCAATTCTCTGCTATCGGTTAAATCTTTGATATCCTGTATTATACCCTTCATATTAAACTACACCTCCTGCTTCACATTCTTGTATTAATTCTTCAGTGTCAGGAAGCTGTTCTTTCCATAGTTTATGATATTTACCTTTACTCTCCATCAACTCCTTATGAGTCCCTGCTTCAATAAATTTCCCTTTCTCCATAACATAAATCTTATCACACCTTTTAATAGTACTTAATCTGTGGGCTATTATAATGGTAGTTACACCCTCACTCAATTTGTCTATAGTTCTTTCAATGGCCTTTTCGGTAATGGAGTCTAGATTGCTGGTGGCCTCGTCCATAATAAAGATATCAGGATTTTTCAGGATGGCTCTAGCAATTGCAAGTCTTTGTTTTTGTCCGCCAGAAATATTTGTTCCATTTTCCTCCAACATTGTTTCATATCTTAATGGAAATTCATTTATAAAATCATGGGCCTTAGCTAGTTTAGAAGCTTCTATTACCTCCTCTAGCTCTGCATCTAAATTCCCCATTAAAAGATTTTCCTTTATTGTTCCACTAAATAAAAATATATCTTGGGAAATATATGCGATCTTTCCTCTGAGAGTATCTAAATTAATATCCTTTATATTATAGTTATTAACTAATATATCTCCCTTTTCCCAGTCGTAGAAATTTAAAAGGAGTTTAACTAGGGTTGTTTTTCCCGAACCACTTTCCCCAACCAAAGCAATCTTTTCTCCGGGATTAATAGTCATGCTTATATTTTTTAAGACCAATTGTCTTGTCCCATATCTAAAATCAACATTTTTTATTTCTATTTTTCCCTTTAAGGTTGATGGTTTTATTTTTTGGTTTTCATCGTCCTTTTTTTCTAATTCAAGATCAAGGACTTCACCTAGCCTGTCGGAGGCTACAATTGCAGTTTGCATCATTGGTTGTAGATTAATAAGATTCTGAATTGGCTCAAGGAAATATGCAAGAAGGGCGTTAAAGGCTATCAACTGCCCAGCTGTCAAATTACCATTAATTACATTGTAGGCTCCAACCCATAATATTGCTATGCCCCCCACTGATGCTATTATACTTGAAAGGGAGCTTTGAAGGTTGCCAATAATTCCACCTTTAAACACACTTTTAAGTAGTTAACAAATTTCTTTTCCGTTTCTATATTTACTTTTCTTTCAATATTGAAGGACTTAACGGTTTCAATACCGTTTAATGACTCCACAAGATAGGATGTTAATTGGGCGTTATCCTCCATCTGCCTTCTATTAATATCTTTAATGGGTTTGTTAAACGCAAAAACAATTCCTCCATATAATAGGGCAATTGTTACAGTAATTCCAAAGAGGGTTGTGTTTTGAGTATATAAAATTACTCCCCCTACAATAGCCATTAAGGTATCAATCATTATTGTTAAGGTTGCCCCTGAAATTGCTTCCCTTACCTTAGAAGCATCCATAAATCTTGCTATGATTTCTCCTACCTTCCTTGTCCCAAAAAAGTTCATAGGCAATTCCAGTACATGCTGATAATAGCCCAAAATTAAAGGTATATCAAGCCTTTGACTTAAATAAAGCATTAAGTGGGCCCGGAAGGCATCTAAAAGTATTTTAAATACATTAAGTATGATTATTCCAATTGAAATTATATGGAGGGTTTTCTTTAAATTATACTGTAAAATATCATCAAGTAAGAATTTGAAGTAAAAAGAGCCTAGTATCCCCAATAGGGTGTATAATAGGGAGGCTAAGAAAATATGTAATAACAGTACCTTTTGGGGTTTTAAAAGACCAAAAAACCTTTTAAAAATTCCTTTAGTATCGTCTCCCTTTTGGAAACCCATATTAGGTACCATTAATATAAGAACCCCTGTCCATATTTTGAAGAATTCCTCAGGTTTGTACTTAACAATCCCTTTTCCAGGATCAGCTACAATAACCTCTGTTTTAGCAATTCTATGTATAACAACATAATGTAATAGCGAACTATCTACAACTACATGGGCTATAGCAGGAAGTGGAAATTCAGTGAAAAAAGCCTCTTTGTCGCCCTTCACTCCTTTAGCTGTAAAGCCCAACTGTTCCGCTGCCTTAATAACGCCATAGGCATTTGTACCCTGTTTGTCTGTGCCTGCCACTTCTCTAATCTTTGTTATGGGTATCTTTAAGCCATACTGCTTTGATATAGTGGCTAGACAGGCAGCTCCGCAATCAGTAATGTCGTGTTGCTTGATGCAGTGGTATTTTCTCAGTAAATACTTCATATTAATGTTAAATAGATCGTTAAATAATTTCTTAAACATTACTTCCTCCGTTTGTTCATATAATATTAGAATTCTCTACTTGCTAAATCAATACCCCTTGGCATCTCAGCTACTTCTTAATAACTACTGAAGTGTAATACCTGGAACTAAATAATCTTTTCCGTAATAGTTTTATGTATTTTTAGAGCTCACTATATTGCTATACTCGGCCTTTAAATACTGTAAGTTACTGATATAACTGTTTATATTTATAAATTAACCTGACTTTTTTGTCTAGTGATTGAGATAGCGGGACAGCGTACTGTCCCCTTTTTTTAATTGTTACTTTTACCTTTAGCTTGATTAATACTTTCACCTTTTATAATAATTAAGCATATTATTGTAGCTAAAATGACGCTAATATAAGGGGCTCTGAATATAAAATCGATAATTCCTATTCTATTTATTGCAAACAAACTTATTATCATTATAGCTAAAGTCAAAACATATTTCTTAGTATTAGTTTTGGTAATCTTCCCATAAAAAAATTTTCTTAATAACATGTACTCAATTACTAAAGTAATAGAAAATATTAAAACATGATAATATCCCATATAAAAACTCCCTTCACTATACATATATTGTTAATCTATTAAATATAATAATTAGCTTAACTACATAAATTTAAATTTACAAATAATAACAAGTAATAAACACTTTCTTATTTTTATTATTAGCAGTATGAAATATGGAGTAATTGTATTCCCTTAGTTCAATGCCATTTTGCTACCCTAACTAAATTATTATACTAATATATTATTCAGTATTTAAAAGTGTAATAACTCTCAGTGCTCAGATGTAATTATAATATTTGATATAGTTTTATTGTGAGGCAGAGGATTATATGATGAACTATAGATATAATCCTCTGCATATTAGTAACCTAAATTATCGTCTATATCTTCTTGCGTAATCTTCCCAACCTTTATTTTTTAAGGAAAAGTTCTTATTATCATTATTTATACAATAAGAAATCAAAGCTGCTGTAGCTATTGGTACAGCTGCCGGAGCTGACGCAACTGCAAGAACTGTGGCAACTCCTGTCTGAAGAATAACTTCTTTCTCCCAAGTATCTAATTTTCCGCCATTAAGTTCAATTAATTCATCACTTTTTAATTCTTTAAACATCTTTTTCCCTCCTTTATTTTATATTTTAATAATCCAACACCCCAACCTCCTCCCCTAAAAGAAGGTTACATATGATAGTTCTAGGGAAAACATCATATGAGATAGAATTGTTGGAATTATATGGGGTTAATCTATATTTTGTTTGTTAAAGCCTTAATCCCATTTCTTTCTATATTTCACCAATTTTCAATCTGCTTTTTTCGACAAACATAAAGAAACATATTTAAAATCCTATATCGAATATAATAAAATTGGAGTGGGACAGTGAACCTGTCCCCAAGTTTCTCTCATATCTATCTATCGATATTTTTATACGTAACCCGTTTTCTATATAAATAGCTAAATGTATATGGAGTTAGAACAAACACGCAGAACAACATGAATACTGTAATCACCCCAATGGCAATAGGGTTAACCTTGACTATGTTTTGTCCTATAATGCTCATTCCTAAAGTAAATAGATTACCACTCATATGCATCAAGACTGGGGACCAAATTGATCCCGTCCAATAGAAGGCCAGCCCATAAAATATTCCCAGAATGGTTGTATAGACCCCTTGTGTTAAATTGAAATGTAAAATACCAAATATAATAGCCTGAGCTAAAATAGCTTTTTTAATAGATACTGTTTTTAAAAATTCATTAAAGATCAAACCCCTTATCATAACTTCTTCGAACAGTGGTGCAATAATACCACCAAATAAAAGCAATTGAAAAGTACCACCCTGCGTTAATAAATTAATATTTTCTGCATGAGATTCGTACGCCGCTGGTAATATAGATCTTATAATAGCTAAAACTATTGAAGAACAAAAGATTAGTGCTATCCCTGCTATAAATGATATAATAGCTTTATCTTTTGGTAATTTTGTGAAATGGCAGATCTCATATATGTTCATTTTTTTTCTTTTTATCATTTGGCTAAAAACTAAAAGTGAACTTACTGCTGATATAACATAAGTTATAGCAGTTTTATTTTTTATTAACTCCCTCCTAATCCAATTGACGTCATTAACATGTTTTACTGAGGTCAATATGTGATCTGTTAAAAATGAAAAAATTAAGATACTTGCTTCTCTGAACAAAAGAAATATTAGCATGTATTTAATCACTCGCCATAATGTTCTTAATAAACACATTAATTATCCTCCAACTTAACTCTAATAGTAATATTATTTTATATCCGACTAATTCTTGTTAGGTAGTAGCCTCAAACTACTAAGGCTACTAGCTTTCTTCTTTAAAAAGTTTTATTATTTTTTTAGCATCTAGCTCCCCAAAGACTTGGAATAGCTTTAAGTATCTCAAAGAGCTGTGTTTACATTATAAAACAATTTTTTCTAAATTTCACCAAGTTTCCATTTGCTTTTTTCGACAAACATAAAGGAACCTATTTAAAACCATTTATCCAATAAAATAAAAATGTTTTTTATTGTATAACCACATATTGATTAGCAATACTGATATAATAACGTTATAAGTGACTAGAAAATATTCCTATATTGAAAAGAGGAAGTGTCTATGAAAAAATTAATGCTCTTTATAATAGTATTAGCTCTAATTGTGGGTTGTAGCTCTCAAAAAGGAAATCCTGAAGAGGGCTCTGAAATATCTAACCCCTTCACTCCTAAGCCCAATTTTATAAATGAAGAGGGAACCACAATAGAAGAGCGGTTCCTTTTGCCAGAGGGTTTTGAAAGACTTGAGGTGGAGGAGGGCTCCTTTGCTGCCTATTTGAGAAGACTGCCATTAAAGGCCCATGGAACAAAGGTATCCTATTATGATGGCAGGACTAAAAATAAAAGTGGAGTTTACATAGGGGTTGTTGATATGGATATCGATGATCGAGACCTTCAGCAATGTGCTGATGCCATTATTCGATTAAGGGCTGAATATTTTTATGAAAGAGGAGAAATCGATAAAATTCACTTTAATTTTACCAATGGCTTTAGAGCTGATTACAGCAAATGGATGGAGGGCTATAGAGTTTCTGCTTCTGGAAATGATGTTAAATGGGTAAAAACTGCAGAGGCCTCCAACAACTATGATAGCTTTAAGAAGTACTTAAATATTGTATTTGCCTACGCAGGTACCATTTCTTTAGAAAATGAGTTAATGGCTGTAGCTGTTGAGGATATGAAAATAGGAGATGTATTTATTCAGGGTGGCAGCCCTGGTCATGCTGTTGTTGTGGTGGATATGGCTAGAAATGAAACTACAGGAGAGGTTATTTTTCTTTTAGCCCAAAGCTATATGCCAGCTCAAGAGACACAAATTTTAGTAAATCCTATGGATGAGTACCTTTCTCCTTGGTATTCTTTAAGCTTTGGCGAAACCTTAAGAACCCCAGAGTGGGTTTTTAATAGAGAAAACTTAAAAAGATTTGAATAAAACCACAGAAAAAGGGAGGATAAAGCCTCCCTGAGGTTGTTGAAAAAGTCGACAACATCCAGACTGTTCAAAAGCTGTTAGAGTCGAGGCGCAAAGGAATCCAGCGGTTGCAGCGTATACAACAATACGCAAGAGTGTTGGATTTCTGCAGCAACAAAGAATATGATAGTTTTTCAACAGTCTGAGGGAGGATTTATCCTCCCTCAGCTTCTTCTATACTTCTAATATATTATCGTTAGTTATCGTTGGTTCTTCAGCATCTTCTACTTCAACAATCCTTTCCTTGTAAAGGAATATAAAGCTAGTTATTAAGATTACAAGGTTTATTATAAAGACGAGGTTTGGATATTGGTCTATAAAGCTGCCTTCAGGTATCCTACTTAAAACTACAAAGGTGGAATTGTAAACCACATGGAGTATAACTGGTGCCCAGATGGATTTAAACCAAATGAATACAAGTCCAAAGGCTATCCCAATGAAAACTGAATAAATAGCTTGTATTACTTGCATATGATAAAGTCCAAATAACACTGCCTGAATAATTAAAGCTGGAATTATACTTAGGCTACCCCTTAGTTCCTTATAAATAAGGCCCCTAAAAATGACTTCTTCGATAAAGGGTCCCATCAGACCTACTGCTAAAAACGTCATGATGGTACTGCCTCCCATTATATCTCCCATTAAATCTTGATGGGTAGAAAAGGCTTCATCTAGTATCCCTAAACTATAAACCTTTGATATTAAAAAGCCCACAACAAAGCCCAAAGATATTGCAGCTGGGATCATAAGGGCTACCTTCTGAAGGGAAATCCTATTGAATTCACATACCTTAAATATTGTGGTTTTTCTACCTCTACATATTAAATAATAAATTCCAAAGGATATGATTGCGGCAACTATAATAGCTGGAAGGATATGATTATTGATCCTTGTAACGGTATGATTTATTAATGCACTTTGATCTATATCTGGGTTATTTGACATTGTAGAAACCATCGATACAACCATGGCCCCGATTAAATAAACCAACTGTAAAATAAAGTAAATGGCAAGGTATAGCAAAATAAAGCCCGAGGTCTTAAAGAATTTCTTCATGATTATCTCTCCCCTTTTTGAATTGGTGGATAATTCCTTCACTAGCTCATGTAAAGGTCTCCCCATTGATATCTGCTGAAAAACATAAATATATATCATAATATTAATATGATATATGAGATAGAAATAGATGTCAAATCGGCAAAAATCAAGGAGCTCAGAGAGCTCCTTTGGTTATAAGTTCTTATCAATTAATACGGTTCTTGGATAAGGTATTTCTATATCCTCTCTATCAAAGGCCTCTTTAAAGGTCTTGCGCATCAATCTCTCCACTGCCCATTGCTCCATAGGAATGGTCTTGGCGATTATGGTTATAACCACCTCTGAAGCCGCCAAGCTGGATACCCCTAATACAATTGGCCCTTCAACAATTTGAGGATTCTCTTGTCGGATTTTTTCTGATTCTTTATTTAATACCTCTAAGGCCTTGTTGATATCCTCTTCGTATGCAATGGATATTTCCACCAATGCCCTCATGTTGCCAACACTACGATTGGTAACCTTGTTAATTTGTCCATTAGGGATTATATGAAGGTCTCCATTGAAATCCCTCAACTTAGTTACCCTAAGGGCCATTTCCTCTACAATACCAGAGGCACTATCAATTTCAACATAATGTCCAACACTAAATTGGTCCTCAAATAGTATGAAAAAACCAGTTATAATATCCTTTACTAAGTTTTGTGCCCCAAAGCCTATGGCTAAACCTCCTATACCAGCTGCAGCTATAAGGGTTCCTATTTCAAAGCCTATTGAATCTAGGATGGTTGCGAAGGCGATAAAATAGATGATATACTTAGAAATACTCTTAATT
Organism: Alkaliphilus serpentinus; assembly: GCF_009017255.1. Classification (GTDB taxonomy): domain Bacteria; phylum Bacillota; class Clostridia; order Peptostreptococcales; family Natronincolaceae; genus Alkaliphilus_D; species Alkaliphilus_D serpentinus. The sequence continues at coordinate 3,458 of NZ_WBZB01000012.1, read as the reverse complement.
AGCCCCTTTAGGGTTTCCATTCTAGGTATATCAACTGCAAACTTACTGCTTCCACTCTTTGTAAAGATCTTCGTTTGAAAAAAACTGTTAACAATAGAATGCAGAAGCTTAATACTAATCCTAGCTATTACAAAAATCAAAATTACACTAATAAACTTACCAAAATAATGGGAAAGCTGCTCAGGATCCCTAATAAATTCAAAGGTATCAACAGCTAGCTTTTTAATCTCTGATAAAATCAATACTCCCCCTCCTTAATTACATAATTCTATCAACGTGCTTTTCTATACCCCTCTTTTCAAGTAGATAGACACCATTAATAGAGAGCTTTTCCTTTGTGATTTCTTCTTTTATTAAGTTCATATAACTCTTATCAAAAAGGATTGAAAGACCACAACTGGCGGTTATTTCCCTTGGTGTAGGAATGATTTCTATCGGAATGTTTAACTCTTTAAGGGTTTTTTCTGCAGATATGGCCGCATGGGTTGAATCAAAAACTATTACGTGCATTTATATATCTCCTATTCTAACTAAAGCTTGATGGTATTTTTGCTATTGTTTAACTTCTCAGCTATGGTGTACATATTACTAATGCTACCAACTAAAAGCTTATTCTTTAATTTATAATAATCTAAGCATGTCCCACAGGCTAAAATTTCAACACCATTAGCCTCTAAAGCTATTAAATGCTCAATTACCGGAGATCCCTCTACCGTCAGCTTAACTCCATTGTTTAGAAAAATAATGGATTTTGGATAGGGCCTTACCTCCGTTAATGCATAGATGTATCCCTTCATTAAGATCTTGCCTAGCTCTTCTTCTCCTTCTCCAAAAACCTCTGTGGTTATCAGAATCACTAAGTCTTTTTTAGGATTATCGTCCTCCGTAACAAAGGTTGTTATTTCCCCTATTGTTTGCTGACCCTTAAATATATCTATATAGTAATGTCCTTGGCTTTCTTTTATATCAACTTCTAAAGTGAGGCTCTTTGCCAGCTTTGCTACATTTTCCTTAGCAACCTCATTATCTACAATGGTTGTAACCTTACCCTCGTCGATTCCCTCTAGAGCTTTTTTTGTGTGTATAACTGGAAGGGGGCAATTCATTCCTCTTGCATCTATTTGCTTATCCATCTTATTTCCTCCAATATTTAATATTCTAATACTAAGTATATCAATACTCTCCTATATCTTCAATCTATTGTCGTCTTCATAGTATCAAATCTATCTATTATTATATTATATACCATTTATAAAATCTATATAATCAAAGGCCTGGTGCATTAAATATATTAATCTCAATGTTAACTATTTTAAAAATATTTAAAGTTAATATTAATTTATTTAATATTTTAATTGACATATTAAATGTTAACCTGTAATATGTAGTTAAATAGCAGAAAATTATACCATATTTATAAGGAGCTGATAACATGAGAAAGGAAGTCTTAGGCCAGTGTCCAGTTTGCAATAGCAGCCTATATGTAGCTAAGCTTAAATGCTCCAACTGCCACACCACAATTGAGGGAGAATTTCAATTATGTAAGTTTTCTAGATTGTCTAAGGAGAATAAGGATTTCGTTGATGTCTTTATTAAAAACAGAGGAAACATAAAGGAAATTGAGCGAGAGCTGGGGATATCCTATCCAACGGTTAGAAGTAAGCTAGAGGCAGTAATCGAGGCATTAGGTCACAAACCTTCCCCTGTAGCTACAGAGGGTAGGAAGGAAGTTCTAGAAAAGCTAAGCAGGGGAGAAATTACTGCTGATGAGGCAGTAAAACTATTAAAGGAGTAGAAGAAGGGAGATGTAGGAATGAGTGAAGAAAGATTAATGATTTTAAGACTTCTGGAGGAAGGAAAAATTTCTCATGAAGAGGCGGAAAAGCTTTTGGATGCCCTTGGCGAAGATTCAACCCAAAGCTCCAACAAGTATTCAAAGGAAAGTAGCCGCGAGGATCGTAATAAAAGTAAAACCATTCATGTTCATGCCTCAGATTTTAGTAAGAAGATGGACGATTTTGGTGAAAGAATGGATGACTTCGGAGAAAGATTCGGGGATAAAATGAGCCATTTAGGGGCTCAATTGGCTGAAAAGTCAGTGGGCTTCGCCGAAAAAATCATGGATTTTGTTGAAAAAAATGTAGATTTCGAATCCCTATCAAGGATGGATATAGATTCAAATTATAAGAGCTATGAGGAGATTTTTGAGGAAGTAATATCCGATGAAATAACCGCTCTAAGCTTTAAGGCCATTAATGGGAAAATCACCATTTCTTCATGGGAGGAAGATAAAACCCAAATAAGGGCATACATTAGAGCTAAGGAAGAGACCTATGAAAAGAATCATCCCATTATGCAGGTAAAAAAGGTAGGAGATTCTCTATCAGTTTTTCCAAAGGATTTAGAAAAACTTGTTCTACAATTAGAAATTACACTGCCCCATAGGTTATATGACACGATAAAGGCAGAAAGTAAAAATGCATCTATTCATATTGAAGGTGTAACCAGTGGCAAACTCCAGTGCTTTACAAAAAATGCCCCAATATATTTAAGGAAGCTAAAGGTTGAAAAGGAAGTAAGCTGTTCTACTGCCAATGGGAAAATAAAGCTTGAGGACCTCCAAGCCAACCAAGTATTAGCATCTACCACCAATGGAAAGATGGAGCTAAATGAAGTAAAATCTAGTAAAATTGAAGCCTTAACCACCAATGGTAAAATCATTACTACAGATTTAGAATATAAGGAATTGAGGGAATTACATTTAAAAACCTCCAATGGAAAGATTGATATCTATGTTCCAGAAATAGATAGTATCGCCTTCAGTCTAGAGGCAGGCACCAGTAATGGTTCCATTAAATCAATGATTCCTTTAAATTACTCAGAAAACCATAGAAGTGGTTCCTCTATTAAAATCACTGGCGCCACCGAAAATTTCAATGGTTGTAGTCACATCTGCAGCATTAAGGCCTATACTACCAATAGCAATATCAATATTTTAGTATAGTCCACTATATCAAAGATCTCATTAAGAGTAGACAAAAGTGGCTAGCGCCACGTTAAAAGTCAGTCTACCTAATGGCTGACTTTTTTCAACTGGTTTGCGCTTCTCCTCTTGAGTACTTTTGTTGTTTTTGATATGAATATCATGAAATTCTTATGTTATTTAATGGCAAATTTCTACATTACTATTAAATAAAAAAGGATTGGGTTACCCAATCCTTTTTTATATAGAATATAAATATGTAAAGAGCTTCTTAAAGTTTTTTAATGGGTTCCTCCCGATTGATAATCATCGGAGGCTCTTTTATTGGCATAATAGAAAATCACATCTCCATCCTGAAGGTTGAAGGTTATACCATTACCATCGGTTTTACTATATCGGTAGCCCTCTTTCCTCCACATATTGGCTAAGGCTCCATTCCAATAGCCTAAAATAGGATTCCCAAAGCTTCCATTCT
>NZ_WBZB01000011.1 GCF_009017255.1 Alkaliphilus serpentinus | reverse complement strand
CCCCCATTTAATAGGAAAAAAAGAGAACTTTCCTATTAAATTAAAAAATGAAAATGTCGAGGTAAAGGGTTAAAAGCCCTATGCCTCGACATTTATTATTCATCTTCAAGTCTACTAAGTATTAACTTATATCCATCAGCTCCATAATGTAGGCAACGATTTACTCTACTGATTGTAGCTGTACTGGCACCAGTTTTATCTTCAATTTCATTATAGGTTTTTCCTTCCTTTAGCAATTTCGCAACCTCCAGCCTTTGAGAAATGGACTGAAGCTCTTTTATGGTACATACATCCTCAAAAAACCTATAACACTCTTCAATTGTTTCTAATTTTAAAATAGCTTGGAATAAACCATCGGTAAAGGGGTCTTGAAGTTTTGACCGGTAGGTCATACAATCACCTCAATTCTTTTATTGATGTTATTTATTCTATTAATTTTATCAAAATCCTGTTTTAGCATCAAAAAATATACATCATTATTCTCTTGGGCTAATCTGAAAAATAAAAAACACCCTCCAAACACCAGATACACTCTAAGATTTGGAGGGCGCTTTATATAACGCTATGCATATAAGCAATAATTAATTTATGAGTTTTCCTATAACTAGCTAAAATGTATGTGCTTGATTATTAATTACTAATTATTAATTGGAGTTACTAGCTCTCCACATTACTAATTAGCTTTTCTATTGCATCCTCTAAACCTAAGCCTATTTCCTTTTGATTCTCAGATAGATTATTCAGCTTTTCTATTTCAGTTGAAACAGATTTAACTTCATGGTTAATAGTGTTTAAAATGTCACCTATTTGATTCGCGAACTCCTCATTATTACTGGCAAGCTTTTGAACCTCTTTGGCTACAATGGCAAAGCCTCTTCCATGCTCTCCGGCCCTAGCAGCCTCAATTGAAGCGTTTAATCCAAGGATATTGGTTTGCTGAGTGATCTTACTCATAATCTTGATTATTTCATCGGTTTCCTTTACCAAATTAATTGTTCTGGCGGCAAATTGATTGAGGGTATTGCTTAAAACAACAGTACTATCAATTGTATCATTCATCTTATTGATACTTTCTGCTGTTACTGAACTGAGCTTATTAATCTCTTTAATTTGAGATTCAATTTTATTCACTAGCTTTTCTTCATTCTCTACTAAATGCATCATTAAGTTGGCTGCAACACTGGACATTATAGTAGCATTATGTATGTTATTATTTTCAATTTCATTTTTTACCCGCTCTACACCAGTAGCCTCTATTACAATATCCATTTTTTTTGACATTAAATCTTTTATACTAATTGCATTAAAAATATCCAGGCTTTTAGCCAATTGTATACCCTGGGCATCCTCATTTATATCTGCGATTCCAACAATATTTACCCCATCCATTTTGGTTAAAGTTTTTAGTATCGCTGTGCCCCCTTGGCCTTCACCTACAATTCCTACATGCATTATATGAAACCTCCTTGTTTTTTTGCTAAAATATTACATTGCTTACATTGATTATACATTAAGATCGTTATTATTTCAAAATATTTGTTAATCAGTCAAAGTAGAACTTTCTTATCCAATATTTATTAATCTTATAGCCCTATAAAACCTTCTTTTTATGCACAAACTATAACAAACATTTAGTGGAGGTTTTATTATGAAAAAAAAATCTAAGGAAAGCTTTAGAAATCCTCAAGATATGATTGATAGCACCTTTAATAGACGGGATTATAAAATATCGGAAAAGACCATTAATGCCTATGTTATGCCTCTAGATATGGTAAAGGATAGAGATGCACTAGATTCAAGACGTTTCTATAATGAGGAATGGAATAAGGAGCTAAAAAAACTGAGATAGCAGAAATCAACCCAGCCAATAGATTTTTGCTGGGTTGGTTCTTTTATTTTTCTATAAATACCTTTCCTTCTAAGGGACTTAGTTTTGTATTTAAAGTACCGTCCTTAATTTCTACAAGACTATTTGATAAGACTTCTAAAGCTCCATCACTAAAATATTCTTTTACATTGATATCTATCGTATGACAATCCTCTTTACTGCTATTCATTAACACTAAAGCAGTTTTCCCTGTCATGGGTTGATTAAAAACATCCCTTCCCCCTTTAAAGATTCTGATAAAACCATATACACAATGATCCATCACTATTGGAATCCAAGCTGCTCTTTTAAAAACTGGGTTTGCTTTTCTAAGCATAATCATTAGCCTGTACCATTGAAGAAGATCTTCATCTTCACTTCCCCAAGGGTAGGTTCCTCTGTTGAAGGGATCATCAAAGCCCTCTAAGCCTGCTTCATCTCCATAGTAAATAGAGGGGACACCAGGAAAGGTCATTTGAAAAAGTACCATCAGCTTAAGCCTTTTTACAGCCCATTCTCTTTTTTTAATGGGTAGTCTAAAGCTGGCCTTTTCCTCTAATGATAAATTAGTATTGCATCCTCATCAATTTGTCGTAGACCCTTTTTAAAGGCCTTTACAAAGGGAGTGGGTAGCTCGTCCACTACGTCCAAGCGCCAGCCCTTTATTCCCATCCTATGCCACTTATTGATTACGCTATCTGAGTGGTGAATGATATAATTCTGGTAGGATTCCTCCTGCTCATTTACATTGGGCATATTATCATAGCCCCACCAGCAGTCATATTTATCAGGGTATTCTTCAAAGAAGTACCAATTAAAGTAAGGAGATTCCTTTGATTGATATGCTCCTAAGCTGTCAAAATTGTCATCTTTGTTAAAATAGATACTGTCACTTCCCGTATGGCTAAAAACTCCGTCAAGAATTATGTTAATCCCCCTTTTCTTTGCCTCTATACAAAGCTTCAGAAATATCCCTTCATCCCCTAGCAGATCATCAATTTTTTCATAATCAGAAGTATCATAACGATGATTGCTTGGTGAAAGGAAGATTGGATTAAGATACAGAAGATTAATTCCTAAGTCTTCTAAGTAATCTAGCTTATTCGTAATACCTGCTAAATTTCCTCCAAAGAAATCCCATTTGCTAATTCTACCTGATTCGTCTCTAATGTAAGAAGGGGTATCCTGCCAGTTTTTATAGATGTAGCAATGCTTCTTGAAGGGGGATGGCATTTGCGAATCTCTATAGAAGCGATCTGGAAAGATTTGATACATAATAGAATCCATAAACCAAATTGGAAGCTTACCCTTATAATCAAAGACAGTAATTTGGTAAGGCAAGGGCTTCTCATCATAAATATCCCCCAATCCCCCCAAGGCTTGTTGATTGTTTCCGTAAAAAATCGTCTGATTTTTACAATGTATTTTAAAATAATACCACACCAAGGAGGATTTTGAGGGAAGCTTAATCTCTACTTCATATCTGCTGCTCTCATGGTCTATGCTATGTAAGCTTAAACTGCAGGTCCTTTTTTCAAGACCCTCTATCCAATAGACTAGCTTAACCCATTCAACCTCCATAATATTGGCAACTGAAATCCTCAGTCTCACCGTCTCACCTATTGGCAAGCTACCAAAGGGAAATCTATAGAATTCATCCTGGGAATTATGATGTATCTTTATATTATCCATAAATGCACCTACCTCTATTATTTTCCGTTACCCACAAGTCTATATTAGCAGAGATATCGTTAAAATAAAAATCCTGCAGCAATCCATATATAGTCAGTATAGGGAAAAAAACCTACTACTCCATGAATGACTGCAGGAACATTTAATTTTGTGCAATATCTCTCCGATATGTGATGCCTTCAAAGTATATCTTTTCTGCGTTACGATAGGCCTTTGACCTTGCCTTTTCTATATTGCCCCCTAATGCGGTGATTCCTAAAACCCGACCCCCATTGGTAACAATTTTTTCATCAATAACCTTAGTTCCGCTGTGGAAAACCATAACATCCGTATCGATACTTTCTAAACCTTTAATTTCTTTACCCCTTTGATACTCTATTGGATACCCCCCTGATGCCAATATTACACATACAGCTGCCTGTTCCTTCCAAGTAATATCAATTTTTTTCAGCCTCTTCTCCAATGTAGCCTGTAATATTTCCACCAAATCCGTCTCAAGTCTAGTTAAAACAACTTGGGTTTCTGGATCTCCAAATCTTACATTGTATTCTAAAACCTTAGGGCCTTGAGGGGTAATCATTAAACCAATAAATACAATGCCCCTATAATCCATACCCTCCTGCTGAATTCCATAAAGGGTTGGTTCTAGGATTTCTTCCTTTACATCTAAAGCCATCTCTTCATTATAGATATCATTTGGTGAATAGGTACCCATCCCACCTGTGTTGGGCCCCCGGTCTCCATCATAGATTCTTTTATGGTCCTGACTGCTAACCATTGGTAGGATTCTATTTCCATCAACAAAACAAAGAATAGAGGTTTCAATGCCTTCCAGGTATTCTTCTACAATCACCCGATCACCAGAGCTTCCAAAAACCTTGTCCTTTAGAATTTTCTTTAAGGCCTCTTCCGCCTCCTGTTTATCTCCGCATATAAACACACCTTTTCCCGCAGCCAAACCATCCGCCTTAATGACCACTGGGTATTCATAGTTCAACAAAGACTTTAAGCCTCCTTCATAGGAAGAGACTTCGGTATATTTTCCTGTAGGAATTTTGTATTTTTCCATAAACCTCTTTGAGAAGGCTTTACTCCCCTCCAACATAGCTCCTTCCTTTGTTGGACCGATGATCCTTAAGCCTTCCTTGCGAAAGGCATCGACAATACCCATTACTAAGGGTTCTTCGGGGCCCACAATTGTTAAATCGACACTTATTTCCCGGGAAAATTCGACTAAGGCCTTAATGTCATTGGCCTTTATTTCTACACATTCCGCAATTTCCCCAATCCCAGGGTTGCCTGGAGCGCAATAAATTTTTGTCACCTTAGGGCTTTTACTTAAACTCCAAACAATTGCATGTTCTCTTCCACCTTCACCTATTACAAGAATCTTCATCAAAACCACCTCCATATAAGGCAAATTATAATAAGTAATGAATGCTTAGTAATGAGTAATTAGTAACTGATTATCTAAAGAAATACCAAACTGATGAATGAAGAATTGATAATGAGAAACAGAGAAATTTAAGACATTTAAAAAGAAGTAAAGAGGAAGCAAAGGGAAGGTTCTGTTGCTTCTTCATTAGCAATTGACACAAAGGAACCGTCCCCCTGTGTTCTTTTTAGTGTTTAAAATGTCTCATTCCAGTAAATATCATTGCAATGCCAGCTTCATCACAGGCTTCAATTGACTCTTCATCCTTCTTGGAGCCACCGGGCTGTATAATAGCAGCAATACCTGCTTTAGCCGCAGCCTCAACACAATCCTTAAAGGGAAAGAAGGCATCCGAAGCCAAAACACTGCCCTTTAATGGATGAGGGGAATTTTTAATGGCATTCTCTAAGGCCCATATCCTACTACTTTGACCAGGGCCTATGGCTAATGTCTGCTTATTCTTGGCAATTACAATCCCATTAGATTTCGTATGTTTAACCACCTTATAGGCAAATAATAAATCCTCCATTTCTGTATCTGTTGGCTTATTGGCTGTTACCCTTCGAAGTTCTTGAAAAAGTTCTAAGTTTTCATCCTGTATCAGGATACCTCCCGATACCCTTTTTATATCATAATTCTTAGTGGGACCTTTCTTAATATCTTGAAGCTTTATCAATCTGATATTTTTCTTTTTCTTAAAGATTTCAAGGGCATCGGCAGTAAAATCTGGTGCTATGATAACCTCCAAAAAGATCTCCATCATATCTTTAGCTGTGGCACCATCAATTATTTCATTGGCTGCTATGATTCCTCCAAAAATCGACTGTGGGTCTGCCTTATAGGCCTTTATATAGGCCTCATGAATACTACTTCCGCTGACCACTCCACAGGGGTTTGTATGCTTAATCGCTACAACAGTTGGTTCCTGGAATTCCTTTAGTAGTTGTAGAGCACCATTAGCATCATTAATATTATTGAAGGAAAGTTCTTTACCTTGTAATTGTATTCCAGCTGTCAGACCTCCCTCAATATTTTCCACCTGCCTATAATATGCAGCCCTCTGATGGGGATTCTCACCATACCTCAAATCCTGTAGCTTCTCATAGGTGAGGGTTAGGGTTTCTGGAAAATCGTTAGAATTCTTTCCAAGGTAACTTGCTATTAAGGTATCATAATGGCTAGTATGTCTAAAGACCTTCAGTGCCAGCTGATATCTAGTTTCCATCAGTGTATCACCATTATCCTTTATTTCACTAAGTATCGGTTGATAATCCTCAGGATTCACCACTACAGTAACATCTCTATAGTTTTTAGCAGCCGACCGTAGCATGGTTGGCCCACCGATATCAATGTTTTCTATAGCCTCCTCAAGGGTTACCCCTTCCTTTAGGATGGTCTCCTTAAAGGGATAAAGGTTAATGACAACCAAATCTATTGGAGTTATTCCTTGCTCCTTGATGGTGTCCATATGAGTCTTATTATCTCTAATGGCTAAAATACCGCCATGTATGGCTGGGTGAAGGGTTTTAACCCGGCCGTCTAAACATTCTGGAAAGCTGGTTATATCCGAAACATCCACTGCCTTCACACCAGAATCTCTTAATAGCTTGGCGGTACCTCCAGTGGAAATAATCTCTACCCCTAGTTCAGCAAGACTTTTAGCAAAATCAACAATACCACTTTTATCAGAAACACTGATTAATGCCCTTTTAATCATTTAGCTGATCTCCTTTCAAATATGAATCAAGAACCTTTTGTTGTTAATTTAATGCAGTTTTTTCTTAATGCTTTGATTTATCCAAGCTACCATAATACAATATAATAGTGCCTTTCCTCTTAACTTTTCATTTTTCATTTTTAACTTTTCATTTATCATCTACTCAACTCTCAATTTCATTGATGATCTCTACCCTATCATCTACTATCTTTAATCTACCTTCGGCAAAGAGCTTTACAGCCCTAGGTAACAATTTATGCTCAAGGGCCAATACCTTCTTTTGGAGACTTTCTTCATCATCACAAAATTCTACCGCTACTGCCTCTTGTAATATAATAGGACCTCCATCGGTTTCTTCGTTCACAAAGTGAACGGTAGCTCCCGAAATCTTTACCCCTCTTCTTATGGCTTCTTTATGAACCCTTTCTCCATAAAAGCCCTTACCTGAAAAGCTGGGAATTAAGGACGGGTGAATATTCATTATACGATTTTCATATTCTTTTATAATTCCTTCAGATAGAATATCTAAATATCCAGCCAATACTACTAAATCTATCTTATGGTCCAGTAGAAGCTGTAATAAGGCTTTTTGTCTTTCTTCCCTTAAGGGGTACTTCTTTATATCAAGAATTTCAGTTGAAATCCTATGGTTCTTTGCCCTGATCAGTCCATAGGCGTCCCTTTTATTGGAGATTACCAGATTTATTTCAGCTGCCAGCTCCTTTCCTTCTATAGCATTAATAAGCGCTTGGAGATTTGTTCCGCCACCTGAGATTAAAACCGCAATTTTTAGCACAGAATCACCCTTCTCTGTCCTTCTTCAATCCTACCAATAATAGAAGGATTTTCTCCTTCCTCTTTAAGAATGGAAATGGCTGAATCTACAAGGTTTCTATCAACCACCAGCATCAACCCAATACCCATATTGAAGGTATTATACATCTCGGCTTCCTCTATATTCCCCAGTTTCTGTAGTCTATTGAATATTTCAGGTATGTGCCAGCTGTCCTTCTGTATAATTGCATCCACAGCTTCTGGTAAAACCCTCGGGATATTCTCATAGAAGCCTCCTCCGGTAATATGAACCATCCCTTTAATGGTTATAGCCTGAAGTAGCTTTAAAATAGGCTTTACATATATTTTTGTTGGTGTCAGAAGCTCTTCTTCTAAGGTTCTATTAAAGCCTTCAAGAATGGTGGTTGTATCATAGCCCTCAACTTCAAATAGAAGTTTTCTAACAAGGGAAAAGCCATTACTATGAATTCCGCTGGAGGGTAATCCTATGATGACATCTCCCGCCTTTATATCCTTACCATCAACAATCTTAATCTTATCAACTAACCCCACTGCAAATCCAGCAAGATCGTAGTCATTGCCATGGTATAATCCTGGCATTTCAGCCGTCTCTCCACCAATTAAGGCACAGCCTGCCAGCTTACAGCCGTCGGCAATTCCCGACACAATCTCTGCTATTTTTTCTGCCTGTAGGATCCCTGTAGCTATATAATCTAAAAAGAATAGGGGTGTGGCACCTTGGCATAGTATATCATTCACACACATTGCTACACAATCCTGTCCAATTGTATTATGCTTATCTGTCATAATGGCTACCTTCAACTTGGTTCCTACACCATCGGTTCCCGACACTAAAACAGGCTCTTTTATATTCTTTAGGTCTAAGGCAAATAAACCACCAAATCCACCGATATCTGTTAAAACTTGAGGTGTAAAGGTGCCTTTAACATGATTTTTCATCAAATCAACTGCCCTTTGCCCTTCATCTACATCCACTCCTGCTCCCCTGTAGGTAAGCTTTTCCATAGTGATAACCCCCTATATGATTAATTAAAAATTAATAATTAAGAACTAAGAATTAAGAATTAAGAATTAAGAGTTAAAATTCAATAATATCAAATTGCTTCGATGCATCGAAGCTACTGCAATTCAACATTCAACATTTAACATTCAACATTATTCATTCATTTTCTATCTTAACGGTATTTCCAACGGATAATCCCCGCAGAAACATGCAGTGCAATAGGGGTCATTCGCTATACCAACTGATCTCTTTAATCCCTCCGGACTGATATAACCAAGGCTATCTGCACCAATGGCCTGTCTTATTTCCTCTATTGTCTTTACTGCTCCAATTAATTGTTTATTATCAGGGGTATCAATGCCATAATAACAGCTATAGGCAACAGGAGGCGAGCTTATTCTAACATGTACCTCCTTGGCTCCTGCCCGTTTTAAGGTATTTACAATTTGTTTGCTGGTGGTTCCCCTTACAATGGAATCATCTATCATTACCACCCTTTTTCCTATGATATTGCTTCGCAGGGGATTAAGCTTTAGCCTTACAGCCAGTTCCCTCATAGATTGATCTGGCTGTATAAAGGTTCTGCCAATATATCTATTTTTGATAAATCCCTCGCTAAAGGGAATCCCTAAGGCCTCTGAGTAGCCTATAGCAGCTGGTATTGAAGTATCTGGCACTGCAATAACCATGTCAACTTCAACTGGATGCTCCTTGGCCAATATTTCCCCGGCATTTTTTCTTGCTTGATAAACCCCCACTCCATCGATGACACTATCTGGCCTAGCAAAATAAATATATTCAAATATACAGGAGGCCTTTTTATATTCTTTATTGAGCTTTATAGACCTTATACCCTCTTGATTAATGATGACTATTTCTCCTGGTTCAACATCCCGGATAAGCTCAGCTCCTACTGAATCAAGACCACAGCTTTCTGAAGCTATAACATAGCCATCCTCCAGCTTGCCAATGCACAAGGGCCTCAAACCATGGGGATCCCTTACTCCAATAAGTTCTCCCTCTGTCATAATCACTAGGGAGTAGGCCCCCTTAATGAGATCCATGGTTCTCTCTATTGCGGTTGGAATACCATCACTGCTATATCTGGCAATTAGATTTACAATAACCTCACTATCTATGGTTGTTTGAAACACTACGCCATCATCTTCTAAACCACTTCTAATTAGGGGTGCATTTACCAAATTACCATTATGGGCCAGCCCAATACTTCCTCTTCGATATTTAACCACCAGTGGCTGTGCGTTGTTAATATAGCTCTCACCAGTTGTTGAATACCTCACATGGCCTATTCCAATGTTTCCCTTTAAGCTTCGAAATATCTCATCATTAAAAACCTCATTTACCAAACCCATTCCCTTGTGAAAGTAGGGCATGTTTCCATCATTTGTTGCAATACCAGCACTTTCCTGCCCTCTATGTTGGAGGGCAAATAGTCCATAGTAAACCATTTGGGCAACATCATCCATGGTGTTACGATAAACACCCATTACCCCACACTCTTCCTTAAGCTTATCACAGCTAAGATTATTAAACATTTAATAGCACCCCTCTATTGTTCTTCAGATATAAAAAAATATTGCTAGGCCTTTAGTCGATTCAAAACCTCCTGATAGGCCTCCTCTACCTTCCCTAAATCCCTTCTAAAACGATCCTTATCAAGCTTTTCATTGTTGGTTGCATCCCATAGCCTACAGGTATCAGGCGATATCTCATCAGCCAGGATAATCCTATTCTCATATCTTCCAAACTCCAACTTAAAATCTACTAAAAGGATGTTCTTTTCAATGAAGAACTCCCTAAGAATCTCATTTGTCTTTAGTGCCATATTTCTAATACATTGAATCTCCCACTGACTTGCTATATTCAGGGCTACAGCATAATCATCATTTATAAAAGGGTCACTCAATTGATCATTCTTGTAGGAAAACTCTAGAACAGGAAATTTCATCCTTATTCCTTCCTCTAACCCCAGACGTTTAGCCATAGCACCAGCTGTAATATTACGAACAATTACCTCTAGGGGTATAATTTCCACCGCCTTTACCAGCATTTCTCTTTCATTTATTAGGGCAATAAAATGGTTTTCCACCCCTAGCTCTTGGAGAAGTTTAAAAATCATTGCAGACATTTGGTTATTTACTTCTCCCTTATTTAAAATGGTTCCCCTCTTTTCTCCATTAAAGGCAGTGGCATCATCCTTATAGGAGACAATATACTCCTGATCTACCACGGTTTTATAAACCCTTTTTGCTTTTCCTTCGTAGAACATTTCTAATTTTTTATACATATCCTTACCCTCCGATTTCTAGCTTTTCATTTTCTCTTCAAGATATTTTAAATAACCAATCTTTTCAAGCTTTTCTGCCTTTTCCTCAACAGTCCTTTTCATGTTTTCCTTAAATAGGAGTAGGGCTTCTCTTATACTGGGGTATTTGATTGCTAGAATCTCTGCTGCAAGAATTCCAGCATTTCTGCCACCGTTAATTGCCACCGTTGCCACTGGCACCCCCGGAGGCATCTGAAGGATAGAGCAAACAGAATCGATACCATTCATACTATTGCTTCTAATGGGTACCCCCACCACAGGTAAAATGGATATGGCTGCAACCATCCCAGGTAGATGGGCTGCCCCACCAGCTCCTGCTATTATAACCTCCAACCCCTTTTTCATAGCAGATTCACTATATTGATACAATCTTTCTGGAGTTCTATGGGCAGAAACGATGGTGCATTCAAAGGGGATTCCCAGCTCCTCCAAAAGGATCGCTGCCTCCTGCATAACTGGAAGATCCGAATCACTTCCCATAATAATTCCAACCTTTGGCTCCTTCATTACACATCCTCCTCAGCAATTACCTTTATTTTACCTTTCAAATCTGTTGCAATCCTTAATCCCTTTTCCAAATCATCATTTAATACTGTAAAGTGACCCATTTTCCTGTGGGGCTTGGTTTCTGTTTTTCCATAGAAATGTAGATAAGCCTCTGGTGTCTTCATTAAATCCTCATAACCCACCACCCTTGCCCTTCCACTTGATTTGTCCTCTCCAAGGAGATTCATCATCACAGAGGGCTTTATCAAATCTGTGCTGCCCAAAGGCAGTCCCAATATTCCCCTAATATGCTGATAAAACTGTGAAGTGCTGCAGCCCTCCATACTGTAATGGCCGGAGTTATGAACTCTAGGTGCTATTTCATTTATTAATATTTCATCCTTTGCATCCACAAACATCTCAATGCAGAAAACTCCTACCCCCTCCAATAGCTCCATAACCTTTAGGGCTGTTTCCTTTGCCTTATTTTCAATCTTCTTAGATATCCTTGCGGGTACTAAAGTGGTAAATAAGATATTATTTTTGTGATGATTTTCAGATAATGGATAAATAGCCGTCTGCCCCTCTGTACTACGGGCTACGATGGCTGATACCTCCATATTAAAGTCTACAAAGGCTTCAACCATAAGGTCATTTTCTCTCTCTCCCTTTAGATGTTTATAGGCCTCTGTCATCTGCCCTTCATCCCTTATTAGGAAATTTCCCTTCCCGTCATAGCCACCCCTTCTGCTTTTTAAAATAAGGGGTAAGCCTATTTCTAAAGCTGCCCCTCTAAGATCCTCCAATGTATTAATTGGTCTAAAATCCGGTAGGGGAATCTGATGGTTCTTTAAAAATTCTTTTTGATGATATTTGTCTTGTATAATCTTTAATGTATAGGGGGATGGATATATTTTATAACCATCTTTGGCTAGTTGGATCAATACCTCTGCATCAATATGTTCAAATTCATAGGTTATAATATCTGTTAACTCAGCTAATTCCTTGATTTTATCTTTATCGTAAAAGCTAGCAATGATTTGCTGATCTACCACCGATGCAGCAGGACAATTAGGTTGAGGATCTAATATGATAAAGCTTAATCCTAGCTTTTTCCCCTCAAGGGCCATCATCTTCCCTAGTTGACCACCCCCAATGATTCCAACTGTTATCTCATTTATACTTTTCTTCAAGTAAATCACCTCATTTAAAGAATTTATTATAAAAGAAAAAAATAAAGCCCGGACGGATAGGTTTTTATCAAGTGAAACCTATCCGTCCGGGCTTTTATCCCCTCGGTGTAGCATAAAAATGCTTGTATCGCTCGGTCCTGCTCTAGTATAGACGGAACCCTAGATACACTTTCACCCATAGTAGGATATTTTACGGTTATCCCTAGAAACTGTCGAACCATATTATCGACATTATATGAGGAAATCTATAAAATTTTAGATCTTTTACTCTTTTATCATATCAAATGGAAAAGAAATTATCAATAGATTATTCGAACATTGTGCTACTATTGCATTTATTTAATATGATATAATCCGAACTTTACTCAGTTAAGTTATAATAATTGTTTGTTTTATTCCACCAACAGCTATAAGCAGTAGTGTTATTTATCTGTTATATTAAGGTCCCCTTATCTAGGATAAAGGGACCTTAACAATATATACCACTCTCAGATAAACACTCTACTCCTTTAGTTATTACTCCCACTCAACAGTTGCAGGGGGCTTTGAGGTAATATCATATACGATTCGATTAACTCCCTCCACCTCATTTACAATCCTCCGGGACATCCTCTCTAAAACATCATAGGGAATTCTAGCCCAATCGGCAGTCATGGCGTCAGAGCTGGTAATAGCCCGGATGGCAACGGTATGGGCATAGGTTCTCTCATCCCCCATTACTCCTACTGTCATGATTCCTGGTAGCACCGCAAAGTACTGCCATATTCCTCTATCTAAGCCAGCCCGTTTGATTTCATCCCGTACAATGGCATCGGCTTCTCTCACTATTGTTAGTTTTTCTTCTGTTATTTCCCCTAAAACCCTTACAGCTAGCCCAGGTCCCGGGAAGGGCTGTCGCCATACAATTTCTTCAGGCAAGCCAAGCTCTGTGCCTACCTCTCTAACCTCATCCTTAAAGAGATATTTAAAGGGCTCAATTAGCTGGAACTCCATGTCTTCTGGTAAACCACCAACATTATGATGGCTTTTTATAACGGAGGCTGTATCTGTTCCGCTTTCTATGATATCTGGGTACAGGGTTCCCTGAACTAAATAATCTATTTCACCAAGCTTATTGGCTTCTTCCTCAAACAATCTTATAAATTCTTCACCGATTATTTTTCTTTTCTTTTCAGGATCTGCTACTCCCGAAAGTTTACCTATAAATCTTAGAGAGGCATTTACCCTTATAAAATTTATTTTGAATTTGTTCTTAAACATATCCTCTACCCAATCCCCTTCATTTTTTCTAAGTAAGCCATGGTCAACAAAAATACAGGTGAGATTATCCCCAATGGCCTTATGAACCAATACAGCAGCCACAGAGGAATCCACCCCTCCAGAAAGGGCACATAAAACTTTTTTATTACCAACCAATTGTCTAATGGATGCTACTTCCTCTTCAATATAGTTCTCCATTGTCCAATTACCTTTACAGCCACATACATTGTATAGAAAATTCCTTAGAATCTCCCTTCCACCCTCTGTATGCTCAACCTCTGGGTGAAACTGTACGGCATATAAGCCCCTATCAGGGTTTTCCATGGCTGCAACAGGACAATCCTCCGTTGAAGCTGTTATCTTAAAGCCCATTGGAGGGGATTCTATAAAATCTGTATGACTCATCCAGCATATAGAGTCTTGAGGTATATCCTTAAATAATAAGGAGGCTTCACTAATTTTTAATTGAGTTTTTCCATATTCCTTGTTTTTAGCACGGTTAACCTTCCCCCCTAGAACTTCTGCCATCAGCTGCCCACCATAGCAGATCCCTAAAATGGGTATTCCCAACTGGAAAATCTCTTCATTGCATTTGGGTGCCTTCTCCCCATAAACACTTGCTGGCCCACCAGTAAAAATAATTCCACTAGGGTTTTTCTCCTTTATTTCTTCTATAGTAATTTTATAGGGTACCACTTCACAATAAACATTATGCTCCCTTACACGTCTTGCGATTAATTGATTATATTGGCCACCAAAATCTAAGATTAGTATTAATTCATTGTTCACAGCCTTCATCCTTTCATATATCAATTAGTAATGTGTAACTAAAGATGAAATTTGTGCTAGCAAATTTCTTCAATAATTCAACATTCAACATTCACCATTTAACATTTCATTTTCTATCTACTCATTTATACTATAATTAGGTGCTTCCTTCGTTATAGAAATATCATGGGGATGGCTTTCCTTTAATCCTGCTCCAGTAATTCTGATAAATTTACCTTTATTTTGTAATTCCTCAATGGTGGCAGCTCCACAGTAGCCCATACCCGCTCGAAGGCCACCAATCAATTGATATACAGTATCCTTCAAAGGCCCCTTATAGGGAACCTTGCCTTCAACCCCCTCGGGAACAAGTTTTTTACTGTCAGCCTGGAAGTATCGATCCTTACTTCCCTTTTCCATAGCTGCTATCGATCCCATCCCTCGATAGGATTTGAAGCTCCTTCCCTTGTAAATGATGGTTTCACCAGGGCTTTCTTCAGTTCCAGCAAATAATGAACCCACCATAATTACGTTAGCACCGGCTGCAATGGCCTTTGGTAAATCTCCAGAGTATTTGACTCCCCCATCGGCAATAATCGGTACACCATGTTTTTTAGCCACTAGAGCGCAATCATAAATTGCTGTTACTTGGGGTACGCCAATTCCTGCAACAACCCTTGTTGTACAGATTGATCCCGGACCGATTCCTACTTTAACAGCATCCACACCTGCTTTTATCAGTTCTTCTGTAGCTTCGGCTGTAGCCACATTCCCAGCAATAAGCTGTAGCTCAGGATATGCTGTTTTTATTTTCTTTACTGCTTCAATAACTCCCTTCGAATGACCATGGGCTGTATCAACTACTACAATATCCACCTTAGCCTTTACCAGGGCGTCGATTCTTTCCATCATATCTTTAGTTATTCCCACAGCAGCGCCAGCTAATAATCTTCCTTTACTATCCTTTGCTGAGTTAGGATATTTTATCGCCTTTTCTATGTCTTTAATTGTTATTAAACCCTTAAGGGTTCCTTCTTTATCAACGATAGGAAGCTTCTCAATCTTATATTTCATAAGAATCCCTTGGGCCTCTTCCATGGTGATTCCTTCTAGAGCAGTTACAAGATTATCCTTTGTCATAACCTCTTTTATAGACTTTTGATAATTGGTTTCAAATCTGATGTCTCGATTGGTTATAATTCCTACAAGTTTGCCGTCGGTGGTTATGGGTACACCAGATATATGGTAACGTTCCATTAGTTCTAAGGCATCGGCTACTATATGATTAGGGCTAAGATAGAAGGGATCTACAATTACTCCATGTTCACTCCGCTTAACCTTGTCCACCTCTAGGGCCTGTTCTTCGATGGACATATTTTTATGAATAATCCCTACGCCACCTTCTCTAGCCATGGAAATAGCCATCTTCCCCTCAGTAACTGTATCCATTCCCGCACTCAACAACGGTATATTGATTTTAAGAGTTTTGGTTAAATGTGTTGTAACATTTACTTGATGGGGCAGTATTTCTGATTTAGCGGGAATCAACAATACATCGTCAAAGGTCAAGCCTTCCTTTAAAAATTTATCCTCCATCCTTTCTCCTCCTTGTATAAATTTCTTTAAAAAATAAAAACCCATATAACAATTACCCTCATAGAGTGAAATTATTATACAGGTTCTTATAAAACCTCAGCAAAACCACATAGTACTCCCTACTACATAGCCCCACCGAATTGGCTTTTGAATATAATAATCCCACCCATAGTCAAACGATTTACGGTCATTTGGTAGAAACAGCCAAACCTTATTAATGGCATTATATGAGTGAAAAAATCTATTGAATTATATTATAAGTTATCAGAAGGATTTTGGTATGTCAAGATAATTTTATTAATAAAAAGAAGGCACCTTAATGATGCCTCCAAATTATCAAATAGAATAAAAACCATTAAACTCCTGCAATCCGAGATAACAAGAAAATGGCGGTGCCTACATTCTATTCTTCTATAGGGTTTTTCTTATTATTGGTCTTTTCAATAAATCTATCTAGTTGTATTATGTATCTTTCATGGGTTCCTTCTCCGATTTTTTCCTTTTCATCAAAGGCCTCCACCTTAAAGGTTAATCTCTTTCCTTCAATTTTAATCAGCTCAGCAGTTGTGTAAACCTTCATTCCCACTGGAGTTGCAGCCAAATGCTTCACATCAAGATGGGTGCCTACCGTTGAATATCCCTTAGGCAGATGAGGATCTACGGCCTTAAGGGCTGCCTTTTCCATTAATCCAATCATTAAGGGTGATGCAAATACCTTCACACCGCCACTTCCGAAGGCCTCTGCTGTATCCTTTTGATCAACAACTATTTCCACCTTAGCCACCATATTTAGAACCAAATTAAATTCATCCATTTAACCTCACCCTCCTAAAAAAATTATTTAATTATTTGCTCAAAAACCAGTGGACATACCCGCACTGATCACAGACATAATTATCAGCAGCTTTATTAGCCCAGTCAAAGCCTAAAAAGGAGGCTCCAGCTGTATTCATAAGGGTTTCTCTATGCCAAAACTGATCATGACCGCAAACCTGACATTTTAGCAAGTTCCCCAAGACTTCAATTGATTTTGCCTCTTTACCCATTTTTATACCCCTTTCTATCCAATCTTTTTATTCATGATATCATCCACTGCCTTTAACCTTTCGATAATGGGCAGCTTCTGTGTACATAAAGTTTCACAGGCTCCACAGGCTATACATTCAGAAGGAAGAGGATTGGTATCCTTTATTGTTCCAATTTCTTTAAGCCAATTTAGATGCCTTACCATCGCTTCCTCACCATCTAATATTGCTAAATTATATGCCTCCAAGTAATGATGTATCATAATCTTTTGGGGACATTTTAGACAATAGCCACAGGTGGTGCATAGTGAATTCATTTCTTCACCCAATCTACTGTTTATTTCATAATACTTTTCTTTAGATACAGTTATTGGATGATTGGCAACCTCTACATTTTCTTCAACCTCTTCGATACTAGACATTCCAGCCAATACTACCGTAATCCCCTCTTGAGCTGCATTAAATCTTAGGGCAGCCTGACTAACAGTTTCACCCTCTCTTTCAGTTAAGAAGCTAAAATAGTCCTTGTGCTGGGGTATGAGACCGCCTCCTAAAGGATTCATGGTTACTACACCGATGCCCTTCTTTAAAGCAGCATCCACTCCTCTTTGTCTATAGGGATGATTAATAACATTATACCCTAGAAGAACTCCTTCAAAAACATCATCATTAATAATCTTTTCGATATCTTCACCCTTACAATGGGTCGAGAATACAAGATGATCTATTAATCCTTCTTCCTTTGCCTTCAAAGCCCCTTCATAGGCTCCACCCGGAGTCATAACCCTCTCATAATGATTTAGGTCCATTATACACCACATGTGAAAGAAGTTGATTTTCTCTAAACCCATTTTCATTAGGGAGTCCTCAATCCTCCAGCGAACCTTATCGGCAGTATCCTCTTTATTTACTGAGCTCTTTGTAGATACATAGAATTGTCCAGGCATCTTCTTAAAGGCTTTACCAAAAATGTCTTGGCTTCTATCGTTACAATAAAAAGGAGCTGTATCGAAGTAGTTAATCCCCAATTCATTGGCTCTTCTTACTACCTCTGCAGCATAATCTTCATCCTTTCCAAATCTCATTCCTCCAAAGCCTATTACAGATACTTCTTTTCCTGTTTTCCCGTAGGGTCTGTATATCATCTGCTATGCCTCCTTCGCTTTAGTTATAATATTGATATTTTATGCTAACAAATCTCAAATCCTCTATTGTATCTGTATTGCATATTCATAGCTAAGTATCTAACTATAATTTAGTTCTTTTGCATTTTCAATTTTCAGTTCTCCATTGTCAATTTGAGACTTTATTTAGCATTACTTTAATTATACTAAAAATTATTTCGTTTTTCCAATTATTCATAGATATATTATCTGGTGATCAGTTAACCTATAGGCTATTGTGGGAAACAAAAAAATAAACAACCGGGTATTCAATAGGATTGAATTACCCGGTTATCTTATAATCCTTCTCTGTTCAGCAGAATAAAAAATCTTCTGTAATACTCAGAACCTCAAATCCCTTCTAACAGAAAAACGATATTCACTAAATTTGCCTTACTTCTTACTTCTTACTTCTTACTTCTTACTTCTTACTTCTTACTTCTTAACTGCAAAATTCATACTTCATACTTCATACTTCATACGAACTTCTTTGAACTTCTTACATACAGTTAAATGGTAAAACCTTACTCAGCGAAACTAATATTTTTACGGACAACCTGCATAAAAATGGTACTGCTTCATCAGAGAAGGATTAGCAAGAAGAAGTGAAGCTTTCTTCTTGTATTCATTATATCACAATCCTATAAGGTGTGCAATATAAAATTAATTATTTAAAATTTTCTGATATTGTATAAATATGTAAGAGGGTGCAGTATTCCACACCCTCTTTTTCATTACATCATTGGCATTCCGCCGCCCATTCCACCAGGCATTGCTGGTTCTTCTGATTTTATATCAACAATGGCTGCTTCTGTAGTTAATAACATAGCAGATACTGATGCTGCATTTTGTAATGCTGATCTAGTAACCTTAGTTGGATCAACGATACCAGATTCTATCATATTTACATACTTCTCATTTAATGCATCAAAGCCTATTCCAACACCAGAAGTCATAACCTTATCAACGATTACAGAGCCTTCTAAACCAGCATTTTCTGCTATTTGTCTTAATGGCTCCTCTAGAGCTCTTCTGATAATCTTAACTCCAGTTTTTTCGTCTCCCTCTGTGGTATCTAGTAAGGCATCTACTGCTGGAATTGCGTTTACTAAAGCTGTTCCTCCACCAGATACAATACCTTCTTCCACAGCCGCTCTAGTTGCATTTAATGCATCTTCAATTCTTAGCTTTCTTTCCTTAAGCTCTGTTTCAGTGGCAGCACCCACTTGAATCACAGCAACTCCACCAGAAAGCTTAGCAAGTCTTTCCATAAGTTTTTCTTTATCAAATTCTGAGGTTGTTTCTTCTATTTGAGCCTTTAATTGATGTACTCGATCTTTAATTGCTTTTTGATCTCCAGCACCTTCAACAATTGTTGTATTTTCTTTATCTACCTTAACAGTTCTGGCAGTACCTAACATATCCAATGTAGCTGTTTTTAAATCATAACCTAACTCCTCTGAAATCACAGTTCCTCCAGTTAGGATGGCGATGTCTTCTAACATAGCCTTTCTTCTATCACCAAAGCCAGGAGCTTTTACTGCTAAACACTCAAATGTTCCCCTTAGCTTGTTAACTACTAGAGTTGCTAAGGCTTCACCCTCTACATCTTCAGCTATGATTAGTAGCTTTCTACCTTGTTGCACGATTTTTTCAAGGATTGGAAGGATTTCTTGGATATTTGAAATCTTCTTATCGGTAATTAGAATATATGGGTCATTTAATACAGCTTCCATCTTTTCTGTATCTGTTACCATATAAGCGGATAGGTATCCCCTATCAAATTGCATACCTTCTACCACCTCTAGAGTAGTTCCCATAGATTTTGATTCCTCTACAGTGATAACTCCATCCTTACCAACCTTCTCCATTGCGTCAGCAATTAGCTTACCAATTTCTTCGTCACTGGCTGAAATTGCTCCAACTTGAGCAATAGCATCTTTGCTTTCAACTGGTTTAGAAATTTTCTTTAACTCCGCAACTACTGCATCTACAGATTTTTGAATACCCTTCTTTAAAATCATAGGATTAGCACCAGCAGCAACGTTCTTTAAACCCTCTCTGATAATGGCTTGAGCCAATAATGTAGCGGTGGTTGTTCCGTCTCCTGCTACGTCGTTGGTTTTAGTAGCAACCTCTTTAACCAATTGCGCTCCCATATTTTCATAGGCATCTTCTAACTCAATTTCTCTTGCAATAGTTACCCCATCATTGGTTATAAGAGGAGAACCAAACTTCTTATCTATAACTACATTTCTTCCCTTTGGACCTAATGTCACCTTCACTGTATTTGCAAGCTTATTTACGCCTTCCTCCAATGAGCGGCGAGCTTGTTCACTAAATTTAATTTCCTTGGCCATTTTATATAACCTCCTTATAGAATTATTTATTAAAATTAAGTATGATGTTTCTTACTCAACAATGGCTAATATGTCACTTTGTTTTAAAATGGTGTACTCAACACCATCATACTTGATTTCTGTACCTGCATATTTTGAAAATATAACTTTGTCTCCCACCTTAAGCTCCATTTTTACTTCCTTACCATCAATCATTCCACCTGGGCCTACAGCCATTACTTCAGCCATTTGTGGTTGTTCCTTTGCAGAACCTGGTAATACGATACCGCTTTTGGTCTTTTCTTCAGCTTCAAGTCTCTTAATTACTACTCTGTCACCTAATGGTTTGATATTCATTATAAACCCTCCTTATGATTTTTATTATTAATTAATTTTTTCTCTTCACTGTTAGCACTCACCACTATCGAGTGCTAATCACAATTATAATGTTATATAAAAGTAAATATACTAGCAAACCTCTAATTTCATCATTTTAGCCTATTATTACCACTATATGAATAATATATGTGATTACTTAGTTATTTCACTTATTTTCATTAATTTTCTTCATATACTTTGGTTTTTCTAATAAAATAAGGACTTAAAACAATAAAATGAAGGAGTCCAAATTGGAATTCCTTCATTTTAACCAAAGAATCAATTATCAAAGAACCTTTGTCTCGTTCATTACAAGCTGAGACCTAGCATCTAGGAAGTCGGCGGCTCTCCTACACATCATCATTCTAGTTAGGAAAATCTCAAAATACTCCATTATTGAGGATATCTCTAAATCAATATTTAAATCTAGCTGAATGGTTCTTTTACCCCCATCCACCTCTAAATTAGAATGAACTACTGCATAATTAACCCTATAACGAATAATGTTAGTATTTACCTAAGCTTATCAATAAATGTCGCCACAGTATTTAGTATAGGCTGTACAAAGGGATAAAATATTGGAATAAACACTGCAGGAAGCATGTTACCAACAGAGATTTTTTTAATTTCTAGAATATTGATAGATATCCCCATAATTAGCAAGCCACCTATTGCTGACATTTCAGCAATAACTCCCTCAACCAGCAATGGCTTTATAAAGGAGGCTGTCACGGTAATTAAGCCTTGATAAACGAATACCGCTATAGAAGAAAAAACCACTCCAATTCCCAAGGTAGATGCAAATATAATTGCCGAGATACCATCGATAAGGGATTTAGCGTACAGGGTCTGATTGCTTCCGGTTAAACCACTTTCCAAAGAGCCTACAATTGCCATTGCCCCTACACAGTAAATTAGGCTGGCGATCACAAAACCCTTGGCCATTGTTCCTTCGCCTTTACCCACATTACCTTCTAGCCAATCACCAAGCTTTTGAAGCTTGTCCTCAATTTTTAAGGCTTCCCCTATTATGCTACCAATTACAATAGAGAATATCATCAGAAGTATATTTTCACTTTTTAAGGCTCCCATTAATCCAATAATCAAAACACTTAAACCTAAGCCCTGCATAATGGTGGTTTTATAGCTGTCAGGGATTCCCTTTCGCAATAAAATACCTAAAAGTCCTCCAACAATAATTGCTGCTGCGTTAACAATTGTGCCTAACATCCTTATCCTCCTTACCAATGTTCTTTTCTCGTCCATAATAAAAAAAGTACTGCTGTGCATATCCTGCATATTCCCCATACTGATTTTTTGCAAAAGCCTCTATATCCTTCTCCTTCATATCCTTATGAAAGTAAAAGTGCTCCATTAAGCGTTTTATCCATACATCCACAGGAAAAGCATCCAGCTTTCCAAAGGAGAAAAATGCTATACAATTGGCCACCTTTGGTCCTACGCCCATTAGCTCCAATAATCTCTTTTTGCAATTGACTGTGTCTTCTTTATAAAGACTATTTAAAAGTTCTGGCTCCTCATATACCCTTTGGGCTGTTTTAATAATGAATGGCCCTCTATATCCCATATTGCATGCTGATAAAGCCCCATTATCCAAATCCTTCAATACATGGGGCTCTGGAAAGCTATAATATTCAACTCCATTGAAGCTTCCAATTCTTTTTCCATAGCTCTTACATAGCAATTCAATAGATTTTTTAATTCTAGGAATGTTATTATTAGCAGAAATGATAAAGGAGATAATCGTTTCCCAAGGATCTTGCCTTAGAATCCTTATACCACTGCCGAAGGCAGTAGCAGCCCTCATAACCTCATCATTATCAGAAAGCTGATTCTTAATAATGGAATAATCGGTATTTAAGTCGAAATAATTATGCCATATTCCGACAAAGTCATCCTCTGTACTGCCTTTAAAATAGATATCCTGTTTTTTTTGAGTCATGTTCAATATTCTACCCTGGACAACTCCTGTATAGCTACCATCAGCTTCCTTATTCCATCTAAAGCATTGTCCACATTCAAAAATATGCTCCAGCTGAAAATCTCCCTGGTTTTTTAGGTATATTGAATCACCATGCTGTATCAGTTTTTTCATTTTATCACCATGTCTTTTCTAGTCTTCTTCATTCTGATTTACTGGTTTATAGATGTAATACAATTGATAAATCTGCTTTCCTGTTAATGCATCAAAGTATACAATTATTTGTTGTTGATTTTGATCCACTTTGAAGCTGTGGGTTAATCTAGGCTTATACCTTGTTTCAAAGGTTCTAATTACCGACAACCCATCATATTGCAAGGAACCATATTCTTTAGTATAAGTAGCTATGATGTCCTCAACATTAACGACGTCATCAAAGGAGGGGGTAATGGTTCTGCTATAATCATTACTATATTTTATTACCTCTCCAGAGCGGGAGTCAATGTTAATTGTGTATGCATCAGACACCATCTTAATGTCTTTGTCTATGGGGGTAAACCTAAAGGAATATATGGTCTTTTTCTCGTCTTCTATCTTTAGGTTAAATATTTCTTCAAGGACATCATATTTATAAAAGCCCTTTAAATATTCTCTAGCCAGCTCAAGGGCATTTTCTTGGCTTAAACTTTTCTTTCCACCAGTGGATCTATCCTCAAAATTCCTTATTGCACCATTTAGCGCGTCCACCCACACAATATGCTTTATTTCTTTATTATCTTCAATAGTAAATTGATAGTAATGAAGACCATCCCTATAATTAGGAGGGCTGATATCTGCATCCTCAACTTCAAAATCAGGATATGCCTTTAGAAGAGAAGCAGTGGCCTTTTCTTCAGAAATATAGTGGGGATGCTTATTGGGAATTACACTATGTCTGTAAAGTCGAGACATCTCCTCTACATTTCCAGCCCACTGAACTAAATTCATTATTGATTCCTTTCCCTTATCCCCTGGCTGTTCCTTAAGCTTAGTAAACACCAAAGAGAATCTATCAAAATTTTCGTGGGCCTTGTCCAACATTTCTATATCAAACTCATTTAAGGTATTTTCATTCACAATGAATTGGGTATTAAGATAATTAATCATTGTATTTCGAAGGGCCTCTATACCACTTAAGCCTTTAGCTAATTCTTCATTAGGGTTTTCTATTGATTGATTTAAAGCAACCCAATGGCTAAAGGAGACTACCAGTTCTTGAACTGAACCCTGAAGGCTTTGAAGGGATATCAAAGACTTACTCTCCTTTAAATCTCTTATATGTAGCATCGTTTGTCTAATATTTCTTTCCACTTGTGCAGAAACAAGTTGATTGGTATCCGTTAATTTATCCCTTGCTTCCTTAAGCTGAAAATAATAGATAGCATTTAAAGACAAACTTAATAACAAAATAATGATTATAATAAAGCGTATTATTTTTGTCATAGCTGCCCCTCCTTATCTATAGCTATAGAATAATCATACCACAAAGTGCTGGCTGTGAATAGCTTACTAATTCATAAGGTTTTCTTAATCAAAAAAATCTTTAAACCAAGAAGGGATACTGGCTTCCATCTTGGCTTAAAGAAATATTCTTAATCTAATTATAAATCTTACTCTTCATTCTTAACTCTGCATTCTTAATTCTTCATTTCCTATCTCGTTTTCCCACATTAGTATGGCTTCAAGGACTCCACCAGCAATACATCTACCCTTGTCTGATATCGTCGTGATATAGGAAGGTTCTATTCGGGGATCTATGTCTCCAATCTTAAGGCCTGCTTTTACCTCTATACCCTCATAAATAAGACCCCTAAGGATACCATCAATAGCCGCTGTAACAGGACACCCATTCACAGTAGCTACAATATCCCCCTTTATCACTCTATCCCCTATTTTTTTGATGTTTTTTATAACCCCATCGACGGGTGATTTCAAAAGCCTATCTCTAGAGAAGCCCACGATATTTCCAGGGATTCCTGTATCAGCCTCTGCCCTTCCTTTAAGGATTATTCTACCTAAATTATGACCCCTATTGGTTTCGATTACAACATCTACATCTTCACCAGCTGTAAATCCTGGCCCTAGCCCAATGACTAAAGCTTCCTTCATCTTATATGTACCTAGATTCTTTTTGGCTAATATTGCATCAATCACCACATCAAAGCTAAGTTTTTCATTGATAACCCCCTCTGGGTCTGGGATAACAGGAATTACCCCCTCCTCAAGAATATCTAACGCCGCCAGATGGGTTAATGCCCTTTTAGCCTTTACTCCTTCTACCTCCCACTCTTCTTCGAAAATACAATTGGCGAAGGAAACGGTTCTTCTGATACAAGTAGGTACATTTATATCCGTCATAACTACTTGAAAGCCACTTCTAAATAGCTTGTGACCAACTGCAGTTGCTAAATCTCCTGCTCCCTTAATTAATACTAACTTCTTCATACAATAACCCTCAATTCTATTTAAAAAATACCCTCCACCTGCAACTCACTAATTTCTTCATCACTCAAATCCAATAGTTCCTTTAAGATTTCATGAGTATGCTCTCCAAGAATCGGAGCTGGTCTAGTAATCTCCCCTTGAGTTTCGCTCATTTTTATTGGAACTCCTGGCATCTTAAAGTTACCTGCAGTTGGGTGTTGAACCTCCACTACCATTTCCCTAGCCAATAGTTGAGGATTTTCTAGTACCTTATCTATGGTATTAATTGGTCCATTGGGAACTCCAGCTGCATCAAGGATTTTTAGCCAGTCCTCAGTGGTCTTCTCTTTAATTTTATCAGCAATGATAGGTCTTAGTAAGGGGTAATTTTGATTTCTAAGGGGGTTGGTTTTATATTTTTCATCCTCTATAAGATCTTGACAATGAATAGCCTCACAGAATTTTGCCCAAAGGACATCATTTCCAGCTGCAATCATAATTTCTCCATCTGCCGTTTCAAAGGGCTCAAAGGGTACAATTGAGGAGTGTCGATTACCTGCTGGTTTAGGAATCTCTCCCGTTACTACGTATCGAGCAATGGCATTTTCCAAAATTGCCAGCTGGCAATCCAACATTGCGACATCTACCTTTTGACCTTGCCCCGTTTGGTTTCTATAATTTATAGCTGCAAGAATGCCAATAGCACTGAATAATCCCGCCGTAATATCTCCGATGGATGGTCCAACCCTCGTAAACTTACCATCCTTTTCGCCAGTAATACTCATGATCCCCCCCATGGCTTGTACTACAGCATCATAGGCGGCCCTTTGGCTGTAGGGACCAGAATGGCCGAAACCAGAGCAAGCGGCATAGATGATTGCTGGGTTTACTTCCTTTAGCTTATCATAACCTAGACCAAGCTTTTCCATAGTTCCGGGTCTAAAGTTTTCAACAATTACATCACACTTTTTCATCATATCCATAAAGAGTCTCTGAGCCTTTTCCTTTTTCAGATTTAAGGTCATGCTCCTTTTGTTTCTATTAATACTCATAAAATAGGCGCTTTCTCCATTAACATAGGGTCCGAACTGCCTTGAATCGTCCCCTACCCCGGGCATTTCAACCTTAATTACCTCAGCACCCATATCAGCCATAATCATGGTTGCATAGGGCCCTGCTAATACTCTTGTTAAATCCAGAACCTTTATTCCTTCTAAAGCTTGCTTCACAGAATTACCTCCCATTATTTTTTATAGGGTATTCTTTTAGATGGCTCAAATCCACTTTTTCCTTCTGTTAAAATCTCACCATATACCTTTACATTACGATCTTCAAGGTGATCAAAGATCATTGGGGACTTTGTTCCATAGCTGATGTATCTTATAGGATTAGGATCTAGCTTGGCAGCAATAATTTCCTCTGTACCTCTGGCCAATGCAAGGGTCTGTCCTATGGGACTTATAATCATACTATGACCAAAATAATAATTCTTACCTGCATCAGGCCCTATTGAATTGGCTGCCAGCATATAAACATGATTATCATAGGCTCTAGCCTTATTTACAAATTCCCAGATTTCAAAGCTTCTTAAAAGGGCAGAGGGTCTCGT
This sequence comes from Alkaliphilus serpentinus, assembly GCF_009017255.1. Lineage (GTDB taxonomy): Bacteria > Bacillota > Clostridia > Peptostreptococcales > Natronincolaceae > Alkaliphilus_D > Alkaliphilus_D serpentinus. The sequence goes on along the minus strand of NZ_WBZB01000011.1, from coordinate 56,032 downwards.
TACAATTTCAGCTCCCTTTAGGGCCAGTACCCTTACCAGTTCTGGAAAGTCTCCATCATAGCATATAATCATCCCAATTTTACCAAGCTTAGTTTCCACAACTACTGTATGGTTTCCTGGAGTTGTCCACCCACCGCCCTCAATTCTTTCGGTGGGGAAGGGGTGAGTCTTATGATAATTCCCCAATATTTCTCCATCATCATCTATTAAAATGGAGCTATTATAGATAACCCCCTTTTCTTTACCCCTCTCGTATAGCGGGAAAATCACATGGACTCCTAACTCTGCTGCTAGCTTTTGAATTCTTACCGTATGATCTCCCGGCACGGGCTTAAGGAGCTCATAAAACTCTTCAGAGGGCATAGCGGGGCTAAAGCCCGTAGTGATGGATTCTGGAAACACCACCAATTCAGCTTCATAATCCTTTACGGCCCTTTCTAACCAATGGCAGCATTTATCAATGTTATAATTAATATCATTGGGCTCAACAGCTATTTGTACACATGCTGCGATATGCTCCTTCATATATATATCCCTCCTACCTTCATATTAAAATTTACCCGCCCCATTGGGACGGGTAAAAGATTATTTTTCATCAAAGGCTACGATTCTACAAATACTGGATTCTCCACCAACAAATTTCCATGGGAAGCATCCAATGATCAGTCTTCTATTTAATACCTTATCGATTTCTCCCCCAAGATTTTCTGCATGGATGATTTCATGAGGCTTAGGGAATACCTTAATATGCATTGCTTGGTAGGTATCTGGCCAGGAATACATTTCATCTAAAGACTTACCATATTTCTGCTTCATATATTCATCGGCCCTCTTAGCCTCTAATGGTTCCCAATCTCTAATTTTAGTATTCATAGGGTGATCTGCAGAACCACAATCAACGCCTATCCACTTGATTTCCATCTCCTTAACCCAATCTACAAAGTCCATTGATGGGCCAGGATGTCTTAACATATACCTTCTTTCGTCTGCCTTTGGTTGATCCCAACCATACTTATGATAGCCTGTATTAATAATTAATATATCGCCCTTTTTAACTTCAACCCTATCAGTTATATCCTTGGGTGTATAAATTCCATAGTCTTCTGCCATATCAGAAAGGTCTACCACAACACCAGGACCAACAAGCTTATCAAGTTCTAATGAAGCTATATCTCTACCAGCTGTATCAAAATGCAATGGACCATCCAGGTGGGTACCCACATGATTGGAGGTTGTAATCAGCTGACCATTGGCTCCATTAGGCGATAATCTTTTGAAGAACTTAATTTGTAGAGGCTCATAGGTGGGCCATGGGGGTGTTAAGTGACTGATGTTTTGTGTTAAATCATACATTTTTACATTGTTCCAGAAATTCATTATAAATTCCTCCCTTATAATTTGATTTAAATGAATAGCTAATGATGCAGGTTAAATGTTAAATGTCGAATGTTGAATGTTGAATGTTGAATTATTGAAGAAATTTCTATGGAAATTTCGTAATAAATTTTCAAAATCTTTGATTCCACATTTATTCTCAATAAAAATATGTTTTAACAACTGTGATTTCTAGTTTTTAATTTTCTACCTCTATTCCTTATTCCTTATTACCTATTCCTTATCACCTATTACCTATTACTTATTACTTAGCTTTAATCGATTATCCCTTCCTCCTCCATCAATGCAACAAAGGCCTCAAGGGCATCTTCAAAGCATTTCATCGGTGGCCTAACCAAACCTGCTCCAACTTGACCTACACCAGGATCTTTATGGGCGATTCCGGTATTAATAATTGGTAATATCCCAGTTTCCACAACCTTTAAAAGATTGATTCCCGTTGCAGTTCCTCTAAAATTCAAAACAGGAATCTTATAGGCATTATTTTCAGCCTCTGTTATTTCATACATGGTTTTTGAAAAGTTCATAGCATCCTGAGGGGTTCCCCCTACAAATTGAACGATAGCAGGGGCTGCTGCCATTGCGAAGCCACCAATTCCTGTTGTTTCAGTTATAACACTATCTCCTATATCTGGATTTGCATCTTCTGCCGTAAATCCTGGAAAAAACAAGCCATCAATAATCTCTGCCGGAGCTGTAAACCACCTATCCCCTAGTCCAGCAACCCTGATGCCAAACTCAGTTCCATTTCTAGCCATGGCATAGACAAGGGTACTATATTTCACTTCACCTGCAGGATCAAGGGTGGCCTTACAGGCAGGCATCGAGAGATTTAAGAAAAAATGATCATTACTATGAATAAACCTTAGCACAGCCGCCTTCTCATCATTGGCAAAGGAAGTTAGTATGATATGAGGAGCCAATTCTCTAATGAACAAAGATGTGCCCGCCTTGTTTCTATTATGAGCTTCATCCCCCATCATAACTACTTGAGCGATCATGGATTTTAAATCTATTGGGCCAGCTAAGGTTAAGGCCTCCTTAAGAACTGGTGCCAGGGTTTTTTCGATCCATTTAAGCCTCTCTATTACATCTTCACTATAGGCTCCATATCTTAGAACTTTCCCTAATCCTTCATTAAGGGTACAGTAGGCTTTGTTTCCATAGCCTCTATTCTCAACAATCCAAACAGGCATAGAAGCTGTTACTACCCCAGCCATTGGACCTACAGCATTGTGATGATGACAGGGATCAAACTTTATTTCTCCAGATTCAGCAAGGGCTATTGCCTCTGCCTCTGTTTTTGCTAAGCCTTCATATATCAAACCACCAATTATAGCTCCTCTAAGGGGTCCACTCATTTTGTCCCAGGTTATAGGAGGGCCTGCATGGAGAATGGTTTTTATATCCATCCCAGGTATTTCTTCAATAGCGATTCCAATTCCTATTAATGTAGGCTGTGCATTTAAAATTCTTTCTATGGCTTCTTTATTAGCCTTTTCTACTAAATGCATCAAGTTTACCAACTCCCTTTTTAATGAAAAATTTAAAATTAAAAGTTAAAATTTAACTTAATTTACACCAAATTTATCATTTTTCACTTTTCATTTTTCACTTTTCACAATTGTATTTTTCTACTTTAGCTTATTTAACAACTTTGCCATCCTTTCATTCCCACCGGCTGGAGGTCTCCAATCTACGTGAATCACCTGAATATCTTGTTGTTTCAAATCTGTTGCAAAGGATTTAAGACCTACATTTACAACCTTGAGTTCCTTTTTAAATAACGGATTGATTTTATTCATTGCTTCACACCTACCTCTTTGCTTGGTATTTTAATATTTCTGCCGAGAAGGCCACAGCCTTAGCATTGGAGGGTAATATAATAACACCAGCCTCCTTAAGCTTAGCCTCCTGCTCCCTTAAATTCTGGGGGTCCTTTTCAGTTCCGCAAACAGAGGCAATATAAAGGGCTTCAACACCCTTCTCCATCATAACTTCTTTACTTCTTTTTATGAAGGGGACCATTTCTCCAGCAGGATCTGGATTCGAACCATATCCCAGCACAAAATCCATTAGAAAAACTGCAACCTCAGGATCCTCAGCTTCTTTAAGTAATCTTTCCTGCCGAGTGGATGGATCAATCATTGGATGAGGTCGCCCTACAGTAAAATCATCATCCCCTAAATCAATGCAGGTATGCTCCTTACTGATATTTAAGTTTTCTAGCTTTAGTTGAGGCTTTAGAGGTATATTAGAGTATATACCACCAATGTCCTTCGATAATAACTTCATAGCCTCGTCACATAGGGTTCCACCGGTATAAAGTCCCCGAAGATATTTTTGTTCTGGTTTTAGAAGCTTTAATTGATCCTTCAATAATTCCTCCAGGTTCATATTAGAGTCCATGGATTTTGCCTTTAAACCCGTCAGCTCAACTGCCTTTATAGCTGCATCCTCTAAACTGGCTCCATACACCCCTCCATATTTTTCAACCACCTCAGGGCTACCGCCAATAAAACTCACAACAAAGGGCTTTCCTCCATCCTTGGCAGCTTGTAGGACCTTTTCAGCAATCTCAGGTGATGGCGGCTTCGAAACCAACAATAGCACCTTGGTTTCTTCATCTTCTGTTAAGGCCTTAATGCCTTGAAGCATCATGATTCCTCCGATTTCTTTACTTAAGTCTCTTCCCCCGGTGCCTATAGCTTGGGAAATCCCTCCACCCAGCTTATCTATGATTACACTAACCTCCTGTGCTCCAGTTCCTGATGCTGCAACTATACCGATATGTCCCTTATTTACCACATTCCCAAAGGCCAAAGGAACTTGATTGATTATTGCGGTTCCACAATCCGGCCCCATCATTAATAAGCCTTTGTCTCTAGCTATTTCCTTTAGCTCCTTTTCCTCTTCAACCTTTACATTGTCACTAAAAAGCATAACATGCAGATTCTTATTTAATGCCTTTTTAGCTTCTTGATAAGCATATTTCCCCGGAACAGATATAATAACCAAATTGGCATCATCCATATACTTTAATGCTGAACTTAAAGTTGCAGGGGAATAATCATCTGAAGCTTCATCTTTTTTGTTCAATAGCTCTTCTACCTTAAGAAGTAACTCCTCTAGATTCTCCTCCCTTTCCCATTCTACAGTGATGAAAAAATCATTGGCATTTAACTCCTCTATTTCGTTATTGGAAAGGCCTAAATTCCCAACTAGCTCCTTATTAAGATCAGTTGCCATACCAACCAAAACCTCGTTAACACCATCAAGCTTCTTCAGCTCTTTACTAACCAGCATCAGGGTTACTGAATCATAGTATTTGTTTTTTTGAATCCTAACGCTTTTATTCAAATAAATTCACCCTCTCGTTGTGTATATTAAAAAACAGAACACATCCAACATATAGACCTGAAGCCATATCTGATCCAGAGGTGCTGCCATGATTTATAACTCTCAAAATAGCTTTTTCAAAATCTTCAGTAGCACCTAGAGAAAACATTCCCATCATCAGAACCTTAACATCTTCCGACCCTTCACCCTTTGCAGCATGTCGAAGCATTTCGGAACTAACGATTGTGGTCCTTAGCTTCCATTCCTCTACCATCCTAGCAAAATTACTAACTAAAGGTTTTATATCCACATTACTATAAATAGCACTATAGATCATGGAGATCATCAAGCCAGCAACAAAATCATCTGCTGAGGGGGTAAGGCCTGGTCCAAAGCCAATAATCTCTTTAGAAGTATGAATGATTTCTTTTTCTTTACCATCTTTTATGGCATTTATAAGTTTGAGCATTCTAGGCAATATGTAGCTACTATAATGATTTATTGGTAATTTCTCCTTAAAAACTCTTCCTAAAATAGAACCTTCAACCTCAGGAAAAATTGATGCAACCCCTTCGTAGGATGCAGCATTTAAGACTATATGCCTTAAAACCTCTACATTTTTTTTAAGGTCTTTCCTACCTACCCCTTCAAAGGCTGGAGGTTTGCCATCCCATTGACTTGCATGGGTTAAGTCCAATTCAACCATTCCTTCAATCCTTAATATCATATCCAAAACTTCTACCTCTAGGTTCCTTTTAAATCCCATGGATGAAAATTCTTGATTTTGGAGGAGCTCCACTAGGATTCCCCCTGGACTTATGGATAATTGGTGAGATATCAGGGGTATCAATATCCCTTCGGGTGTAATTATGTTACAAACCCGCTTAAATACCGAATGTATTCTACCCCTTATTACCCTCTTGCTATTGAGGATTTTCTTCGTATTGTGGCAAATCATCAGTGGCTTCATAGCAACCCTTCTTTTCTGTCTATTGGAAATATATTTCAGACTGTTGAAAAAGTAATAATTCAAATCTGAAACCACTATGTTTTTAAATAAAGAGAAATATGTGGAGTTAATAATAAAAGAACGATAAGATGGGAGATCAGTATTTTCAATGTTTGAGCCGAAGGTGAGTTTTGAAAATACCTGACATCTTTGAGTTCATCCTGCCTTTTGTCCGAGAACCAATTTCTCTGTTTTAAAATATAGGGGTTTTTTAACAACCTCATCCATTGATATATTTCTTCTATTGATAGATCAAACCTTTATACAGTTATTCTAAATATAGGTACTGATTTTTGTATTCTTTTACTATGTTTTTTTGAGAACATCATAAATTTTCAAAGCCATTTGTAAGCTCAGCTTGTCATCAGCATCATCTAGGTCCATACCCGTTATTTCTTTTATTCTTTGCACTCTATAAATAATAGTATTGTAATGGGTATACATTTCTTTAGATATACGTTTTAAATTGCCTCCAAATTTAAAGTACATATTTAACGTCTTAACCAACTCCGAATCTTTATCTTCATCATACTCAACTAAGGGCAGAAGAATTTCTTTGTAGAATCGTTGCATTTCATCCTCCAACTCATCGAATCCCATCACACGATAAACCCCAAGATCGTCATAATGTTGTATATTACTGTTATTTTCTACAATTGATTTGCTAACTGCCTTTATTGCTTCTTGATGGCTACGCCAGAGCTTTGCAGGTGTTTGATAAAATCTACCTAAGCCAATGGCTATCCTTGTATTCTTCAGTTGGAAGGCAACCTGCTTTAAAATATCTTGGGAAAAATGCATCAACTCATTTTTTGAAACCATCCATTTTTTTTCATGATCCGTACCAAACAAGATAATTATTTCATCGGTTTTGTTGCCAAAGAGGGTTTTGATTCCTTGGTTTCTGGAGAGTCGTTCAACTATTTGCAGTATTTTACTATTTATATCGTATAAGAAGGTGGAGTTATTAAAGGTTTCCTTCACCAAATCCCTTATATTGATGACCTTTATAATCATAACAGCATACGCAAAGTTACTGTCAAAATCGAATAATGGCCCCCTATCCAGAGCCCTTTTATGCCTTTTTTCATCCTTAGAGAGCAAATCATCTAAAAATTCGATTTTATGACGACTTTCAATCTCAAAAATTGAAATCTTCTTAATTAAGTCTAATAAAATGATAGATATAGAGGACTCAATAGCTGTCAACTCTATGGGGCTCAATTTTTTGTTATCCTCCCATACAAATAAATAACCATAATTTCTGTTTTCACCAAGTATATTGTAGTGAATCCTGTTTACTTCTTTATCATTTACTATATCCTTACTGACTTTGTAATTTCTAGTCTCAAGGGTAGCTATGGTTTTATTTTTATTATAATCTGCCCCAACTAATCCAATATAGTCTTCACTCCTACCATTAGGGGAGGCTATCACGATGTTGTCGAATATATTCTCTTTAATTGCTACAGTATTCCCAATGGTGTTTGCAATCCCTTCAGCAATTTTTTCAAGACTTCCACCCTTTATCATTACGTCAACTAGCTTGTTATGGATCTCATGAACCTTTATCAAAATATTTGATTGATTCCCAATAATTTCTGTTAACACTGGCATCATGATATCCGTATAGGATACATCAAAGGGAATTTCGATAATGGGAAAGGCCAATTCATTAGCCAGCTCTATGATGGAACTAGGCAACTCATCTATATATCTCTTGGTTTTTATCCCAATGCCTGCCAAACCCTTCTTTTCCATCTCCGGGAGTAATTCCAATAAAACCTGGGGTTTATCTTTAATGGAATAGGCCGTTGTTAGAAGGAATTCCCCTGCATCTACCCAATTTATAATATCCGGGACTTCCATAACATTGATCTTGGTAACCCTTTTCTTGGATCCAGATCCACCGGCCAGAAGTTTTGCATCCTTCATAATTTCCATTGAAAGCATTTCATCAACGGTAATGCCAAATGCCCTATACATATTTCCCTTCCCCCTCAATATTACTTGTTAAAGTATACCAACCCATTAGATACCCTGTCTTTTTTTATTTTGTGATATATTACTATGGTTTTTATATAAACTTCTGCATTTAGTAATTATTAATTGTTTATATATACTATTATACAATTAATTATTAAGGGATAAATCAAAATATTCTATAAACATACCAATAATAATTTGTGATATGTTAACAAAACCCCCTATCATTATGATAAGGGGCCATGCCGAGGACATAGTTAGACTGATATAAATCCCTTTATCCCACAATATGGATGTTTTTTTGTCAAGGAAAGGTAAAGACCCTTATCTTAAGATAAGGGCCTAGGAGTTGGGGTTATATGTTATTTTAGATAATTATTTTTCTGGCAATACCTTATTTAAGATGATACCAACTATCGCAGCCAGTGCCATTCCTTCTACTGCAAAATTAACATCTCCAATATTTACAGGTAACGAAGCCCCGCCAAGACCAAGGACTAGAATAACAGCTGCAATTATTAGATTTCTTGATTGGGTAAAATCAACCTTATTTTCAACTAGGGTTCTTCCCCCAATAGCTGCAATCATACCAAATAGAATAATTGAAATACCTCCAACTACTGGAACTGGTATAGAAGAGATTAATGCACCTAATTTTGGTATAATACCAACTAAAATAGCAAAGCCAGCTGCAACCCTCATAATTAGAGGCTTATGTACTCTTGTTAAAGCAAGAACCCCTGTATTTTCTGAATAGGTTGTATTTGCTGGGCCACCAAACATAGCAGAAATTGAAGTTGCTATACCGTCTCCAATCAATGTTCTATGAAGACCAGGCTCCTTCATAAAATCCTTCTCTACTGTTTCACCAATGGCCAATACATCACCAATATGTTCTACCATTGTAGCAATAGCAACAGGAGCAATCATCATAATAGCAGAAAAATCAAACTTAGCCATTGTAAACTTTGGAATTCCAAGGATAGCAGCATCTCCAATGGGGGCAAAATCAACATTACCTGTAATAATTGCAACGATGTAACCACCTATCAAACCACAAATAACTGGTAGAAGCTTGATGAAGCCCTTCGTAAATATACTAACAAAGGCAACTATTACAAAGGCAACTATCGCCAGCATCCAATTACCCGAGGCCATTCCTATTGCAGTCGGTGCTAGCTTTAAGCCTATTACCATAATGATAGGACCCGTTACAATTGGTGGGAAAAACCTCACTACCTTCTCATATCCAAATACTGAAACCAGACCTGCAACTAATAAATAAATAAGACCTGCAACTACTATACCTCCCTGTGCATAGGGCAGCATCTCTGGCTTAAAAGTATCTGTACCTGCAGCACCAGCAACTGCTGCGATTGGTGCAATAAAAGCAAAGGAAGATCCTAAGAAAGCTGGTACCCTTCCCTTTGTAATTAGGTGGAATATTAGGGTTCCAATACCTGCCATAAACAAAGCCACTGAAATATCTAAGCCGGTTATGATCGGAACTAAAACCGTTGCACCGAACATCGTAAAGGTGTGCTGAATTCCTAGAATGATGGTTTTACTTAAGGGTAAAACATCCTCTTCTCGAATTACATCCAACATTTGATTCTTCTCAACTGCCTTTTCTTTACTCATATAGTCGCCCCTTTCTTTTTTCATTTTGACCCCACTCCTTTTTATATTGTGAGCCAGGCTAATGTCTTTCAACATTAGCCTAGGCCAATTACTGTTTTTCCTTTATAGCCTTTAAAACTTTTTCAGCTGTTATTGGCAGGCTATTTACCCTAATTCCCAGGGCATCATATAGGGCATTGGCAATTGCTGGCGCAGTAGGAACCATACAGGGCTCCGCCACTCCCCTAGCTCCAAAGGGTCCTGTTTCCTCTGGATTTTCAACAAAGCTGATAATCATTTCTGGCATATCATCGGCTGTAGGAATCTTGTAATCAACAAAATTAGGGTTTTTTACAATGCCATTTTCTAAGATTAACTCCTCTAATATAGCAGAACCTAGACCCTGAAGGATTCCTCCCTCAACTTGACCCTCAATAAGCTTGGGATTGATGATTTTTCCTACATCAAAGCTAGATGCAACCTTTTTAACCTTTATTTTTCCAGTTTCAATATCAACCTCAATTTCAGCCCCTTGACAACCATAGGTCCAGAAGGCCGTTGGTTTTTCCCCTTGACCAGTGGTTTTATCTGTATTTTTCACATCAGGAGGTATGAAGGAACCCCTACCGATAATCGGTCCGTGGATACCAGAGCCATCCTCCATAGATAACCCAAGGGCCAATTCCTTAATGGGAACTTTCTTGTTTTCATTTCCCTTAGCAACAATATATTCATCAGCTAGGATAAGTTTTTCCTTCGGAACACCTAACTTTATTTGGGCTAATTCAAAGAGTTGGTCCTTGGCATCTTGGCAAGCCTTTACCACCGCATTACCTGCACAGTAGGTAATACGACTGGCCACTGTTTGCCATTCATAAGGTGTATAATCTGTATCTCCAGTCTTAATGGTAATTTTATCAGGAGGTATCGTCAAGACCTCAGACGCAATTTGTGTTAAGGTGGTATCTGAACCCTGACCAATATCTTGGGCACTTACCAATAGTTGGCATGTTCCATCTTCATTGATTCTAATAATGGCAGAGGATGCAACATTATTTGGCATAGATGGCGCTTTAAATCCACAGGATATCCCTCTACCTATATATATATTAGGCTTAGAAGAAGGTTTCTTTTCTTCCCTTTCCCAACCCAACTTATCCACTACATCTTCTAAACAATCTTGCAAACCGCAGACTTCTACTATTTGACCAGTGGCGTTACTTCCTCCTGGTCTTAACCCATTTATCCGTCTTACCTCAATAGGGGTGATTCCTAACATCTCTGCTAAAATATCCATGTTCTGCTCTATAGCAAAATGAATTTCTGACATTCCAAAGCCCCGATAAGGCCCTCCTACTGGATGGTTGGTGTAAACACATACAGAATCAGTCCAAACGTTGGGTATATCATAAGGGCCCGTCGATGAATACCCTCCTGCCCTTACAATATTTACACCATACTCTGTATAGGCTCCCCCATCCCACACAAATGTATTCTTTACAGCAACAATTTTCCCATCACTATTTATACCTGTTTTGATCGTTGCATGCATCCCTTGTCTAACGAAACTGTTTATAAATTCATCTTCTCTACCATAGGTCAGCTTCACAGGCCTTCCCTTAACCCTCATAGCCAAAGGAATCACAATTCCCTCTAGAGTTGTGCCCGCCTTTCCACCGAATCCTCCCCCAACAGCGGGAGATATAACCCTAATTTTGTTTTGGGGTAATCCAAAGGCAACAGAAAGGGCCTTTTGAACAGCAAAGGGCGACTGACAGCTGGACCATATGGTTAGAGCTTCTTCAGGGTCCATCTGGGCAATTACACTATGGTTTTCTATGGGACTATGCTGGATATGGGGCACAAAAAACTGATTTTCCACCACATGCTCTGCTTCAGCGAAACCTTTATCGATATCACCTTTACGTATTTTATAAAGATTACTGATATTGGTACCTGGCTCTGGAAAAAATATGGGCCCCCATTTATAATCCCCTAGATCTGGATGAACAAGAGGAGCATCTGATTTTATACCCTCAAGAGCATTGGTAACAGCCGGTAGTTCCTCATACTCCACCTCTATTAGTTTAATGGCCTCTTGGGCAATCTCATGGGTTTCAGCTGCTACCGCTGCGATAGCCTCTCCCCTATACCGAACCTTATCATTTGCTAAGAAGGTTTTATCCTCAAGATACAAACCTACTCTATTCGGAACATCCTTACCAGTTATTACAGCTTTAACCCCCGGTAGCTTCTCAGCTTTGGTTATATCAACCTTTAAGAGCTTTGCATGGGGATACTCACTCCTTTTCACAGCAGCATAAAGCATTCTGGACATCTTCAAATCATCAACATATTTTAATGAACCTGTAACCTTCTTAATTCCATCAACTCGATTTACACTTTCTCCTACAAATTTCATTAATATCACCCTCCTATCGAGCCGAGTTTGTCTTATCGGCAACCTCCATGATTGCCTCAACAATCTTCTTATAACCAGTGCACCTACATAGATTTCCACTAATTGCCTCTTTAACCTCTTCTTCAGTAGGGCTAGGGTTATCCATCAACAGTGCCTTTCCTGACATAATCATCCCTGGCGTACAATAACCACATTGTAGGGCAGCATGATCGATAAATGCCTGCTGTATCTGATCCAACTTATTGTTAACGGAAAGACCTTCTATTGTCAGTATTTCCTTACCATCAGCCTCCACAGCTAACATAAGACAGGCGTTTATTGGTTTTCTATCAACCAGTATCGTACAAGCACCACATTCTCCTGCACCACAGCCTTCCTTAGCCCCCGTTAAGTCGAAGTCCTCCCTTATCACATCCAAGAGGGTCCTATTTGCAGCAACCTCGTGGGTTATTTCTTCATTATTTAGTATAAAGTTAATTTTATGCTTCATGATGATATCCTCCTTTACCCCATTAGATCTCGTAAACCCCTGCTTACAAGAACCCTAGCAATTTCTTCTCTATATTCCTTAGTAGCTCTTACATCACTTATTGGTGACACTTCCTCAAGGGCCCTATGGGTAGCTTCTTTAATTAATTCTTCCGTGAGTTTTTTGCCCCTTAGGAAATCTTCTGCTTTTCTACATCTTATGGGAGTTGGCGCCACTGACCCTAAAGCAATTTTTATTTCACCATCAACCATTAAAACTGATGCACAAACAGTGGCTAGATCAACAGCATCCCTTCTTGAATGCTTTTGATAGGATCCCTTTAATTCCTTATAATATGGAACCTTAACAGCCGTTACAACATCCCCAACCTTTAGCGAAGTTCTTCTTACAAAAACAAAAAAGTCGTTGATAGAAATCTCTCTAGGTCCCTCTACTCCAAAAACCTCAACCACCGCATCAAGGGCCAAAAGGGGCGTAGCTGTATCAGCTAGTGGAGAGGCATTGGTAATATTCCCGATAATGGTTGCTCTATTTCTTACTTGACAGGAGCCAACGGTATGGGCGGCCTCTGCAATAATTTGATAGTTCTCTAAAATGTCTTTATGATTTATAACCGCATTCATATTGGCGCAGGCACCTAAAACCAATCCATCCTCCTTACTAAAACTTATTGTTTTCAACCCCGATATTCCCTTTATATCAACAAGGGCCTTGGGATGATTTAATCCATCGTGAATTCTAACAATTACATCAGTACCACCATTTAATATAGAAGCTTCCCCATTGTACCTCGTCAGAATTTCGCATGCTTCTTCTATGGTTTTTGGCTTATAATACAAAAAGTCTTTCATGAATATACACCTCCATATTATATTTATACGTCCAAATGCTTTTCGGAGTGTCCTAGAGAACACATGGGTTCTCTGGAAAACAAAAGCATTTTAACCATAGAGAATTAACCCACAAAAATGCTTTTGTTCATATTGTAAGATTTTGCTTATTATTTTATATCCATAATATTTCGTCAAAGTTTCTTTTAATCTTTTGTAACAACTCACTAAAAAAACGATTATTTTTTTATAAATCTTACTAATCATAATTTTTAGAATTTTGATAATATATAGAAGTTTCTTACATTAATTTTATCATATAATTTCTTCAACAGAAACAAAATTACCCTTCTCATAATAAATAAAATATCGTAGGGTATAGATTTTGAAAATTTAAGATTAAGAGCAAATTTCATTTGTAATTTTCATACGAATATGTTATAAAAAAATATAACAGGAGGAGGAAGTACTTATGCCTTATTTAATAACCGTTGGAATAATAGCAGTAGTTCTGATTTTAGTTATTGGAAAGTACAATAAGTTGATAATCTTACGAGATTCTGCTGAAAGTGCTTGGCATCAGCTTGATGGTAGATTACAGGAAAGAAATGACTTGATTCCCAATCTTCTTAATGTCGTTAAGGGCTATGCTAAGCGCGAATCAGAGACCTTAGAGAAGGTTATTTCTGCAAGAAACTCATTGATAACTGCACAAGGTCAAGGAGATATTTCAGAAATCGCCATAGCTGAAAATCAACTACAAGCAACTTTAAAATTCCTCTTTGCTCTAAAGGAAATTTACCCTAATTTAAAGACTAATAAAAGCTTCCTACAGCTTCAAGAAGAGTTTACTCAAATGGAAAGTAAGATTGCACCCTTAAAACAGCACTACTACGACTCCACTACTAGATATAATAATGAAGTTGAAAAATCCAACATGATGGCAAGGGTCTTTAGTCTTAAAAAAATGCCACTATTTGAGTTAACTCCTCAGCAGCAAAAGTAGTAGACTTTTAAAGCTTTTTAATACCACATTATTGATATAATTCTCCTATAATATCTTGAGGCACAAATAATGAGTCTAAAGTCCTACTTCTTCTTGCGGCCTCGTAAAGATTAAGAAATAGGCACAATATACTAAGGCTCAACAACGTAAATAACTACACTTCCACCTATTTAACATCTAAAAATATAATAGAAGGATCAAGGTGGGTGTTATAAATTTACATATTTTCTATATATCAAGAGAATTCTTTGTCCAGGTTAGCAGGAAATTTAAGTTAATTGTAGAATAGAGTAAGTGGATTCTATATTTAATAGTTAGGGGAATGGAAATGGAGAATGTTAATTTACCTAGGGAAGTAGAAAATATTTTGAACAGTATACCTGGAGTATTGTCAACTAAGGTAATCATAAGTGGAGATGCCATCGAAGAGCTTCATGTGATGGCAACAACCAGCAGAAATGCTAAGCAAATTTCTCGAGACATACAATCCATAATGTCTGCTAAATTCGACATGGATTTTGACCATAAAAAAATCAGCATTGCACAAATTGATGACATGGACAAGCTAATGGCTGAAAGACGTATCCAAATAGAAGAGATTAGCCATACCATCAATGGCAATCTAATTAAGGTAAATGTAGCCTTAAAGAAAAATGATATTATGGTATCTGGTACTGATGAAGCCTTTAACACCACCAATAATGCCCACCGGGTTTTAGCAAGCGCTACCTTAAAGGCCATTCATCAATTAATTGGTGATGCATGCGTCTTTACTCCAGAGGATGTTGAAATCATTACTATTGGAAAAAAAGAAGTGGTGGTGGCCGCTGTGAGTGCTATTAATGGCTACAGCGAAGAAATGCTGATAGGAACAGCAATTGTAAGGGGTGAATTGAAGGCAGCAATCGTCAAAGCTACCTTAGATGCTGTTAACCGAAAGCTATTAAAGTTAATAATGTAATTTTTGGGTAATTTAGATCGACTCTATAAAAACAAACCATAATGCCTTACCTAGCGAAGCGTAAATCGCCTACTGCCCTAGCGTCGTAGTGGAGATTATCATTAGGGGGCTAAAAAATGACAGTTTTTACAGCTATTTTAAAGGTTTTACTAAGCGCATCTGGCAAACTTGCTTGGGTGAAATAGAAACTTATCTGTCGATCTAAATTGCTTGATTTTAAATGGAGGAATAAAGCTATGAATCAGCTGCCAAAAAAGGCTAGGTACTACGTATTATTCATCATAACATTAGCTGTGGTGCTATTAATATCACTTGCATATTTCTATGACCTTCCTTCCATAGATACTTTTTTTATGTTTATTATTTTAGCCATTCTTGTGGAGTCACTAGCTGTTCTTCTTCCTAATGGCGGTAGTGTATCAGTAGGTTCAGCAGTAGATATAACTGTGATGATTATTTTAGGGCCCTTAGGAGCAGCGATATGTTCTTTCTTCGGAATAACACTTAAATATTTAAAGGTTTCAAACAAAGAAGTTCATCATATTGCTAATACTCCCATTTATATAACGCTTTTCAATGGTGCTCAGAGTCTCTTATCCATTGGCATTGCTTCTTTTGTTTATTATAACTTTGACACTAAAAGTTCAGATCCACTATTTTATACAAATATATTGCCATTATTTATTGCAATGCTGACATATATATTAGTTAATACATACATTGTTACACAACTTTTTTCACTTTTGCAGGAACAGTCCTTCTTTAAGATGTTTGTCAACAATTTTAAATGGACTTTACCCAATTCATTTGTTATTTCTAGTTTAGGTATCTTTATAAGCCTTCTATATCTTAATTACGGCACTATAATAATGCTATTATTCTTTGGTCCATTATTACTTGCCAGATACTCCTTTAAAATGTATATCGATACCAAAACATTATATATGGAAACGGTATACGCCCTAACAAAGGCAATGGAGGCAAAGGACCCCTACACCAATGGTCATTCTAGAAGGGTTGCAGATGTATCGGTAAAGCTTGCCACCTTTATGGGTTTACCTCAACATCGAATTGAAACCTTAAAAACAGCAGCACTATTACATGATATCGGAAAGATTGGTATAGAAGATTCAATATTAAACAAACCTGGTAGACTTACAGAATTAGAAATGAGTAAAATACGCTGTCACCCAGTGATAGGATCAAATATATTAAATGATGTTGATTTCTTAAAGAATGAGAGGGAAATCATATACAGTCACCACGAAAGATATGATGGAAAGGGTTATCCCGATGGGGTTGTCGGTGATAAAATCATCATTGAGGCTGCAATATTGTCAGTAGCAGATGCCTTCGATGCAATGACCAGCGATCGTTCCTACCGAAAGGGTATGACTATACAACAAGCCCTTACTATTATCAAGGAAGAAGCCTGCCAGCAATTCCATCCTTTAGCAGCTGAAAGCTTTTATAATATGGTACAAACCCAAGGAATTGATGAGCTTACTTTAAATTTTAGTGACTCACCTGTTTAATAAAAAATATATAAAAACATAAAGCAAAAGACAAACCAATTCTCTTCGGTTTGTCTTTTATCATTGATATTTTATATTTTAGTACCAGCCTCTAAGCTTCATTGCATCAGCAATTCTCTTGATTGACATCATGTAGGCTGCCGTTCTCATATCTACACTATGCTCTTCCTTTAATGCCCAAATATCATCAAAGGCTTTAACCATTAACTTTTCTTGTTTTTCTTGAACTTCATCAAAGCTCCAAGTATATCTCATTAGGTTTTGTACCCACTCGAAGTATGAAACTGTTACTCCACCTGCATTAGCAAGGATATCAGGAATAACGATGATTCCCTTAGAGAATAATACCTTATCGGCTTCTGGAGTTGTAGGTCCATTAGCACCTTCACTTACAATTTTAGCTTTGATATCATTAACATTCTTAGATGTAATTTGGTTTTCTAATGCACATGGCATAAGAATATCAACATCCATTGTTAATACTTCGTTTCTATCAACTTCTTTAGCTGCTCCTGGGAAGCCCTTTACTTTCTTGTTCTTATTAACATATTCAACTAATGCAGCTACATCTAATCCAGCTTCGTTTATGATACAAGCTGAAGAGTCAGATACTGCAGTAATCTTTGATCCCATTTCTACCATATACTTAGCAGCATAGCTTCCAACGTTACCAAAACCTTGGATTGCTACTGTAGCGCCTTCTAATGGAAGACCTATTCTCTTAGCAGCATCTCTAGCCATTATGGCAACACCATATCCGGTGGCTTCAGTTCTTCCTAAAGAACCATAGAAGTTTACAGGCTTACCAGTGAATACACCTGGCTCGAATCTACCTGTTGTTTTTTCGTATTCATCCACAAACCATGCCATAATTTGTCCATTTGTATTTACGTCTGGTGCAGGAATATCGATTCTCTCACCAATGATTGGAGCAATTGCTCTGGCAAAGCCCCGTGATAATCTCTCAAGTTCTCCCTTAGATAGCTCTGAAGGATCTACAGTGATTCCACCCTTACCGCCGCCATATGGAATTCCTACAACTCCACATTTAAAAGTCATCCAAGTTGATAAAGCCTTAACTTCATCCCTTGTTACATCATGGTGGAATCTAATACCGCCCTTGAAGGGACCTACTGCATCATTGTGCTGAGATCTGTAACCAATGAAGGATTTTGTGCTTCCATCATCCATTTTTACAGGAATGGAAACTTCAAGAACTCTCTTTGGATTTTTTAGAATCTCATACACCGCTGGGTCTGTACCTAGTTTGTCACAAGCTGTTTTAACCTGTTGCTGGGCAATTTCAAAAGGATTCAGTGTTTTTTCAGACATTTTTATACCCTCCTAAGTAAATTTTGGAAAATAAAACGTACTCATAGTACACTTATTTTAAGAGGCAAGGCCTACTTAAAAACGTTATCATTGTTATTTTTTTAACAGAATATAAAATTTTAAAACCTATGTAACTCTTTTGTCAGAAAATTTTTAAAAAAAGCTCTAGAAAGCACGAAAGGCAGGGCTATTAAGCCCTCCTTATCCTCACACTAGCATTATATCATTTAAAAATTTGCTTGTAAACAACTTACTCATGTATAAATAAATTTTTCACGTAAACATTTACTGCATGAATATTCAATGAAGTCATCTCCTCCACCTCGTACTTAACTTGTTTTTGAACCTCCCTTAGGATTCCCATTATAGGGTTGCCATATACCGCGATAAGTTCAATATCAATAATAATACCTGTTGCATCTGATTTTATATCAATATCCGTAATTTTTTTTATACCTATGGCCTTATTAGATGCATAAAAAATCAATTCTCTTATTACCCTATCGGAAATGGTATATCTACCCTTATAGCTAAAGGTAGGTCGAACAACTGACTTTTCATGAAATTCATTAGAATCACCTAACCCAAAATGTCTAAAGACCTTAAGGGGATTTAGAAAATATCCCGAGAAATCCCTTTTAATTTCGAAGGTAGGTACAGGAATAACGTGTTTTCCTTCCCTTGTTCGATACCTTCTAGCAGTCTTTATATCTTCACTAGATACCAGATTCTCGATGTAAACACGTTCATTTATGGCTCCTAAACTAAGGGTTTTAACGATTATATCCACCATCTTATCTGATGTTCCTAAAATTAGGATGGACTTAGGCTTTTCCCTTTCAATAACCTTAATAATCTCATTCCTATGGGGATCATTAATAAATAAAGCCCTCTTTACAGCAGCCATTTTAGATTTTTCTCTTTTGGCTGAGCTTCCCCCAAGAACCTTATTTCCCTTTATTAATAAACCATCATCTATGATATATTCAATTCCCCTATCCTTTGCAAGGGTCATTGCATGATAACTTTTTCCAGTACCACTACCTCCAACTAAAACTGTAACCTGCATTTCTACACCTCCAATGGAACCTTCTAATGATTATTATATCATGTTCTTAGAATATTAAGCTATTTATTTAGCCTTCATTCTTATTTAAAATGATTATCATTATATTTCTATCTTTTTAATCAAAAATTTATCAAATTTTTTGTTTTCTTTTAATATATATTGGTATAATACATTTGTACATAAAAACACAATTAAGGAGGAAGATGAGATGGCTTACAAAATTACTGATGCATGTATTAACTGTGGAGCTTGCGAACCTGAGTGTCCTGTAAGTGTTATTTCAGCTGGTGACAGCATTTATGTTATTGATGCAGATGGATGTATTGATTGTGGCGCATGTGCCAATGTATGTCCTGTAGATGCTCCAATTCCAGAATAAAAAAAATCAAGGGGCTGCTTTAAAGGATTTTAAACCTTTAGAGACAGCCCCTTAATTTTATTAAAAAGGTTTATTATGAATCAGACTTTTTATATAACATATCTAACTTAACAAGAAACTTTAATATTGCTTTTTCTTCGTTAAAGGTAAAATCATTCAATAAGTTATAAAGAGTTGTCTTCTCCTTTTCAGTAATCTCTTTAAGAGCATCTAATCCTTTATCTGTTAGACTAAGAATCTGCACACGCTTATCCTGAGGGTCCCTCTTCTTAACGATATAATGGGAAGTATATAATCTTTTCACTAAGGGATCTAAGATATTCCTATTAATTTTTAGTTCCTGTATAATTTCGTAAAGCCTCTTTTCTTGACAATTACCTAGTGTTTTTAAAATATAGATATCATTAATGGATAAATTCTCTCCATGAAAACTAATACCTTTTCTATCGATTTCCATAATGCTATATACGAGTTTTTCAAGATAATCATGGATTTGTATATAATAATTCCTCATTTAATCACCTAAATAGTTACTTTTCTTGTTAATCCCTCTTACTTTTTTCATTTAACAGGAATGAGAGGATAAATAAACTTTCACTTACGTGGACATTTTCAACTATTATATCCTTTGGAACCTTTAAGTCTATTGGGGCAAAATTCCATATTCCTTTAATATTGGCTTTGCACAATGTATCAGTAATGTCTTGTGCTACCTCTTTGGGAGAGCATATAATTCCGATTTCAATATCATTTTCTTTAACGAAGGTTCCCAATTCATCAACATCATAAATATTTATATCTCGAATTTTCATTCCCACCAACTTAGGATTTACGTCAAAAAGCCCGTGTAGCTCAAATCCATACTTAACAAAGCTTGGGTAATTGGCTATCGCCTGTCCTAGGTTTCCAGCACCTACAATTACAGTAGAATATACTCTGTTTAGGCCTAAGATATTTCCAATTTCTTTATATAGTTCTTCTACATTATATCCATATCCCTGCTGTCCAAAGCCTCCAAAGCAATTTAAATCCTGTCGAATTTGAGATGCTGTAAAGCCAATTAATCTACTTAACTCTCTAGAAGATATTCTATACACCTCTTTGTCTAGCAGATCCTTCAAATACCTATGATATTTTGGTAGTCTCCTAATAACAGCCATTGAAACATCAGTAAAATCTCTATTCATTATATCTCCCCCCAGTAATAGTTTAAAAATTCTGTTTATTTTAATTAAAATTTTTTGTAGGTAAATTAATTATTGGATAGTTATTTAATAGATAACAATGCCAGTCAAAGAAAATTTCATCTAAAAATATTCGATAATAAGAATAATTATAACAATCTCTTAGGGAAAAGTCAATTTACCTTGAGGAAAGTAACGGTGGAGTTAGTACAAATCTTTCTTATGCTACATATATAATATTTATTGCCTTGATTAGCGTTCTTATACTTCTTTAGGTAATGTGGAAATATGTCCCCTTTTATCGGCCAATGATTTTTGATAAAATGTTTATTATATGAGGACTTTGGGAGGAGTTAGGATGATTATACTTTCATGTAATAATATATCAAAAGCCTTTGGAATAGATATCATATTAAAAGATATTAGCTTCAACCTTCAAAAAGGGGAGAAGGTTGGCTTAGTAGGGCTAAACGGTGCGGGTAAATCCACTCTTTTTAGAATTTTAACTGGAGAGCTGTCCTATGATACCGGAGATTTGTATATAGCTAAGTCTACTAGAATTGGTTTTCTGCAACAAAGTGAAGTTTTTGCTGTAGATTCTACAGTTTATAATGAGGCATTATCCATTTTTCAGCACCTAATAGATATGGAAGAAAACTTAAGAAGGTTAGAGAAGGAAATTGCTGTTATGGCCAATAATCATGATTCTAATCTGGACGAGGTTATGGAGGAATATTCTCAACTAACCCATAGCTTTGAACAGAATAATGGCTATGGCTTTAAAAGTGAGGCCAAAGGTATCTTAAAGGGTTTAGGCTTCTCTGAAGAAGAATTTCAGCAGCCTGTAATACAGTTAAGCGGTGGAGAAAAGACTCGATTATCCCTTGCTAAGCTCCTTCTATCCAAGCCAGATATATTGCTATTGGACGAGCCCACCAATCACTTAGATATTCAGGCTGTTGAATGGTTAGAGGGTTTTATAAAGGATTATAATGGTACTGTATTCATGATCTCCCACGACCGTTTCTTTTTAGACCAATTGGTTATGAGGGTTTTAGAAATAGAGAATCACTGTATTACCAGCTATAACGGCAACTATACTACCTTTGTAGAAAAGAAAAGAGTTATTAGGGAACAGCAAACTAAAGCCTACGAAAACCAGCAAAAAGAGATTGAAAAACAAAAGGACATCATAAGAAGATTAAGACAGCATGGTACTGAAAAATTAATGAATAGGGCTAAAAGCAGGGAGAAGCAACTGGCTAAAGTAGAGGAAATAGAAGGGCCGTTAGAATTTAATAAAAGAGCTAGGATTAAATTTGAGGTCAAAACCAAAAGTGGTGACAATGTCTTGTTTGTTGATAACCTCCAAAAGAGCTTCGACAATACTCCAATATTTAAGAATGTAAGCTTTCGTATTTATCGAGAAGAAAAGGTTGCCCTCATCGGACCAAACGGTATTGGCAAGTCTACAATCTTTAAGATACTGACTAATGAGCTTGAAGCAACTGATGGAAACTTTCAACTTGGGCATCATGTAAAAATTGGATATTATCATCAGGATCAAGGGAACTTAAACCCTCTAAATAACGTGCTAGAAGAGATTTGGCAGGATCATCCCTTAAGAACTGAGGGAGAAATTCGTGGTCTGCTGGGAAGATTTTTGTTTCATGGAGATGATATCTATAAAAGTATTTCTAGCTTAAGCGGTGGGGAAGAGGCAAGGATATCCTTGTTAAAGCTTATTCTTTCTGATACCAACTTTTTATTACTGGACGAGCCAACCAATCACTTAGATATTCAATCTAAAGAGGTTTTAGAAGAAGCTCTATTAGATTATGAAGGAACCATTTTGGCTATTTCTCATGATCGTTATTTTCTTAATCGTGTATCCAACAAAGTTATTGAGTTATCTTCTGAGGGGACAGCGATCTTCTTAGGGAACTATGATTACTATATCTTCAAGAAAAAAGAAAAGAAAGAATTAGACAATACTGAAGTTAAAGAAGAAAAAACCAAAACCCAAATTAAAGAGGAAAAGCGAAAAGAGCGAGAGGATAAAAATCGCATTAAAGAGGAAAAAAGAAATTGCAAAAGGCTAGAGGATGAGATTCAGCGCCTGGAAGGTGAGCTGTTAGACCTTGAAGAATTAATGTGTCAGGAAGAAGTCTACTCTAACCCAGAAAAGAGTAAAGAAATACAGTTTAAGACCATGGCAACAAAAAAAGAATTGGAGGAGCTATACCTTCAATGGGAGGCTTCGATAACTTTATTATCTGAAATTCAATAGTCTAGAGCTTCTAAATTGAAGCTCTTTTTTACATTTTTCTACATTTATTGATGATAAATTTATTATATATTTATTTCTTTCACTTTATGTTAACGGGTATTTTGTCGAAAATTTAATCTTTAAGTGTATATTTTTTAGTTGATTAGAATTGTGCACATTCCTCCACATTTTATCCACAGATTCCACAATATTATCCACATTTATTCTTATTAGCATAGGTTTATTAGCGGTTTATTCCACATTATCCACAGAGGGGAACAGGTTTTCTTGTTAATAAGTCCACAGAATACACCTAATAAAAATACCCCTTCACCATTTTTGTGAAGGGGTAAACACTTAACATAATATGTACTTAACAATTTATTTTTTACCTACTGGTGTCAGTTCCATTATTGTTTCCTTGTATTTTTTATTTTCCACAAGTAAAGAGTTAATAATACTATGCATGTCCTCAATAATTTCTAACAGCTCAGTTCTTGATAGATCTTCATCAACCCTTTTCATCCAAGATAACAGTTCCATCAACAGCCCCCCTAATTTTAGTATGCACCCTGATTATATCATAGGTCTAAGGGCATTTATACCGGCAATATAAAGGGGTATTACTAGTTTATAGCCCTTCTCCCAACTTAAGGGATGGTACTGCATTAAGGCTTAAGGGAGACCTTAATCCCTTTATATAATCATAATAACCTACGCAGCCGATCATTGCAGCATTATCGGTACACAGCTTTAATGATGGATATTTAAAGGCTATTCCATGCTGACTACATAAGTCTTTTAAGTGGTTTCTAAGGCTGCTATTAGCAGCTACACCCCCGGCCAAACAAATTGTTTGAACTCCCTTATCAATTCCACATTTAATTGTCTTTTCAGCTAAAATTTCTACAACTGCCCTTTGAAAGCTTGCTGCAACATCCTCAGCAATAATGTCATTTCCCTTCATCTTCTGACTGTTTATGTAGTTTAATACCGCTGATTTTAAACCACTAAAGCTGAAATCGTAGCTACCTTCCTCTAGGTATGCCTTAGGAAATTCAATGGCGTATTTGTCCCCCACCTTAGCCAACCTATCAATTTCTGGTCCTCCTGGATAGTTAAGCCCTAAAGCTCTAGCAATTTTATCAAAGGCCTCCCCAGCCGCATCATCCCTGGTTCTGCCAAGGACTTCATATATGCCATAATCCTTTACATGTACCAAATGACTATGACCTCCAGATACAACCAAGGTGATAAAGGGAGGTTCTAAATCCTTGTCTTCAATAAAGTTTGCATAGATATGCCCTTCGATGTGGTTCACTCCGTTAAGGGGTATGCCTCTAGCAAAGGCTATTGCCTTGGCAGCCGCTACCCCCACCAGTAGTGCACCCACGAGACCAGGGCCATAGGTAACAGCTACATGGTTTACATCAGAAAAGTCTAGCTTAGATTCCTGCAGTGCCTGCTGGATAACCTGATTAATAACTTCGATGTGCTTTCTAGAGGCTACCTCTGGGACTACACCACCAAATTTTTGATGCTGCTCTATTTGAGATGCTATGATATTTGATAACACCCATCTACCGTTTTCCAAAATACTTACTGAGGTTTCATCACAACTGGTTTCTATTGCTAGGGTTATTACCCTATCTTTAGTTTTTTCCATACAAAAGCTTCACACCTTCCAATGATCTCTTTTATATTTCATTATAACTTTAAAAAGAAAAAAAATGTAGAGTTTTAGAATAATGGATGATTATTTTTCTTCTAGCTTCAAATAATAAACTTAAGGAGTGTGATAATTATGGCAAAAAGACGTAATGAAAGAAAGCATAGCTTCACCGAAAGGTTAAGTGATAAGAATATCATGTCTGATGGTATGCTAGAGCCAATAAATCAAATGGATATGGCTATATTACCAGTAGCAATGAAGGCTCCTACTGATGAAAAGAAGAGAGGTAAAAAGGACCAAAATCGATAGCATTGCTATCGATTTTTTTATTATTTCCTAATTAATTCTATTCAATTTACTCCATTAGTCCCTTCTCACCATTTAGCTCCCTAATGCCTGCAATATTTTGGGTTACTTCAAGGGTTCCCATGAAGCTCCCTTCTTTATCTCTAACTGAAAAGTACTGAATGTAAATAAACATTCCCTTCATCTGAATCCAGAAGTCTACATGATCCCTGACACCATTCTTAAAGTCGCTAACGATTTTTTCAACAACATGGACACTTATGGGGTGTGACGATTTTCTACCTTCCGCCCAATGATTTGTCCTATTAAATATTCTTTCCTTTCCTTCCGAGAAGTATTTAACCAATTATTCATTACTACAATTTAGGATTTTCAGAGCTTACATTACCTTACCTATTCCTTATTACGGTTTACTTCTTATTGATTACTTTGATTTTGATCTTTGTCTTATATTACCCTTATATTACCTACAAAACCGTGATTAAAATCAAACAACTGAAAGTATAGCAAATGAAAAAACACCTCCAAATATAGACTAACATACGTTTGGAGGTGTTACAACCAGGAGAACCGTCCCCTTGGTTTTCTCGCCCTTGGTTTTCTCCTTGGTTTTCTTTTCGTTATTCACTGCCTTCTTCTTCTTCATATTCCTTTTTGTAGTATCCTTTTATCATAATGACGGAAATTCCCATACCTATGATTAATACTACGAAGGATAATAGTTTCCCCACTACTGGAATCAGCGAAGCTGCGCTTATTAATATGCTCCCAAGAATAAATGCTAATATAGGGTGAGGTGAATCTTTAAATATCTTCTGTCCCAGCCACAACCCTACAGGTATTCTAGATAGGTATATTAATATGAAGTAAAATACAAAAATCATACCACCAATGGGTATCCCAATAACTGTTGCCATTAGTAGAATAGCTACAATAGGCACTACCACCAGCAGTGCCAATCCAATGCCTAGACCTAAAATAGGAGATTTCTCGATATTGGCTGCAGCTCTTTCAGTTGGTTTTTTAAATAGTCTAATCAATATGCTACCAACTATCAAATAGGATATTAGGAATAAAACCCTGAATAATAGTAAAAACCTTTTTAACTGTTGACCTAAGAGATTTAATTGGTAAGGTAAGCTAGAGTTTGTTGGATAATTATGCTCTATGGTTCCCCCAATATATTCTTTAGGGATATCTAGTTCATCTTCGCTAATATATACTAAATCTCCCTCAATTTTTCCCCCACTGTCAAATTCAATGTTTTTTACATGTATATAAACATTCCCTTTAATTGTTCCGTGAATCTCTAAAGTATTAACGGTTCCTCTAATATCTCCTCCAACAAATCCATAGAGCTTCATTGTATTAGCTAAAGCATGGACACTACCATCAATAACACTGCCATCATTGAAAATTATATGGTTTGCTAAAATTGATGCGTTGCGATTTACTTCTCCTTCTATGTTTACTTGAGAAGCGAACCCCCTTATATCACCCTTTACCATTCCTCGAGAGGTTAATTCCGAAGTCATTGCCAAAATATCCCCCTCAATTAATCCATCATTTTTAGCCTCGTCACCTATGACAATAAAATCACCAATTACCTTTCCATAATTTTCACCACTTGTCGAAAGGGCAATGAAATCCCCTTCAACAATCTGATTTTCACCAACAGTTCGATATTTGCTTTCATTGCCGTAGGAAATAGCTGTTAAAATGATCAATGATAATACTATTAGCAGAGTAACTATTTTATATTTATTATAATTATTTATCATCATTACCATTTCCCTTCTGAGGGCCTTCAATGGCGGAGGTTATCAATGGAGGTTGCCTATCTTCTCCGAATCGGCTATTTACTACTTCTCCTACGCCAATAAACCTAAGAGCTAACGTAAACAACCTTCCTATAACAGTAAGATCGATCAGAGTGTATACTATGGATCCCACTGTCAACTCAAGGATATTGTTCCACCTTCCATTTAATATGGAAGCAGCTTTTCTACCTATAGCCAACTTAACAGTTGTGGTGCCTGTAAACTGCAATAAGCCTAAGGCCGGAATAAGGATTAGCAAAGCGGGTATTCCTATTATAGTCATAATTAATATAATTGATAGAACCAAACCACCCACTAAAATCAAAATTCCAATTAAAGCCTTCTTTCCGATTTCTTTATTAAAATTATCTGCCATTCTATCAAAACGTTGCCTAAAGAAGAGTAATGCGATAATTGAAATGATGTAGGAAAAGGTATGGGTAACTATTGTTATAACGCTAAGGATCAGGACTAAGATCCCAATAGGGGGTATTCCACTTGGGATAAAACCCATAACACTAATTGAATCTCTACCAATGGTGCCCCTCTCATTGATCCCTGAGCCGAAAATGGATATAGCATCTCTATTTATGCTACCTCCCTCTTCTACGTCAATTCCGCCAAATATGACGACTGTATCACCGGTTATTTGTCCCCTTACGGTAACATTTCCAAATATCACCACCGCATCTCCTCTTACCTCACCATCTATGGTGATGTCACCAAAGAAAGAAACTGCACTGCCGTTGACCACTGTGTTGGAGGTTAAGTATATATCCTTAAAAAAACTAACTATTTCTCCTCTGTAGATTTGGTTCATTCCATAGATGGAGGATGTTGACATGATGATTAATGCGAAAGTAATTATCACTAAGGATTTTAAGCTTTTACTTTTCATTTCGATACCTCCTTAACTATTTATTAGTCTTTGTAGCTTCCCTTCAATTAGGAAGAACAAGGCTGTTAGTCCGGCTAAAGCAATAAAATAAAACATAATCGTTGTAATCTGTGTATTAGAAATTATTTGAAATTGCAACATTATAAGTCTACGTGAGTAAACAAAGATTGTAGCAAATCGACTTAGGAAGCTTTCTATCACACCAAAGATATGACTAACATAGTATAGCCCTCTAGTGATCCATTCTAATACCTTAAGGATATTCCATCCTGGATTTTGTACAGCAAGAAGAAAGGTTAAATAGATTCCGAAGGATATCAAAACTTCCCTTATACCAAACCATTGTCTATTCTTTTTATGGTAAAGACTATGGTCTATAGCTTCCATAACTCTCACTTCAAATTTATCTGATATGTCAGGGGTTTCCATTGTTTCTAGAGCCTCCAGCATTTCCTGGTATACCTTAAAGGCTTCGTCGCAATCTTTGCATATCATTAAATGTAATTGGAGGTCTGCCCATTCTTGGGGTGTAATGTGATTATCTAAGTATTTCATCATTAAATTTGTACTTGCTTGGCAGTCCATTGTGATTCCTCCTTCTTAACATTTTGTAAAGTGTCTTTAAGTATACTTCTGGCCCTATGGAGTCTGTTTTTCACCTTTGATAATGGTATATTCAGGTGCTCACTGATCTCATTGTAACTTAATCCATTTTGGTGAAAAAGTACTATCAATGATCTATACTCGATGGGGAGGGCCTTGATTGCATCTTCAATTGTTTTCTTATTCTCTTTATGAAAAAAGATTATCTCTGCGCTTGCCCCTTCCTGCTTTGTTGAAATTTCTTCATCTAGGGGCAATGTCTCTACCTTTTTCTTTCTAACAAAATCTATGGTGGTATTCGTAGCTATTTTTAAAATCCAGGTTGAAAATTTGAATTGAGGGTTATACTTGCTTAGATGGTTATAGGCCTTAATAAAGACCTCCTGGGCTAAATCCTCTGCCTCCTCTTGATTATGTACCATTCTGTAGCATAATGAGAAGACTGCCTTTTTATAGTTATTCACGATTTCACTAAAGGCATTACTATCTCCCTCTAGTATCCTTTGTACAATACTATAATCTGTGTCCTGCAATATAACCACCTCTTTTCCCTCATACTAATATACGGATTCTGTTAAAAATAGTCTATAATTTTCAAAATCTTTTTTTAAAGCATAATTACTTCTATCAATTCCCCTATACACTGCATATTTTTAATTTCTGCATAAATTACAGAAATTCCTTTTTTCTTGATTTCTAATAAAATTCCTTTTAACTGTTGTCCCCCATCAGTTAAATATTCACCTGCAGCTATTAATAGGACTTTTGGCTTTACCACTGCTCCCTTTGCTATCTTTGCTTTCATTAGTTGAAGGGGGGTTAGTTCATCTCCCTTTTTATCTGCAATGGTTTGAATCTCCAATTGCGAGAGGGTTTCATTAATTAGTGCTTTCCACTTAGTTGGATATAGTCCACTTCTTTTCAATTGCTGTTGTAAATTTTTCTGTACAGTAAATTCTCCATTATAAAATGCCGAATCTAACAAATTAATGATGGTATTCTTCCGCATAAATGCTTTTTCTAAATTTGATAATTGGTAGAATTTTCTGCCCTCAAAAAAATAATCTCCTTCACTGGGAATCAATCTTCCTTCTAACAGACCATAAAGGGCCTTAAGGTTTTCAATACCTAGGCCCTTCAACAGATATACTTCATTTTCGTCAACAGATAGATTGATATTCTTTAATAAATAATCATTATCTTTTATTAGGCTCAAATCTTTAAGCTGGATCACTTTTTAATTTTGCCTCCCTATCGTTTAATTCGTCACTGATTATTTCACCATCTCTAAAGGTTACAATCCTTTTTGATTGTTCGGCTATATCCCTTTCATGGGTTACTAATATAATCGTAACTCCATCCTTGTTAAGCTTCTTAAAGATCTCCATAACCTCTTCACCTGATTTAGTATCGAGATTACCAGTAGGCTCATCAGCAAGAATGATGGCAGGTTGGTTTACAAGGGATCTTGCAATGGCAACCCTCTGTTTTTGCCCCCCTGATAGTTCATTGGGGTTATGATGAGTTCTATCGCCAAGACCAACCCAATCGAGGGCCTCAAGGGCTCTACTTCTTCTTTCCTTTGCACTTACCTTTGCATACACCATAGGAAGCTCAACATTCTTAAGGGCACTGGTTCTAGGCAGTAAATTGAAGGATTGAAATACAAACCCAATTTTATTGTTCCTTACTTCAGCCAATTCATTATCTGACATGTTTTCTATTGTCTTATCATCCAAAACATATAATCCAGAGGTTGGTCTATCCAAACATCCAATTATATTCATAAAGGTGGATTTTCCCGAGCCAGAGGGACCCATGATACCTACAAACTCTCCCTTTTCAATCTTAAGAGTAACATTCTTTAGAGCCGTTACAGAGATATTACCCGTTTTGTATATCTTTGATAAATTCTTGATCTCTATCATTTTATAAACCATTCCTTTCCCTTCCCAGCAAGGGATTTTCACTAATTAACTCACTGGTTAATTTGATATGCTTTATTTAAGGAAGTAAAAAATCTCATAATTCATGTATCACCATAAAATGATTGTAATGAATTATCGATTTCTAACTAAGGGACTAACACAACAGACAAGCTGTTGGTTATCTGCATATTTTCTAATTTCCTGTTTTCATTTTTCACTTTTCATTTTTAACTTTTCACTTTTCACTGGTCTTTCACCTATTACCTATTCCTTATTACTTAATCTCTGATCTTTCCCTACTCATACCTTAGGGCATTAATCGGATCCATCTTAGAGGCTTTATTGGCTGGATAAACACCAAATATCACTCCAACTAAAATGGAGAAGATAAAGGCCATTGTAATACTATTGCTTGATATGATAAAGGGGAGTTTGAACATACTAACCATACCATACCCTATGGCCGAGCCAATGGCTAGACCCAATAATCCACCTAAAACCGACAATATGATCGCCTCCAGCAGGAACTGCAATAGAATTACGCCCCTTTTGGCCCCAATAGCTTTTTTAATTCCCACTTCTCGAGTTCTTTCCGTTACCGAAACCAGCATAATGTTCATAATACCAATTCCTCCAACTAGAAGGGAAATGGCTGCAATTCCTGATATAATTGTGGTTAAAGTGTTTATTACTTGATTAACCTGTTTAAACTCTGATTCTCGATTACTCACTCGATATATTTCAGAGTCTTTATTTCTTCTTTCAAGAAGGGTTAGTATTCTTCCCCCTGCTGAATCAACATCCACTAGCTCATTTACATGAACCATTAGTCTTGGGTAACGATCTGTGTAATACATTCTGGATGCAATGGTTATCGGTGTATACCCATAGCCGTAGTTACCCATAGCCATATTTAAAATAGCCGAATCTGAAAGCTTATCGACACCAACCACCATTAGCTCGGCTGTAAAATATCCTGTTGTCACGCTGATCTTTTCACCTATACAATCTAAGGTATCAAATAAAGTCATTGCGGTACGTTCATCAATAATAATCACATTTCTTCTACCCCTAACATCCTCTTCTGTTAGGAATCTACCCCTAGACACCTCAATGCTTTCAACCTCGTTGTAATTACTGTTGACCCCTAATAGATTTATGGTGGTCTCTTCATTTCCGTAGTTTAGGGTAACCCATCTAGTAATTTCCGCGGAAGCTGCCAGTACATCTTCATGGCTATCTACAGCTGAAACATCATCCTCTGTAAAGAAGTCTCTATATTGAACAGGTCTTTCTGTGTTGTAATTTAAGTTGATATTAATCTTACCCTTACCCTCTTCATTAAAAGCGCTATAAATATCAGCCTGAGCTGCATTTCCTAAGGTGGTGATAATAACTACAGCCATTATTCCGATGATTAAGCCCAGCATTGTAAGGATAGACCTCATTTTATTAGACCATATATTTTGAACAGATACCTTCAAAATTTCTATTAGTACCATTTTTATCATCCTCATTACTTTCTATCATTACTCATATCTTAGTGCTTCAATAGGATCTAACTTAGAAGCTCTACTGGCTGGATAGACGCCAAACAATATTCCCACAAATATTGCTAAACCAGCAGCCAATAGTACCTCGGCGATGCTTATCTGTGGTGGCATCTTTAATAGGGCTGAAGCTAGGCTGGCAAAGGCAAAACCAAGTACTATACCCACTATTCCTCCCACTAATGAGATTAGTGCGGATTCTGTTAAAAACTGTAACAATATGACCTGTCTTTTAGCTCCTATGGCCTTCTTTACACCTATTTCCCTGATTCTTTCTGTTACAGTAACCAACATGATATTCATTATACCAATGCCACCAACTAGAAGGGCTATTCCTGCTATCATGGCTAGGACCATTGTAATGGTGGAAATAACACCATTAACTGTCTCCATAGCCTCCTCAAGATTAAAAGTCATGTATTTGTCTTGGCTATTGTGTAATCTATTTAACAGGGCTAATACCTGTTGACCAATGGCATCCATCTCATTACGATCCTCTATTTTTAAGTTAATTCCATAGTAGGTGGTCTGATTGTAAAGCCTCATAATGGTTTTTATGGGTACATATATTTGACCCCTTCCCCCATTGACATTTCCGCCAAAGGGGCTATCCTCGTGATGATAAACCCCCACAATTGTGAAATCCACAGGTCCTACATAGGAGTTCATGGTTACCTTCTCACCCAAAACATCCTGTTGACCAAATAGCTCCTTTGCTTCTTTTTGAGAGATTACAATAGAGTAGTTATGATTATCCACATCCTGTTGGGAAATAAATCTTCCTGATATCATTTCAACATTGTTTATTACATCTGTTTCGCTATTGGAGCCTATCAATATCACATCTATGGTTTTATCTAAAATTCTTAAGGAAGAATAATCCTCGTAAATTGGTGATATTGCCTCTATACCTTTTATGTTCCTTATTGCTTCGACATCCCTATCGGTTAAATAATCCCGACTACTAAAGCTTTTCTGGTCATTCCAATTCATATACACCATTAATCTATTGGTGCCAAACTGTTCAAGACTCTTTTGAATTTGATACTTTCCTCCATTTCCAATGGCCGATATTGTTACAACCGCCGCAATGCCAATTATTATCCCAAGCATTGTTAAAAATGTTCTCATTTTACTGGCTTTAATGGAGGATAGGGCTAAACGAATATTCTCTAGGAAATTCATAGGACTACCTTCCTTGCTTATTTATTTTCTACTTCCCGTACCATAACGGTTGTTCCCTCTTTAAGGCTGGTGGTGGGTCTTTGAACAATCTTATCTCCTACCTCTAAGCCTTCAGCTACTTCCACGTGGAAATCAGATTCAACTCCTGTTTTAATCTCTCTTTTCTCCAGCTTATCATTTGCAACTACAAAAACATATTTCACTTCTAGGTTATCTTGCTCATATACAATTGAGTCAAAGGGTACGACAATTGTATCCAATTTTTCTTCGCTGATAATTCGAGTCTTTGCTGAAAATCCTGGTTTAAGCATTTCGTGCTGATCTGAAACCTTAATTGTCACCAATACAACGGTTTCACTGGTTTGACCAGATGCCATTCTGGTTGCGACAGGTGAGATTTTTTCAACAACGCCATTGAATACAACCGATGGTAATGCCTCTGCTTCTATCTCAACCTTTTGCCCCAACTTCACCTTATTAATGTCATATTCGTTTACATGTATTTGGATCTCAAGATTATTCGTATCAGATATTACAAATCCAGGCTGGGCAGGATTCGTAATTGCTCCTTGTTGAAGATTCACCTGGGTAATGGTACCAGAAACCGTAGCAACAATAGCTTCTTCCATTTTAGTTATATTCCTTTTAATATCCTGAATATTGAGCTCTGATACCCTAATCTGCTTTTTTAATCTCTCTATATCAAAGTACATAGAATCACTATTCTCTTCATATTGTTGATATGTATCCATAAGCTCTGAGTAGCTCTTCTCACTGTTTTCAAGTTCCACCTTAGAAATCCCACCGCTGTTATAAATCTCTTTGTTTCTTTCTAATAGGGCCTCTGCATCCTGTATATTTTTCTCTAGATCCTTCATAGCCTCCACCCTGGCTTCTTCTAGCTTTACTAAACTAATTCTTTCCATTTCCAACTGAACTTCAGCTATTTCAAGTTGATTACCCATTTCAGCTGTATCTAGAGTTGCTAGTACTTGGCCTTCTTCCACCGTATCTCCAACTTCAACCTCAATTGTCTCGACTCTACTATTCCCTTCATGGAATATCATTGTTTTTTCAACCTCTTCCAACACTCCATTAGCTGGAACCTTAACAAAAATGTCACCCTTATCAATGGTTATAGCATCAACAGTAATACCCGCCTTTGACCCTTTAGATGCAGATACGGCAGCTGCTGAAATTCCCCCTAGTACCAAAAGGATAACAATAACAGTTATCAATCTCTTCTTTCCCTTTTTAGTCATATTGAGCCTCCTCATATTTCAATCATAATTTTTTTTAAAATACACTTCATAGATTTTTACGTATAATTCGTTGAAAAGTTTATAGTTATAAAAAATAATTTTTTTATATCTATAAATCCTTCCACATGATGATTGCATCCTCTCCATTATCACTATAATAGCCAGGCCTTATTCCACAGGGTAAAAACCCTAAACTTTTATATAGATTCTGAGCTACGACATTATTTTTTCGAACCTCAAGGGTAATCTTTAGGGCTCCCATTGCTTTGGCTTCTTCTATCATCTCTTCTGTCAACCTTCTACCAAAACCCTTACCCTGCTCCAATGGATCTACCGCAATATTGGTGACATGGGCTTCCTCCATTATTAGCCACATACCCCCATAGGCTACAATTTTGTCGTCTATTAATACTACATAATATTTAGCCAACAGATTACTCCTTATTTCCTTTTCGAAGGCTGCCTTGGTCCAAGGAACTGCAAAGCAGGCCTCTTCAATTTTGGCAACTTGATTTATATCCGAAAGCTTCATGCCTCTAATTATACAAGACTCCATCCTTTACTTTTCCCTCATTCTTTCTTCAAATTGCTTTTCTGCTTGTGATTTTCTCATGTATATAGGAAGGAGTTCTTCAGCCTTCTGTACATTCCCTTCCTTAATTTGTATTAAGGCCAAGCCCCCTATTGAAGAAGCCCTAGGAATGGAAAGGGCATTGTGGGGGAAGAGAGCCTTCTCCTTTAAGCTGCCTTCTAAAATTTGTTGAAACTGATTTATACCATCTCCTAAAAAGATGATCTTTTCATTCTGATTATTTAGAACATCTATAAGTTCATCTATATGTAATATGTCATAGTCAGAGATTCTATTGAGTTCCTGTTTTTTCCACTTATATCTAGCTGTGTAGAGATTATCCCTTTGTGCATCTATGATCGGACAGAGGATTCCTTCGCTACAGGGTAGATTATAGGCCAAGGCATCAAGGGTTGAGACTCCTACAACAGGTTTATTCAATGCCTGTGCCATTGCTTTAATTGTGGTAATGCCTATTCTTAAGCCCGTAAAGGAACCTGGACCTAGGGAGGCAGCAAAATAATCAATATCCGCCGGTGTTAATCCACAGTTATCCAAGGCCTCTTTTATTAATGGCATCAATTGACTTGAGTGGGTCTTTTTGTGATTTAAAACCGTTTCTGCTATAAGTTTATCCTCCTCCATAATGGCTACTGTAGCCACCATTGATGAAGTATCCAGTGCTAGTAATTTCATATCTTCAACAGCTCCTCAATTATTTTTTCGTACCCAACACTGTAGTTAAAGTATATGCGTCTCTCTTCTTCACCATTAACCAAGATTTCTATCCATAAGCTATTGTTAGGTATTAGCTCCTTAATAATATTAGCCCACTCTATTACACAAACTCCATCGCCAAATAAATATTCATCAAAACCAATATCCTCCATTGCCTGAGGATCATCTATTCTATATACATCAAAATGATATAGGGGAAGTCTACCTTCATATTCTTGAATGATGGTAAAGGTTGGACTTGTTACTGTATCAGTTACCCCTAGGCCCATAGCAAGGGCTTTGGTAAAGGTGGTTTTTCCTGCACCCAAGTCACCTGTTAGGCATATGATATCTCCCCTTCTTAAGCTCTGTCCTAGCTTGAGGGCTATTTCTTGGGTTTTTTCTAATCCTTTTACTTCTATACAATTCATAAATTCACCTACTAAATTATTATTCTCTCTTCAATATTCTATTGTAGCATAGTTCCCTGTTAATTCCATCCTTTTTTCATATTTTCTACATTATAGCCAATGACGGGAATAAATATAGATATAGAAGACAATGTTGAATGTTAAATGTTGAATTATTACCAACAGTCTTATAAAAAAAGCAACGAACCCTAATCTATAATCAACTAACTTATTTAATAGGGGTAAAATGTTTTAATATTGTTATTCCAACAGCTAAAGGCTTTCAATCAATAGCTAGGGTTTACTGGGTAAAAAAAAAAGAAATTTGCCTAAGCAAATTTCTTCATTAACTCAACATTCAACATTTAACATTCTTCATTTAATATTATTTTACTTATTCTTTAATATCGGTGATATTTTCTTGTAAATTAACAATGTTACCACTGTGATTATTGTACCTTTTAATAAGTTAAAGGGAGTAATTGCATATAAAGCTAAGGTACTTATAGAGTTAATATTGCTGTTCACTGCAGTTCCCATAGCTACTATTGCATCAATTGGCATAAAGTTTGCGTAAAAGGGTATTAGAATATAGATATTTGCCAAAGCGCCCACAATAGCCATCGTAATGGTTCCAGTTATTCCACCAATAATAGCAAACTTCTTCTCTTTTCTAGCTTGGTATATTAGGGTTGCTGGTAATATATAAGACACACCTATGATAAAGTTTGCTAGTTCACCTACTCCTCCAGTTTCACTTCTAGTGATAAAGAACAACAACACCTTCACCAGCTGGATGGCTACAGCTGCTACAGGACCTAATGCAAAGCCCCCTACTAAGGCCGGTACATCACTTAAATCTACCTTTAAAAAGGCAGGAAATAGTGGAATAGGAAATTGCAACATCATTAACATATAAGCTAAAACCGATAACACAGCTACCTTCACCATGGTTCTAGTAGTAAACTTTGTTTTAAAACCATAACTAGAAGCTCTCTCCATAAATATAACCTCCTAAAGTTTTGTATAAGGTGTTTTATGTAATAAAAAAACACCTAAAGATTTCTTCAGGCGCAAAAAAGCATGCTTCAAAATCTTCTCCCATCCAGACTTTACTGTCGATACTGGAATTTCACCAGTTCAATCGATTAAATCGACTCGCGGATTTTGACCGCCGGTCGGGAATTTCACCCTGCCCTGAAGAATATATACCATATTCTATTAATGTAATTATATACCTAAATTCTTCTAAAATCAATAGATTATTTAGGCCCTTTCCTTAATCCTTTTAAATATGTGTATATCTTCATCTAGTGTAAAGCTATATTTCAGGCAGAGATATACCAGTATAAGCAAAACAATTTGTTTTGGTGTAGTAACCGCAATCCTCAACCAGTCTCGCGATAATATTTCTGGGAGGGTAATAGCAGTAAAGTTAATGATGATGCTTAGAAGAACTCCTTCAATCAAACTGTTGATAATCATTCCTAAGGCACTGGCAATAGCTGCAACAAGTATATTGGTTTTAATGATTAACCAGGTTAACAGCGTCATTGTCAGATATAGGGTTACGGTATGCATCCCAAAGAGTAAATACCGTCGAGTAAAATAGGATAAAACCCCCTGTATTATGCCAATTATCAGAACCTTTTTCCAATTTCCTCTGATACCAAGTAAGGCTAAGCCCATTAGTAATACCAATGTAGCTTCTGGTATTGAACCCAATATAACAACATTCATCGGCATATTCTCCATAGTACAATCCCCTTTTAATCCCTAATTATTATCTTTTTTTCTATATTTCTACAAGTTCAATAGAAAAACTAGAATTCCTGCCTTTATAGCATAAAATAGTCCTATCAGTCTACATATACTAGACGAGCAAACTCATCTAAAAGTTCCATTATTTATAAAAAACCATATGAAAAAATTCCATGGTTAATTTATATGATGATTAAGCCATGGAATTTACTATGATTTATTTTGTTACAACCTATAGATTCCTCATACTTAGGGATATCTTTCCTCTTTCAATATCTAACCCAATAATTTTTACCTTAACTTCATCTCCAACAGAAACCACACTCATTGGATTCTTTACAAATTTATCGCTTAGCTGGGATATATGAACCAACCCGTCCTGTTTAACACCAATATCCACAAAGGCCCCAAAGTCAACAACATTTCTTACGGTTCCTGTCATAATCATATCTAGCTTTAAATCCTCCATCTTTAAAACGTCACTCCTGAATATAGGCTTAGGCATCTCCTCCCTAGGGTCCCTTCCAGGTTTTTTTAGTTCTTCAATAATGTCCTTTAAAGTAAGTTCTCCTACCTGAAGTTCTTCCGCCAATAGTTTGATCTGAGAACTTATACCCTTAGCATTTTTTCCACCATATTCCATGATCCTATCTTCAATGTTTCTGAGTTGTCCATTTCTTATATCGTCAGTAGTATATCCTAGTTTTTCAATAAGCTGCATAGTTATTTCATAGGATTCGGGATGGACTGCTGTATTATCTAAAGGATTTTCTCCATCTGAAATTCTTAAAAAGCCTGCACACTGCTGAAAAACTTTGTCTCCCAATCGCTTTATTTCCTTTAGCTGGCCCCTGGCTTTATACTTTCCATGATCTTCTCTATGTTTAACAATATTTTTAGCTACGGCATAGGATATCCCTGAAACATATTGAAGGAGAGAAGGAGTTGCTGTGTTTAAATCAACACCCACGCTATTAACGCAATCCTCTACTACATTCTTAAGGGTTTCTCCTAGTTTCCCTTGATTTAAGTCATGTTGATATTGACCAACACCAATGCTTTTAGGGTCTATCTTCACCAGCTCAGCTAATGGATCTTGTAGCCTGCGACCAATAGAGATGGCTCCTCTTATAGATACATCGATATCTGGATATTCCTCTGTGGCCAGTTTTGAGGCAGAATAAACCGATGCTCCAGCTTCACTAACAATGGTATAATAAAGGGTCTTTTTAATTTCCTTTATCATATCTGCAACCAATAGCTCTGTTTCTCGTGAGGCTGTTCCATTCCCAATGGGTATCACATCTATATCATATTTTTCAATTAATGCCTTCATGACCTTCTTCGCTTCCTCTACTTTGTTCTGAGGCTCATT
Source organism: Alkaliphilus serpentinus (assembly GCF_009017255.1). Classification (GTDB taxonomy): domain Bacteria; phylum Bacillota; class Clostridia; order Peptostreptococcales; family Natronincolaceae; genus Alkaliphilus_D; species Alkaliphilus_D serpentinus. The sequence goes on along the minus strand of NZ_WBZB01000011.1, from coordinate 17,148 downwards.
GGGATATATTGTAGCATAATCTAGAAGCTTACCGGTTTCATCAAGAACTGCAAGCTTGCAGCCTGTCCTAAAACTAGGGTCGATGGCTAAAACCCTTACATTTTTAACAGGTGGCACCAAAAGCAATGGCTTTGTATTCTTTCCAAATACCTTGATAGCTTCCTCTTCTGCCCTTTCCGTCAGGATATTTCTAATCTCCCTTTCAATGGAGGGTGCTATTAATCTTTTGTAAGCGTCATCAACAGCTTCAACTAAAACCTCAGTGGTTATGGCTTTTTTATTGGTAACTACCGCCGACATCAAAAATTGTGTGATCTCCTCATCAGGGCTATTAAGCTTTATTTTAAGCTTTTTCTCCTTTTCACCTCTATTTAGAGCCAATATTCTATGATTGGCAATTTTATTTACAGCTTCACTGAAGCTATAATACATTTCGTAAACAGTTTTCTCTTCTGGATCTACCGCTTCACTATGAACTACAGCCTTCTTCATATTCAACTCTCTAATTTTTTCTCTATATTCTGCATCATCCGAGACCATCTCAGCAATAATGTCCTTTGCTCCATTTAATGCATCTTCTATCGTATGCACCTCTAATTCTTCATTTATAAAGGGTTTTGCCAACTCTTCTATATCTCCACTTAACAGCTCTTGTTTTATTATGAGCTCTGCCAGTGGCTCAAGGCCCTTTTCCTTAGCTATGGTTGCCCTAGTCCTTCGCTTCGGTCGATAGGGTCTGTATAGGTCCTCTATTCTTTGTAAAACCTCTGCTGCTAAAATTTCTTCCCTTAGCTCTTCTGTAAGCTTTCCTTGCTCATCAATTAATCGAATAACCTCTTCCTTTCTTCCCTCAAGGTTTCTTAAGTAAATAAGCCTTTCATGAAGATCCCTTAAAACCTCATCACTTAGTCCCCCTGTTATTTCTTTTCGATAACGGGCAATAAAGGGAATGGTATTTCCTTCATCAATAAGCTCAACGGTACTTTTTACTTGAGATTCCTTTAACTGAAACTCCTTTGCCAATTGCTTTATAATCATTTTCTTCATCCCTTCCATAAATTTCATAAGCTTATTATAACATAAAAATCAATTTTAATTAGTGATTAGTAAATAATTAAAATGCTGACACTCTTTGAGTTCATCCTGCCTTTTGTCCGAGAGCCTTTTTCTCTATTTTAGAGCATAGGGGGTACGCCTAGCCTCTACATTGAGAAAAATAAAATTGCGAAAGAGAGAATGTCCCCTGTCGCAATTTTAAAATGTTAATATAGACTGTTCAAAAGTAGTTAGATTCAAGGCGCAATAAAACCTAGCACCGGAGCGTATTCAGAACATACGTGAGGATGCTAGGTTTTTGCAGTAACGATTTAATTTATGTAGCTAGTTAATTTGATATAAAATATTGAATAATATATTGGAATTTTATATCAAATTCCTAGCTAAGTGACTGACTCAAATTAAAAATTTGGTCATCTACTTATTCAACAGTCTAGCCTTTCTTCCATTGAGTTTCTTCTACAACATAATCCCTTAACTGACCTTTACCATAAGTAAGTCCAGCTACTACTGCTGGTTTATGATTATCCTCAGATTGAGTTTCTGCCAGCTGTTGCCATGCATCTTCAATAGGCTTTATTACCTTAAGAGCATCTTCTATTTTAGAAGGGTCTTTTTTGTTAAGGGCATCGGTTACCAGCTTATTTAAATAAATGTATATGGTTCTTAAACTACTGGCTATATCTGAGGTTCCTTCAAGTGTTGCCAATAGTTCAGTTAATATATCCCTTACCTTTTGAATATGGAATCTAAGATTGTTTTCTTCTTGATTTACAATGGCTACCCTAGCATCCTGTAAATGCTCGGCCATCCCTTCATACATCAAGGTAACCAATTGAATTCCATTGGCTGTAGCTACTCTGTTTACAACATAGTCCTTATTAAGCATTATAGCCCTCCTATTCCTTAGCTACCTAGAAGCTGCAATACTGACTGTGGCCTTTGATTAGCCTGAGCTAGCATTGCTGTGCCTGCCTGAGTTAATATGTTCAGCTTTGTAAAGTTCGACATTTCTAAAGCCATATCTAAGTCTTCAATCCTCGAAAGGGCTGCGGTAATGTTTTCTGCTGTGTTGTCAACATTAGCAATAGTATGCTCAAGACGATTTTGAACCGCCCCTAATCTGGACCTTGTATCAGAAACGCTTTGAATTGCAGTACTTAATGTTGAGATAGCGGTCTGTGGAGCAGTAACCAAATTAATAGATGCTATACTTAGAGCATTAGCATCGAGGTTTTCAATGGTAAAGCTTATGGTTTCATTAGCATTGGCCCCGATTTGTAATTGCACTCCAGTGGTGGCTAGACTACCATTAATTAATTTTTTATCATTAAAATTAGTGGTATCGGCTATATTATCAATCTCATCTAACAATTGAGTTACCTCTGCTTGTATAGTTGCCTTATCATCATCTCCAAAGGTACCATTACTTGCTTGTACTGCCAGCTCCCTCATTCTCTGTAGCATTGCATGGATTTCATTCATAGCCCCTTCAGCCGTTTGAACCATGGAAATCCCGTCTAATGCGTTTCTTGAAGCTACCCGAAGACCGTTCACTTGTCCCCTCATTTTTTCTGAGATTGCCAGGCCAGCAGCATCGTCTGCTGCTCTATTTATTCTTTTTCCAGAGGATAACCTTTCTAATGTTTTCCCTGAAAGACTGGAGTTGTGACTAAGTAATCTATGGGCATTTAAAGCTGGTATATTATTATTAATTCTCATTAGTAAACCCCCTTAATTATCTTCCTATTTATTTTATCGGTAGAATGTTATGAATAGTTTAGAGACATTGAGAAAATGTTAAATGTTGAATGTTAAATGTTGAATTGATGTAGAAATTTGTTAGCAAATTTCAATGCTTCAATTTATAATCTCTCATCTATAATCTTTAATCTTTATTTGCACCTATTCACTATTAACTATTCACTATTAGTTATTCACTAATCTGTTCCCTATTACTATTCCTTATTCCCTTGTCTTCCCAATCTTCTCATCCACACCCTCTACAAAGGCTAAAACCTGTGCTACTATCTCATAAAGCTGAGTAGGTATTTCAGTCCCAATTCTAAGGGATATAAGCTCTTTTACTAATTGATCATTCTGATGCAGGGGAATTTCATTTTCTTCAGCCCTTTTAATAATATTCTCAGCAACAACACCCTTCCCGGCTGCAGTTATCCTAGGAGCAGGATCCTTATCGGCATTATACTTAAGGGCAACAGCTTGTTTCAGTTTTCTTTTTTCCATATCTATCTTACCTTTCAGATTTCTTCATTCTTAATTATATAATTTTATATAGTAATATTAATAGAATGGCTAGTAGTTAACTTATCCAACTGGATTTCCTCCACAAGTCCAAACAAATGCTGCTCTTCATCTACTTTAAAGCTCACATCCTTCATTTCATATCCTAGGTTATCCATTAATTTATCCAAAAGCTTTAACTCGCCTTCAATAGCTTTCCTATAGCTTTCCTTGCTAACACCAATTTTCAGCGTCACCTTTTTTCCACTAACAGCCAAATATACATTAATATTATCCATATTCTCAGTATCAAGATTCATTAACACCGACATATTGGCTGGATCGATCTTCTTTGTATTTTTTCTATTATTCATTACAAAAATTTGCAGATTGTTAATATTGTTATTTAGAGCTAATGGTATTTGTAGAAATGTATCATTTTTGTTAATCTGCCCTTGGGTTTGATAGGTGTTCAGGATTTTTTCAACCTGTTTATCTAGCTTTGCCTTCAAACTATCCTCCAATAGATTTCCTTTACTTCTAATTTCATTGATAAACTTTAACAGCTCATCATTAAATTTGTTTAGGTTAGGGTCTGCGGCCTTTAATCCCTTTTCCAACAACTGTAATTGGTTTTTAAACCCAACTACACCCTCTTCTAAATCACTATTTCCAGAGGTATTAACTAATTCCATCAAGGCATCCAGCTGTAGACTAATATTCTGACGATTAGAAAGAAGTAACGATAGTTTTTGAATCTCAGCTAAATTACGTGGGATATTATTCTTCATCATTAAAGCAATAATGCCTTCCCCCTTGTCCTTAATCTGGTTTAAGAAGGACAGATCCTTGATAGAGTTATTGACAGATTTGTCAATCATATTACTTAAGCTATCTAGGGGCATTTTTTCTGGTTGCAGGCCCTTTTCAACAGCTTCCCTAACCATGGAAGTGGTGAAATTCTGCCTTATATACCTATACTGCTCTTGGATATCCATCAGCTTTTGGCTGTTTATACCATTAATTTGAAGATTATTGTTTGAGAGAGCTCTTGCGATCCTTGATGGGAGATCTCCATCTTGAAAAAAATTGTCCATTTTTATGGCATTATACTGATGAATATTCTCTAGATTTAGCGGAATATTTCTATTCATTTGCAGGGCTATGGTATTAAAATCTACCTCTTTTACACTATTAAATATATTGATTAATTGCAATGAAGAGTTAAGGGTCTGCAGGAGACTTTTATCCTGAAGATCCTTTGATATTAGGTTTGTACCTCTTTCCACTCCTGATATTTGATTTAGCTTTATTTCGTTGTTGTTTTTTAATAGGGTAAGTAGTTCCTCCTCTGTTAGTCTTGTCAGTTTTTCCACCTTACCCAGTAGCTTTTCAATTGATTCAGCCTTAGTAACGTCGCTGGACAGTGTCTGAGCTTCAAGATTCAAAATATCCTGAAGCTTCAATAGCAGCTGATTTATATTTTCCTTCTCTATATTGATACCTTCCTTTAATAGTATAGCAATCTTATCTTTACTTAATTGCTTAGCTAATTCTTCAATTGTGGCCTTTGCCTCATTAAGCTGTTGTATGGTTTCATAGTTCAGGGGCATATTCTCTTTGATCATAAGCTTAGATATGCGGATATTTTCTTTTGTTGGCTCTAATCCCTGATTCTGTAGCAATTCTTTTATCTGATCCTCCAATAATCTTAGCTCTTTTTCAGTTAGGGGGTTTTGAGGTATTGCTCCTTCGTATACCCTAGCAGCCAATTGAGAAAGCTTAGAATCGGAATCTAGCCTCCCTTTTACCACAGCTCTTTTAATCTTATATAGATTATCAATGGTTACATCTATTTTATTACGAATTGCATCTAATAGCTTTTCATCATCAATTCCCTTAATATCCTTCAATTTATTAAAGACCTGATTTACCTTATCAATGGTTTTCTTACTTATTTCCATCCCAGATTGATAAAGGGCCTTTATGATATCTGTAATATCCTTACCCATCTTATTTCCATAAATCTCTTTTGCTACTTCCTCTGCCTTTTCAGTACTGAGCTTATTTAGACTCTTTAATATTTTCGCTAAAGACAACCCTTCCTCACTATTAGAATTATTGATCTTTTCTGCCACCTTATCGATTGATATTTTTTCTATATCAATATCTTCCTTTACAAGTTTTAGAGCTGTATCATAATCTAGGTCGCTAATTATGGTATCCAACTGGTTTTTCGTTGCCATAAAGGAAAGAATATTTTCCTTTGTTATGTTAATCCCAAAAGTATCTAGGGTCTTTAAAGCTTGCAGCTCTCCATTATTACTTGGTAAATTGAAGGACTTTAAAATTTGTGTGTAACGATCCTCTTCTCCTGGGGACATATTTGAAGCTTCAACAGTTTGGAGCTTTGAATTTAGTATATTTTTTTTATCTATAATTACAGTATCACCAATGTCTGCTGATATTTCTTCCTTTAGATTTATATCAAGTATCCTAAGGTTGCCAATATCTAACTTAACATTTTGGCCTTTATTCATAAGCACAGTACCCCTAATCTTAAAGGAGTTGGCTAAATTACCATAGTTACTAATAGGCTTATAAAATTGATTGGTAATTCCATGATTCATTCTCCTCACCTCTTCTAATAATTTATCGACAGCTAAAACATATATCTTTAACACCCTAAGCTATTCCATATAATCTGCCGATATTATATAATAGAAGGTGAAAATCCATGTTGAATGATCAATGTTGAATGTTGAATTGATGTAGAAATTTGCATAGCAAATTTCATAACCAGTATCTATAAAGCTTTTTTATGTTCTGTATATAATCATAAGTTTTTAATTTTCAACTTTCAATTTGCAATTTTCAATTTTATAGGAGGTTTCTCCATGAAGAGAATAGAAGGTATTCAATCCTTAGAAACACGAGAGATTAACGTAAATAATATAAAAAAACCAGAAATAAATCATCAGCAATTTACCTCTCGATTGCAAGAGATAAAGTCGGAGCAGGTTAGAGGTCATCTTGAAAATCTCTACAATCAAATTGTTAGTCAATCAGATAAAATAAAAAACAGACTACATTTAAGTGAAGTGGTTAAATATAAAAGCCTAGTTAGGGAGTTCTTAGATGTTGCTGTTAAACATTCCCACCAATTTTCTAAGCAAAACTTTCTGGATAGAAGAGGTAGACATAGGGTTTATAGCATCATTAAAAACGTTGATAGAGAGCTTGAAGCTTTAACTAAGGATTTCTTAAATCAAGAGGTTGATAGAATTTCCATCATTAAAAGATTAGATGATATTAGAGGATTATTATTAGATGTCTTCATGTAAAAATGCTAGGTATAAATTACCTAGCATTTTTTATGAGTACTGTTTTATCTAGCATCCTTTAAATATTCTATTACAAAGGTGTCAATATCACCATCTATTACAGCTTGAATATTTCCCATCTCTGCTCCTGTGCGATGATCCTTAACCAGATTGTAGGGATTGAATACATAGGAGCGAACTTGACTTCCCCATGCTATTTGGCTATATTCCCCCTGTAGATCCTCAATTTTTTCCTTGTTTTCCTGTTCCTTTAGTTCCACAAGCTTTGCCCTTAGCATGGCCATTGCAACATCCTTATTGGTATGTTGAGAACGTTCATTTTGACATTGAACAACTACCCCAGTGGGTAAGTGGGTTATTCTAACTGCAGAGTCGGTTTTATTGACATGCTGTCCTCCCGCTCCACTGGCCCTATAGGTGTCGATTTTTAAATCACTGGGCTTTATATCAATTTCAACAGAATCATCAATTTCTGGCATTACATCTACAGATGCAAAGGAGGTATGGCGCTTTCCTGATGAATCAAAGGGAGATATTCTAACAAGGCGATGTACCCCCTTTTCTGACTTTAGAAAGCCATAGGCATTTAAGCCCTCTATCATCATGGTGACGCTTTTTATACCAGCCTCAGGGTCTTGAAGTAAATCCAAAAGCTTCACCCTATAGCCCCTTTGTTCAGCCCAACGGGTATACATTCTCATCAGCATTTTTGCCCAGTCTTGGGCGTCTAAACCCCCAGTTCCTGCATGGATAGAGATTATGGCGTTATTTTTATCGTACTCTCCTGTTAGAAGGGTTGTAATCTTAGCCTCTTCTACCCTTTTTTCTAAGTCTTCAAGGCCCCTTATTAGCTCCTTTTCAAAGGATTCCTCACCTTCTTCTATAAAGGCAACCATGGTTTGTAGCTCTTCATAATCCGTTGTAAGCTGCTGATGACCCTCCACTATATCCTTGTAGGCCTTAACCTGCTTCATGGTTTCTTGAGCTTCTTGGGGCTGTAACCAAAAGCCTTCTTCTGCCATTTTGGCTTCATAATCCATTATTAAGGTATGAATGTGATCTACGTCAAAGAGAAGCCCTCAGTTCTTCAATATCTTTTTTTATGCTTGAAAGCTGTTGCTTTGACAAATCTAAATTTACCATCGAAAAATCACCTCTTTATGCTCCACAACACTTCTTGTATTTTTTACCGCTACCACAAGGGCAAGGATCGTTCCTACCTACAGTATTACCATCTTTAACCACAGTTGTAATCTTATTTGAATTCCCGTGGCTAGCTTCAGTAGGCTTTGCAACCTGCTTTCTTTGTACCTGGAACTCACCTTCAATACTGTATAGATACTTTACAGTGTCTTCTTGAATGTTTTTAACCATCTGCTGGAACATATCATAGCCTTCCATTTGGTAAGCCCTAACTGGGTCTTCTTGGCCGATGGCCCTTAGACCTATACCCTGTCGCAGCTGATCCATAGCATCAATGTGATCCATCCATTTTGTGTCGATTATTTGAAGAAGGATAACCCTCTCTATTTCCCTCATTCTTTCTGTGGTAAGCTTTTCTTCCTTTTCCTTATAGAAATTTAGTAGATTATCCATGATATTATCTTTAAGGTCTTCGAGGGTTAAGTCCTCTACATTATTATATTGAACAATATCCTTCATCGAAAAAATACCTGAAAGATAATCATCTAATCCATTTAAGTCCCATTCTTCTGGATACTTAGCATCAGCCGTATAAAGGGCAATGGCATCATTAACAATAGACTCTATCATATTGACAATATGCTGATACATATCCTCTCCCTGAAGAACCTGCCGACGTTCCTTATAAATTACTTCCCTTTGCTTATTCATAACGTCATCATACTGTAGTACATGTTTACGAATGCCAAAGTTCCTTCCTTCCACCTTCTTTTGGGCGTTTTCAATTGATCTACCCAAAAGACTATTTTCCATAGCTTCGTCCTCTGGCATCCCTAATCGTTCAACTAAGTTTTGCATTCTTTCTCCACCAAAGAGTCTCATTAAATCATCCTCTAAGGATATATAGAAGCGGCTGGAGCCAGGGTCACCCTGTCTACCGGAACGACCCCTTAATTGGTTGTCTATACGTCTAGACTCATGTCTTTCAGTACCGATTATATGAAGGCCTCCTATGTTTACTACTTCATTATGCTCTAGATCGGTCTCCTTTTTAAACTGCTGATGCAGCTCTTTATAAACTTCTCTTGCTTCTTTTATTTCTTCGTCATCTGTTTCAGTAAAGCTACTTACAGTGTAGAGGATATCGTCACTATAGCCCCTTTTCTTCATTTCCTTTTTAGCCAAAAATTCTGGATTACCACCAAGGATTATATCGGTACCCCGGCCAGCCATATTAGTTGCAATGGTTATGGCGCCCTTTCTACCTGCCTGGGCTATTATTTCAGCCTCTCTTTCGTGGTGCTTTGCATTTAATACTTCATGAGAAATACCCCTTTTCTTTAATAGATGAGATAATTCTTCTGATTTTTCAATGGAAATGGTACCAACCAACACAGGTTGTTTCTTTTGATATTTCTCATAAATCTCTTCAACTAGAGCACCAAATTTACCCTTTTCGGATTTATAAATACTATCTGTGTAGTCTTCTCTTATTACAGGCTTGTTGGTGGGAATTTCAATAACATCCATGCCATAGATGGATATAAATTCTTCTTCCTCTGTTTTAGCTGTACCAGTCATTCCTGCCAGCTTTTGATACATTCTAAAGTAATTCTGGAAGGTTATTGTAGCCAAAGTCTTTGATTCCCTTTGAACATCTAGCCCTTCTTTAGCTTCAATGGCTTGATGTAGGCCATCGCTGTAGCGTCTTCCAAACATCAATCGGCCTGTAAACTCATCAACGATAATGATTTCTCCATCCTTCACTACATAGTCCTTATCGCGCTTCATAAGGTTTTGGGCCTTAAGGGCTTGATTTATATGATGGGAGATTTCCATATTGGCTATATCAGATAGATTTTCTATAGAGAAATACTTCTCTGCCCTTTCTACCCCTTCCTCAGTCAAGGTTACTGTATTGGCCTTTTCGTCAATATTATAATCTACTTCTCTTTTAAGCATCTTAACAAATTGATCTACCACAAAATACATCTTGGTGGATTTTTCACCCTGTCCAGATATAATCAAAGGGGTTCTGGCCTCGTCTATTAGGATACTATCCACCTCATCGACGATGGCAAAATTCAAGTCCCTCTGCACCATTTCATGCTTGTGTATGACCATGTTATCCCTTAGGTAATCGAATCCAAATTCATTGTTGGTACCATAGGTTATATCGCAGTTGTAGGCATTTCTTCTTTCTTGATTCTTAACTCCATGCTTTATTATTCCAATGGATAGGCCTAAAAAGTTATATACCTTACCCATCTGTTCCCCCTGATATGTGGCCAGGTAATCATTAACCGTTATAAGGTGAACCCCTTTGCCACTTAATGCATTAAGGTACAAGGGTAAAGTTGCCGCTAAGGTTTTACCTTCTCCTGTTTTCATCTCTGCTATACGACCTTGATGAAGGATAATCCCTCCATACAACTGCACTGGAAAAGCTTTTATCCCAAGAACCCTCCAGGCCGCTTCCCTTAAAGTTGCAAAGGCCTCTGGCAGGATATCATCAAGACTTTCTCCTTTAGCAAGCCTTTCTTTAAATACAGAGGTTTTATTCCTCAATTGGCTATCTGAAAGTTTACTATATTCTTCATCTAGAGCTAATATATGATCTACTGTTTTTTTAATTTTCTTTAATTCTCTTTCACTATAAGTGCCAAAAATCTTTTCAAATGCTTTTAACATGTAACCACCTCAATTTTCTATTAGTGTTAACCTATTTTTCCATTTTATCATTATTTTTTTATCAATACAAATTAAGCTTTTATGATATTTATACAAATACTATAAGGGATAAAAGTCTAATAAGTAAAGATTATACAAAAATCAAAAAAGGACTGAGACATCTCAGCCCTTATCTAACTCTACCATGATGATCAAACCTTATTATCCCACTGGCCTTTCGGTATATTCTTGAGTGCATAACCCCTTGAATGAAAAAGAAAAGACCCAAGGATATGAAGGCATCACCTATGCTAAAAATTTGTCTAAGGGGATAAGAAAAGGGTACAACCCATTGTCTCCCTAAATAAAATGTAAGGGGGGCTGCTTCAGTTAGGGGAATATAATTGGGTAAAGTGCCGTTATTTATAGATGTCAACATATTTTCAAAATTCATTTTCTCTAGCAATACCATATCTACTGGCATGCTCCCTTGATTTAAGACTATGGCAGCAAAGTTGGCTATTGCCCCTATCAGTATAAACCATAGGGATTTATTATGTAGATTAAAGAAAAGTACAATAAATAAAATACAATAGGCAAAAATATAAAGCTTCATTCTATGCTGAATTACAGTGGGGTTTCCCATGGCTATCAAAATAGAGGTTACCAGCATCATCAAAAAGGATATTAAAAGTAAAATGGGTAGCTTCATTGAAAAGTAACCTAAGCGTTTAAGATTTCCTCCCCTTAATTTGCCAATAATCATCCCTAAAATTAAAGCTTCTATAAGCATATATTCACCTCACCCCTTTTAATTGATTTAGTTGATAGTCATTTAATGATACGAAGTAATAAAGTCATTAACAATAGAGAATTCGATATTTATTTTGATATTCCTCTTTTTTTTACAATAATAAGGCAGCATGGCTGCTGCCTTATTACTCAAGTACTCTTTATTTATATTTCTGGTTCTATTAAACCATAGTTACCATCTTTTCTTTTATATACAACATTTACTTCATCAGTATCTGCATTTGTATAAACAAAGAAGCTGTGTCCTATCAGTTCCATTTGCAGAACTGCTTCTTCTGAGCTCATTGGCTTTATTGCAAACCGCTTAGTTTTTACGATCTTAGGTTCAAACTGGTCACCGTCTTCTTTATAGGTGGGTATGTTTTCAAATCTTATAGTTTCATATTTATTGATTCTATTTTCTAGCTTTGTTTTATGCTTTCTTAATTGTCTTGTTAATTTATCCACTACCTTATCAATTGAAGTATACATATCGTCTGTAGCTTCTTCTGCCCTTAAGATTGACCCATTAATAGGTATCGTTACTTCTATTATTTGTCGTTGCTTCTCAACAGACAAGGTAGCTTGTGCCTCCGCATCCTTATTAAAATACTTTTCAAGCTTTGTAATTTTTGTTTCTACTGAATTCCTAAGAGCATCTGTAACATCTACGTTCCTTCCACTAACTATGACCTTCATAAACCCAGCTCCTTTCACTTCTATAAAATTTAAGCTGTATGCAGCTTAAAATGGAAAAACTCATTCAATAGAATTTATTTTGTTATATTTGTTATGTGATATTTACCCAAATAAATTTGTACCAAACATTGCTTGTACTTTTTTATTTTTATTTAGTCTTAACAACATTATATTCCTTTTATACACCTTAAATTACATATTAGCTACATTGGGAAGTATTCATAATTAGTAGTCATTCTCGAATGAGGTTGTCCAATTTTATTCACATTGTATACACACCTTTAGTAACTGAAAAACACATTATCAACAGATTTACCCACATTATCCACAGCTTTTTCAAATGATATATTCACATATAGGTCGGGATATCCACAGGTAAAATGTAGGTAATTAGTACTATTGAGGAATAGGAAATAGGTAACAAAAGATTATAGATGAAAGATTATAGATTATAGATAAAAAGAAATAGGTAATAAGGGATAGAATAGTGAATAGTGAATAAGAAATAGCAGATCTTTAGATTATAGACAATAGCTTTGAAATTTGCTAGCAAATTTCTTCATCAATTCAACATTCAACATTTAACATTCAACATTGAATCTACAGACCTTCAACAATCAGTATTCCAGATTGATAAAATTTATCCTATACAAAAAGCTCTTGACGTTGTCAAAAGCTTTAAAGGGTGTACATATGAAGCTGACCTGGTTTTTTACCCCACACTCGCCTGCTGGAGGGTTCGCTACGGGATTACCTTCACTACTACCCCTCTCGGTTTTACCGGCAGGTCTTACATCTAAGCCGCACCATGATCAATAGCTGTTTTTTTTGCTATCTTACGTGGGTCCTTTTGCCTGCGACTGGCATGGACTTTCAACCACAGACCTTCCCTTGTACAATAATATTATATCTCATTTAATCCTTCTTATCAATAATCTGCATTTATATAGCATTTATTACCGCAAAAGATTTATGCCAATTTAATTTACCCTCCCCAGAAAATTCCAGAAAAAATCCCTTGACCTTGTGTCAAAAGCTTCCTGTACTCATAAATATATTCTATCGCTTATTCTATCGCTTCCTATCTATAAAAATAGATGGGCTTTCCTTATATTTTTTGCCATAGCTGTTGGTTGCCATTTTTCCTGTTTTCATGGTTTTAAGCTGACCCTTTATGGCCTCCATATTTTTAATGGCCAACCGATGGTTTTCATCATCTAATATTTTAATTTTCTGCATCACAGTCATAATCTCACTAATTACTAATTTTAACTCTTTAAAGCCCTTCACAGGCTCCTCTTTAATACCCTCAAGGCTCTTGAGACCTAAAGAATCTAGAAGAGCATCGTAATTTGATGAAAAATCGTAATCTAGATGATTAATTGTAGTAATTATGCATTGTTTTTCTTCAACAATTCTATTTAATAGTTCAGTACTATTATCCTCAGCGGCTAATAAGCTTTCCTTTTGCTTTATAGTTAATTCTAGTAGCTCCTTCACTAGCTTAAGCTTTTCAGTTGAAACATGCTTCAGGATGGCAACATTTTCTTGTGGATTCATCTAATCACCTATTTTCCCATTTTAGCCAGTTTCATGGCTTCCTTCCAGGTATCCCGTAGTTCTGTAACCATCTCAATTGCTTCATTCAGAGACTCTGTACTTTTATAAATATTGGAGTCAACTAACTTTTCAATTATATATACGTATAAAGCTCGTAGGTTTTTAGAAATATCATAATTCATATCAAGGGTTATATTTAATTCTTGTATGATATCCTGTGAACGCATTAGAGCTTCATTTGTTTTGGGTATGTCCTTTTGTTCAATATATAACTTTCCTTGATTCATGAATTTTAATGCACCGTTATAAAGCATAAGGGTAAGCTCCTGTGGTGTAGCCGTTTTAATGCTGCTTTCTTTATACTGATTATACGGATTATTTATTGCCATTTATAGTCCTCCTTAGTTTCCTCCACCCATGCCCAGCTGACCCATTAGCCACTGGCTTTGAGATTGCATTTCAGACATAGCCTTTTCCATAGCTGTAAACTGACTCCAGTATCGTTCTTCTTTTCTAGCTAAAAGTGCCTCTTCCTTGACAATGGAACTATTAATATTTAATAGATTCTTTTCAATGCTACTAACAGAACCTTGGGTTGTAACAAACTCTATAAGTATATTAGTTTGTACACTTCTAAGTAAGGTGGCATCATTTCCTGCACCTGATCTATTAACGATATCCTTCATACCTTCAACTAAACCATCATTAACCCTTTGAATAATGCCAGAAGCCTTAGTCCTGTCCTCTCCTGTTATATCACTGGCTGGAGCTTTAAAGAAAACGTCCATTACAGCTTCTGTATTATTTTCAATGGCATTCTTTAGTTTTACTTCATCTATAACAAGCTTTCCTCCATCCTTATAGTGACCAGTTGTAATACCGATTTCTGATAAGTGGCCTATTGTACCAAAGGAAAACTCTTTATAAAGATCTTGTCTAATGGTCTGGAGGCTTCTTGTTATCACCTCATCGCTCCTAAGAAGCCCACTCTTTGCCTTTTCCTCCCATAGCTCAATTTCCTTTTCAGTCATAGCTTCCTTTTCCTCAGTAATAAGAGGTTGAAAGCTTCTATTAACCTTTTCATTAAGCTTACCGTTTAATCCATCTAATAGTTCGTTATAGCTGTCAATAAAGGTTTTAATATTGTCGTATATACCCTCAGTATTGGTACTAACATTGACTGTTACAGGAGCAGTAGTAGTACCCTTTAGGTTTAGGTTTATACCAAAAACTGTTACGTTATTAGACTTTAGATTACTAATAATTGATCCATTAAAATCAACACTAGCAAATGTACCTGCTTGGCTATTTGATCCAGTATTTATAGTGTCAGCTATACTACCAGCCAATCCAAGTATACTAATAGTCTGGCTTCCTGCTTCCTTTGTACTAAGCATGATTTTCCCCAAATTAGTATCATAGGCAGCTCTAACTCCTAAATCAGAGTTGTTTATTGAGGTAATTAAGCTATGGATATCCTCATTTTGACCTGGCCCTACTTGAAAGGTTCTATTAATAGTTCCTGAGCTACTTACTACTTCAATCTGAAACTCATCATTAGCTGTAAATTTAAGCTCTGTATCTAACTTAGATGTTATATCACCCGAAGTAAAGGTTGCTTCCTTAGCCAAGGATAACACTTCAACGCTGTAACTACCATTCATCGCATTGGAATTAGCAGTGGCTGCAACTAAATCGCTATTACTAGAAGTAGCCTCCTTAACCCATTTAAGGTTATTTACACTAGATTGAGTTATAGTACCATTGACAAGATTACTTAAACCTAAATCTTTTCTTGATTTTAGAATAAAATTGGCCATAGTACGATTAACATCTAAGTAGGCTTCCTGTCTCCACTTTAAGGTTTGTTCCTGCCTAAAAAGTCTGTTAACACGACCACTTTCTGCACTTATTAGGTTTTTAACGATCATTTCCGTATCAATTCCGGATGCAATGCCTCCGATTCTCATATTAAATCACCTCACTTAATTGTCCTGCTACCCTCTTTTATCAACGATGATACCTGCTACCTCCAGCATATGGGCAACCATGTCCAATATTTTTTCTGGTGGTAGTTCTCTGATGACTTGGTCGTTTGAGCTATCTATAACCTTCACCATTATTGCACCGGTTTTCTCGTGTACAGATCTTTCAAATTTTCTGTCAAAGGATTGAAAGCTCTTATTGGCTTTTTCTAATGCCTTGTTAAGCTGTTCTGCTGTATGTTCTCGTTTCTGCATAAACTGCTCTTTTACCATATTGTTGTCTTCTGCACTTTTATGTTCCCGGCTTCCTTGCCCCATACCTTGATTTAAGGGATAACTTACTCCCCCTTGAATTCCTTCAACTCTCATTTTAGGCTCCCTCCTAAACGATATATATTCTATCAATATTATCGGAATATATTTGAAAAAGTTTATATTAAATAAAAATTAAAAAATCTATTGATATCTCAATAGATAAACAATAGATTTTTATTAGTTAGCATCCATAGATAATATTCTCTTTTGTAGGTCTTCCTTTTCATTTGATGTGGTCATTTTTTCTAACAAATATGCAATAATTATGATACCAGGTATATTGATTAATAATCTTGTAAAAGCAAAGGCCTTTCCAAGGGAAGCCATTTCAAATAGAAACATTGGTATCTTAGTAGTTGACCAAGCCCCTATAAAGATTAAAACATTACTTAATCTTGCACCCTTTTTCATCAAAACTAAAGAAACTGGGAAGGCAGCATATAGGGGTCCTGCTGCTGCAGACCCTAGAAACAATGCAAGTAAAATTCCCTTTATACCTGAATTCTCTCCCATAAATTTTATCATCGCTTCACGTGGGACCCAAACATCCAACAGTCCCAACAAAATAAATACAGGGGGGATTACCAGTAACATCTCCTTGAGGCTGAAACCGATAACTCCTACTGCCTTAGCACCATAGTTGTAATCTACTAAAGTTAATCCTCCAAGAGCTAGAATTGCTATAATTGAAAACATGTATCTTCTTAGGACTTGTTTCATTTAGCCCACCACCCTTCCTATTATTAAGGCTACTATGAATGAAAATAAAAATGCCATTGTATTTCTTAGAATTGTTAGCTTCTTGCCAAAATACTGGGTTTCTACAGGGACTGTAACAACTCCCACCATCATCAGGGAGGATACAAAAGCAGCTATTTGCATTAGCCCTGCACCATTTTGTAGCAATAATGATGCGGTTGGGAAGGCTACAAAGGCCGGTATTAGTGTTATTGCGCCTACAAAAGCGGATATAATTACCCCCATCCATCCCGATTGCCCACCAATTAGTTTGCTAATGGTAATAGGGTCTAATATTGCCAGCATAATACCTACTAAAAATATGACTCCAATAAACTGCGGCAATATATTTTCGAAGGCCTTCCATGCTTTCTTTAATGCCATTTTGGTTTTTTTCTGATCCTTAACTAAGGAAAAGGCCAACAGGGTTATTGTAATCCCGTATAAAATTAAGTTGGTCACGGAAATCATCCTTTCTTTTAAATCTTACAGTTACATTATACCCCCACCCCCTATAGGGGGTCAAGAAATATTTTTATATTTACTGAACAAAAGCATTTCATGCGTTAATTCTGTATGGTAAAATGCTTTTGTTTTCCAGA
>NZ_WBZB01000010.1 GCF_009017255.1 Alkaliphilus serpentinus | reverse complement strand
TCCAAGGGGTTTACCCCCAACCGCCATCAAGTGGCGACTTAACTACTATATCATTTTTAAAAACCTTTGTCAACACTTTTTTTGTCGAATTTTGTTCCCTGCTTAAGGGAACTTATAAACTATAACATGATTAGTTGATGCTGTCAATAGTATTACATCAGTGCAATAAAAGAGCTTAAAGTAAGCTCTTTTCAATTATTCAATGGTCTTATTGAGTTCTTTTCTAAATTTTTCTACTATTTTCTTTTCCATTCTCGATATAGTCATTTGTGAAACCTGTAATTCTTCTGCCACTTGCATCTGAGTTTTATGATTAAAGAATCTATCCTTTAATACCTTTATTTCTACTTCATTTAATTTTTCCATTGTCTTTTGTAGAAAGTCCCTATTTTCTATAGCATCAAAGCTTTTGTCCATTTCACCAATTAAGTCCATTAATTGAATATCTTTATCTTCTCCATCATTATCATAGGTTATATCTAAAGATTTTGGTGTATAAACCTGACTGGCCTCCATTGCTTCAATTACTTCATCCTCAGTACATTCTAAATACTCAGCTATATCTTTAACCAATGGACTTCTTTGAAGTCTTTGATGTAGAGTATTCTTTGCTGTGTTCACTTTTTTCGATAACTCTTGAATTCTTCTAGGTACCCTTATTGACCACCCTTTATCTCTAAAATGCTTTTTGATTTCACCTATTATAGTTGGAGTTGCAAAGCTAGAAAATTCAAAGCCTTTACTTATATCAAATCTTTCTATAGCATAAATTAACCCCAATGATGCTACTTGATAGATATCTTCATAATCAATTCCCTTATTTAAGAATTTTTTTGATAAAATTTCAGCTATATATAAATGCCTACTTACTAATTCATTTCTTAAATCAATTGATTTGGCATTAGAATACTCTAGGAATAGTTCTTTATCCGAAAGCTTTTTTAGGGACTGTACTATTTCATTATTATCAGTAGCCTTTGCTACATTTTTCATTGAAAATCATCCCCCAAATATTTTGACATCTTAATGGTTGTACCTCTCCCTAATTCAGAAACAATGTCTACTTCATCCATCAATGATTTAATTATGAATACCCCTAACCCTCCTTCTCTTAAATTATTTAAATCAGGAGATTCTAATTTTTCAGCAGAATATCCCTTTCCATTATCCTGTACGTAAATAGTTAGTTTTTCATCCTCTACTATAAACTCTATATTAAAATTATCATCTTTTAAATGTTTACCATGGGTTATTGCATTCGTACATGCTTCAGCTATTGCAACTTTAAAATCTTCAATTTTTTCTATATCAAATCCCATTCTATTAGCTATAGCTGCTACTGTTAATCTAATAACACTTACATATTCAGGCCTGTTTGGTATCGATAGTTTTATATGATCCTTTTTTATACTCATATTTGTATACTCCTTTGCAATTTTGTTCATGGTGTTCACTTCACCCCTCTATTACAAATATTTTGTCTAAGCCTGTTATATTTAGTAATTTCTTTATGCTTGGTTTAATATTTATAATGATAATATTCTTATTATCCTGTTTAAGTCTTTTCAGTATCCCTATCAGTACACCTAATCCAGTACTGTCTATATACTCTAATTCACTAGCATCAATTTTTATGGATTCCTTCTTTTCTTCTAAAAGACTGATAAAGGTTTCTTTAAGTTGTCCTGCAGTATAAACGTCTACCTCTCCATTAAGCTGAATGTTCCATAAACCCTTTTCAAAATCAAAATTTTTAACGATGGATAATGACATTTTTAACCCCCCTTAGTTTAATTGACTTAATACTATTACCCATTTTATTGGTTTTTAAACAATTTATCTAATAAATAAAGGCATCAATTACATTATTCAGTTGATGCCTCCAATTATCAGAACTTCACTATCTACTCCTCTTCCATTTCTTCTTCGTCTTCATGAATTGGAATAAGAGCTACCGAAACAATTTTTTCATCTTCTTCTGTTCTCATTAGGGTAACACCCTTTGTATTCCTTCCCATTTGGGATATACCCTTTACATTTAACCTTATCACTGTTCCATCATTGTTTATTAATAATATTTCTTCATCATCATTAACAATCTTAGCTGCTACAACTTTTCCTGTTTTTTCAGTAACATTATAGGTTTTAATACCCTTTCCACCCCTTGTTTGAGTGCGGTATTCACTTACTTTTGTTCTTTTTCCAAAGCCCTTTTCACTAACAACCAACAAATCATTATTATCTGCGGTAACTTCCATAGCAACTACTTCATCACCCTCTGATAAATTAATTGATTTTACACCCATTGCCGTTCTGCCCATATCTCTAACATTGCTTTCATTGAACTTTATAGACATACCATCGGAGGTTATAATCATAACACTATATCCTTCGTCTGATATTCTTACACTGATTAATTCATCCTCTTCTCTGATATTGATGGCTGTTAATCCTGACTTTCTGGTGTTATCAAACTGACAAAGTTGGGTCTTCTTAATAATACCTTGCTTAGTAGCCATTAATAGATACTGCTGATCACATTCTCTGTTCATAGGGATTACTGCTGCGATCTTTTCGTTTGGTGTGAGCTGAAGAAGATTAATTATAGCAGTGCCCTTAGCTTGTCTCTTTGCTTCTGGAATCTCATATACATTTAATTTATATGCCTTACCTTTATTTGTAAAGAATAAAAGATAATCGTGGCTTGATGTGATAATTAACTTCTCTACAAAATCCTCTTCTCTAGTGGTAACCCCGGTTACACCCTTTCCACCTCGTTTTTGGCTTTTATAAGTGTCAATAGGTAATCTTTTTACATATCCAAAATGGGTTAGAGTAATAACAACATCCTCTTCATCTATAAGATCTTCAATGCTTATTTCCCCTTCATCCATAACGATTTGGGTTCTTCTATCATCACTGAATCGGTCTTTTATTTCTAAAATTTCTTCTTTTATGATATTTAGAATCAATTGTTCACTACCTAAAATTTCCTTTAGCTCTTGAATTAATCTTAAGGTTTCCTCTAAATCTGCCTCTATTTTATCCCTTTCTAGTCCTGTTAAACGTTGAAGCCTCATTTCTAATATTGCCTGGGCTTGTTTTTCAGATAAACTGAATTTTTCAATCAAGCCAGCCTTTGCTATATGAACAGTTTCTGATGATCTTATTAAAGAAATAACTTCATCTAGATTATCTAAAGCAATTTTTAAACCCTCTAAAATATGAGCCTTTTCTTCTGCTTTATTTAGATCAAATTGGGTTCTTCTGATAATAATATCTTTTTGATGGTCTATGTAATGGCTTAGAACCTCTTTTAAATTTAGTACTCTTGGCTCTCCATTAACAAGGGCAATCATGATAATACTAAAGGTGTCTTCCATTTGAGAGTGCTTATATAATTTATTTAATACAACATTGGCATTGGCATCTTTTTTTAGTTCTATTACAATTCTCATTCCAGAGCGATCACTCTCGTCTCTAAGGTCTGAGATACCTTCAATCTTTTTATCCCTTACTAAATCAGCTATTTTTTCAATAAGCTTTGCTTTATTAACCTGGTATGGAATTTCATTAACAATAATTTGCTGTCTACCATTCTTCATTTCTTCAATATTTGCTACAGCCCTTACCTTTACCTTACCTCTACCCGTTAGGTAAGCTTCCTTCATTCCTTCTTTACCCATAATTTGAGCACCAGTGGGAAAGTCTGGACCCTTAATAAAATTCATAATTTCATCTACTTCGGCATCAGGATTATTAATTAAGTGTATTAATCCATCAATTACCTCCGCTAGATTATGGGGGGGTATTGAAGTAGCCATACCAACAGCAATACCATTTGATCCATTTACTAATAAATTGGGAAACCTACTTGGCAGTACCTGTGGTTCTTTTAGAGTATCATCGAAGTTTGGTATAAAGTCTACTGTTTCCTTATGAATATCCCGAATCATCTCCATAGAAACTTTAGATAATCTTGCCTCTGTATAACGCATTGCTGCAGCACTATCACCATCTACAGAACCAAAGTTACCATGTCCATCTACCAATAAATATCTAGTTGAGAAATTCTGGGCCATCCTTACCATAGCATCATAAACCGCTGAGTCTCCATGAGGATGATATTTACCTAGAACGTCACCTACGATACGAGCTGATTTTCTAAAGGGCTTATCTGGTGTCATTCCTAGTTCACTCATTGCATATAAAATTCTTCTGTGAACAGGCTTTAATCCATCTCTAACATCCGGAAGAGCTCGGCCTACAATAACACTCATCGCATAATCTATATAAGATTTTTTCATTTCTTCTTCAATGCCTATTGGGACTATTTTATTGTTTTCTTCTATCATCAT
Source organism: Alkaliphilus serpentinus (assembly GCF_009017255.1). Taxonomy (GTDB): domain Bacteria; phylum Bacillota; class Clostridia; order Peptostreptococcales; family Natronincolaceae; genus Alkaliphilus_D; species Alkaliphilus_D serpentinus. The sequence continues at coordinate 72,026 of NZ_WBZB01000010.1, read as the reverse complement.
TATTCCCCCATACTATATATCAAGGTTTTTAACATACTTTGCATTTCTTTCAATAAATTCTCTTCTTGGTTCAACCTTATCCCCCATTAAAGTATTGAAAATCTCGTCTGCTGCTGCTGCATCATCTATATCAACCCTTAATAAGGTTCTAGTTTCAGGATTCATAGTGGTTTCCCATAACTGCTCTGGATTCATTTCTCCTAAACCTTTATATCTTTGAATCTCTGCTTTAGTATCTCTACCTATCTCATCAAGCTTTTTATTGAGTTCTTTATCTGAATATGCATAAAGCTCTGTTTTTCCCTTTTTAATTTTATATAAGGGAGGTTGGGCCACATAAATATGTCCAATTTCTATTAATGGTCTCATATATCTAAAGAAGAAGGTTAGTAGTAATGTGCGGATATGAGCACCATCAACGTCTGCATCTGTCATGATAATTATTTTATGGTATCTTAGCTTTTCAATATCAAAATCTCCAGCAATCCCTGTGCCAAAGGCTGTTATCATAGATCTTATTTCATTGTAGTTTAATATCTTGTCTAACCTGGCCTTTTCAACATTAAGAATTTTACCCCTTAAAGGGAGTATAGCCTGAGTAGATCTATCCCTTCCCTGCTTTGCACTTCCTCCTGCTGAATCACCCTCAACTAAATAGATTTCGCTAAGGGCTGGATCTTTTTCTGAGCAATCAGCAAGCTTTCCAGGTAGGGCGGTATTTTCTAAAACTCCCTTTCTTCTTGTTAATTCTCTGGCTTTTTTAGCTGCCTCCCTAGCTCTTTGAGCCCTTAAGGATTTTTCGATTATGGCTTTAGCTTCCGAAGGGTTTTCTTCTAAAAAGGCTTGAAAATAATCTGCTGTTATCCCTTCTACAATTCCCCTCATATCACTATTACCTAACTTGGTCTTTGTTTGGCCTTCGAATTGAGGTTCAGTCAGTTTTACTGAAACAATGGCAGTTAATCCCTCTCTAATATCTTCCCCTAAGAGATTTGCTTCCTTTTCCTTAAGATAATTGCTTTTTCTTGCATAATCATTAATAACCCTTGTGATGGCTGTTTTAAATCCTATTAAATGGGTTCCACCCTCTTGGGTATTGATGTTATTTGCAAAACTAAAAATATTTTCTGTATATGAGTCAGTATATTGCATTGCAATTTCAACTACTGAATCATCCTTATCCTTTTCAAAATAAATAACCTTTTCATGTATTACTTCTCTATTTTTGTTAAGATGTTTAACAAACTCTATGATTCCTCCAGTATAATGGAAGGTGCTTTCTTTTTCTAATCCTGGTCTTTCATCCTTAAGTACAATTTTTATACCCTTATTTAAAAAGGCCAATTCCCTTAGTCTATATTCTAAGGTTTCAAATTTATATTCTGTTTCTTCAAAAATATCAGCGTCGGGCTTAAATATTGTAGTAGTACCTTTTCCAGTTGTTTCCCCAACTACCTCAACATCACTAAGGGGTTGTCCACGATGATAGCATTGCCTATAATGTTTTCCATTTAATCTTACATCTACCTGTACTGTCTCTGAAAGGGCATTTACAACAGAAACTCCAACACCGTGTAATCCACCAGAAACCTTGTACCCCCCTCCACCAAATTTTCCACCAGCATGAAGGACAGTCATGATTGTCTCAAGGGTTGATTTACCCGTTTTAGGATGGATATCAATAGGTATCCCCCTACCATTATCCTCAACAAGTATAGAATTATCCTCTCTAATAACTACTAGAATTTTATCACAGAAACCAGCTAGAGCTTCATCTATACTGTTGTCAACAACCTCATAAACTAAATGATGCAATCCCCTTGGCCCAGTAGTCCCTATATACATACCAGGTCTTTTTCTAACTGGTTCAAGGCCTTCTAAAACCTGAATTTGTTCTGCTCCATACTGTTGTATTTTATTTTCCATTTATTTATACCTCCCACTTTACCACTATCTAAAGTATATCTCTTACATAAATAAACTGCCGGTATTAGAATTGATCTCCAGCAGGATGGTTAAATTTAATCTATATCATCTATATATCCAGCACGTTTTTGTAGGGTATGTGCTGAAATAGGTGAATAGTAAATTACAGTCTTTATGATTGTTTTATTAGGTTTTTTAGATTTAACAACCTTCTCCGTAATAACAAAGGCTCTTGGTTCCTCCTTTGATATTTCTACCACAAATCCTTCATCCATGCATGTATCTAAAAAACTCCTGCTAATCTTCGATTTTGATGTTGAGTGAATATCAAAAATGGCTATTATTTCATCTATATGTACTACTACTTCTCCCCCTAGATGAAGAAACATTCTATCACCTCATTTTTTATCTCCATCCTTATATTATAACCCTAAATTTAACTGAATAAAAGATTATATGGATTATTTTTGTAAAATTAGTCATAAATCCTCACTTTTCCTTTGTTTACATTGAAAATTCTCTTATTATTTATTTTTTCAATACTTAACTGTTCAGTTTGAGTAGTGGTAATAAAGGTTTGTATATTCTTTAGATTGTTTAACAAGTAAAACTGTCTTTTTACATCTAATTCACTCATTACATCATCTAATAGTAGTATTGGATATTCTCCAACCTCCCCCTTTATTAATTCAAGCTCTGCCATCTTTAGTGATAATACTGATGTCCTTTGTTGCCCTTGTGATCCGTAGTTTTTAACATCCATGCCATTTACCTTTAGTATTAGATCATCACGATGGGGTCCTATTAAAGTTGTACCTCTCCTTCGTTCTTCTTCTTCAGTTTCTATTAGTTTTTTGTAAAATACTTCCTTTAAGCTGATGTTTTCTTCCTTCTCTTTTAGAGGTAAACTACAGCTATAAAGAATTTCCAATGATTCTTTTTCATCAGTAATTTTTCTATGCATTAATTTTGCTAAAATACTAATCCTTTTAATAAACCTGATTCTAGTATTTATAATCCAAGACCCTATGTTTACCAATTGATCATTCCATATTTCTAAGTCAATTTTCTTACCTTTAAAGCTCTTTAATAGCTTATTTCTATGCATCAGAATTCTATTATATTGAAGTAAATTGTAGTAATACCTGGGAATTATTTGGCTTATTTCATTGTCAATGAACTTTCTTCTCTCAATTGGACTACCCTTAATGATTTTTAGGTCATCCGGTGTAAAGGTTACAACATTTAGATTTCCTAATAATTCCCCACCCTTTTCCAATTGTATTCCATTCACTCTCATTTTTTTTCTTTCTTCTTGACTTAGCTTAATTTCTATATCACTTTTTCCATTTATTCTCTGTAATTTTATTTTAATGTAAGCTTGTCCTTTATCAAAAAGAATCATCTCTTGATCTTTGCTATTTCTAAAGGATTTTCCCATAGCACACATATAAATAGCCTCAATGATATTGGTTTTACCCTGGGCATTTTCCCCTACAAAAATATTTAGTAAAGGATGAATTTCCAGCTGCAATGTTTCGTAATTTCTGAAATGAATTAACTTTATTTCTTCTAATATCATAATCATTGCCTCCCATTCATCCTCTGACTCTAATAGTTATTCTACAATAATTTCATAATCTCCTACTTTTACTGTATCCCCTGATCGAATTTTTTTACCTCTTTGAATTACAACTTCTCCATTAACTGATACTTCTCCATCAAGTATGATTATTTTTGCATGTCCACCACTGCCAACAATATCACATGCCTTTAACAATTGATCTAACTTTATATACTCTTCCTTTAGCTCTATTTTCTTTTTCATAATCAATCCTCCTTCTCATTATCTTAATTTTAACTTTTTTAGTATAACATAAACATAACCCAGCCTTTAGCTGGGTTTGTGTTAATTAGATGATAGTCTTATTGGTAAAACCAGATATGTATAATGATCATTACTTACTGGTTTAAAAATTACCGGACTAATGTTTGTTGTAAAGTTCAAGTAGATTTCCTCTTCATCAAATACCTTTAGAGCATCCATAAAATATTTGGAATTAAATGCTATTTCGATTTCTTCTCCCTCTAAGGTAATGATGATTTCTTCGTGTACCTTACCCAATTCTGAGTTTGAAGTTATTACCATGTTTTCATCACTAACGATAAATTTAACTAAATTATTCTTGCCTTCCTTAGCAAGCAATGAGGCTCTTTCTATACTGTTTAGAAGACTCTTGGTGTTTATTTTCACTCTGGATTTATATTCTTTAGGAATAATTTGTTTGTAATTAATAAACTCACCTTCAAGAAGCCTAGAAATTATTTTTGTGTTGCTAAATCTAAATTGTGCGTGATTTTCACTTAAGCAGATTTCAACATCTTCTTCATCATCATTGGAAATGATTCTGGATAACTCTGTTAAAGTTCTTGAGGGGATAACCACTTTTCTATTTAACTCAGATTTTATTTTTCCTTTTCTTAACGCCAACCTATAACCATCTAACGCCACCATATTAAAGCTATCCTCATCTATTTCCATTAAAACACCCGTTAAAATAGGCCTTGATTCATCCTGTGACGTTGCAAAAACCGTTTGTCTGATCATATTTCTAAACAGTTCATTTGATATGCTAAAGTTGCTTTTATCATCTATTGAAGGTAGTTCTGGAAAATCCTCTGCATTATGACATAGAACATTAAACTCTGCACTTTGACATTTGATAAAAACTTGATTACTATCTATCAGTTTTATTTCTACATCATCATCAGGAAGCTTTCTAATAATTTCACCAAATAATTTTGCATCTATTACAAAGGCTCCCTCACTGATTATTTCTGCATCTAGTAAATTTTCTATTCCTACCTCTAAGTCAGTTGCTACCAGTTTTAAGTGATGCTCTTGTGCTTCTATATATATTCCTTTTAATATAGGTAAGGTTGTTCTAGTCGAAACAGATTTTTGTACGATATTAATGCTATTTAATAGTGTTCTCTGAGGACATGAAAAATGCATTGTGGATAACCTCCTTATTGAAATAGATAGAAAGAATATAAATAAGTATAGTAGTAATAGTAATAGGGCCTGTGTAAATGTTGATAAATATATATATAATAGCTATTAAAATAAAGAAACCTGTGTATAAAATGTGGTTAATGATGAAATTTTCTATATATTATTCCTAATTAATCACAACAAAAATGAATATCAACATTTAATTAACAACTATTTGTGTACTAATCTCCTTTTAATTCCTTCACCATTTCTTCAATTTTCTCTTTTAAATCTGGGTCAACCTTAAGGTCATTTGATATTTTTTCATAGGCATGCATTACAGTAGTATGATCTCTTCCACCAAACTCTTCACCTATTTTAGGTAAAGATAAATCTGTTAATTCTCGTGCTATATACATAGCAATTTGCCTTGGATATGAAATAGCCCTTGTCCTCTTTTTTGAATCAATATCCTCTAGCTTAATGTTAAACCTTTTAGAGATTGTTTCCTTTATTAAAGGAATATTTAGTTGCTTTGGTTTTGAAGAGAATATTTCCTTTAGGGCTTCACTAGCTAATTCAACAGTTATATCACTATTTGTTAATGAAGAGTAAGCAACAATTCTTATTAATGCTCCTTCAAGCTCACGAATATTTGATTGAATTTTTTTTGCAATAAACAAGGTTACTTCATCAGGAACATCTATATTCTCCATTTGAGCCTTTTTTCTTAATATTGCAATTCTGGTTTCAAAATCAGGGGGTTGAATGTCGGTAATTAATCCCCATTCAAATCTAGATCTTAATCTATCCTCTAATGTCGGAATTTCCTTTGGGGGACGATCACTGGAAATAATGATTTGCTTATTGGATTCATGTAATGCATTAAAGGTATGGAAAAACTCCTCTTGGGTTCTTTCTTTACCAGCAATAAACTGAATATCATCAACTAAAAGAACATCCACATTTCTATATCTATTTCTAAATTCCACATTTCTGTCGTCTCGTATAGAATTAATCAATTCATTAGTAAAGGTTTCAGAGGACACATAGGCAACCCTTGCCTTAGGATTGTTTTCAAGTATATAGTGACCAATTGCATGCATTAAGTGGGTTTTACCTAATCCAACTCCTCCGTATATAAATAGAGGATTATAGGCCTTAGCAGGTGCTTCTGCAACAGCCACCGATGCAGCATGGGCAAATCGATTACTATTACCAATTACAAAGGTATCAAATGTATATTTTGGATTTAAAGTAGTAGATGACATACTCATCAGCTGTGGTTTTTGAACTTTATTAAGATCCTTTCTTACATTTGATTTAGTTCCGTCTTCTGATGGAATAATAAACTCAATATCATACTTTTTATTTGTAACCTGTTTTAGAGCATTACTAAGAAGAGTTAAATATCTTGTAATAAGGATCCCTCTTGTGAAATCATTGGGAACTCCTAGTATAAATTGATTATCCTCAAGGGATATTGGCTCAATTGTTTTTATCCATGTGTTGAAGCTGACCTCTGTAAGCTCAGCTTTTATAACATTTAAAGTTTTGTCCCAAATTTCAGGTATTGTATCATACATATAACAGCCCCCTTACTGTTGTAATAATAAAAAATATAGAAAAAATAAAAAAAGTATCCGCAGTTTTATCCACAGCGATTAAGAAAACAAAAGAAATGAAATTTTAATTTATATATAAAGAGTTATAAACATTTTTTATTTGATAATTGTGGATAAAAAGTGTATGAAGGGGTTTATAATAATTATATATAATAGTTATCAACAATAGCAATAGATAATTGAAGATATTTAATACACAAAAAAAAAATAGTAAAAATGAAAGACAAAGTTGAAAATTATAGTTTTTTAATAAGTTATGCACAAAACTATCCACAAGATGTGTATAAAAAAGCTAAAATGTTGATAATTAACAATAAGTTATTAACAAGTATTATAATAATATCAAACTAAAGCCCTTTTTTCAACAAAATAAAATAAATATCCACAAAAAATAAATATCCATAAAAAATTATCCACAAATTGAGGTAAGCTTTTTTCTTGACAGGGGTCGGCAATATAGTTATAATCTATTTGTATTATTAAGTACTCTTTAATGTGGTATTTAATGCTTAAAAATAATTAACATTATATAGAAGTACTGAAATTAGTACTTGAAGGGGGTGTTTTTGGTGAAAAGAACTTACCAGCCTAAGAAGAGGCAAAGATCAAAGGAACATGGATTCAGAAAAAGAATGAGTACCAAGAATGGTAGAAACGTTTTAAAAAGACGTAGATTAAAGGGCAGAAAGAGATTGACTGCATAAGGCCGCACTATGTGGCCTTTTTCTGTAATCTTCTATAGGAAGAGATATTAGGAGTTGGTGATATGGAATCCAACAATAAACTAAGAAAGAATGAGGATTTTCGTAAGGTATACAAATACGGAAAATCTATGGCTAATAAGTTACTAATCGTATACTATTTAACCAATAATACCAATGACAATAGAATTGGTTTTACAGTTTCAAAAAAGGTAGGGAAAAGTGTTGTTAGAAGTAGAGTAAAAAGATTGATGAAGGAAGCCTATCGGTTAAATGATCATAAAGTAAAATTAGGATATGATATTGTTTTTATAGCTAGACAGGAATGTAATACTTCTACATATGCTGAAATAGAAAGTGCCATTCTTCATTTATTAAAACGAATAAAATTATTAAAATGAAGAGTTCTATGGGAGTGTTAATATGTCTAAAATACTAATTAACATTATTAAAGTATATCAAAAAATCATATCACCTTTAAAGAGCCCTAGTTGCAGATTTTATCCAAGCTGCTCAAATTATAGTATAGAGGCCTATACTCATTATGGTTTTTTTAAAGGAAGCTATCTCACATTAAAAAGAATATTAAGGTGTCATCCCTTTAGTGATGGAGGTTATGACCCTTTAATTAAAAAAACTGTTGATTAGGGGGTTTTATATGAATGCTTTAGCTCAGCCATTAGGAGCATTATTAAAATTGATTTACGACTTAATAGGTAATTATGGTTTATCTATTATAGTATTTACCATTGTTGTGAAGCTATTAATGGTACCATTAACCTTAAAGCAAATGAGGTCTATGAAGGTAATACAAGAACTGCAGCCAAAACTTAAAGAGCTGCAAGAGAAATATAAAAATGATAAGGAAAAGCTAAATATTAAAACAATGGAGTTGTATAAGGAACATAAGGCTAATCCCTTAGGTGGATGTCTACCCTTATTAATACAATTTCCAATTATTATAGGATTGTTTGCAGCACTAAGAGATCCAGGAGCATATGTATTTGGATCACCTGAAGCTTATGCACAAATAGATACAAGCTTTTTATGGTTATCTAATTTAAATCAGGTGGATCCATGGATTTTACCTATATTAGCTGGATTAACCACTTACTTATCAAGTATTACCATGTCTGCCAATAAAACAGATCAGTCACAGAAAATGATGACCTATTTCTTCCCAGTAATGATATTCGCCATGTCAAAGGGAGTATTTTTTCCAGGAGGAGGATTTCCAGCTGGTGTAGTAATTTATTGGGTAGTAAGTAGTTTATTCCAAGCAGTTCAACAAATATTGATTACAAAACCCTATGCAAAGCTAAAGGAGGGTTCAAACTAATATGAATATAATCGAAATGACTGGTAGAACCGTAGAAGAAGCTATTTCTCTCGGCTTAGAGGAACTAAAGAAGACAAAGGAACAAGTTAAAATTGAAATTTTAGAAAAGCCCAATAAGGGATTTTTAGGATTGATAGGCTCTAAGATGGCACGAGTAAAGCTTTCTGTAGTGGACGATCCAGAGGGGGATGCTAAGGTATTTTTAAAGGATGTATTCAATGCTATGGATTTAGAGGTAAGCATAGATGTACAGCTTAAGGGTAATAATTTAAATGTATCTCTAGAAGGGCCTAATATGGGTGTAGTCATAGGGAGAAGGGGTCAAACCTTAGATTCACTACAATACCTGTTAAGCTTAGTGGTAAATAAAGATCGAGAAAACTATTTAAAGGTATTTATCGACACTGAGAACTACAGAGAAAAAAGAGAAGAAACCCTTATTAGATTGGCTAATAAAATGGCAAGAAAAGTGAAGAAGCTAGGAAAGACCATGGTACTAGAGCCGATGAACCCTTATGAAAGAAGAATCATTCATGCAGCTCTACAAAATAATCCTTATGTACAGACCTATAGTGAGGGAGATGAACCCTTTAGAAAGGTTGTAGTCGCTTTAAAGAAGTAACCAATTGCCCAGTATAAAAGCTGGGCTTTTTATTGTAAATATAAATATTTTCTTTAAATAGATTTGATAAGGGTTTAACTTATTGTATTTTTGAAATTTGGTATAATACAAATATGGTAAAATGTTTTAAACCTAGATAATTAATAAATTGAAGAGGTGATTTTATGTTCATAGACGATACAATAGCAGCTATTGCTACTGCACCAGGTGAGGCTGGAGTGGGAATTATACGAATTAGTGGTAACGATGCAATAGAAATTGCTAATGGAATATTTAAAAGTAAATCGGGTAAAAAGCTGAAGGAAGCTGATATCAGGAGGCTTGTCTATGGACACATTGTGGATCCTAAAACCCAAGAAGTAATAGATGAGGTTTTGGTAGTATACATGAGGGCACCCTATACTTATACCAGAGAGGATATAGTTGAAGTTAATTGTCACGGTGGAATTATACCTGTAAAAAGAATTCTACAATTGATATTAAGAATGGGAGCTAGAATGGCAGAGGCTGGAGAGTTTACTAAAAGGGCATTTTTGAACGGAAGGATAGATCTAGCCCAAGCAGAGGCAGTAATGGACTTAATTAGTGCTAAAACTGATACAGGATTTGGAGTTGCCCTAGATCAATTGGAGGGATCCTTGTCTAAAGAGGTAGAAGGTATTAGAAATGAAATATTACAGCTTTTGGCCCATATTGAGGTTTCTATTGATTTTTCCGAAGAAGATGTAGATGAAGTAACCTTAGATTATCTTTTAGAGGGAAGTAAAGCTGTTAAGGAGAAGATGATTAAGCTGCATGAAACAGCGGAAACAGGTAAAATACTTAGAGAGGGCTTAAATACCGTTATTATAGGAAAACCCAATGTTGGCAAATCCTCACTATTAAATGCATTATTAAAGGAGTCTAGAGCCATTGTTACAGAAATCCCTGGAACCACTAGAGATATTATTGAAGAGCAACTGAATATAAAGGGTATTCCAATTAGATTAGTGGATACTGCTGGAATTCGTGATACAGATGACATCGTAGAAAAAATTGGTGTAGATAAGTCTAAGGAATTCTTTAATAAAGCAGATTTAGTAATATTTATGTTGGATTCTTCAAGGGAGCTAACTCAAGAGGATATTGAAATCATGGAAATGATTAAGATTAAAAAAGCTATAGTCCTTGTAAACAAAACAGATTTACCTCAGATATTGGATTTAAGTAAAGTGTATGATATTTTAGGCGAAAAAAATGTCATTAAGATTTCCTTAATGGAAAAGACGGGATTATCAGAATTAGAGGATACCTTAGTAGATATGGTTTATAAGGGTGATATAAAAACCAAGGATCATATTATGGTTACAAATATTAGACATAAAAATGCTCTAGAAAGGGCTATCATTAGTTTGGAAGAGGGAATAGAAGCTATTAATAAAAAGCTTGCTATGGATTTTATAGAGGTGGATTTTAAAAATACCTGGGACTATTTAGGAGAAATAACCGGTGATACAGTAGGAGAAGACTTGATTGACCATATATTCGCAAATTTTTGTATTGGAAAGTAGATAATTAAAATTAAAAGTTAAAAATGAAAAATGAAAAGTTAAAGTCTAAACATGGAGAATCATAAGTAAAATGAAATTTGTTAGAGAAATTACTACTATAGTGAAATTTATGTTTTTATTAAGAAGGAAGGTGAGCAGATGAAATATCAAGCTGGCACATATGATATTATAGTTGTTGGCGCTGGCCATGCTGGCTGTGAAGCTGCTTTGGCAGCAGCTAGAATGGGGTGTAAAACTTTAATGATTACCCTTACCCTAGATGCTATTGCTATGATGCCCTGTAACCCATCAATAGGGGGAACAGGCAAGGGTCATTTAGTAAGGGAAATTGATGCATTAGGTGGAGAAATGGGAATAAATACTGATAAAGCCTTTATACAAAGTAGAATGCTGAATACTGCAAAGGGTCCAGCAGTTCATTCTTTAAGGGCTCAAGCCGATAAAACAGCATATCATAAGGAAATGAAGAAAACTATAGAAAATCAAGAAAACCTGGATTTGATTCAAGATGAGGTTATTGATTTAATCGTTGAAGAATCAACTGTAAAGGGAGTTGTTACAAGAACAGGGGCTGAGTACGAAGGAACCTGTGTAATTCTTGCTACTGGTGTATATTTAAAGAGCAAAATATTTATGGGGGAAGTAAACTTTGAATCAGGACCAAACGGTCTTTTCCCAGCCAACTTTTTATCAGAAAAACTACGTGAATTAGGATGTAGTTTAAGGAGATTTAAAACAGGAACCCCAGCAAGAGTCCATAGAGATACAATAGATTTCTCTAAAATGGATATACAAGAGGGGGATGAGAAAATAGTCCCCTTTTCCTTCTTAAATAAAAAGCTTGAAATTGATCAACAACCCTGTTGGCTAACAAGAACCACTTCTGAGACCATCAGAATTATAAGAGAAAACTTAAAAAGATCCTCTTTTTATCGAGGGGATATGGAGGGAGTAGGACCAAGGTATTGTCCTTCTATTGAAGATAAGATTGTTCGATTTGAGGATAAGTCAACCCACCAATTATTTATTGAGCCTGAGGGTTTAGATACTAAGGAAATGTATGTTCAAGGAATGTCCACCAGCTTGCCAGTAGAAGTACAAGTGGAGATGCTTAGGAGTGTTATAGGAATGGAAAAGGCTCATATTATGAGGCCTGCCTACGCAATAGAATATGATTGCATTGACCCTACACAGCTAAAGCCATCCTTGGAGTTAAAGCATATTCATAATTTATTTAGTGCTGGTCAATTTAATGGTACCTCTGGGTATGAAGAAGCTGCAGCCCAGGGATTGATGGCAGGAATTAATGCTGTGTTAAAATTAAGAGGAGATGAACCCTTTGTACTAGATCGTTCAGAGGCTTATATAGGAGTAATAATTGATGACCTAGTGACTAAGGGAACCAATGAGCCCTATAGAATGATGACATCTAGGGCAGAGTATAGATTAGTTCTAAGGCAGGATAATGCTGATTTAAGGCTAACTGAGAAAAGTTACAAAGCTGGGCTCGCCACAGAAGAAAGATATCTACTAACACAAGAAAAAAAACAACGGACAGCTGAGGCAATAGAACTTCTTAAGTCAACACACATCTCTCCAGAGGATGCAAATTTTATACTAGAATCCTTAGATAGCTCACCAATTAAAGCAGGAGTTAGTCTATATGATTTATTAAAAAGACCAGAAATATCTTATAAAGATATAAAAAGCTTTAACAAATTAGATATAGATGCCTTTGATGAAGAGATAGAGAGTCAATGTGAGATATTCATCAAATATGAGGGATACATCGATAAGCAGTTAAATCAAATTGATCAGTTTAAAAAGTTAGAAGCAAAAAAATTACCGGAGGAGTTAGACTATACAAAGATTGATGGTTTGAGATTGGAGGCTCGACAGAAGCTAAACAATATTAAGCCCCTTTCAGTAGGACAAGCTTCCCGTATCTCTGGAGTTTCTCCAGCAGATATATCTGTATTACTGGTTTTTCTTGAACAAAGAAGAAGGCAGAAGGCGGTGAAGAGTTAAAAATGGAAGAGATAATGAAAAAGGGATTTTCTGACCTAGGAATCGATTTAAACGAAAACCAAATGAATCAATTTATGATTTATAAGAACCTATTACTTGAATGGAATGAAAAAATGAATTTAACTGCCATCGAAGACGAGAGAGATATAGTAATAAAGCATTTTATCGATTCCATATCCTGTTTAAAGGTAAAGGGTTTCGACAAGATTAATAGATTAATAGATGTTGGTACAGGAGCAGGCTTTCCAGGAATACCAATAAAGATTATGGAGCCAAACATTGAATTAACTCTTTTAGATGCACTTAATAAAAGAGTTACTTTTCTAAAGGAAGTGTGTAAAGAGACAAGCTTGGTGAAGGTTGATTTTCTTCACGGTAGGGCAGAGGATTTTGGTAGGCTAGATGATTTTAGAGAAAGCTACGATGCAGCAGTATCTAGAGCAGTGGCTTCATTAAATGTTCTGGTAGAATATTGTATGCCCTTTATAAAAGTTGGTGGAATATTTATATGCCAAAAAGGCCCTCAGGTAGAAGATGAAATGGCTTCTTCTAAAAAGGCTATTGAGGTTCTTGGAGGGAAAGTGGTAGAGAAGCTGGAAATATCCCTTCCATTAAGCGATATAAAACATAAAATCGTAGTTATTGAAAAGGTCAAACCCACTCCGACAAAATACCCTAGAAAAGCAGGAAAACCTACTAAAAGTCCTATAATCTAATATATAGAGTAGGATTTTGTAAAACGATTTATCTAACAATCATGAATTAATAGCAGGACTCAACTTTTTTTTATAGAATTATCTATAAGTGTAATTTGTTCGGGAGGAGTGGAAGGATAATGAGTGATGGGAACAAGCAGGTTATGGAGATATCCGTTCAATCGATAATTCCAAATCCTTATCAGCCAAGAAAAACATTTTCACAGACAGCTTTAGAAGAACTTTCACAATCAATTAAGGCATATGGTATTTTACAGCCAATCAGTGTTAGACAAATAGGAGAGGAAAAGTATGAACTAATTGCTGGGGAAAGAAGGCTTAAGGCTGCAAAGATAGCTAAGTTAGACAAGGTTCCAGCAATCATACATAGAGAATTTGATGATAAGGATTCAGCTGTTGTTGCAATTATTGAAAATTTACAAAGAGAAGATTTAAATTATTTTGAAGAAGCTGAAGGCTTTCATAATTTAATAAATGATCATGGATTTACTCAACAGGAGATAGCCCTACAGGTAGGAAAAAATCAGTCAACAATTGCCAACAAACTTAGAATATTGAAACTAGGTCCAGAAATTAAAAGACTATTAATGGACAACAATTTAACAGAAAGGCATGCCAGAGCCTTATTAAAACTGCCAGATGAAGAACTTAGAATATCTATATTAAATAAAGTAATTAAAAATGATTTAAACGTAAAAAAAACAGAAGAAATTATACAACAGATTACTGAAGAAATAAGTAATGCAAAGGAACCTCAAAGCAATCAAAAAATCAGGAGTTTTTTAAATTATAGGATTTATATAAACACAATTAAACAAGCCTTCGAGGCAATTAAAGATAAACAAGAAAAAGCTGAGTTAAAACAAATTGATCACGGTGAATATATCGAATTAACCGTAAGAATTCCAAAGGCATAAAAAAAGATTACAGATTACATAGGTAAATCTGTAATCTTTTTTTATGGAGTTTTAGAGTTTACCGAATAAGGTTAGAACACCAAATATAATAAAAATTATACCAGCAGCTGTTTGTAGTATCGATGGATTAATGATTTTGCAAATGTAATCAGCAGCTAAAACAGCAATTAAGGAACTAAAAATCAAAGCTAGTGAAGAGCCTATAAAAACAGGCCAAATGGATTTGCTTTGTGTAGCCAGTAACATAACCTGGAGTTGAGTTTTATCTCCCAACTCAGCAATAAATACAATAAAAAATGTCATAATCACAATTTTAAGCATTATTATCCTCCTGATTCAAAGATTCAATAATACTAATATTTATGATAGTAATCTCTTATATAGTATTTTTTTAGCATTATTATAAAATAAATGATAAAAAGCCGAGAAAATATTATATAATTTAATATTAGAAAGGATATTGAGTGAAAACAAAAGCATTTGTGATTATAAAGAAGGTGAAAATTATATTGTATAGAAGTATATAATATGAAAATAACTCGTGGAGGGAGAGAATGAAAATGGGGAAGGTAATAGCCATTTTTAATCAAAAGGGTGGTGTTGGAAAGACAACTACGAATGTAAACCTAAGTGCTTGTCTTGCCAATATGGGTAAAAAAATATGTGTTATAGATATAGATCCTCAAGGAAATACCACCAGTGGTTTTGGAATTAATAAGACGGAGCTTGAATATAGCATTTATGATGTAATAGTTAATGATGTTAGTATTAAGGAAGTTGTTATTAAAAGCCAATACGACAATTTACATATCGTCCCCTCAAGTGTTCAGCTGGCAGGAGCAGAAATTGAATTGGCAGGAGTAAGCAATAGAGAAATTCAACTCAGGCAGTCTATTAATGAAATAAAAGATTCATATGATTATATATTTGTTGATTGTCCGCCATCCTTGGGTCTATTAACAATTAACTCCCTTTCCGCTGTTGATAGTGTTCTTATCCCTATACAATGTGAATACTATGCTTTGGAGGGTGTTAGTCAATTAATGAACACAATTCAATTGGTGAAGAAAAACTTAAATCCTAATCTGGAGATACAAGGGGTTGTTCTTAGTATGTTCGATGGTAGAACAAACCTTTCTATTCAAGTTGTTGATGAGGTTAAAAGTTACTTTAAGGGAAAGGTATATGCTACAATCATTCCTAGAAACGTAAGATTAGCTGAAGCCCCTAGCTTTGGACAACCGGTAATTTATTATGATGAGAAGTCTAAAGGGTCCGAAGCTTATAAGGAACTAGCTGAAGAGTTTATCGATTTAGAGGAGGACGGGATATAAATGATTAAAAACAAAAAAAGAGGATTAGGGAAAGGACTAGAGGCCTTAATTCCAGAAATGTCAACCCTTGAGCAGGTAGAAGAGGAAATTTCTGAAGACCGGATAAAGCATATTAATATAAATAAAATCTACCCTAATGTTCATCAACCAAGAAAGGATTTTGATGAAGATAGCATAATGGAGCTGGCTCAGTCAATAAAGGTCCATGGAATTATTCAACCCATCATTGTTACTGAAAGGAAAGATGGGTATATGATAATTGCTGGAGAAAGAAGATGGCGGGCTTCTAAAGAGCTACAATTAAGGGAAATACCTTGTGTAATAAAAAATTATGAGGACAGTCAATTAATGAAGGTTGCTTTGGTAGAAAATCTTCAAAGAGAAAATTTAAATCCTATAGAGGAAGCGTTAGCATATAAGGACTTGATCAATAATCACAAGGTTACTCAAGAACAGTTAGCTGAAGCTTTAGGAAAAAGCAGGCCTTACTTAGCAAATACCCTACGCCTTCTGAATTTGGATGGAAGAATAATTGATTTGGTTAAGAGTAACTCTTTAAGTAGTGGCCATGGTAGGGTATTGCTAAGAATCGATGATGGAGAAAAGCAGTATCAAATAGCCCTAAAAATCATGGAAGAAAAACTAAGTGTTAGAGAAACCGAAGATTTAATTGGAAAGATATTAATGCCTCCAAAGAAAAAAGGAGTAAAAAAGAAAAGTAAGGATTATTTATTAATTGATGTAGAAGATACCTTAAAGAAAGCCCTCGGAACAAAGGTTACCATATCTAAGGGAAAAAATAAAGGTAAAATAGAAATCGAATACTATAACAATGAAGATTTAGAAAGAATATTAGATATAATAGCCAATAACACCAAATGAGATACATGTAGAAAATAATATCGATAAACCCCAAAATGTTTCACGTGAAACATTAATATAATAAGAATCATCAAGATGGGTTAAAATATAATATTTCACCCATAAGGGTGACAATTATTACATTGTGGAATATGGTGTATTAAAGCAGTCTATAACTATTGAAGTGAGTGAGGAGGATAAAGGTGATTTATTTTGATAACGCAGCAACTACCTTCCCAAAACCCCAAGGAGTATATGATGCAGTACTTAATACCATGAAGGATTATGGAGCTAATCCAGGAAGATCTGGACATAAATTAGCTCTAGAAGCTGGAAGAAGTATTTTTTTTGCAAGGGAAAAAGTCAGCAAACTATTCAACATCGAAAATCCAATGCAGATAATCTTTACAGGAAATGCAACCGAGTCACTGAATCTTGCTATAAAGGGGATTTTGAGTAAAGGGGATCATGTAATAACCAGTAGTATGGAGCATAATTCCGTACTTAGACCCATTAAAGCTTTAGAGAAGATAGGGGTAGAAAGCACGATAATTCAGTGTGGAGAAGATGGATGCCTGAACCCAGAGAATATAAGAAACGCAATTAGAGAGAATACTAAATTAATTGTACTAACCCACGCCTCAAATGTTACTGGTACGATAATGCCGATAAAAGAAGTAGGTAAAATAGCAAAGGACCAGGGCGTTTTGTTTCTGGTTGATGCTGCTCAGACTGCAGGGGTCTATGAAATAGATGTTGTCAAGGATAACATAGATCTTTTAGCACTACCAGGCCATAAGGGGCTACTAGGACCTCAGGGAACGGGTATACTTTATATAAAGGAAGGTTTGAATGTAAAGCATTTTAAAGAAGGGGGAACTGGTAGTAAATCAGAGGAATTATTTCAACCAGAAATGTTGCCAGATAGATATGAAAGTGGCACTCCTAATACCCCAGGTATAGCAGGGGTAGCTGCAGGAGTTGATTTTATCCTTAATGAGGGTATGGACAATATAAGGAAACATGAAGAATTGCTAACGGGATATTTTATAGAAGAGCTTAGTAAGATGGAAAAGGTAAAAATATACGGACCAAAGGATTCCACTAAGCAAGCTTCAGTGGTTTCAATAAATATTGGTAATGAAGATTCATCAGAAATAGCCTATATACTTGATAAGGTATATAATATAGCAGTTAGATCCGGTTTACATTGTGCCCCTATGGCCCATAAAACAATAGGCACCTTTGAACAAGGTACCGTGAGATTCAGTATTGGATATTTTAACACTAGAAATGAAATTGATGAAGCAATCAACGCAATAAAAGATATTTGTAGCCAAATTTAATTTTATATTATATTGAGATTGTAAAGGGCCTTTGGGCCTTTTTTTCATGAAAACATCGAAACACAAGCTTCTATAAGGTGTGATAAACCCTTGTAAATTGACATAGTTAGGTTTTTTTTGACATTTGAATATTTAAGATGGCTGTAAACCCAAAGAAATGATAAAATATAGTGTACAGGCTTTATTATTTTTTATTTGTTAAGGAGGGACTAATTTTGGACCAAATTTTTAGGTTCATAGAGGATAATAACTCCATTGCTGTTATTGTCTTAATGACCTTTAATATCTTATTATTTATTTTATTATTATGTAATTATTTAATTACAGCCAATCTTAAGGATAAGTATAAGAAATTAGTTAAAGGTACTAATGGTAAGAACATCGAAGGTATTTTACTGCAGCATAAAGAAGAGGTTGATGAAGTTAGATCAGAGTTTCAACAATTTAATAGGAGATTAGATTTATTTGATAACAGATTAAGTTTTTGTGTACAAAAGATTGGAATAATAAGATACAATGCTTTTAAAGACACGGGTAGTGATCTAAGTTTTTCTATAGCAATGCTGGATGATAATAACGATGGTTTGATTATTACAGGAATTCATGGAAGAACCGAAACGATATCTTACGCCAAACCAATAAAAGAAGGTAAATCGAATTACAGTCTATCAGTGGAGGAGTTACAGGCTTTGGAGAGGGCAAAGGCTAAAGAAATCGATGGACTTGAAATGAAATCCTCCAGACGTAGTAAAGAGGTTGTTTGATGAATAAAAGAAGTTACTTATTTATCGTAAATCCAGCATCAGGTAAAGGAAAGCCCTTAGATAGGCTAAAAATAATTAAAGAAACTATGGAAAAAGAGGGTTGTATGTACAGGATACAACTAACTGAAGGGGTAGGACATGCTAAAAAACTAGCAGAAGAAGCTAAGGAAGATGTAATCGTTGCAGTAGGTGGAGATGGTACCATTAATGAAATAGCCAACGGTGTAAAGAATGGTAATAAGATTATCGGATTATTGCCTTCAGGTACAGGTAATGATTTTGTAAGAAGCTTAAATATTCCCTCCGATCCCCAAGAGGCCCTAGAAATTATATTAAATGGTAAAACTAGAGAGATTAACCTGGGAATAGTGCAGGACATGTATTTTGTAAATGTTGCATCTGTAGGGCTTGATGCGCATATTGCAGATAAGGTTACAAGTATAAAAAAATATATAACTGGAACTAAAGCCTATATTGTGGCCTTAATTAAAGGATTAATCACATACAAAACGATACAACTGAAGTTATCTGTAGATGGAAAGTTAGTGGATATAAATACCATGTTAATTGCTTTTTGTAATGGAGGATCCTATGGTGGAGGAATGAAAATTGCACCAATGGCTGACTTTAACGACGACCTATTGGATATCTGCATTGTGAGCAAAATGAAAAAACTGAAACTGTTTATTCTATTCCCTTCAATATTTAAGGGCAATCACATAAGATATAAGGAAGTAGAAGCCCTAAGAGGAAAAGAGATGGTTTTATACACCAATGAAAAAGTTAAAATTAATATTGATGGTGAAATCATTGAAGCAATAGAAAATAAAGATGGTATTTTTATCGGGGTATCTGATAGGAAAATCAAACTTTTGGTAAGATAATTGTTGTAAAGGAATTATCATTTTAAGAATAGCTACATAAGTGTATTAAAGCACCTCCTATAACCAATAATAAATGTAGGAGGTGTTTGTTTTGAAAAGGATAGCAATACAGCAAGGATTAGAGGGTTTATCAAATGATTTGCAAAGAGAAGGATATGAGGTTGTAGGCTTTAACATGGCTAACCATGTAGATGCAGTTATATATATCGATGATTATGATGGATTAAGAACAATTAATAATCAGCAAGGGGATGATTATGGGGCAATTCTTATAAATGCAAAGGGAAAAACCATAGAAGATATTAAATACATAATTGAAAAAAGAAGATATGGGAGTTTATTTAGTTAAATATTTTTATTAAAGATCACTTGTACTAACACAACCTTACTTAAAATATTATATAATGAATATTTGAGTAATCTATATGGTATATGAAAAAAGGGTCTTTTTTAAGACCCTTCTTTAAGACCCTTTTTTAAGTTTGAACTAATAGCCTATGTTTATTTAGCTTCCATAAAGAAAATTTTAACCCTTCTGAAATAGTCTCTGCCATTTTCATGACTAGACTTAATCTAGTATTCTGAAGCACTAAATATTCCATATAACCCGATAGATTCACAATACCTGTGATATGCAAGTCTCCAACAGCTGTCAGGTCCTTATTAACACCGGCACCTGGTTTAAGGGGGCCATTACCTATTTTTATATAACCTATCCTGTCCATTTTACCTAAACAAGCATCTATAGCAATTATGAAGGGAGATTTATAATTAGAATAAATATAGTTAATTTTCTCATCTAAATTTTTAGCATGTACAGGTTCATCTAATGTACCATAAACAAAAACATTAGGATATCTAGAAAGGGTGCTTGTAAGTTTATAGCCGATGAGGGGCCCCAATGAATCACCAGTAGATCGGTCTGTTCCAATACATAAAATGATAAGCTCTTCAAAGGGGTCTTTGTAAAATTCCTTTAGGTATCCAATTAGTAAAGAGCTGAAATCTATGTAAGCCATAGGCATATTTATATTTATAGAATCAGAAGAAGTTTTTATTAAAGACATATAGAGCCTCCTTTATGAGAAATTAAATATCATATATTAAAGTATTAAGTCAGTTATAAAAATATGATTTCTAAAAGAGTTTGCCCAAATTTTTTATTTAAATACAGTTCTTTAAAATCTTTAACAATGATAAGAAGTTTATAGATAACTCCAATTTCTTTTATAAAGAAGTTTTATATAGAGGATTACCGCCTTCAAGGTAGAAAATATAGAGATATAAATGAAGACTATTAATTAAGTTCCATTCAATAGGTAAAAACGAAATCACATGACAAAAGGAGATAAGTTGGAAAAACAAGAATTTATCTAATTAATGATAGTAAATACTTAAAGGGTCTTAGAAAATATTAAATGGATGTTTCACGTGAAACAAGGGGGTTATGAAATGGAAATAAAAAAAAGAATAGTTTATATTCTATTAGTGCTGATATTGATCTTTCTTTTAGCAAACCCAATGTCTATAAACTATTTTAAGGGAAAAATAAAGGCAGAGGCTTTAGACATCTATCTTTTAAAAGAAATTGAATTGCCCCATAGTAGCCATATTCAATATAAGAAGCTTAATGATGGAATAGCTAAATACTGGGATGGTGTTTTATTCTATTATAACTATAAGGGAGAATTGATTTGGAGTCTTCATATAGGGGCAATTAACCCTTTAATTACAAACAATAACCAAAGTATATATATATATGATCAAAACAATAATCAATTAACACGAATAGAGAAGGATGGAAATGTAGTTTATAAAGTGGTAATAGAAAAAAAGGTTAAAAGCTTTGATGTCAACAATGAGAATTTGGTGGTTCTTCAGCATAATGCAGAAGGGGGGCTTTTAGTAAAGTCGGTAACTCTATTAAATGAAGCTGGAAAGAAAATTTCAGAAATACTAATAAGGGAAGGCGATATACTAAGCACTTTAAACTCAAAAAAGCTAAATGAACTCCTTATTCAGATCATAGCTGTTAAAGGGGGTAGTTTAGAAAGTCACTTAATCACCTACAATTATAATGGAGATGTAATAAGTTTTAATCAAGTAGATGAAATTATATTAAATATGTTTTATGATAAAAAAGGAAGCTTAGTTTTGGTACAGGAAAACAAAGTAACTAGTTATATAGACAAGGAAGAAAAATGGTCAGCTTCAATTAGAAATGTAAAACTTGTAGAAACCTTTAATGATGAAATCCTTGTTTTATATGGAGGTAATGATATAAATAGTGGTATAATTCAAGGTAGAAATAGTTTAGGAATTATAATATATAAGACTAATGGTAAGCTAATAAGGGAGATAAAACCAAAGGAGAAGGTGAAGGGGTTAGATGTTATAGAGGATAAAGTATTGTATTATGGAGAACGATCTATTTATGTTGAGGGTTTTAATGAAGAAAAAATACTAGAGCATTTATATAGCAGCGACATAGAAAGGGCCTATTTATTCCCCAATAATCATTTGGTTATTGTAACAAAGGAAAGATTAACCTTTACAAAGCTTCAATAATAGCAAAAGAAGGAGTAAAATCAAATGTTGGATATATTTATTATTATAATGATATTCATGAATATTTTATGGGGTTTTAAAAAGGGATTTGTTCTCTCGTTGATGAGCTTTGGAAGCTATATTGTAGCTGTTATTGCTGCTAAGATTTACTATCTCAAACTATCTGAGTGGATACAAAAAACTACTTCCATTGACTTAGCGATTAAAAATTTTATTGGTAACAATTTTGATGGTTTGATTTCTCTATGGATTCCAAAAGAACTCCCGGAGGAGGGAAGTAATCCCCTTGTGGGCTTTTTAAAGGATTATTTAATCAAAGAAACCAGTATTTTAACCCATACTGAAAGCGCAGCAGCAATAAAAAATGATTTATCCAATAGCATTACAATATTCATCATTAATATAATTAGTATTATACTAATATTCATCCTTGTAAGATTGACAGTAATTTTTATATCACAAATCATCGATAATGCTTTTAAATTACCAATTTTAAACACCATGAATAGACTTGGAGGAGCCATGGTAGGAGCCATAAGAGGAATTTTAATCATTCTTATAGTACTAATCATTATTCTTCCAATAACATTAAAGAATCCTTACGGTAAAATGGCAATGGCAATAGATGAATCTATACTATTACAGAGCTTTTTGGAAAATTGGCTGGTTAGTTTTCTAAATTGGTTATTGTAATATTATATTGAAGGAAGAAGCTGTGATATAATGAAACTACTTAAGAATAAGTGAAGGTGATAAAATGACTTATAAGGCATTATATAGAAAATGGCGGCCGAAAATTTTCGAAGACGTAGTTGGACAACAACATGTTGTGAAAACCTTAAAGAATCAGATGAGGGATGAAAAAATATCCCACGCCTATCTCTTTTCAGGAACCAGAGGAACAGGTAAAACTTCAACTGCTAAAATTTTCGCCAGGGCAATTAATTGTAATAATCCTATTGACAATAATCCATGTAATGAATGTGCCATTTGTACTGGTATTCTCTCAGAAAGTATTATGGATGTAATGGAAATTGACGCAGCATCCAATAACGGTGTAGATCATATTAGAGAAATTAGAGAAAATGTTAAATACCCTCCATCTAGAGGAAGATATAAGGTATATATTGTTGATGAAGTTCACATGCTTAGCACAGGAGCCTTTAATGCATTACTAAAAACCTTAGAGGAGCCACCTAGCCATGTAATTTTTATATTAGCTACCACAGAGCCCCATAAGCTTCCTGCGACGATATTATCAAGGTGTCAAAGATTTGATTTTAAACCTGTAAAAACAAAGGAAATTTTCAGCCATATCCTATCTATTTGCGATAGTATGGAAATTAAATATGAGGAAAAGGCACTTTGGGTGATAGCTGCCAACGGTAGGGGATCCATTCGAGATTCACTTAGTATTCTTGAACAATGTATATCCTTTACTCAAGGGGAGTTACTATATGACAAAGTAGCTGATACCATGGGATTAATTAGTGATGAGCTATTGCATCAGTTGATTCAAGCAATAGGGGAAAAGGAGCCATCACAAGCATTAACTCATATACAAAAGGTGGTAATGGAAGGTAAAGATGTACAATTATTTATTAAGGATCTTATAAAACATCTTAGAATACTATTAATGGAAAAAATGAAAATTCAACTTGAGGACTTATATAGAGGAGATGATGTTTCCCTTCATCATATTGCTAAAGAGGAGAAACTCTTTAAGGAAGGGGAGCTTATTAAAATTATACAAGATTTATCTGAAGCTGAAGGTAAGATGAAATATGCAACTCAGCCACAAATTATACTAGAGGTTACTATTGCTAAAATCTCCAAGAAGGGATTTAATTCTTCTGTGGAAGAGTTGGAGGATAGAATTCAACAGCTGGAGAGCTTAATTAAGGGTAAAAATATTGCAATTGCAGCAGAAACTCCCTTAATTAAAGATACAGGAAACTTAGATGGACATTATCAAATAAAATCTAAAGAAGAATCAAATTACCATAAGAAATTTATAGAAGAAGATCAAACTAAGAAAAGTGCTAAAGAAACAGTAAAAAAACCTGAAAAAGCGGCGGATTTTAATGTGATTAAAGACAACTGGGATGAGGTATTAGAAGCATTAAAGAAAAATAAGAAGGCACAGATTAAAGCTTTTCTTATGGAAGGACATCTTGTAGGAGTAAAAGATGGAAATCTAATAATAGGATTTAAAGAAGGTTATGGTTTTCATAGAGAAGCTTTAGATAAGGAAGCCACTAAGGAGTATATTGCTTCTGTAATATATAAGGTAACAGGTGAATCAATAAGATTAAAAGTTGTTATGGATGGGGATGCTATTAGCCAGGTTCAAGAGGATGAAGCCATCAATATACTAAGGGAGAAGGTTCCAGAAAATATCCTTGAAATAATTGAAGAATAATGTGATTTAGAGAAGTTTGTGATATAATTTAAAAAGTAAAAAATTAATAAACCTTAAGGAGGTATAAGAAATGAAGAAAGGATTCCAGGGAATGGGTGGTATGCCCAATATGAATAATATGATGAAGCAGGTTCAAAAAATGCAAAAGCAAATGGAAGAAATGCAAGAGGAGCTCAACAGAAAAGAGTTAGAAACCAGTGCTGGTGGTGGTGCAGTAACCGTTAAAATAAATGGGAAGAAGGAGATTCTTGCTATAGAAATCAAACCTGAAGTAATTGATCCAGATGATGCTGAAATGCTACAGGACTTAATTATGGCAGCTGTAAATGAAGCTATACGCTCTGCTGAAGAAATGGTATCTAAGGAAATGGCAAAGGTAACAGGAAATGTTAGCTTGCTGGGGTTATTCTAGCTTTCTAGGAATTGAGGGGGATTAATGAACTATTATTCAGCACCTATAGCAAAACTAATTGATGAATTTACCAAACTACCCGGCATAGGTAGAAAGACAGCTCAAAGATTGGCATTTTATGTGATAAGCTTAACCAATGAGGATGCTTATCAACTGGCGACAGCCATAACCGTTGCAAAAGAAAGCATAAAGTATTGTAGTATCTGCACCAATCTGACGGATGCTGATCAATGTAATATTTGCACAGACAGGACAAGAAGTGATGAGGTTATTTGTGTAGTAGAAGACCCACGTGATGTAATTGCTATGGAAAAAACGAAAGAATATAAAGGTTTATATCATGTGCTACATGGTGCAATTTCACCCTTAGATGGAATTGGTCCTGAGGAAATTAAGATTAAAGAATTGCTAGGCAGAGTGGGAGAAACTACTGTTAAAGAAGTTATTTTAGCAACGAATCCCAATATAGAAGGAGAAGCCACGGCTATGTATATTGCTAGACTTCTCAAGCCCTTAGGTATTAAGGTTACAAGAATAGCCCATGGTATTCCCGTTGGTGGAGATCTTGAATATGCAGACGAAGTTACCCTTGCAAAGGCTTTAGAGGGCAGAAGAGAAGTTTAGTAACAAATTAGTTTTTTTGAAAAAAACCAATTATTGTACGAACATTTATATATAAAAGATTACATAAAACATACTGGTAAAGGATTGATACAACCTTATTAGTATGTTTTTTTATGCTACAGCTTTAATCTAAATTTGAAGAGTAACCTATTAAATAAGATGAAATAAAAGTAAAGATATAGAATTATTATAGAGAATAAAAAATTGTTTCCATAATAATACATTTAAACAGCTAAAGTTAAATCTATAAGGGTATTTTAGTATAGTAATTCGTTAACATTATCTTTCAGTTATTAATCAGTCTTTATAGGATTCTAGAAAATCATTTATATATTGACAAGAGAAGAAAGGAGGAATAATATAATTATATACACATATACCCATACGAGAATATGATTGCGAAGGAAAATAAGAGTAAAGGAAGTGTAAGAATGAGGGCACTTATAAATATTTTTAAAGTTTTAGCTGATGAAACTCGTCTGAGAATTCTAGTGCTTCTATATCAAAAGAAACTTTGTGTATGCCAATTGCAAGGAGTAATGAAAGAAAGTCAGCCTAAAATTTCAAAGCATTTAGCAAAGCTTAGAAATATGGGCTTTGTTAAAGATGAACGAGATGAAAAATTCATATTTTACTATCTAAATAAAGAAAATAAAATGCTGGTTTCAATTTTAGAAAATATCACAAGAAATACTGAAGACTATCCAACACTAAAAGAGGATTTACTAAGGATAAGCTATACTGACGATTATATTAAAGAGAAGATGAAGGAGCTTAAAGATTTAAAAAAGGATGATTAGGGGGACTTACAATGAATTATATCAATCAAATCTTTAGTATTCTAAATGATCAATTATTAAAGATGACATGGCTATATGATCTTGTTAAACTATTGGTTGAAAAAATATTTAAATTAGATTATGGGAGTAGACTAGGAGGAAGTGTTCATTTCTTTATTTATGATACAATAAAGATTTTTTTACTTCTTTCGATACTTATTTTTGCAATATCCTATATACAAAGTTACTTTCCACCAGAAAGAACTAGGAAAATACTTGGTAGAATTAAAGGAATAAAAGGAAACCTTTTAGGAGCTTTGCTTGGTACTATTACACCATTTTGTAGCTGCTCTAGTATTCCAATTTTTATAGGTTTTACTTCAGCAGGGTTACCAATAGGAGTTACATTTTCATTTTTAATTTCATCTCCTATGGTGGATTTAGCATCATTCTTGTTATTGATGTCATTCTTTGGAATAAGGATTGCTACAGTCTATGTTGTTGTGGGATTAATCCTAGCAGTTATAGGAGGAACCTTAATTGATAAACTCAAGCTTGAAAAATATGTAGAAGGATATGTTAAAGAAATACAAGTTGCTGATGTAGAAATTCAGGAAATGAGTCGTAAAGAAAGAATCTCTTATTCAAAGGGGCAAGTTACAGAAATTATTAAAAGGGTTTGGTTATATATTCTGATAGGAGTTGGGATAGGTGCCATCATTCATAACTGGATACCTGAATCAGTGATTCAAAATGTAATTGGAGAAAATAATCCCTTTTCAGTTTTACTTGCTACCTTAGTGGGAATACCTATGTATGCAGATATATTTGGAACATTGCCAATTGCAGAGGCTTTATTTTCTAAAGGTGTAGGAATCGGAACAATACTATCCTTTATGATGGCTGTGACGGCATTATCATTGCCTTCTATGATTATGTTAAGTAAAGTTATGAAGAAAAAATTATTAGGGGTCTTTGTTGCAATCGTAACTATTGGCATACTAATTATCGGATATCTCTTTAATGCTCTTTCCTATTTAATTCTTTAACAAATAGGAATTATACATGAATTAGAACTTAAAAAAGGCTATGTCCATATAAAACACAATAAGTTAATATTGCTGTGAATAAAACCTGAATAGCTACTAAAAGCTAACTATTTCAAGATTTTATTCTGTATAGAGTAAAGGATTATGCAAGTAATATTTTCGATTCTAATATTCTATATAGGAGGTTACAAAATGAGGGTACAAAAAATGGATCACCCAAATGAGGGAATTAAGTGTGTGGTTAATACCTGTCATTATTATATGCAAGGTGATCACTGTGCAGCTGAAAGAATAGAAGTTCAGCCTAGAAATGCCCACGACACACAAGAAACTGACTGTGCAACCTTTATGCTTCAAGGCAAATAGAGAAGTTTAATAAAAAGTAGAGGGGATGTTGTCTGTAGTGGGTCCCTTCTATTTTTTTATGGATCTAGATAAAAAAAAGATTTATTTAATAATACGATTATTGATAATTGTTATGGAATGGGCATCAAATTCTACTAGCCCATCTTTTCTCATTTTGTTGAGCTCTCGTGATAAGGACGTTCTTTGAATTCCTAACCTTTCTGCTAGTTCTTTTTTTGAAATTCCTAGGTTTATCTTATAGCTATTTTGAATATTATGCTGATATTTTAAGTAATCTATGATTGAGTTTCGAATACTTTTTAAGGAGACTTCTTTGATTTTATTGGTTAACATGGTTGTTTTATCTGAAATAGAGGATAGATATTTTGTAAGAAAGATTTTGCTTTCTTGACACAGTTCAAGTATTAAGATTTTTTGAAGATGGAGAATTTCTACATCTGTTTTAGCTATTATTGACATAGGGTAATAGGGATGATTGGAAAATAAAAGGTTACCTCCAATGATATCTCCTGAATGAAAATCAACAATTGTTAAAACATTCCCCTTTTCATCAATACGCTGGATAATGATTTCACCCTTCAATAAAATATCTAAAGATATGCATTTTTCTCCTTCAAAATAGATCATAGTGTTCTTTTTGTACTTAGAAAAGGAGGTTTTGGATTTTAAGAGTTTAGTAATTTCCATTGGAGAAAAATCCTTAAAAAGATCTGTAGCCATAATTAAAGAAACAATTGAGTTATCCATTAGAATCTCCTTTTAAATTTAGTTACCATGGTAACTGTACTAATCATGAATCTATTATAATATATAATTAAAATAATAATAAGGAGGTTTTGTCATGATACAGGAAAATTATAAATATTCAGTTACGAATGAAAAGATCATAGAAAGGATAATTGACGATCATAATATTCATCTTAACCATATGGTTTTAACAAAGGGGACCAGCTTACCTGAACATTTTTCCAATTCAAATGTGTATATGATAGTAATTAGAGGCACCATGTCATTAAAGCTCAATCAAGAGGACACTCAGCTTTATGTTGTTGGAGATATTATTAATATACCCTTTAATACCAAGATGAATGTTAATAATAATCATGAAGATATATTAGAATTCTTTGTAATAAAAGCCCCAAATCCTAAGGATTATAAGGCTTAACGATATTAGAGATAATAGAGAGTAAGTTTATATTTAAGTTTTAATTGAAGGTTTTCGTGCTGCTGTAATAATAAAAAATCCCCTAATCAAGAAAAGGTTTAGAAGAGCTTACATACTTTTAAACCTTTTTTCTATTATAACATTAGTTTATTTCCCGGGAAATAAACTTAAGAATTAGATACATAACAAGTAAAGGGTGATTTCTACAATAAAAATTTACAATACATTCATCCTGCTATAACAACATAAATATATAATAGCAATATAATATATAGCAAACAGGAGAAAGGAAGGTGAATCCCTTAAATTTGGGGACCTTATGACCAAAACCTTTGTACTTGATACAAGTGTTTTACTGCATGATCCTAAAAGTATCTATTCCTTTGGTGACGACAATGTAGTAATACCAGCAGTGGTGATCGAGGAAATCGACAAAAAAAAGAATCTTCAAGATATAATTGGAAGAAATGCAAGGGAGGTTGCAAGAGAGTTAGATAAACTAAAACATCAAGGAGGCTTGAGCAATGGCATAAGTTTAAAGGGGAGGGGTTCCTTACGGGTTGAGTTAAATCATAGAAGTTTAGAAACTCTATCAGAGTATTTTAATGAAATAAATAATGACAATAGAATTCTAGCTGTAGCACTCAATCTGCAACTCAAAAACAATAGTAATAAAAAAAGTATTGATGTAGTTTTGGTAAGTAAAGATGTAATTATGAGAATTAAGGCTGATTCACTGAATATTTCGAGTCAGGATTATATACAGGATAGGAATGATGCCATAAGTTTTGGATATGAAGGATATAAGGATATATTAGTACCTTCAGATATAATAGATCAGTTTTATCAGGATAAGATTCTGCCTATAGACGCTTTTAAAGTGTATTTAGATAGTGCCACCATCTATCCTAATGAGTTCCTCCATTTAAAAGATCTCTGTGGAACCTCTAAATCCGCCATTGGTAAAGTAGATATTAAGGTTACTAAAATCGAAGTCCTACACTATGGAGAAGAGGTTTATTGGGGTATAAAAGGAAAAAACTTAGAGCAAAGAATGGCTTTAGAAGCATTAATGGATGATAAGATTAGATTAGTGACCCTTACGGGTAGGGCAGGAACTGGAAAGACCCTTCTATCTTTGGTTGCAGGATTATATAAAACCAATGATAAAAAGCTTTATAATAAACTCATTATCACAAAACCAATAATCCCTGTTGGTAGAGATATAGGATATCTTCCAGGAGATAAAAATGAAAAGCTTCGCTATTGGGTTCAACCTATATATGATAATTTGGAATTTATTTTAGGAACAAAAACCATTAATAAGTTAGAAGACACCCTTGTTGGAATGAATAGAATTGAGATAGAAGCTTTAACATATATTAGAGGTAGAAGCATTCCCAATCAATTTATGATTATAGATGAGGCCCAAAATCTTACAAGGCATGAAGTGAAGACCATAGTAACTCGAGTAGGGGAGGGAACTAAGATTATATTAATGGGGGACACTGAACAGATAGACCATCCATATCTGGATGCAATATGTAATGGACTTACTTATACCATAGATAAGTTTAAAGAACAAGAAATATCAGCCCACATAAACTTTAAGAAGGTTGAAAGATCTTCCCTTGCTCAACTTGCAGCAGAGCTTTTATAACATTCAAATAAGAAGTATTATTTCAAAGTTATGGGTATATAACTTGAAAATAATGGATATCCTACTAAACAATAAATCCTTTTAAGGGGGTATTCCATAATGAAGGAAAGGGAGCTTACAACAAAGAAGAATAAGTTTATGATGAACTTTAATAATATCCTAGGTGCTCTTCACCATAAAGTAAATCATCTGATGGAAGAAGAAGTTGATGAGAATCAAGCCTTTGTTGATATTATTAGGATAGCCCATGACGAATGGAAAAGTGCAGAGGTCTTCTTTGAAAATGTTACAGAACCAGACTTAATAGACCATGCAATCTATAAGATGGAGGCAGCAAAAAGTAGATACATTTATCTATTAAAGAAGGCTAAAGAAGAGGGAATTAAAGTAAATCTTAGTTAGATACTAGACCTAAAAGCAAAAGAATAGGGATAAAATCCGATAAACTAGAATATAAAATAGGAGTAGGTCAAACTACTCCTATTTTGTTTAATTGGAGGGGATATTGTGAACATAGGTATGGAACTAGGGATTATACTTGCTTATGCCCTTGGACTAATTGCGCTATATATTATTGTATGGGTTTTAGCAACACCCTTAAAATTTATTGGTAAAATAGTAGTAAAGGCAGCTATTGGAGTGATCATTCTTTTTATAACAAACTTTATTGGCAACTTCATAGGCGTTTCTGTTACGATAAATCCTTTGACAGCTACCATTGTTGGGATATTAGGAATACCAGGAGTTGTTCTGATGGTGGCAATTAATAAGCTTTAATATATCTGAGCCTGTTGAAAAAGGATAATTTTTTTATTGCTTCAGAAACCCAGCACTCTTGGTAACTTAGAAGCAAGATGAAAGAGGCTAGAAATGAGAAAAAGTCTTCTTTCCAGCCTCCAACTTCTAACCTCCAACCACTAAAACTGTATACATTGCAACCGTTGGAGTTCTTAACAAATAGAAGACTTTTAAAGAAACTAAACCTACTGCTACAATCTTAAGGAAGCAGGGCATTTAATGAAGATGGGTTGGAAGAATAGTTTTTAGCACCTTAGATCGATTAAATCGGTCTTTTTCTGTTTAAAGATATAGGAAAAGGAGTATAAGAAATCAACAAGGTATATTATAATAGACGAGAAGGATTTATAACGAGAGAAGGTGATTTTAGTGAAAATTGGATTAAGAACCATTAAAACTGGTATAGCAGTTGGTATAACTATGATGGTATCAAGACTTCTAGGCATTGATGAACCTTTTTTCGCCATGGTTGCAGCCTTAATTGCTATACAGCCTACGGTTTCAGATTCTTGGCAAGCTGGCATAAACAGAATGCTGGGAACATTTATAGGAGCCATAGTAGGGGTAATATTTATTGTAATCACACCCAAAAATTTTCTAATGGCTTCCCTGGGCTTAATCATTTTAATACACATTATGAATCGATTGAAATGGAATGAGTCTATAAACATTGCCAGTGTTGTGTTTATTGCAGTATTCTTAAACTATAGAGATGGGTATACTTCCTATGCATTGAATAGACTATTTGATACCTTTATTGGAATCAGTATAGCCTTAATAGTGAATTATCTAATTTATCCACCAACCTATGATAAAAAGTTAATGGAAGAAACAAATCACGTATTAAAGGATATATGGGGAAATGTAGTAGAGTGTTTTAATCTTCTATTAAGGGAGGAAAAAACATTAGATACCCTTCAACGCAATACATCAGAAATAGAGGCAGAAATTGATCGGGTAGAGAATCTCTTTAAGCTACACGCTAAGGAAGGAAAAATGAAAATCTATGATAACAGTGAATTTAAAGAGATGGAGGTTAGGGTCAAACTAAGCAAAGAAATCTATCTACACTTTCAGAACCTATTGGGAGTGATGGAAAAGGATATAAAGGGAGAGGTTGTTAATTTCATTATTGAAGATTTAAGGGAAATTAGAAGTCTCTTATTAAAGGATACCCATGATGGCGGTAAAGGAGCAGAGGATAATCTTCACACTGCAGTTGATTTAATTAGGCAGGCAAAAAGAAGATTCAAATATAATCCCGATGTTAATAAATTTCCCTCCGATGAGGTAATTAAACTACTGGTTGTGATCTATAATCTAGAAGAAATTCTTTCAAAGATCAACTTTATTAAAGATCTATAAATGCTGTTGATGCTATGGGTTAATCCCATTAATTAGAGCCTCTGTGTAATTATCATTGAAGGAAAGGATAATTCGTTATAGAATACTACTTATGAGTCTATATTTTTGATATAATACTTGTATTAATATAAATAGTGTTTTAGAAAAGAGGGGTAGTATGGGGGAAATAGAAAAAAGACAAATTGATATAGGGAAGAATATTAAAATGATAGAGTTTTTAAAATGTGAGCTTTTAAATAGCATCGCCTCATTGTTTGAACTACTTGTAAAGGGTTTTAAAGAAGGACAGGAAGCGATTGTTGAAGTATTAGCCAATATTATTTTAGTTACCTATTCCCTAGGTAAAAGGCTTGGAATCGACTATCATACTGTTGATAAAAAGGTACAGGAAAAGGCCAAGCTACATATGCTAGAGGAGCATCATCTAGAAAAGTGGTATGGAGACCTTTCTAGCATAAGTCAATATCTTAAAAATCGAGGAAAACAATAGGAGTGAATGCAATTGAATTTGGAAAATAATAAAAGAGCTCTAATTGAATCGGCTCTTATAGCTATGATCTCAGCATTTTTTGCAATCAGCGTTATCTATATACCGGTATTATCAATACTGATTTTTTTTCTACCAGTGCCTTTTATTATTCTATCTGCCAGGCGGGGAACAAAGTACACGATTCTTTCCCTTTTAATATCAAGTTTAGCCATTGGATTATTGACGGAGCTCATACTTACAGGATTTATATTGATTATGTTTGGACCAGTGGCCCTTGTTATAGGGTATTGTATTAGAACGAAAAAGGAACCCTTTACGGCCATATCAATAGCTTCTGCTCTTTGGGTGGTAACAACCTTTTTAATCATACAGCTGATAGCCATAATCGGTGGCATAAACTTTATGGAAATCATAGCCGATAGTTTCAAGGAAGTTCAGCTGCAAATGGAAGAAATCCTATCTATGGAATATAGTAAAGCCACTATTAAAGCTGCAATTGATAACCTAATTATGTTAATTCCAAGCTTTCTAATATTACAATCGGTTATGGGAGCCTTTGCAAACTATTACTTGGCAATTTCAGTTTTAAAGAAGATTCGTTATGATTATGATAAACTACCAGAGTTCAGTAAATTTAGATTGCCTGGCAACATATTATTAGGCTCATTTATCATATTTGTTCTTAGCTATTTAACAAGATTCATAGAGGGTATTCATTTTAATGCATTATTAAATAATGTAATTGTAATTTTTATTTTTGTTTTCTATTTACAAGGTATAGCCACCATCAGTTATATGCTGAAGAGAATAAAGACACCAAAGGCTTTAAGGATTTTCTTAATTATTCTAATTGTAGTTTTTAGCCCATTAACAGCCTATATTATTGCTCCATTAGGGTTAATTGATGCTGCATTTGACATTAGAAAGCTGAGAAGCATCAAGAAACAATAATAACCTGGAGGTAGTAACATGAAAATTAGTAGGTTTTTTAAGCTTTTTACCCCAGATACTAGAATATACCTTATCATAATATCGGTATTTATAGTGATTGTATCCTTTTATAATCATATAATCGGGATAATAGGTGTTTTTCTTTTAGCCTATTTAATTTACTATAATTTAAAAACCACAAATATTCGTAGGGAAGAATGGACTCGTTATATTGAAGGCCTTTCATCCGACATAGATTCAGCAACAAAACAAGCCATCCTAAATCTACCTATACCCCTTACAATAGTAGAGTTCGATGGCACTATAACCTGGTACAATTCGAAGTTTGTGGAAATTGTAGGTAAAAAAGAGCTACTAGAGAAGGACATACAAGATATTATTGAAAGTTTTGAATTAAAGGATGTATTACAAAATAAAAAAGAAAATATTAAAGAAATTCATATAAATGGCAGATATTTTACTGTGTTATATAATATTATCAAGCTTTCAAAGCAACATGCCTCAAAGTATATTATCATGTTATACTGGGTGGAGATAACAGATTTATTACTGTTAAAAAGAAAATATCATAATGAAAAGTCTGTTGTAGCCCTTATACAGGTAGATAACTTTGATGAAGTTATGCAAAGTACTGAGGAAGCAGTCCGACCACTGGTAATAGCTGAAATAGATAGACGTATAAATCTATGGGCCAATAAACTAAATGGCTTTATTAGAAAATACTATAATGATAAATTTATTGTTGTATTCGAAAATCAGCAGTTACCAAAGCTAGAGGCTAAAAGGTTTGAAATTTTAGATGAGATACGAGAGATAAACATAGGAAATAAGCTGCCTATAACCTTAAGTATTGGAGTAGGCATTGGAGGCGAAACTCCTAAACAAGTATGCGATTTCGCCAACACAGCGAAGGATTTAGCCCTTGGTAGAGGCGGAGATCAAGCAGCAATCAAGAATAATGAAAAAATAAGCTTTTATGGTGGAAAAACAAAGGCTGTAGAAAAAAGAACAAAGGTGAAGGCTAGGGTTATTGCCCATGCCTTAAAGCAGCTTATAGAGCAAGCCGATAATATATTTGTAATGGGACATAAGAATGCTGATTTGGATGCCCTGGGCTCTGCAATAGGAATATACAGAGCTGCCATGAACTTAGATAAAGAAGCCTTCATTATTCTAAATGAAGGAAATCCTTCAATTGAAGTCCTCCTAGATAGGATGATGGAGAAGGATTACTTTAGAAGCTCTGTGATCTCCTGTGAAGAAGCAAAGGGACGGATTGGTGAAAATAGCCTTATTGTAGTTGTAGATACCCATAGGCCAAGCTTTACTGAGTGCCCAGAAATCCTAAATCTTACCCAGAATATTGTAGTAATAGATCACCATAGACGTGGAACAGAGTTTATTGAAAATACAGTGCTAAGTTATCATGAAACCTTCGTATCCTCAACCAGTGAGATGGTTACAGAAATTCTTTTCTACATGGAGGATAAGGTTAATATAGAACAAATGGAAGCAGAAGCATTATTGGCGGGTATATCTGTAGATACTAAAAACTTTACCTTTAAAACGGGTGTAAGAACCTTTGAAGCAGCTTCTCTCCTTAGAAGGGCGGGAGCAGATACAACTTCTGTTCGTCAGCTTTTTCAGGATGAACTATCTACGATTATTGCAAAGGTAGAAGTTTTAAGGACAGCAAGGATATTAAAGGATAAAGTGGCTATTTCAACCTGTAGTCAGGTTAAAAATATACAGCTGGTTGCTGCTCAATCGGCTGATGAACTATTAAATATCCGTGGAGTGATATCTTCATTTGTCCTTGGGATGAAGGAGGATGGAAGAATCTTCATCAGTGGACGATCCATGGGGGATGTAAATGTTCAGGTTATTCTTGAAAAGCTTGGAGGAGGGGGGCATCTAACTGTGGCAGGGGCCCAATTAGAAGGATATACCCTTGAGGAAGCTTTAGAGCAGCTAGAGGAAATCATACTAGAATACTTAGAGGAAGGTGAAGAAAAATGAAGGTAATTTTATTACAGGATGTTAAAGGTCAAGGAAAAAAAGGCGATGTGGTTAATGCCAGTGATGGGTATGCAAGAAATTTTCTTTTACCCAAGGGATTAGCTGTTGAAGCCAGTACAGGAAATATGAAAACATTAGATCAACAAAAAAAAGCAGAGGCTCAAAAGAAGGAAAAGGAACTAGAAAATGCTAAGGAGCTTGCTGAAAAAATAGAGAAACTCTCAGTAGAAATAAAAGCAAAGGCTGGAGAGGGAGGCAGGTTATTTGGATCTGTAACAACAAAGGAGATAACCGAAGTTCTTGAAAAGACCCATAAGATAAAGATAGATAAAAGAAAAATGCTTTTAAACGAGCCTATTAGAGAACTGGGTGCAAAAATTATTGAGATTAAGCTACACCCTAAGGTGGTAGGGAAATTAAAGGTAAATGTAACAGAAGAATAAGAAGGAAGGGTTGGAGCTAATTCCAGCCCTTAATTAGAAGTAGGAGGATTTTATGGAAGGGATGAATGTTTTTAGTAAAATACCACCCCATAGTATAGAAGCTGAACAATCGGTTTTAGGTTCAATGCTATTGGATAGAGAAGCCATTTTAACAGCCCTGGAGGTGTTAAAGCCTGAGGACTTTTATAAGGAAGCCCATAGGGAGATTTGCCTTGCAATTCTTAATCTATTCAACAGAAATGAACCCGTGGATCTTGTTACCCTTACTGAAGAATTAAAAAGCAAAGGGATTCTAGAGGCTATTGGTGGAATACCCTATATCAGTAGCTTAACATCGGTAGTACCTATAACATCAAATGTTAAGTATTATGCAGAAATTGTTGAAAAAAAAGCAACCCTAAGAAACCTCATTAGAACATCCGAAGAAATTATACAGCTAGGTTATAGCACAGAGGTTGAGGTTCAGGAGGCTATAGAACAAGCTCAAAAAAACATTTATGATTTATCTCAAAATAGATTTAGAGAAGGTTTTACACCAATCAATGAACTTCTTTCTAAAACCTTTGACCAAATTGAAAACCTTTATGAAAATAAGAAGGGAATAACAGGAATGACCACAGGCTTCTTAGATTTAGATACTAAATTAAGTGGACTGCATCCTACAGATTTAATCCTGGTAGCTGCAAGGCCAGCTATGGGAAAGTCAGCCTTCTCCTTAAATTTAGCTCAAAATGCTGCCATAAAAGCCGGAGCATCAGTTGCAATATTCAGTTTAGAAATGTCGAAGGAACAGTTGATGCTGAGGGTCCTTGCATCAGAGTCTATGGTGGAATTAAGTAAAATACAGACAGGAAATTTAAACGAAGAAGAATGGGGAAAGATCGCCCAAGCCATGATTCCTCTTTCTAGAGCTGAAATATATTTTGATGATACGCCAGGAATAACCGTAATGGAGATGCGATCCAAGTGTCGTCGATTAAAGATGGAAAAGGGATTAGACTTAGTATTGGTGGATTATCTGCAGCTAATGCAGGGAGATAGACGAACAGAAAATAGACAACAGGAAATATCCGCTATTTCGAGAAACTTAAAAATCATGGCTAAAGAGCTGGAATGTCCTGTTATAGCACTTTCACAGTTATCTAGAGCTCCAGAGCTAAGGGCTGATCATAGGCCAATCCTATCAGATCTTAGAGAATCAGGAGCTATTGAGCAGGATGCTGATTTAGTTATGTTTCTCTATAGAGATGAATACTACCATCCAGATGGAGACAAGAAGAACTTAGCAGAGGTAATCGTTGCAAAGCATCGTCATGGTGAAACCGGAACAACAGAACTGTTGTGGCTGGGGCAATACCAGAAATTTTTAGATTATGAAAAATATAGGGAATAAGAACCCTTTAGCAATGCGTAACGAAATCTTTTTATAATGATAAACCAACAATGAATAATAGCTAATTAAAAAACAAAATTTAGTATATGTAGAGTATAAGAGCATTCTTTTAAAATGCTATTAAGTATGAATACTTTAGTCACAGTCAATATAGTGGAGGGCAAGATGGTAATCGCACAGGGAGAGATTTCCTATATCATAAAGCTTCAACGTAACCATGTGGATGAAATGGATAACTGGGGAATTCATAATGATCCATTATTTTTGGCGTATAATTTTCCCAAAATGGATATTCTTCAAAAGCATTATTGGTTTTACAGAAAGAATTATACCTTTTCAAGAAAGTGCTTTGTAGCATTTAATAATCAAAATAAGCTTGTGGGATATATTGCATTAAGGGATATCAGAATGATCAGAAGAAGTGCTGAAATGGGTATCGTATTTGATCCTAATTATCTAGATAAAGGCTACGGGACGGATGCATTAAAAGCCTTTATACCCTATTATTTTGAAACAATGAAAATGAAAAAACTGATTCTACGAGTTGCAGAATTTAATCATAGGGCCAGAAAATGCTATTTAAATTGCGGCTTTAAAGTAGAAAAACTAGAATACAATCCATTTGAAGATCAGAGTGTGGAAGTATTTAAAGATAAAAGCATAGAATATTTCCGAGATTACTTTAAAATTGAAAAAGGTGTTTTACAATGTAGGTTTATTCATATGTTAATAACTAAAGAAGGTTATGAAAAACAAAAGAATATTTATCCACATTATCCACCGAACACCTGTGCATAGTTCTTTAGTCCGTGTGGATAATAGGATATTAAGGAAAATAATACACAACCATAATTGAGTAATTTCAACAAACTGAAGGCATATAAAAATATAAAAAGTTGGGAATACTAGGACTAATGTTATAGTTCAACTTGTGGATAAGCTTTTTATGGATAACATTGATATTTACTATAATTAATGGTAATATAATAAGTATATTCAAAGGTTAGGAGGTTACAAATATGGCCAATAAGATTACAGCAGAGATGACCATAATGGATGTTTTAAAAATGGATAGAGAAGCAGCAGGAATATTCATGAAGTATGGTTTACATTGCCTTGGCTGACCTGGTGCAACAATGGAGAGCATCGGCGATGCTGGTAGAGTACACGGAATAGATGTTACTAAGCTAATAGAAGATTTGAATAAGCATTTTGAAGGATAAACATCCAAAAAAAGTAGAGAAGGCTCGTTAAGAGCCTTCTCTTTTTTAACGCTTTTAACGTTTTGTTCACGTTTTTGCATTTATTTTGTAAAAAGTATTGACTTATGTCGAAGTATCTCTTATTATATATAAATGTGAGCAATAACTAGACCCATTAGCTCAGTCGGTAGAGCACCTGACTTTTAATCAGGGTGTCCCGCGTTCGAGTCGCGGATGGGTCACCATTGGCCCCTTGGTCAAGCGGTTAAGACACCGCCCTTTCACGGCGGTAACAGGGGTTCGATTCCCCTAGGGGTCACCAAATATAAAAAATCCTTCCTTACATAGGGAAGGATTTTTTTATTATGTTTGCCAGCGAAGATCTTTACCATAAAACTCTAAAACTTTATAGTTAGAAAAAATTCTAGAGGCTATACGATCATCATAGCGCTTACCAAAATCCATAGGCTGAAGGTTGGTTGAGATGATGGTTTTACTTTTTGACATTAATCTACTATTAATAATGTTAAATAGCTCACTATTGGTAAAGGAATTTGTAATTTCAGTACCTAAGTCATCTACAATTAATAAATCGCAGCTAAACAATAAGTCATATTTATCTTTATCCTGCTTATTATGGAAACGGACATTTTCGATTATTTCAAATATCTTAAAGGCTGTTTGATAAACCACCAGCTTCCCCTTATCCAATAGAGCCTTTGCGATACAGTTTGCTAAAAAGCTTTTACCAAGTCCTGTGTCACCAAAGAATAACAAATTATCTTTATCCTCATTCTTTCTATCAAAGTTTATGGTATAGCCCTCACAGACTTGTAGTATATCCATCATGTTTTCTCTAGGGGTTAAAGGATATTCCATAAAGGGGTTATTTGAAAATAGCTCTATGTCAAAGGTTTTAAAATTTTCTTTATTTAATATTCCCTCTAGGTTAGACATAGAGTAAGCGCTGTTAATCAGTTGTTGCTTAAAACAGCTACACCTTTTGCCTCCTCCAACAAAACCAGTGTCTTTACAATAGCTACAAGAATACTCATCCTCTAGGTACTGAATAGGAATGTTGTTTTCGGTTAAAAGAAAGGCTTTTTCTTGTTTTAAGGACTCCAATTGGACCTTAAGCTTGTTTACCAGTATTTCTGGAGACTCTGTTTTAACCAATATAGCCCTTGTAATAGATACTCCAATCCTTTGGATTTCATCATCTATTTCTTTAATTCTGGGAATCCTATTATAAATCTCTTGAATCCTTTTGATCTTTCGAGTTTTTGATTTACTTCTTTTATCTTCGTAATCCCTCAATATCCTTTTAATTACTTGATCCATCATCAACTACACCCCAATCTATGAATTATTTCTTTGTTTTCTAAGTAGTAAAGACTTTAATTCTTCAGGTGTATATTCATCAAAACGACTTTTTGACAGATGAAATTTTGTCTTAACTGAACTACTCTGGTTTACTTGATTACTTGTAGCTTTTGCTTCCTTCTTATCTAATACATCAATATCCTCAAGTCTTTTTACACCCTTCTTATGCCAGTCAGTTAGGATACCATTTATATAATTAATACTTGGCTTGGTAGTTTTACTTGTACTTTCACAGGCCTTTAGGATTACCTCCAAAGAGTATCCATAATCGTCAACCCATTTATCCATAATTCTCATATCTGCCTCAGCTGGCTCCCTAGAGCTAAAACCAAGGGCTTTATAAACCCTTTCATACACTCCATAACGCTCCCCCTGCTTTAATAAATACTCCTCCAGAAGCTCAACAGTGGTAATGGCCATATCATACCAGTTTCTCAAAACTCCTCCAACATAATTTATACTAGTGATATTCTTATTGTGCTTGCAATAGCTAAAGGCCTTAACAATTAATGGTGGATCAATATTATAATCTGAGAACCATTTAATGATTTTTCTTTTATCATTTGGCACTAAAGACCTTGCTATTATTTTGTTAATATCCGTAAACATTTCTCTTATTAACGGGTTTTGATTAGCCTCTACTAAGTCCTTAGTAGAGGGGCTATAGTCATCTGAAGTATTGGCTGTTTCGTCTACAGTAATATGTTTAAAATTATTGTCAATATAAAGCTGCTTTAAATTGATAAACTCTATACTATAATCCTCTTCTGATTCTAATTCAGAATGCTTCTTTACAATTCCCTTGCCTTCCCAAAAATCCCAAGCTCTATGTACATCTTCAAGGGAAATCATTAGACTTTTGGCAAGGGTAGAATTGCATAGCTTTAGGCTATTATCTAACTCACAAGCATATTTATACGCCATAAGATAGACTTTTACATAGGTACCATTGGCCATGGGCATATAAACATCTATAAAGATGTTTTCAATAGGGGTATCTCCTAAATCTATTGATGACGTACCTTTAATAAAACCCATATAAATCACTCCAAAATTTTTCTTCATTTTTTATTATATCATGAAGTCCTTTTTAACGATATGGGGCTATAGGAAATTCCTTAAGAATAAAAATGGAATAAAACCAGGAATAAGAAATAATAATTAATTGAGGTAAAGGAATTAATTTTAGCATATATATTATAAGATTGGATAGCTTTATTTATATGGAATTAGAGGAGGTTTATAATGAAGCTAAAAAGAAAGCTCTTTTCAATGGGTATCGTAATTAGCACATTATTATTTAGCATCATTTTTCACAGCATCTTTTTAGGGCCATCAGATGAGGGCGTTTTTAATACTGCATTCAATAATAGTCTACCAGTTAGTTATGATATTAGTATATCTCTAGACGATGAGGAGATGATTTTAAAGGGTAGCCAGAAAGTTGTTATAAGTAGCAATATTGAGAAGGATTTACCCCACATATATTTTCATTTGTATTGCAATACCTTTAAAAATAAAGCTACGGCCCCCTTTGAAAAGGATGAAATTAACAGAGCCTATCCCAATGGATTTGATTCTGGTTGGATAAAGATATTGGACGTTAGGGAGAATAAAAGATCCATAGATTATAAGATTATGGGAGAAACAGAAAATCTCCTTAGAGCTACCTTTAGTAAGCCCATAAGGAATGGAGAAGAGACGGAGATCAATATAGATTTCATCATTAAGATCCCCAATGCCATTGGACGTTTTGGCTATGGTGAGGATACGATAAATATAACCAACTGGTATCCCATTCTTTCTGTTTATGATAATAGGGGCTGGAATTTGGATCCTTATTATCCGATAGGAGACCCTTTTTATAGTGACATTGCCAATTATAATCTTGAAATTGAAATACCAAAGGAATATACATTAGTAACTACAGGGGATATCCTATCAAAAAAGTCCAAAAGGAATAAGAATTTCTATAATGTAAAGGCAAACAATGTTCGGGATTTTGCAATTATATTAAGTAAAAACTTCTCCATAAAAGAGGTGGCACGAGACGATACAATGGTTAAGTCCTTTACCATAAATGGTAGTAAGGAAAAGGAAGCCATAGAAATCAGTGCAGAAGCTTTGTCGATATTTAATAGGTTATTTGGCAAATACCCTTATAATCAATTGTCGGTGGTAGCAACAGATTTTTTTCTTGGAGGAATGGAATATCCAAACTTAGTGATGATTAGTAAAGATTTATATAAAATGGAAGAAAACTTTCCCCTTGAATATGTAATCGCCCATGAAATTGCTCATCAGTGGTGGTATGGAATTGTGGGAAATAATGAAGTTAGGGAGCCTTGGTTAGATGAGGCCCTT
Organism: Alkaliphilus serpentinus; assembly: GCF_009017255.1. GTDB lineage: Bacteria > Bacillota > Clostridia > Peptostreptococcales > Natronincolaceae > Alkaliphilus_D > Alkaliphilus_D serpentinus. Next base: position 28,965 of record NZ_WBZB01000010.1, on the reverse strand, counting down.
ACTGAATACTCAACCCTATTATATTTTGAGGAGAGGTATGGAGACCACATCAAAGAGCAAATATATGAAAAAATTGTTGAGGTTCAATATGAAAGCTATATTATGTTAAAACCCGATAGGGGGGAGGGTATACTAAGGAGCTTAAGGGAATTTGAAAGCAACTTAGAATATAGCAGCATAGTATACAGCAGGGGGGCTATGTTTATAGAAGCTTTACGGAAGGAGATGGGAGATGAAGGCTTTTTTGATGGTTTAAAAGAATATTATAATACCTATAAATTTAAAAATGTAACCACCCTAGATTTTTATCGAATAATGCAGAACAATTCAAAACATAATCTAAAAGATTTATTTGAGGAATGGTTGGAGATAAGCTTTGAATAAAAAGGATTGATTTGGTAAAAAATATTCTTGATCAAAAGCATTTCCGTGACACAACTCACCTCTCCTTACTTTAATAAGGGGGAGGGGCCCCTTAAAAACCCCCATTTAATAGGTAACAAATAGAATTTTCCTATTAAATGAAAAAGAACACTAGTTTGGGCTTGCTAGCAATAAAAAGTGTAGTATATAATAGAGTAGTAAATATTACAAAATGATTACAAATAAAAACCAAAATTAGGCAAAAGGTACTACATTACATAAAAGTTCTTACTCAAACTATGGAAAAGCCTATTTTGAGAGGGGAAATTATATGAAGGATAGGGTTATGGTCTTTAAACAGAAGGCTAATAAGTGGGGAAAAGTTTTAATTAGCCGACACAGGACTATATACACAGCTGGCTTAAATAAAATTAGGGGCATAGAGTTCTTCTCTTCTTTTAAGAATGATCGAAAAAAGCAAATACTGGGCTTCACTTCCATTGCCTTGTTGGTAGGGATGATTGGTGCTGTCTTTATGATGATTTCAACCCTTGATGACTCCCTTGCAGCCTTTGAGGTTGTAGTAGACCAAGAGGTTTTGGCTATAGTGAGGGATGAAGCGGATTTCCAAAAAGCACTGGAGGCTGCAGAAGAGCAGATCCAGGTCTATGATGTTGATATCCCCTTTGTTGAAAAAATTCAATTTAATGAAGTAGATGCCGATGATGAAATGCTAACCAACCATGATTCAATTGTTCGAAATATTCTTATGAAGGTAGACATTAAGGTTAGTGCAGTTGCATTACTTGTGGATGGTAAGGAGTTGCTAAGACTACCAGATATGGAGACCGCTAATAAATTGTTGGATACCATAAAGGAGCCTTATCATGTTGAAGGAAATAACCAAGTTAGTATTCAGTACAAAGAAAAAGTAGAATTAAGAGAAATTGTTGGAGCAGCAGGTTCGGTTAGGACCCTTGAAAGTGCTCTAAATTATATTCTTATTGGTACAGATGAAGAAAAAATTCATGAGGTACAAAAGGGCGAAAGTGCCTGGGGAATAGCTAAAAAGTATGAGATAAGCGTTGAAGATATAGCAAAGGCAAACCCTGACATTAATCCTGACAGGTTACAAATTGGCCAAGAAATTAGCTTAATCGTTCCAAAACCTTATATATCAGTAGTTACAAGAGAGTATGCTGAGTTGGTTGAAGGAGTTCCCTTTGAAACAAACTATGAGGATAATGAAACCCTTTATGAGGGGGATAGCAAAATCCTAGTTCAAGGTGTTGAGGGTATACGAGAGGTTAAAGCCTATATTATCAAGGAAAATGGCGTTGAGGTAGGTAGAGATGTTTTAGAGGAAGAAATTCTTTCAGATCCCAAAACCAGGGTTATTGCAAAGGGGACAAAGCCCAGGCCTAAAACTATGGCCACTGGTATCTTCTCAAACCCTACTAGGGGTAGGCTAACCTCAGGCTTTGGAATGAGATGGGGAGTAAGACATCAAGGTATAGATGTTGCTGCACCAACAGGCACTAGTATTACTGCAGCTGACGGTGGATTAGTTACATTCTCTGGTAGAAATGGTGGATATGGTAATTTAGTAATTATTGATCATGAGAATGGATACCAAACCTATTATGCCCATAACAATTCCCTACTGGTTAAGAAGGGTGAAAGGGTGTATAAGGGACAGAAAATTGCAACGGTTGGAAGTACAGGAAACAGCACTGGGCCCCATGTACATTTCGAGGTAAGGAAAAATGGCGTACCAGTTAATCCATTGAGATTTGTAAGCTACTAAAAGAATAACTTAAAGAATTAAAGCGTAACCTTCGGTTACGCTTTTTAACATGCTAATTATGAATCCTGTAGAACAATGAATCATATGGTGGTCATTAAGGGTCTGTTATTCACATTACAGCAGTAAAACCAAAACAACCAGCACTATAACTAAAAACCAACCATTAAAGCCTTTATAAGACCAGCCTCCCCTTCCTCTATCTGGGCTAGTTCGGGGTTCCTTTGGTATAGGCCTTTGAAGATTGTTATCAATCACTTTGCGGAGGTCTAACAGGCCCGCCCCCTCTTCTTGAACGGGGAATCCAAGGGATGAAGCATTATTTTTGATTAAGTCTTTAATTTCGTTTGGAGTATAATTTTGGTTATATTCGTATAATAGAGCTGCAGAACCAGAAACGATTGGAGTAGCCATTGAAGTACCACTTAAGCTTATATAGTCGTTGCCTTCATTACTAAGGGAATGTATTCCAACACCTGGTGCAATAATATCGGGCTTCATAATTCCACCTATAGCAGGACCCCTGCTTGAAAAATCAGCAATTGTCAGGGAAGACGGTCCATTTCTATCATCACAGGCACCAACGGATATAATATTAGGGCTAATAGCTGGTGAATTTATGGTTTCCTTCTCAGGGCCATTGTTACCTGCTGCAGCAACTACGGTTATCCCTGCCCTAGTAGCTGCGTCTACAGCTTTACAAAGGGGATCTTCGGTGTAAAGGGATTTAGCCTTTGTACCTAAAGATAAAGTAATTACTTTAATATTATAGGTAGTCTTATGGTTTATGACCCATTGAATCCCAGCAATAACATCAGAAATGCTACCACCGCCCTCTTCATCTAGTACCTTTACTCCAACGATGTTTGCATCAGGGGCAACTCCCATGTATTTTCCTCTAGAAGAAAAGCCATTACCAGCAATGATACCAGCAACATGGGTACCATGGCCATCGTCATCGTAGGGATGGATCTTATCTCCCACAAAATCTTTAAAGGCAATGATTCGATTTGTGGGCTTTGTTAAATCACTATGAGGATGGACCCCAGTATCTATTATGGCGACAGACACGTTCTTTCCAGTTAAACCATGCTCATTAGCATAGTCTGAAGCAACAGTCTCGGAGGCAATATTCATGAGCTTGTAGGCTCTATCATCTAATTGGATTTTCTCTATAGTCCTTTCCATAGCAGCAGACCTAACCCCTTTATTGGGCATATAAGCTGCAACTGCATTAATGATGTTAAGCTTATGCTTAATTTTTCCACCCATTCGCTTTACAAATTCCTCTAAGTTATCACAGTCACAGTCCTTTGCTGAGATGATAACAGGGATATCTTCTTCTGTATCTATCAGTCTTTCCACAACTAAATCTTCTATAATATTTCTATATCCAAACACAGATAAGTCCTCCTTTAAAATCATTCTAATATAGATTATGCAGTATAGAAAAAAAAGTGATAGATATGGATAGAGTTAAAGGTTGGCTCTTCTAAGAAAAAAATGCTATTAGTTTTTAATGGAAGTTTACATAAAGTTGTGATATAATTATTTTATTGAATTTGGTGAAAATGATAGCTATCCCTTACATAACTTTTGAAAGGGGGATAGAGTTATGAAAGTACTGAAAAAATTTAAATATAAATTTAGTTTGGTTTGGTTAGCTGTTTTTTTCTTAGCCATTTTTTTACGGTCAAATGTGGGAATGCTACCCTTCAGTGGCTTATATAAACCAGTCATAAGGGCGGTACAGTATAACTACGTTTCCTTTAATACAAGAGGTTTTGAGACAACTGAAACAGAAAACTTCATTATTCAACATCAAGATATAGATGAAGAAATTATAAATTATTTAGGAGAAACAGCAGAGGATAAATATCATGCAGCAACTAAAATCTTTAAGTATCAGCCTAAGAATAAAGTTAGGATGATCGTATATAATGATGGAGCATCCATGATGAAGGCAACAATGCTTAATAAAGCCAAATCACCTATGGGAGTATATTATGGAAACACCATTCACATATTGAATCCAGAAGTATGGTATGGAGATAATCAGGATTATAGAGAAGTATTTTATTCAGAGGGTCCTATTCTTCATGAACTGGTACATTTATTAACTGATCACACAGCTAAGGGCAATTTTCCTACATGGTTTACTGAGGGTGTCAGTCTGTATTTTGAGTATCTGATTGACGGTTACCAATGGGGAAAAGAGCTGGAGGACAGTCAGATTCCCTATAGCATAAATCAGTTAACAAGGGATTTCTATGGCTTGAACCAATACAAGGCCTATACGAAATCCTTTAGATTAGTTGATAGCTTTGTTGAAAACCAAGGAACTGAAGAATTGATTGAATTGATCTATCATTTAGGTGATGGAGGAAATATAAAGGATTTTTATAATTTATTTGAATAGTGCTATTAAAAAATGATATTATGAAATAAATGGTTATGAAAAACCTGTCTATAAGGGCGATAGCTCCCCGTGGACAGGTTAAACATAGCATAGTCAGCAGGATTTTTATATTAAATATAGAAACATAGATTCATCAATCCAATAATGAGGTGATGTAATAATGGAAAAAAAGATACTACTTGTTGAGGATGAAAGGCCCATTGCAGAAATCGTGAAATTTAACCTTGAAAAGGAAGGGTATCAGGTAGAGGTAGCCATGGATGGCGAAGAAGCTTTACATAAAGTTGCAAAGTTATCACCAGACCTTGTACTGTTGGATGTTATGTTGCCTAAAATGGATGGCTTTCAGGTATGTCGCAAGATTAGAGAAACTTACTCCATGCCTATTTTAATGCTGACTGCTAAGGAAGAAGAACTTGATAAGGTTTTAGGCCTTGAAATGGGAGCAGATGATTACATTACAAAGCCCTTCGGAATGCGGGAATTGCTAGCTAGGGTTAAGGCTAATATTAGAAGAGTTAATGTTTTGAAAGGAACAAGTGGTAAGGAGGATATGATTTTTTCCGGTCTTCTTTCCATAGATTTTAATAAATACGAAGTTAAGAAGGATAAAGATATCGTAGAATTAACCTCAAGAGAGTTTGAACTTCTTAAATTTCTGGCAGTGCAGGCAGAGCAGGTCTTTACAAGAGAACAGCTTCTAAAGGAAGTTTGGGGATATGAGTATTATGGTGATATTAGAACAGTGGATGTTACCATAAGACGATTAAGAGAAAAAATTGAAGATAACTCTAGTAGCCCCAAATTCATCATGACTAAGAGGGGAGTCGGATACTACTTTAGGAGGGCTTAAGATGTTTAAGAGTATAAGGTGGAAGTTCATTGCCATCTATTTCCTTTTGGTTTTTATCGCCATGATTATTTTAGGAGTATTTATCATGCAGCAGTTTGAAAGCTATCACTTAAATACCGTTAAGGACAATATAGACCTTAGGGCCAATAGTTTTATGCAGACACTAAGGGAGATAGATTGGGTTAATAACAAACAAGAGGTGCAAGAGAACATAAATTATTATGAAGAAATGGGTATGGAATTCTTCGTAATTGAAAAAGATAAAAACTTTTCTATTATTGCCAGTACAAATGCACATTATCTAAATCAGAATGCTGCAGATATATTAGAAACCGACCTAATTATAAAGGCCTTCGCCGGTGAAGTTGCTGAAAAGGATATTTCGCCAAGTGAGGCCATCAATAAAACTTCGAAGAACCTGGTTTACCCATTATATGACGATGACAGTAGAATAATAGGAGCTTTATATGTCAGGAGAACCTTAGATGATATTTATGAAACCCTAGATGCATCCATAGGTATATTAATAAGGGCAACCTTTTTAGCTTTGTTTATTACAGTCATTTTAGGCTACCTAATAGCCAAAAGTATAACAGGGCCTATTAACGATGTTACAATTAAAGCAGAAAAGATGGCTGGAGGGGACTTTAATCAAGTGGTTGAGGTAAAGTCTGATGATGAAATTGGCCAAATGGCCAGTATGTTCAACTACTTAACAGCCCAATTGAATTCACTTATGCTGGAGATGTCTAGTGAAAAGCAGAAGATGGACACCATTATAAAATACATGGCTGATGGCCTTGTTGCTGCAACAGCAAGGGGTACTATCATTCATGCCAATCCTCGAGCATTGGAGATGCTAAGAATAAAAGAAGGTTCCTTTAATCATAAAAACTTTAATAAACTTTTTTCCAACTTTAAGGAACCGCTAACAATAGACTTAATAAAGGGAAGTAGTAAAAATTGGTCGGGAACTCAAATTCTTCATATGGAAGAAGGGGTAACCATTAGAGCAAATTATGCTCCCTATAAAAATGACAAGGGGAAATATGAAGGAATCATTGTGTTGCTGCAGGATGTTACTGAACTTGAAAAACTAGAAAACATGAGGAAGGAATTTGTGGCCAATGTTTCCCATGAATTAAAAACCCCCCTTACCACAATAAAAAGCTACACAGAAACCCTCTTAGAAGGAGCTTTAGATAGTAGAGAACTATTGCTAAGATTTTTAGAGGTGATAGATAATGAGGCAGATAGAATGACTAGGCTAGTTAGGGATTTATTGCAGTTATCAAATCTAGATTTTCAGCAAGCAAAGTGGAATAAAAAGCCCATCATAATTAACAAAATTATTGATAAAGCAGTACTAAAGCTAGATGTTTCTGCACAAAATAAACAACAAAGAATATACGTAGAGATGGATGAAAATGCAGGAACCATTTATGCGGATGAAGATAAGCTGGAGCAGGTTATACTAAACATCATAAGCAATTCAATAAAATATACCCCCGAGGGTGGAGAGATCACTATACAGGCAGATAAGACTGGCGAATATGTTGACATTAGGATAAAGGATAATGGTATGGGTATACCAGAAGGTGATTTACCAAGAATCTTCGAGAGATTCTATAGGGTAGATAAGGCTAGATCTAGAGAACTGGGAGGAACAGGTCTTGGTCTATCCATTGCTAAAGAAATTATAGATGCCCATGAAGGTGAAATCAAGATATCCAGCCATGAAGGTGAGGGCACAGAGGTAATACTTTATCTACCATTATTTAAGGAAAAAGCTGTGTAATTTAAATTTAATTTCCTTGTAACACGGTTGTAATATTAATGATTTATAATTAGTTTAATACAAATTTTATAATTATAAATGCACGTTCAGGAGGCGTTTTTCATGATAAAGAAGGTTTTTATATGTTCGGCTATCGTTTTTATAGGTTTGGGGATTTCCTCTGTTACCGCCTACGGAACGGATACTGTACCAGTGGCTTCTTTTCAAGTGGTTACCCCCGATGAGGATATTACCACCAGTAATAACAGTGTTATGTTGGAGTTTATTGCTCCCGAAGGTACCAAGGTAATCATACAAGTATACTATAACAATAGCGTTGTTAAGAATGAGGAAACCTTTACAGCTTCTGCCGATGCTATTGAAGTAGAAATTGGAGCGTTAGAGATAGGCATGGCTGAGGTTAAGTTAAAGGAAAGAAGAAACAAAATAGAAATAACGGCTATATATCCAGATGGGACAGAGAAAACGGTAGTACGCATGATCAATGTAGAGGATTTAAAATATGAACCTAAGCTACCAGCAAAGCTACTGCCAGAAAATAGAATTAACCCGTTAACCAAATAATACTTGAGAGAGTTGATAGCAATGAACAGAGAAAGAGTTAAAACCATCATTCTTTCCATACTCGTTGCAATAAGTGTTTTACTGACCAATCAGATATGGAGATTTGCTCCCATTGGTGTGATCCAATCGGAGGCAGCAAATGACATTAGCCAACAGGATATATTAGAGGCAAAGAATCAGATAATATCTCCCCAGAAGGTGACTGTGGGTTTTGGGGCTAGCTTCCCAAGCCATTTGGGAACTGTATTGGTCTACGATGATGCTAAGGAAGTATGGGATTTAAGCAAGCTAGTTATAGCCTCCTTCTTTTTAGAGGAGCCTGTCATAAGAAAAATTACAAAAGAAACATATATTGAGAATTATCTAAGACAATATGTAGAACTAGAATTTGGAGAAAACTTTTCTTCGGTTTTAGTTTCTTCTGTTTTTAGTAAAGAATTAGATAACAGAGTAGTTGGAAATATTAGGACCATAAAGAAAATCCTGATACCTGCAGCTTATAAAGGGATTGTATTCATGGTTGGGGAAGATGAGGAGATATTTCAGCTAACCTTAGATAATTACGGTAATGATTTACTGAAGGACTATATCAAGGAAGAAATCCAAAGTAAAGCCCATTCCGAATATAGGCCACTTTTTAATAACAAAATAATGTTTCCTACAAATTTTACTACACCAGTACCTCAGCTATTTATAGAAAGTTTAATTGATGTTGAGAACGAAAGAAGCATGATATTAAAGGCTAAGGGATATTTTGATAATTTTGACTTCGTAAAAACCATTAAAGAAACCAGTGGAGCAAGAGTATATCTCTATGGATATGGTGAAAAAAGTTTAAGGATAAACCCCAGTGGGAGGCTTGTATATACAGAGGATGTTGGAAACCGCAGCAGTATGGATGTTCTATCGGCCTTAGAGGAGGCGATAGAGTTTATAGAAAAGCATGGGGGATTTCCTGATAACTCCTACTTAGCTTCCGTTAGGACTATAGAAGAAAATAGAGGATATTTGTTTGCTTTTAATTATTTTATAGACGGGTATGCCATGGCATTCCACAGTAGCAACTTAAATTATCCTGTTGAGATAGAGGTTTTCGATGACAAAATTAGAAGCTATAGAACCTTTACAAGAAGAAAAATGACATTACCCTCAATACCAAAGCAGGAACCAATACTGGCGCCCTTTAAAGTTATAGAAAATAATATTGAGCTACTCACCAATGATTATTTAAGGGTAAATAATCTTGAATCTATAGAAAGCCGTGAGGAAATTTTAGATCATATTGAAGCTGTAGAAATGGTTTATTTTGATACGAAGGAGGATAAAAGGAGGCAGATTCTTTTGCCTACTTGGAAAATTAAAATAAAGGAAAGAGTATACTATTTCGATAGCTACAAGGGTGAACTTTTAAATACCAATATACTGAACTAACTGGTGGTGAATAAGATGGATTGGTCAAAAGCAAAAAATATCATTATAGCGGCCTTTGTAATCACAAATTTGTTTTTGATTTTTTTCATCAGCAGAGGTATGCTAACAAAGGGAGATTTGCAATTAATTACTCCGGAATATATTACCTATGTGGCGAACTATCTTAATGAAAACGGTATTACTGTAAAAACAGAGGTACCCACTGAAATTTTATCCTTGCCAGTAATAGAAGTGAAATATGAAAGTTTTGATCCCGATGAAATGGCGGCAAGTCTACTAGGAGTACCTAATAGTTTAGTAGGAACGGATCACTACAAATCTGGAGATAAGGAGTTGATAATTGAGGATGGTAAAAGACTTAAATTTAATGACTATAGTGATAGAAAGGAAATCTATTCCTTTGATGAGAGCAATATAGAGGAGTATGTGACCAATTTCCTTACTGAGCATGAGTTAATTAGGGATAACCTTCAATTATCACAAATACACTTAGAGAATGACTATAGTAAGGATAGTATACCAACCTATAAGCTAGTATATAACCAGACCTATAAAGGTCGATTTTTAGGAGAGAGTTACATTTATGTCTATGTTAATAATAAAGGAGTAGTTGCTCTAGAAGCGATGCTGTTAAATTATCAAAGAACCTATAGTCATAAAAAACTAACCATAACTGCAACCGATGCTCTATTGAGGAAAATGAGTGATATCTCTCGAGAAAATAGCAGTAGGGTTGCTATAATAAATATAGAATTAGGCTATTATTTCGATCCTTATGATGTGCAGGAAACAGATTTAAAAAGCATTGAGTTTGCAGATGCATTTCCAGCTTGGAAAATAACCTTAGATAACGGGAAAGAGTATTATGTAGAGGCAATAAAGAACTAAATTTTAAAAAATTAGAGGATTTTGTAAACAAAAGTAGAAAGGTATAATAAAACTTTTCTGCTTTTTTGTTGTGGTTACAATAGTTGGCATTTTAAGGTATGTTAAAAAAGGATTACAATTTCTTGATAAAATGCTATAATGTACTCATGTGAAACTTTTTATGTAAATCAGTTTAATACTAAAGATAATGCTAAATTAATAGAGGGTGGTCAATAATCTATGAATAAACTAATAATTGAGGGTGGCTCTAAATTAAAGGGGACTATAGATATCAGTGGTTTTAAAAATGCGGCAGTTGCCATTATACCAGCTACTGTACTTGCTGGAGATAAATGTATTATAGAGAATTTACCAGAGATAAGTGATGTAACGGTGTTATCGGAAATTTTAACAGGAATAGGGGCTACTGTAATTCAAAGGGGACCCAAGACCCTAGAAATTGATACTAGTAATATTAAGGAATGTAGCTATACAGAATATGAGATTGCAAAGGATATTAGGGCATCTTACTACCTTTTGGGGGCTGGGCTAGGCCGATTTAAAAAGGCCACAGGCATATACCCCGGGGGATGTTCTATAGGTAGTAGGCCAATAGATCAGCACATAAAGGGCTTTGAGGCAATGGGAGCCAAGGTATCTATTGAACACGGCTTAGTATCTGTAGAAGCTGAAAAATTGATGGGGGCAGAAATATATCTAGATGTAGTAAGTGTTGGGGCTACTATAAATATCATGATGGCAGCAACAATGGCCGAAGGAAATACCGTTATAGAAAATGCAGCTAAAGAGCCCCATGTTGTGGATGTGGCTAACTTTTTAAATTGCATGGGAGCAGACATTAGAGGTGCAGGAACCGATGTTATAAAAATAAAGGGCGTAGATAAAATGAGGGGCTGCAACCATATGGTAATTCCGGATCAAATAGAAGCTGGAACCTATATGATTGCTGCAGCAGCCACTAAAGGGGATGTACTAATTAATAATGTTATTCCCAAGCATTTAGAGGCCATTACTGCTAAACTTAAGGAGATGGGAGTTGAAGTAATCGAAAATGGCGAATCCTTAAGGATCGTAGCAAATAATCCCCTACGTAGTGTTAGTGTTAAAACCCTTGTTTATCCTGGTTTTCCAACAGATCTACAGCAACCTATGACAAGCCTACTAACCACTGCCAGTGGTAACAGTATGGTTACAGAGACTATTTATGATGGAAGGTTTAAATATGTAGATGAGTTAAAGAGAATGGGTGCCAACATAAAGGTAGAAGGCAGAGCAGCTGTTGTTTATGGTGTTGAAAAATTAACGGGAGCAAAGGTTAGTGCCAGTGATTTAAGAGCTGGAGCCGCTTTGGTGGTGGCTGGCTTAATTGCTGATGGTATAACAGAAATCGAAAATGTTCACTTCATTGATAGGGGATACGACAACCTTCATGAAAAGCTCATAAGCTTAGGGGCAAAGATTCGACGAATAGAGGAATAAGAGCTGTTTCTGTAAATTAAGGAAAAGAAAATAAACATAAGTTATTATTCTAAAGGCATATAGAGCCCAGTGACTTAACGTATAAATACGGGAAGGACTGGGTTTTTAGACCGTTCATGAAATAGCTTTTGTACAGATGAATAAATTATTGGAGGACTATTAATGACAATAAGGTTCTGTTCTTTAGCCAGTGGTAGTAGTGGAAACTGCCATTTTGTTAGCAACGATAAGGAAGCTCTTCTTATAGATGCTGGTTTAAGTGGCAAGAAAATTCAAGGGAAGCTAGAGGAGATTGGAGTATCTCCAGCACAGCTTACAGGAATATTAATTAGCCATGAGCATAGCGATCATATACATAGCGCTGGGATCCTATCGAGAAGGTTTAATATCCCCATATATGCTAACGAAGGTACATGGAAGGGGATGGAATGTAAGCTTGGTGAATTAAAGGAAAATAATATAAAATTATTTAATACCAATAAATCCTTTAGTATTGGTGACATTACAATTATGCCCTATGCTACTTCCCATGATGCCAACGAGTCGGTTGGATTCAGTTTTCACTGCAATAAGATTAAAATCAGTATTACAACAGATTTAGGCTATATTGATGGAAATATCATAGATAGGATTAAGGACTCAAACCTTGTAGTACTTGAATCTAATCATGATGAGGAAATGCTGAAGGCAGGTAGCTACCCCTATTATCTAAAACGCAGAATATTATCTGACCACGGGCATCTTTCCAATGATGCAGCTGGATGGGCAATAGTGGATTTAGTTAAAAACAATGTTCATAAGGTTATGCTGGCCCACCTTAGTAAGGAAAATAATTTTCCAGAGTTGGCCATTGCCACAGTGGAGGGGATTTTAAAGGCTAACCAAGTAGATGTAGGAAGGGATATAATCCTTGATTTGGCATCCCGTGATCGAATTAGCAATTTATATCAGTTTAAGTAGATTTTTAGATGTCGTCATATTGTCACCATACTGTCACAAATGTAGGTTATACTCTATTTAAAAGGGTAACTTATATTATAAGAACGTTGAAGACGTAATAAAGTCAACCATAAAAGAATGATTTTATAACAATATCTAATTTCTTTAGGAGGCTGATGATGACATGGATAATGAAAAAAAATATGAATTTGAGGACCAGGAAAATCCTCATGAGACAGAAGAAGATAAGGTAGATGATTCATTTACTGACGAGAATCCTTTAGAAGAGGATTCAACTGAAGAAAAAACGCCTCAGGTTGTTGTAGATTCTACCATTGTAAAGAAGAGTAATAAACCTCCCAGAAGGTCTAAGTTTAGTATGCTACTACTTATTTTAATAGGAGCCCTGCTTGGTAGTGGGATTACTATGGGTGCAGGCTATTATTATCTGCCTGAGGTTCTTAATATGAGGGGAATTTCCCTTGCTGGAAATCAACAGCAAATTACCATAGAGCCCACTGAGGACTTAACAGTTTATACAGCAGTAGCTAAAAAAGCAATGCCATCGGTTGTGGGGATAACCAGTACTACTCTACAGCAAACGGTTTTTGGAGTTCGTAAGGCACCCAGCTTAGGAACCGGTGTTATTGTTGATGATAGAGGATACATTTTAACCAATTCCCACGTTGTAGGAGACGGTGATGTTGAAGAAATTATGGTAATCTTACATGATGGCCAGCAGCTACCAGCTAAGGTTATATGGAATGAGATTAGTTTGGATTTAGCCGTTATTAAGGTAGAGGCAGAAAATAAACTCCCTGTTGCAGAGCTGGGGGATAGTGATAGCCTGGAGGTTGGAGAAATAGCAGTTGCTATTGGGAATCCCATGGGCCTGAACTTTGAAAGAACCCTTACCCAAGGAGTTATAAGTGGACTAAACAGAATTATACAAATGGAAACAGATACAATAGAGAACCTTATACAGACAGATGCCTCTATAAATCCAGGCAATAGTGGGGGACCTCTATTAAACGCACGGGGTCAGGTTATAGGTATCAATACCATAAAGGTCAGAACTGGTGAAGGATTAGGCTTTGCAATCCCAATAAATACTGCCAAGCCAATAGTTGAGCAGATTATTGAAACAGGTGAATTTACTAGGGTATACCTCGGGATAACTCCAATTAACGTAGAGGACTTCGAAAATGCTACAGGGGTTGATCTAAGTATTGATTCTGGAATCTACGTAGTTAGAGTATTTGAAGACTCACCAGCCGAGAGGTTTGGGCTTCTTGCAGGGGATGTTATTCTTAAAATAGGCGAGGCAGAGGTAAAAACTGTAGGTAGCCTATTAAGGGAGCTTTATAGATACAGACCAGGTGATGAAGTTGTGCTTACCGTCAATAGAGGTAATGAGGAAGTTGAAATTGAAATAACCTTCGATTAAAATATCAGGCATATGCCTGATATTTTTTTATAAATTTGTAAAAGATCAATAAATGCTATATAATAAACTAGGTAATAAATATAAATAATTACAGATTTTATGCTAGTTTATTAAGGTATAAAATATCGAATAATAAGATAAGTATAAATGTCGGAAAATATGGAGTGAAAACAATGTTTGTTGTATGTAATAAGCATCTTGAGGATGCTATAGAGGAATTTATAGAGGTATATGAACAGCCGCCTGATATCTATGAGTTGGAAAAAACCAGCTTTACTGAGTGGACAGCCCCAGCAAAGTGTCACTGCTGTGATGAACCCCCAAAATATCTTGTGGTATAGCCGGGTAAATCTCGGCTTTTTTCATGGGCTTTATAAAGGAGGAAATATATTGAACATCACTATAATTTCTGTAGGTAAAATAAAAGAAAAGTATTTTAAAGATGCAATATTGGAATATAGCAAGAGATTATCTATATATTGCAAGTTAAAGTTGATAGAAGTGCAAGATGAAAAGGCCCCTGAAAGTTATAGCCAAGCAGAGATCCTCCAGGTAAAGGCTAAAGAAGGGGAAGGAATCATTAAAAATATAAAGGATGGAAGCTATGTTATTGCCCTTGAAGTTAAGGGGAAAATGTTATCATCAGAAGATTTAGCAGAGAAAATCCAAGGGTTAGGCCTACAAGGTAATAGCCATCTTATCTTTATCATTGGTGGTTCCTTGGGGCTATCACAAGAGGTGCTAAACAGAGCAGACTTTAAGCTATCCTTTTCACCCATGACTTTTCCCCATCAGCTAATGAAGGTTGTGCTACTAGAGCAGATATATAGGGCTTTTAAGATTAATTCTAATGAACCCTACCATAAATAACTGCGGTTTTTCAGATGTGAGTAGTTTCAATATATACACACTAGCAAAGCAGAACAAGCCTATCCTTATTAAGTTAATAACTAGGGTAACTTGGAAGTGAAATACACTTGACTCATTTTAAATTTACACATTTATTTAGAAAGTCTTGGGGAGAATCCCTAAAGATTTTTTTGTGGTTCTAAAGTTTATATAATAATCCATATATTTGTGGTTATTTGGATAAATATAATTTGAATTATAAGTTCTCTTTTCAAAAGAATTATGGTCTTAAAATTTATCTTCACAGTATTTGAACATCTGGTTATCTACTCGACTATATAATAGATAATATTAAATGTAGTAGTTAACAATAAGTACTAGGGCTACATACTATGTAATAAATACTGGATACTACCGTAACTGTAATAATTAGAAATTGTAATGTGGGAGATGTAAAAATGAGAAGAGTAAATTATTCACCACATGTAAAGTGTGGTAAGATATACCAAATTGATTTACCTTATAGATTAGATGAAAGTGAACCGCCAATTGTACTAGCAGAAGTCAATGTGAACACAAAGGACATACCAATGCCATGTATATTAGTCAAATTCTCTGAATTTATTAATTTTACATTATTAGGATTGAATCCAAAATTTAATATTATTTACCGGTTAGTTAGAGAAGATAGATATTTAAGTTATCCACAAATTCTTAAAGAGTGGGAGTTTGAATTTGAATCTTCTGAGATGCTAGAAATTGCTAATGTAGATACAAATCAACCAACTGTTCTTGATTATTGTGATTGCTTGGATAGATATACTAGTGGCAGAATAACCTATAGGCTAGAAATTGTTCAAATTGAAACAAATAATGTTACAAGCTATGGTTTAACGAATAAAAGCTTTACAGCGATAGTTATAAATGGATTAAAGGAAGAGGGAAAAAGGCACAACTCTTATTTTCTAGATCGTAATCTAGGTTTTATACCCTATGTAAAATGTGGAAAAGTATTTGATCCTGTATTACCTATTAAATTAAGTAAAGAAGATCCACCTGTTATACTCACTCAATTAATAATTAATACAGAAAGAAATAATGATCTATGTATTCTAATCAATTTTTCTAGTTTTGTTACCTCAATTTTAAAAGAGGATCACTTTAACAACTTAACTTTTAGATTAGTAAAAAGCTGTAGTGATTTCACTACCCAAGTTCTTAGGGAATGGCCTTTTAGAAGGGTATTTGTAAACGATACCAATATTAAGGAACCCCTTGTATATGACTACTGTGAATGTTTAAATTCTAAATTTGATAGACATTGTACTTACACCTTCGCATTAGTCGAGGCTGAGTTGTCTGAAAAATCATTCTATAACATCAGTCAGAAAAGTATGACTGCTAAAGTCTATTCAGGAAAACACCAGCAAGGATTATGTTAGGAAGGAGGGGCAGTAATGAGAATTTGTTCTGGTGAACCATTACTATATTGTGGTAATATATGTAAAAATAGTTTTTCAAGTGAGTTGATAAAAAATAATTTGCCTATAAATTTAGCTTTAGTACAGGTGAATACAAGAAATATAAAAAACCCCTATGTTCTTATCAACTACTCTCAAAATTTAGAGTTTGATTTTGGCGGTTTCAGTCCTATGATTAGTATAGTGTATAGATTAATTCGCAGGTCTAACTATACAGGTGATATAAAAGTATTAGAATGCTGGAATTATAGGGCATCTGAAGTTATATCTACTACAGTTCAGGAGTTTAATACTATTGAACCATTAGTAATTAATTTTTGTGATTATTTAGGTGATAGCTGTAATAACTCATTCACATATATATTGCAAATAGCAGAAACAGTTACTCAAAATACGAGCTTTAATATAAGTAATCAAGAAATGTCTGCAATAGTGAGTTCTGGAAGATAACAATATATCTATTGCACGGATTGTTCTGATGTTATATTATGGAATAATTCTAACAATAGTATAGATATTGAAGTGTGTGATATGTTCCCTTAAACTACGGTTTGAGGGGTTTTTTTAGGGAGTCATACAATTACGCTGAACAGAGAATATTACGTATTTGTTAAGAGTTTTGTGTGGCGGTTTACAGAGTAAACAAGAATACTTAATAGAAAAATAAGTAAAAGATGATTGAGATGAAAATACTTTAATTTTGAATGTTTCAAGAGCAATATTTTTGAGACGAGAAGAAATCTGTTATGCTCTTAGGCTTACTTCTAGGGGAATTTATGATTCTTGAGATTAAAAAATCATAGGCAGATTGATGAGACTGGTGGTAGGCTGCATTTATGCAATCAAATTTTAAATTGACAAAATGACACATGTCATTATATAATACTATCATAAACATGACACGTGTCATTAGATGGAGGATATATTATGAAAAGCAAAGAAGAAAAAAAGTTTTTAACAAGACTGAAGAAGTTTCCAGAAAAAATATTTAGGGCCAGTAACATATCAGTTATGGAAGGATTTGAATATTTTGAAACCAGTGACTACAAGAAAAAACCTGGGGCAGTAAAGAATAGAGCAAAAAAAATGTTTACTAATCATGGAATAGAAGGCAGTATTCGTTTAGCCACTCACATGGCAAAAAGAATGCCAAGTATGCAATGCAACATTAAAAAGAATTTTAAGGATATGGATGATTATTTATATTCATTAGAAAATGGGAAAGAAATTCCCCATACATCTGAAAAGGTGGTTAAATCATTCCCCAATAAGGATATTTGGAATGATTTGATTCAATACTCATGGGATAAATATAAGGTAATTGTTGGATTTACCAAAGTTCCAGAAGAGTATATTTTTGAAGGTAAAGCAATCCCCTTTCAATATGCCCTAGTTTTTGCTCAAGAAATGAAAAAAGAGCCCATTGAAAAAGCACCGGAATTAGATGCTGGCATAGAAGTTGTTAATGTTTACAATTCTTTAGGAATTGCAACAAATGATATTGTAAAATGGTTAAAAACGAAGTATAACATTATAGGAATGGCTAACCATCCATTAGGAGGCTTAGTGGATTTTGTACCCCTTGCAGAAAAAGCAGGCTTAGGGTTAATAGGTCGTCATGGAATGGTTATAACAAAAGAATTTGGACCACGTTGCCGCATATCTCCAATTTTCATTGATGAAAAAATATTCGAGTTTACAAATACAACTGAACATGAATGGATTGGTGAGTTTTGCAATAAGTGTGGTAATTGTGCTAGATCGTGTGTAGCTAAAGCAATCTATGAAAAATCTAAATTTGTGCAAACCAGCCATTCAGAAAATACAAAGGATAGATATGAAAGCTATGATCGAGAGAAATGTTTTGTATCATTCTCTGCAACTATGGGCTGTGCCGTATGTATCAGTGTTTGTCCTTTTTCACGAAATCCTAAAATATATGATAAAATGAAAACTAAATATACAGAAATTAGAAAGGTAGATAATAATGCCAACTGAAACATATTTTAATTTGAATGAAGAGAAGCAAAAACGAGTATATAGAGCTGTTTTTCAAGAGTACACACGTGTACCCCTGGAAGAAGTATCAGTGAAAAATATTGTTAATTCAGCTGATATACCAAGAGGTAGTTTTTATCAGTATTTTACTGATAAAGAAGAAGCATTAGTTTATTTGATATCTGAAACAAGGAATCAAAGTCATGGGGAGTTAGAGCATATAACAAGTGAACTGCAATTGAATATCTATGAACTTATGGAAGCTTTATTTATGGATGAAATCAATAAGCTAAAGAACAAGGAAGAATCAGCTAGACTATTATTACTAAAACAAATAATAAAAAGTGCGAAAGCAACATCGATATTTTACAATGTAATGACAAATGTAATTCTCGAGCACCCAATGCTTGAGGCGTGTTGGAATAATATATCATCAATAATAGATAAAAAGGATCTTAGAAAAAGTATTATTGATCTATTATTTGCTACTCTAAATGATTGTCTAATAGTAGCGATTGAAGATGAAAACAAAATTGATGTTTCAATAAATACCTTTAAATTGAAAATTGAAATAATTCAATTAGGTGTTAATAATCTTGTTAAGAAAAACGAAATGACCAAGGACAAATAGACTTTTTTGATTTAACAATAGCATAGTATTTATCTGATTGAGATTAATGAGAAGTACATATAAAGAGGGGAATACATTGAATATAAAAAAAGCAATGCCTGACATTAATAAGCATATCGATAAAACAAAGCCTTATATTAGTCCAAGTGAAAATGCTCACAAGAATCAATTTTACTTAGTCGAAGGATGTTCGAAGAAGATGTAAGTTAATTACTTAATATATGGAAGAATCAAAAAACTTGGCTATAGAGCTATATTGGGTTTTTATAGATATTACTGAGTACTATTATCATGTTGCTACTAAAACTTTAATAAATTTTCTAAAATTTAATATTGACAAGTTGAGATAAAAATTGTATCATTAACTAGACGACTGGTCTATTAATTATTATGAATGGAGGATTATTATGAGAAATAAAATCAAAAAAATTCTAGAATCACATGAATTATTAAGATTAGCTACATTAGATGAAAATGGGTTTCCAAATGTAAGATCAATAGATTTTGCAAATGATGAAGAGGATGAATCAAAAATTTACTTTACTACATTTAAAGAAACCAACAAAGTTAAAGAGCTTGCTATGAATAACAAGGTATATATAGTTGTAGATAAGACAGCTAATTCTATTGAAGAACTTGCTCAGATTCAATACATAAGAGGTACAGGCGTTACAACAGAGTTAGATTCACCTGAAGAAATGCAAAAGGCTATGGGACTACTTATGACTAAATATCCATTTTTAAAAGACTTACCAGGTGATCCTTCAATGATGAGTTTGTTTAGAATAGATCTTAAAGAAGTTAAAGTTACTGATAACAGCTTAGGATTTGGTCACGTAGATATATTTAACTACTAAAGGTTTGACAATAAAGCATTATTTCTCTATAATTATCACGATAGGAAGTGAAGGTGACGTGATGAGTAAAAGAGAAACTTTATTGTTTACTGCTGCAAGACTTATACATGAAAAAGGTTATAATAATGTTGGGATTAAGGCTATACTTGACGAAGTGAACGTGCCTAAAGGATCTTTTTATCATTACTTTAAAAGTAAGGAAGAACTAGGCTTGTCTATCATAGATTTTTATATAGCTGATACAACCAACTGTCTAAATCGAGTAGAAAAATCAATAGAAGGACTAAATCAATTCTTTAATATATTCTTCAATCGTTTAATTGAACTTAGCTTGAAACGTGGTTGTCCTGTAGGAAACCTGATATTGGAATTATCAGACGAGAATGAAAGATTTAGATTAAAACTTTTAGAATGGTACAATATTTTAGAAAGATGGATAATAGAAGTATTAGAGGAAAAAAAGATAGCAAATTCACATGAAAAAGCTAAGGCATTAATAGCTGCATTTGAAGGTACAATGCTTCTATCAAAGTTGGACAAGAATGATGTTCATTTCGAAATATTTAATAAGTACACTTTTTATAGTATTTTAGTTATATAAGAATGCAATGTATTTTAGTAAGGGATGTTTTTTAATAAATCATCTCTTTTCTATTTGAGTTATGAACAAGAACACATTCAGAATCAAGGTTTGGATTACAACAAGCAACTTTTCAACACCTGTTTTTAGGATCTTAGATTCCGGAGGGTGTAAAGCACTATGATAAATTTATGTTATATATGCGGATGTTACTTTTTTCAATAAGAAAGAAGATATAAAGCAAAGTAGAAATATAATGAATTAGTCTTATTGAAATATGTTTTTATATGTATTTAAAGGGTAAAATCAAAATAAAATGGCAGTGTCTAGGAGGGATCTTTATGAAAACGTGGACAGAGGAAATAGAAATAAATGCGCCCATTGAGACAGTATGGAAAGTAATTGATGGAAGTGAAGAAAACTTAAAGAAGTTGGATCCTAAAATTATATCAAGTAAGGTAATAGAAGAAACTGAAAAACGTATAGGCTCTAGATACCTTCAAGAATACAAAGAAGGTAAGAAAGTTATGGAGTATGTAGTTGAAGTAAAGGATTATCTAGAAGACGATAATAACAAAATGTTTGAGATTGGATTTGAGCTAGGTAATTGGTTTGATATAACTGTGAAATATGTGCTAAAAAAAGTTGATGAAGACAAAACTCATTTAGTATATACTACAACAAATAGACCAATGAAGTTTTTTGCAAAGATAGTGATGAGAATGATGGGGAACAATTCTTCTGTAGTAAAGACTCATGTTGAAAAGATTAAAAAACTATCAGAAACCTAATATAACTATTAAACTCTAATAACGGAATCTGTAAATAAATTAGTGTCTAAAGTAAAAGATATCCTAACTTGTTATGTAAGGTTGAAGAAATAGAAAAAACCGCAGTTACAGCGATACGGTGAACCGTACCATAAGTAACGGCGGTTTTTTGGGAAACATTGAAAATACTAGGATGTAAAAGAATTTATATATTTATTTTCATAGTGATTAGCTCAAATATCAATATTACCAAGCAATAGAAGTAGTGATATTCCATTCACACTTGCCCGGATATACCTATTAACGGATATTTTTCTGAAATTACTATCTATTAACCTGCAGATATCATATAATATTCATGAGCATAAAATAATCATGGATATATTATAAACATGTATTAGAATGATGATTTGCAAAAGATTCTATGGATTGTTAGTACTATGCTTCAATAAGAAGAATAAAAGGCTATTCACAAATCACATTCAAATCATGTAATTTACTGAAAGCAGTAAGCGCTTTTAATGACCATAGAATATTATGTTAAGGGGAATGATAATAATGAAAGAAGTGATATCCTTAATTAAAGACTATGTAAAAAATTACAAGGAAATGAAAGGAACGGAGACCGATTGGCGTGAACCAATTGTTGGAATCGCTGATGCTGGTGATCCTATGTTTTTGGAGCTTAAAGACATCATAAGTCCTTCTCATGCGCTACCTTCTGATTTCATTAATGATGCTAAATCCGTTATTGTATTTTTTCTGCCTTTTCAAGAAAAAATTGTAAAAAGCAATATTGGAGATATTGAGAGTTCAAGGGAATGGGACATTGCCAATATTGAGACAAATAATCTTATTGTAGATATAAACAAATATTTACATGAAATACTAACAGAAAAAGGATATACATCTACTGTCTTGCCTCCTACTTATAATTATGATGAGAAAGGACTAATCAGTGATTGGTCACATCGTCATGTTGGATATATAGCTGGGATTGGTACATTTGGCATAAATAATATGCTGATAACTGAAAAAGGGTGCTGCGGGAGAATGGGAAGTATTGTTACCAATATGGCATTAATGCCTATTATAAAAAAAGAACAGGAAAATTGCCTATATAAGTATAATGGGACATGTGGAAAGTGTATTGATTATTGTGTAGCCAATGCAATTTCGATTGACACTGGATATCCTTTTGTTGATAAAAAAAGATGTAATAATCAAATTTATGATGACAATATACCACAGTACTCTATAGGTATTGGAGATGCATGTGGTAAATGCATGTGTAATGTGCCGTGCTCTTTAACAAATCCTGTAAGCAAGCTATTAGAATAGATATACCGACAAAGGTAAATGAAACCTAAAACATGACAAGTAACAGATATATTGACACGATTGATTTCATTACATAATCTTCCTTTTACCAATGATATACATGGATGATAAAAAACGCAGTTACAACGATACGGTGAACCCTACCACAAGTAAGCACAAAGTTTCTTGAAATTGCTGGGATATACACCAAGTTTTAATGAATTGGAATCTTTAGATGACTGATTTTATGAAAGTAGAAACCACATACTATCCTTATGCCCCTCTGAGAAATAAGAGGGGCTCTATACATTCATGAAGGCTACTATCTCATTAGTTTCTGTAAGAACATATAGTACAGGTTTATTAATCACTTACCATACCAAGGACAAGTCTTACCATCCTTACCATACTTACACCAAGGAGAGCAATGGAAACAAACATTTACATCCTCACCATTAATCGCCTTATTTGTCCAATTAGGATCAGCAAGTAAGCCCTTACCAACTGCCACCATATCAATCATTTCATTTTCGAGTAAATATTCAGCCTGTTTAGGTTCCTTTATCCCATATACACAAATCACTGGAATATCAACTTCTTTGTATATTTCAGTTCCCATATAGGTAATAGGTGAAAATGGGTAATCTTCAGGAACAGTAATATTCTCTGCTCCTATACCAGAGGATACATTTAAGATATCAACACCTAACTTTTCAAGCTCTTTGGCAAAGTATCTGTCTTCTTCTAAGGTAGGGTCATTAACTCCAAATCTATAGCATATAATGAAGTCATCGCCAGCTGCGGCCCTAACCTCTTTAACTATTTCAATAGGCAATCTAAGTCTATTATCTAAGGAGCCCCCATAGATATCATTTCTTTTGTTGATTACCTTAGAAGTGAACTGACTAAGAAGATAACCGTGGGCTCCGTGGATTTCGACTCCATCTAATCCCGCCTTCTTGGCCCTAATAGCGGCAGATACAAAGTCTTCTTTTACCTTTTTAATTTGGGCTAAGGACATTTCTAGACATTCCTTATCCTTAACCTCAACATTGGATGAGGAGTATACATTTTTCCCAACAGACTTCATTCCAGCATGTACTAATTGAAGGATTACTACAGAGTCCTCAGGATGGCAACTATCTGCAATTCTTTCAAACTGGCGAATATGCTGATCCTTCCATAAACCTAGGCCAGTGTCGGTTATTCTACAGTCCTTAGAAATAGCGGTTGCTTCAACAATTATTAAACCAGTTCCACCCTTAGCTCGATCACCATAATGCTTAGCACGACTAACTATTTCAAAACCTTCATCATCCCCCCAATTAAAGCATACTAAAGGCGGCATTACAATTCTGTTCTTAACATGATACTTGTTTACTTTAATGCTCTTATTAATTACACCCTCCATGTTATCACTCCAATTTAATCTTATTTAGTCAATTTTAAAGGCTTTAAGTACTAAATATACAAAAAATACTATCTTTATCAGATACTCTCCCACTTCCAGCAACCCTCATGTTCTTTGTCAATGCAGAAAAACATAAAACCATTGATTGGAAGTTAAAAAGAAATCATATAACAACAACTTTATTATTTATTATATATGAGATTTAAGCAGTTGCCAAAAGATTTTCCAGAAAGAGAAGTGTAAATATAAAAGATTTAAAATTAAAGGAAAAGAGGTAAAGAATGAGTGTTATCAGTAAGATTATCTTTTTTATTTGCCATTTACTTGAATTGTAAATCATTATTGTGTAAATAATAAAATTCTATAAGTCTTGATTTAAGATTAAATAATTTCATAAGTTTAATATCGAAGGGATGGTAGAAATATGACTAAACCACAATCCATAAGTGTAACGGCACCAGTAAATGAAGACCTGCCAAAGGAAAAGTTTGATGAGCTAGAGGGGTTTATTGATGAAATGGAAACCACCAAAGGAGCCTTAATAGCGATACTTCATAAGGCTCAAAGTATTTTCGGGTACTTACCTAGGGATGTTCAGCTATTTGTAGCTAGGAAGCTGGGAATACCAGGAGCAGAAGTGTTTGGAGTAGTCAGCTTTTATTCATACTTTACAACGAAGCCCAGGGGAAAACATACCATCAGTGTATGTATGGGAACTGCATGCTTTGTGAGGGGAGCAGATAAAATTATTGAAGGGCTTAAAGAAAAGCTTAATGTAGAGTCAAATGAAATAACAGAGGATGGACTCTTCACCTTAAAGGATGTTCGGTGTATTGGTGCCTGTGGGCTGGCACCAGTGGTTATGGTGGATGATAAGGTTTTTGGTAGGGTTAAAGAAAATGAGCTAGACGACATTATTGAAAAGTATAGGAGCTAGGGAGGTATTGAGATGAAGATCAAATCTTTAGAGGAACTGAAAAAAATCAGAGAGGAATCCATGGGGGGAGTTAACCTGAGACATGGAGAGGCAAGGGGGGAATCAATAGAGATTCTTGTTGGAATGGGAACCTGCGGGATATCTGCAGGAGCAAGAGGAATACTAAATAGATTTGTTGATGAATTAGCAAAGAAGAAAATAGATAATGTTCGAGTAATTCCTGTAGGCTGTATAGGCTACTGCCATTCAGAGCCAACTGTACAAATCAATATTCCAGGACAAGAGCCTGTGCTCTATGGAAATATAACGGAAGATAAGGTAAAGGATATCGTAGAAAGTCATATCCATAAAGGGGTTGTGATTCAAAACCTAAAGATAGATATTAGACATACCAGAGGATAGGAGGTACCATATATGGCTAAAGAACGAACCAATATACTGGTCTGTGCAGGGACAGGCTGCTTGGCAAGTGAAAGTGAAAAAGTAGCTAAGAATTTAGAATTAATCGTAAGGGCTCGGGGATATAGTGATGAAGTTAAGATTGTCAAAACAGGATGCTTTGGATTTTGTGAACAAGGTCCCATCGTAAAAATAGAACCTGACAATATATTTTATGTAAGAGTAGGCCCAAAGGATGCCAAGGATATTGTTGATGAGCAAATCGTTAAGGGACGAAAAGTTGAAAGATTATTGTTTAAAGAATCGGAGAAGGATAAAGTTGTTGATAAGCATGAAGAGATGTCCTTTTATAAGAAACAATTAAGAATAGCCTTAAAAAATTGTGGCCTTATTAATCCAGAGGATATTTATGAGTACATAGCCCTAGGGGGATATGAAGCACTGGGAAAAGTCCTGATCTCTATGACTAGGAATGAAGTAATCAACGAAGTAAAAGAGTCAGGACTTCGCGGTCGTGGAGGTGGTGGATTTCCAACTGGGTTAAAGTGGGGAATAACCAAGGAGCAGGACAGCGAGGTCAAATTTATGGTATGTAATGCAGATGAAGGTGACCCTGGAGCATTCATGGATAGGAGTATATTAGAGGGAGATCCCCATAGTGTTCTTGAAGCAATGGCCATTGGAGGCTATGCAATAGGAGCAGATAAGGGCTTAATATATATTAGAGCAGAGTATCCCCTTGCAATAGCACGACTTAATATTGCCCTAAAGCAAGCTAGAGAGCTAGGCTTATTGGGGGAGAATATATTTGGAACAGATTTTAGCTTTGATATAGATATTAAGCTAGGCGCAGGAGCCTTTGTATGTGGTGAAGAAACTGCATTGCTAAATTCCTGTGAAGGTCAACGGGGAGAGCCAAATTTTAAGCCGCCATTTCCTGCTGAAGAGGGATACTGGGGACACCCCACCTGCGTTAATAATGTAGAAACCCTGGCAAACATTCCAGCTATCATCAATAGGGGAGGAAAATGGTTTTCTTCAATAGGGACAGAAAAAAGCAGTGGTACCAAGGTTTTCGCCTTAGCAGGTAAGGTAAATAATGTAGGCTTGGTGGAGGTACCCATGGGAATCACTCTAAGGGAGATCATTTTTGATATTGGTGGGGGAATTCCCAATGGCAAAAAATTTAAGGCAGTACAGACTGGAGGGCCTTCCGGCGGGGTAATTACGGAAAAGGACTTGGATACCCCCATAGATTATGATAGCTTAATTGCAAAAGGCTCCATGATGGGCTCTGGCGGTATGATTGTAATGGACGAGGACGATAACATGGTTAATATAGCCAAATTTTATTTAGAGTTTACCATGGATGAAGCCTGTGGAAAATGTGGACCTGGCAGAATCGGAACCATAAGAATTTATGAGTTATTAAAGAAGATAACCAGTGGAAATGCAACCATGGCTGATCTTGATGCTATAAAGCAATTGTGTTATATGGTGAAGGACAGCTCTTTATGTGGTTTATGTCAAACTGCTCCCAATCCTGTAATAAGCACTATGAAACACTTCTGGAATGAATATTTAGACTTTATTAAGGATGTAGATCACCCCCAGGGAGAAGGAAAATATGCAGCCAAGAATAAAATCCAAAAACAAGCTTAACAAGGAGAGGTGAGAGTATGACTGATATTACTAAAAAGAGTGAAGTTAAAAAAGAGATTCATATAAGGATCAACGACCTAGAGATGTCAGTGCCAGAGGGAATCACAGTTTTAGAAGCTTCCCATGAAGCAGGGGTGAAAATTCCAACTTTGTGTCATTTAGATTTACACGATTTACAATTATACAATAAAACCGCTTCCTGTAGAGTTTGTATGGTAGAATTGGTGGATCCAAAGGATAAGAGTAGAAATAGACTTGTACCAGCCTGTGTAACAAAGACCTACGATAAAATGAGGGTGAGGACCGACACAATTCGCTCAATAACGGCTAGACGTATGGCGGTTGAACTCCTCTTATCAAATCATCCAAATGAGTGCTTTACGTGCCCTAAAAATTTAGAGTGTGAACTACAGTCCTTAGCTGAAGAGCTGAATGTAAGAAAGATTCGCTGGGAAGGAGAAAGAATGGATTATCCTAAAGATCTGTCCAGTGATGCAATCGTAAAGGACTCCAATAAATGTATTTACTGTAGGCGATGTGAAACTGGATGCAATGTAGTTCAAACCTGTGGCATTTTATCGGGAATAGGTCGTGGCTTTAATGCCTTTGTAGGACCAGCCTTTAATATTCCGATGGTAGAGTCATCCTGTACCTATTGTGGTCAATGTGTTCAGGTATGTCCTACAGCTGCCCTTACAGAAATGTATCATACAGACAAGGTATGGGAAGCTATAAACGACCCAGATAAGTATGTTATTGTACAAACTGCACCAGCCATCCGTGTAGCCTTAGGAGAGTTATTTGGAATGGAGCCAGGAACAAGGGTAACAGGTAAGATGGTTACGGCATTAAAGCGTATGGGATTTGATGCTGTATTTGATACCAATTTTGCTGCTGATCTAACCATAATGGAGGAAGCATCTGAATTTATTTATCGCTTAGAGAATAATAAAACTCTACCTATGTTAACCAGCTGTTGTCCAGCCTGGATTAAATTTATAGAGCATCAATTTCCAGAGCTATTAGACGTACCGTCAACATCCAAGTCACCCCATATTATGTTTGGCGCAATAGCAAAGACCTATTATGCTGAGAGAAATAAAATTGACCCAGACAATATAGTAGTAGTTTCTATTATGCCTTGTATAGCAAAGAAGGCTGAGGCCGCAAGACCAGAACTTACTAAGGATGAGCATAATCATGTGGATATCGTGGTAACCACCCGTGAACTAGGAGCAATGATTAAAGAAGCAGGAATCGAATTTACTAAATTACCTGATAGCGAATTTGATCATCCCCTTGGTGAGACAACAGGAGCATCTGTTATTTTCGGAACAACTGGGGGAGTTGCTGAAGCGGCTGTGCGTACCGCATATGAATGGATAACAGGAGATGAGCTAAAGGGGGAAGATGTAGTTTTTCAGCAGCTGAGGGGTGCAACGGGCCTAAAGGATGCAACGGTAGAAATGGGAGATAGAAAAATCAGAATTGGAATAGCAAGTGGTCTTGGAAATGCTCGGAAGCTTTTAGAGGAGATAAGAGAAGGCAAATCAAAGTATGATATTATAGAGATTATGGCTTGCCCAGGAGGGTGCATTGGTGGAGGAGGACAGCCCTTTCACCATGGTAATGATGAAGTTATTAAAAAGCGTCAGCAGGGATTATATCAAGAAGATGGGGAAAAGAAAGTAAGAAAATCCCATGAAAATAAAGAGATTATTGAACTTTATAAAAACTACCTAGGTAAACCCTTTGGAGAAACCGCCCATAGATTATTACATACCCATTATGAAGAGAGGGAAAGAATATAAAAATTATGTGAGTCAGAGGACAATTCGACTGGAAACCCGGAAGTTGTACAGTTAATGGGTGGGCGGTTCCTTCGGCTCACCTTTTATTTTTTCATAGGAAAAAGTGTTAAGGGGGGCGTTCCCCCTTATTAAAGTAAGGAGAGGTGAGTTGTGTCACGAATAAGTGACACCATGCTACGAACGGCGTCGAGACGGTGAGACGACCGAAAACGAAGTGTCCTAGAGAACGCATGGGTTCTCTGGAAAACAAAAGCATTTTAACCATAGAAAATTA
>NZ_WBZB01000001.1 GCF_009017255.1 Alkaliphilus serpentinus | reverse complement strand
CTTAATAAAAAATTTCTGGGTTGTGAATTATTTAGTAATTAGTTTTTCAACTTTTCACTTTTAACTTTTCACTTTTAAATAAATTTTGCTGGCTTATATTCTATACTGTTCAGTTTTCAAAGACCTGCTATACTGTTGAAAATCCTTTATCTTCTTCGTTGCTTCATAAATTTTTAATCCTCAACTATATCTGTATAGGCTCCGGTGAAAAATTTACTTGTGCCTTGAGTCTAAGGACTTTTGAGTAAATCAACTTAACTTATTTCAAGGGGTTTTTCCCCCGCCGCCATCAAGAGGCAACTTATATACTGTATCATTATTAAGAACCATTGTCAAGTAGTTAAATAATATTTTTTATTTTCTTTTTAATACACGATTTCTTAATCTCGGCCGCCCTCACGGGACAGCTAAATTAATATATCACATAGTCGATATTCATGTCAACGGTATTCACACTGGTAATATTATGAATTTTTATAACTAAGAAATATTTATAGATTCCTACATTATATATAATAAAAATAGTAACCCCTCCATATGGAGGGGTTAAAACCAACATCGAAATCTTGCTTATACTGCTTCTTGCTATTCTAAAGGCTTCATAGTAGGGAATAGTATGATATCCCTTATAGATGGCGAGTCGGTAAGAAGCATGATTAATCTATCAATTCCGACTCCCAGCCCACCGGTAGGTGGGAGCCCTACTTCTAGAGCATTGACAAAGTCTAGATCCATTGGATGGGCTTCGTCATCTCCAGCTTCCTTTTGCTTTAGTTGTTCTTCAAATCGTTGTTTTTGATCGATAGGATCATTTAACTCCGAGAAGGCATTGGCGATTTCCCATGTGTTGGCAAAGGCCTCAAAACGGTTTGTAATAAGAGGATTGTCTGGGTTCCTCTTTGCTAAAGGGGATATTTCCACAGGATGATGTAAAACGAAGGTTGGTTGAATTAAATCCTTTTCGCAGAATTCTTCAAAGGCTAAGGCAACCAAATGACCTCTTGTCATACGCTTTTCCACCTCTAGATGGAGCTTCTCCTTTGCAACCTTCCTCGCCTCTTCATCGGATTCTATATCATAAAAATTGACACCCGTCTTTTCCTTTACTAAATCATGCATGGATTCCCTCTTCCAAGGGGGCTTAAAATCTATCTCAGTGCCCTGGAAGTTGACAACAGTGGTTCCATGTACCTTTTCTGCACAATAGGCCACAAGATTCTCAGTAATCTCCATCATATCCTCATAATCATGGTAAGCTGCATATAGCTCCATGCTGGTGAACTCAGGATTATGCTTTATGGAAATTCCCTCATTTCTAAACATCTTACCCATTTCATATACCTTGTCAAAGCCACCAACAATTAGTCTCTTTAAATAAAGCTCGTTGGCAATCCTCAACTGCATATCTAAATCTAAGGTGTTATGATGGGTCAAGAAGGGCCTTGCTGCAGCCCCGCCTGCTATAGTGGTAAGAATTGGTGTTTCAACCTCAAGATAACCTCTCTCATCTAAGAACTCTCTGATACCTTTGATAATTTTATTCCTTTTGATAAAGGTCTCTTTAACCTCTGGATTAACGATTAAGTCTACATATCTCTGTCTATATCTTAAATCTTGATCCTTTAAACCATGAAACTTTTCTGGTAGAATCTGCAGGGATTTTGATAATAGTCTTACAGAATTGGCTTTTATGGATATTTCACCTTTGTTGGTCTTAAATACTTCACCAACGATCTCAATTATATCCCCTATGTCATAGGTTACAAATAACTGATAATCCTCCTCACCTATTCGATCTTCCCTTACATAGGATTGTATTCTACCATCCTTATCCTGAATGTTTATAAAGCTGGCTTTACCATGGCCCCTTTTAGCCATTAAACGACCTGCTATCGTAACGACTTGCCCCTCTAAATTATCAAAGTTATCAATAATATCTTGACTATAATGACTTACATAAACCTTTTCGATTTTGAAGGGGTCTTTCCCTATGCTTTGAAGATGCTTTAGCTTCTCTCTACGAATTTTAAGAAGCTCATTTAAATTTTGCTCTTCATTAGTATGGTTAGACACTTTAATCACCCCTATAATCTTTTAATTTCTAGAATTTCATACTTAGTTGTTCCGTCAGGTATTTGTACCTCCACAATATCTCCTACTTTTTTACCAAGGAGAGTTCTCCCAACTGGTGACTCATTGGAAATCTTCAGTTCATATGGGTCTGCCTCTGCTGACCCTACTATAGTGTATTCAACTTCTTCATTGAATTCTATATCTTTAACATGTACTGTTGATCCGATACTTACTACATCAACAGAAATATCATCCTCATCAATGACTCTTGCTTTCTTCAACATGCCTTCAAGTTTCATAATTCTTTCTTCCACTTGTGCCTGTTCATTTTTAGCTTCATCATACTCTGAATTCTCGCTAATATCTCCAAAGGCAATAGCCTGTTTTATTCTTTCAGCAACTTCCTTCCTTCTTACTGTCTTTAACTGTTCAAGCTCATCTTCAATCTTCTTTAAACCATTTACCGTTAAAACAACTTCTCTATCCATTGCAAATCCCTCTCCTTCGCCCAAAAATGTTTGATATTCAATAAACTACCACAATAAGTATAATATATTTTTATGATGTTAGATAATATATGTGCTTTATATAAAATTATTCCATCCTTTCTTTGGAAAATGTATTATGTAGCTAAAAGGCTTGAAATAACATAAGAAGCACTGCTTATCCAGTGCTTATAGTAGCAATACATTGTAGATATTATAAGATAGAGCACAGGAAATGTCAAGAAATTTTAACTAGTATTTACCTAGTTCTCCTTATTTTATACTGTGCTATATTTAAATCTTTCAACCCTTGGTTCTAATTGCATTTCCTCTAAAAGCTGATAGTAATTCTCTTCAGTTGCTTCTTTATTTAAATCTGCTAAAGTAGCCACCAACATTGCCTCCATGGCATTGGTACCAAAGGACCTTCCTTGAAGCTGAGGTGTTGTGGTAATCAGTACACTTACCTCCCTCTGCCTTAGTTCTATTATGTCCCTTTCTGTAACGGTATTGGTTATGAGGATTTTATCCTTTAAGCTATCTGGCATAAATCTCTTTATATAATGAAAATCTCCAGCAATGATATCAGCCTTATTATAATGGGAGTGCAAACTCTTGGAGGATTTTTCTTTTTGCTTAACGCCTGTTGGGTAAAGGAGCTTAAAGGGAAGTCTACAAACCAACGGAGCAATGATTCTGGCTATCCTATTTAAACCTTCGAAGGAGTATATGGGCATATTGATTCCTAAGGCAAAAATCAAGTCTCCTATTACGATATCTCCACCATAATTTTTAATCTCATGGGCCATTCCATACCTATCCATCGCTGATGTTAACAAGACTTTCTTTCCTTGAAAATCAACAATTCTATTCTCAACAAGATATTTAATCACTTTTCTTTCAAGAGTATTTTTTAAACCCGATCCATCAACCATAGGGGTATGCTTAGCCGCTGCCTTTAGCCTCATGGCATCTCTAATCATATAGCTCCTGCTGCCAGCCCAAACATATAAGTCAATGCCCCCCATACCAAAGGCATCCACTTTACCATCAAGTTTTTCAATTAGTTTAATGGCTTGATTAAGATCTCCATTAGTGCCTATTCTCTCAACAATATACTTCTCATTAAGGAGAATAACCTCTGCTGAATGATCCCTCTCAGAGCTTCCTAAGCTAATACTAACGATATGCTTCATATTCTATCCTCCCAATAATAAGATAACATTAGTATTATTATCCATTCTCTTTTGATTATTCAGATTTTAACCTTTATTAAATTCCTTCGATATTATCTAAGTATCTCAATAAAGTATTTTCCATCTCCCTTTGGGTGGATATTTTATTAACAAGATTCCTTAGCTGCGCACTATTCTTATACCCCTTCATATACCAGGAAATATGTTTTCTCATTTCTCTTATAGCTATATATTCTCCTTTAGCCTCTACAACCAAAGCCATGTGCTTTAAAATTATATTGATTCTTTCCTCCAATGTCGGAGGGGGTATAATCTCTCCTGTTTCAACAAAAGTGCTTATTTCTTTGAAAATCCAAGGATTACCCTGGGCACCCCTTCCAATCATAATTCCATCACAGCCACTGTAATCAAGGAGTTTTATTCCATCATCAAGAGAAAAAACGTCCCCATTGCCTATTACAGGAATCCCAACAGAATTTTTCACTTCTGCAATGATGTCCCAATCAGCTTCTCCTGTATAAAACTGGTCTCTTGTTCTTCCATGAACAGTAATTGCAGTGGCTCCATTAGCCTCCATGGCCTTGGCCATTTCAACAGCATTAATATTCGATTCATCCCAACCCTTTCGGATTTTAACAGTCACTGGTTTAATGGAGGCCTTTACCACCTCCTTAACAATTTCACCAGCCAGCTTTGGTGTCTTCATTAAGGCACTACCATCTCCATTTTTTACGATTTTGGGAGCAGGGCAGCCCATATTAATATCTAATATAATATTTTCTCGATCATTTAAATAATCCGCCGCCATAGCCATTACCTTTGGCTCTGAACCAAAAATTTGAATTGCTACAGGCTTTTCTCTTTCATGGATCTTCAGAAGCTCTTCTGTTTTAGAATCCTTATAATAAATACCCCTTGAGCTAACCATTTCTGTATAAACCATCCCACAGCCCATCTCCATACAAAGAAGTCTAAAGGGAAGATCCGTAACTCCTGCCATAGGGGCAAGAAATACATTTTTTTCTAGAGTAACATTTCCTATTTTCATCTATTACACCTCGTCCTTTGTTGCTATTCTATTATTATTAGCTACATAATGAATTATACACCACTGAAAACACTATAAACACCCTTTGTTTATATCAATTCATGAGATATATCGACCCCTGCGTCTATATAGAAAAACCCAGCCATTAAGGGTCCAGATGTCGGAGCACCCTTGATAACTGGGTTAAAGAACTTCCCTGATTATTTCTGACCTATTTCAGCCAGGTATTTTAGTCTATCTTCACGATTTCTATCATAGATAATCCTCAGGCCATCTAGAGTTAACAACTTATCAACAATATGAATGTAGTCGGTTTCAGAGGCAATCAAGGTAGATAAGCCTCCGGTGGCCACCACTTTAATACTATTTCCCTTTAGCTCCTGCATCATCTTTTTAATAATATATTCCACCAAACCAACATAACCATAAATAATTCCAGACTGTATACTGGTTACTGTATTTTTACAAATAACTTGACCGGGTTTTACAAGCTCTACCCTAGGTAGTTTTGCAGCCCTCTGAAAAAGTGCATCACTGGATATTTTTATTCCCGGGGAAATAGTTCCTCCCAAATAATCTCCCTTTTCTGAGATGGCACAGAAGGTTGTAGCAGTACCAAAATCAACAATTATCAAAGGTCCCTTATACTTATCATAGGCGGCCACAGCATTTACGATTCTATCCGCCCCCACCTGTTTTGGATTATCATACTTTATGTTCATACCGGTTTTTACACCAGG
This sequence comes from Alkaliphilus serpentinus, assembly GCF_009017255.1. Lineage (GTDB taxonomy): Bacteria > Bacillota > Clostridia > Peptostreptococcales > Natronincolaceae > Alkaliphilus_D > Alkaliphilus_D serpentinus. The sequence goes on along the minus strand of NZ_WBZB01000001.1, from coordinate 28,845 downwards.
ACCTACAACCAATGGCTCTAGATTGAATAGCTTTCTTATAGCATGCTCTAAGGAATACATAATATTTGGTACAACAGAGGATATGATTACATCCTTTACATCCTTAATGTTTATTTGGCTGATTTGAAATAGCTGATGAATTACCATTTCATATTCGTCAGAGGTCTTATCCTTGTCAGTGGCGATTCTCCAGGAATCCAGTAGATCTGTGGCCTGATACACCCCCATAACAATATTGGTATTCCCTACATCAAATACTAAGATCATTACTTCACCTTCTTCTATAGATTGTTTCTAGAACTTTAGTTTCTTTAATAGTTTCATGATTGCATAAACGATAATTGCAGATATTATAACCTCTGCCGTCCCATTAACAGCCGCTATACCCAGCACCACCGATAAGGGACGTAGATAGCCCAATACATAAATCATCGTTAGAACCCCTATAGTATTGGTTGCAGTACCAACTATAGCTGCAAGTATAGAGCTTCTAGAGAGCTTATAGGTTCCATAGGCTGTAAGACCGATAAAAATTCTAGGCAGTATTGAAACCAACGGATCTGCGAAGAATGCAGGAGTAGCCCTTAAAAAGCTAGAAATCCCGAAAATCAATCCAACAAACAACCCTACAAAGGGTCCTGCAGTTATGGCTCCAATGATTACAGGAATATGCATTGTAGTTGCACTTACCCCACCTAAAAAAGGAAGGGGTATAAAGCCCAAGAATGGCGTAACACTTAATACAACCGACAGGCCACCCAACACACCTGCTAAAGCCATTTTCCTTGTTGTAATTCCTCTGTTCAATTTTTACACCTCCGCTCCAGCTCCTTCATAGGATGCTGGTCTTAAATTTTAAACTTTTTTCCTTAATTAGTCTGATTCATGAATGAATAAAATGATATCAGCTTTTACCGTACCATTTTAACAATTTCTTTCTATTTTAGCAACTAATTATTATCTTTAGTATACTTATTCCTTTAGTAGAAATTATTTCACTACATTTTCTGCTTCCCTCTTGATTTTTTCAATTAGGCTATATAATAACTGAATTCCGCCTCTAATCTGATCTATAGACATAACCTGAGATTTGGCTGCATCTTCAACACCCTTTGCATTATCCTTCATCCAATGGCTATTATTTTTTAGTCCCTTAACAATAGAGTCAATTTTATCTATTGACTCCTTAGTAGATAAAGCAAGCTTTCTTATTTCTCCAGCCACTACATTAAAGCCTCTGCCTTGCTCACCAAGCCTTGAAGCTTCAATTGCTGCGTTTAGACCTAATAGATTTGTTTGATCTGAGATTTTCTTAATCATCATTGTAATCTCTTGACTTGCATCAGTATCTTTTATTACCTTTTCAACAGATTCTATTAAGTCTATACCAGCACTCTTCAGCTGTTCAGACTCAGCTGCAATTTCTTGGGTTGATGCTTGCAGTTGAGTTATTTCATTATGCAAGGTTTCTGCCATCCCCAGCAGTATACTTTGCTGCTCAATAGATTCCATGAAAACAGCCCCACCAACAACTTTTCCTTCTTCCATAAGGGGTATTGCAATGGCTATGTAAGGGAAACCAAAAAGCTCCCTCCCCATACTTTTCACTATCCTATTTTTCTCCTTCATTGCTTGATATATGACCGTCGCCTCGTTAACCTTATCACCTGGTTTTACACCGTGATTTAGCTTCTCGCCAGCAATATATAAAAGATATTGTTCTCTATCACAAATAGCCACAGCCATATCCCTTCCATGTAGGAGATTCATTAAGGGTGCCACCTCAATAAAAGCCTTTAATACACTCATGTATTTTCCTCCCTTTTAAAGGTTGTCATTTGCTTAATAAATCCAAAACCATCGAACTTTATAGCTAATTATAACAAACATGTTATCTGTAATTATTTCAAAAATGCTGAAGAGGAAATGTTCAAATATTGTACATTCCCCTTCAGCTGTTGTTGGATTTAAATTGAAATTAAGGCACTATGGTTTGTTTTGTATGAATTTCATTCAGTGTACAGAATACTTACAGTTCCTTAGAGCACTACTCCACCATCTACACTTAAAACTGTTCCTGTTACGAACTTCGCCTCATTTGAAGCCAAATAAACAAATGCATTTGCAATATCAATTGGTTCACCCAGTATGCCTAATGGAGATTTCCCCTTCATGGCGTCAAGAATTTTTTCCGGCATTTTCGCTGTCATTTCTGTTACTATAAATCCTGGAGCTACTGCATTAACCCGAACTCCCTTGCGGCCTAATTCCTTTGCCCAGGTTTTTGTCATTCCAATTACTCCAAACTTGGTGGCTGCATAATTGGTTTGACCAAAGTTACCATATATACCTACAACAGATGATACGTTGATGATTACTCCACTATTTTGCTCGGCCATGATCTTTGCTGCTGCTTGCCCACAATTATAAACTCCCTTTAAGTTAACTGCTATAACCTTGTCAAATTGATCCTCAGTCATTTTCATTAATTGAGCATCTGCTGTTATACCCGCATTATTAACTAATATATCGATGGTTCCATAGTGATCTTTAATTTTATTCATTGCTGAATTAACCTCATCAGATACCGAAACATCTGCAGTTACTCCTAACACTTCTTTACCTGCTGCCTTAAGGTCATTTACAACTACTTCTACTTCTTCTTCGGTTCTACCCCATACTACAACCTTAGCACCCTCTTCTGCAAACTTCATAATTGAAGCCTTACCGATGCCTGATGTTGAGCCAGTTACTACTGCTACCTTATCCTTTATTCTCATTACTATACGCCTCCTCTTATAATGGTACCTCTTATTAACCTTTTATACTAAACCTATACTTGCTAGAATTATGCCAACTACGACTGCTAATATTGGAATCGCTGTACCTACCATGAATATATCTTTATAGGAGTCTTTATGGGTCATGGCAGTAACTGCAAGAAGAGTTAATACCGCACCATTATGAGGCAATGTATCTAGTCCACCTGAAGACATAGATGCAATTCTATGGAAAGCCTCAGGAGCAATTCCTGTTAAGGTTGAAAGCTCCATGTATTTATCACCCAAGGCTGCCAAGGCTATACCCATACCACCAGATGCAGAACCAGTTGCACCTGCTAGAATATTTACCGCTACAGCTTCTGAGATTAGTGGATTTCCTTTAATTCCAAGAACAAGATCAGTTAAGGTTGTAAAGCCCGGTACTGCTCTAACAACTGCACCGAAACCTACTGCTGCACTGGTATTAATAATTGCCAAAACTGATCCTGATGCACCACTATTGATTGTCTTTACTAGCTGTGGAAGTCTTCTGAAGTTTAAAGCTATTCCCACCAATGTTCCAGCTACTAAAGCTGTAATGATGTTTAAGTCTAGAAAGTTTAACAAAATGATTACTGTTAAAAGCGGTAAAAATGATAAATATGGATTTGGTAAATTCTTTTCATCTATTTCTTCGATTTTTTCATCTAGTTCAACAAACAGCTCACCTGCTGCTGTTCTCTTCTTCTCACTATAGCTCATCCATAAAAGACCCACACCCGCCATAATTAATGCTCCAACGATACCCATTATTGGGGCCGCAGTAGGGGTAGTTCCAAAATACTTCATAGGAATTAAATTTTGAATTTGAGGTGTTCCTGGTACAGCTGTCATTGTAAAGGTAAAGGAACCTAATGCAATTGCTCCAGGAATAAGCTTTCTTGAAATATTCGCTTCTCTAAATAGAGCTACTGCTAGAGGATACATAGCAAATACAACTACGAATAGAGATACTCCACCATAGGTTAATACTCCACAACCTACAACTACAGCCAATATTGCATATTTTTTACCAATTATTCTTACAATTAAGTGTGCAACGGACTTAGCTGCACCTGAATCGTCCATAACCTTACCAAATACAGCACCCAACATAAATACTGGGAACCATGATTTTGCAAAGCCTACAAAGCCTGCCATATAGGTTTCTGTATAGGCTGGTAATAGCTCTAGCCCACCGAATATAGCAACAACTAATGCGCAAATTGGCGCTATCCAAATAATAGACATTCCCCTATAGGCTAAATACATTAATAATGCAAGACCCAAAATTATTCCTAACATTTAATTCCCCTCCACGTTATTTATTTAATATTAAACCCATTTTTTCATTTTTGAATATCCGCTGATCCATAAGCTTCAACTCTGTTGAAATCTTAGGTTCAAATTCCATTTGGTCAATAATGTGCTTCTTAACATCAATCCCTGGGGCAACTTCTGTCAATGTAATTCCATTATTATCAAGATGGAATACGGCTCTTTCAGTTATATAAATCACTGGTTGCTTAACCTCCTGTGCGTAGTCTCCACTAAAGGTGATTTGTTCTACATCTAATACAAATTTCTTTGATCTACCTTCATTTTTTATGATTAGCTTTCCGTCTTCTATTATTGTATCAAGACCACCAGCAGTGAAGGTACCACAGAATATTACCTTTTTAGCATTTTGCGTTATGTTAATAAATCCTCCTGCTCCTGCAATTTTAGGACCAAACTTACTAACATTGATATTTCCCTTTCTGTCACACTGGGCTAGTCCTAAGAAGGCAACATCAAGACCCCCACCATCATAAAAGTCAAATTGATAGGGCTGGTCGATTATTGCTTCTGGATTTGTTGCAGCTCCAAAGCTCAGTCCTCCAGCTGGTATTCCGCCTATAGGCCCTGGTTCTACCGTTAAAACCATAGAATCTCCAACGCCCTCCTCATTAGCTACAATAGCTACACCTTCAGGCATACCAATTCCTAGGTTAACTATGGCATTAGGAACCAGCTCCATAGCCGCTCTTCTAGCAATAATCTTTCTTTCATCAAGGGCCAAAGGCTTTACTGAGGTTACAGGGATTCTAATAGCCCCCGTATAGCTTGGATTGTAGTCCTCTGCAAAGGTTTGCATGTGATTACTTAAATCCTCAACCTCTACAATTGAGTCTACATAGATTCCAGGTACCTTGATTAACTTAGGATCTAATGTGCCGGCCTTAACAACCTTTTCAACCTGTACTATTACCTTTCCTCCTGAGTTTTTGCAGGCTTGGGCAATAGAAAGAACCTCTAATGATCCAGCTTCTCTCTCCATGCTTACATTACCCTTCTCATCAGCATAAGTACCACGAATAAAGGCAAAATCAATTGGAAAGGCTTTGTAGAATAGATACTCCTTGCCATGGACTTCCATCAATTCAACTATGTCCTCAGTTGTCTTGGCGTTTAGCTTACCACCTTCAACCCTAGGATCCACAAAGGTTTTTAATCCAACCCTGGTGAGGGTTCCAGGCTTCTTTGCAGCAATATCCCTAAAAAGATGAGATATTACCCCCTGTGGTAGATTATAGGCTTCAATTTTGTTTTCTAAAGCAAGCTTCTGTACCTTAGGGACTAAACCCCAATGGCCCCCAACTACTCTTTTTAGAAGCCCTTCATGGCCCAGGTGATTTAATCCTCGTTCCCTACCATCACCTTGACCTGCTGCATACACTAAGGTTAAGTTTCTGGGCTCACCTTTCTCTTGAAAACGTTTTTCTAAAGCAATTTCTAGTTCCTCTGGAACAGCATTTCCAACAAATCCTGCAGTTGCTAAGGTAGAATTGGATTTTATTAGTTTTACTGCTTCTGATGCTGAAATAAATTTAACTGTCAAAAAAAAACCTCCCTTCATTTTAAATAATAACTAATATTGCAATCACTGTGCCAAAATCTAAAAGATTGAAATTTCAATCATAAGTCCTTATCAATAGAAAAAACAGGTAATATTCACATATCTCAGCTGCAAGTTTGTCCAGTATCCGAACATTTACTCATAGCTTAAACATGAATTATACCTGTTACTTTTTTGACTATTCAGAAATTTTAATGGCTAAATGTAGTTAAAAGTTATTTTTTGTTAATAATGTTCACAATCTGCACAGTGTTCAATATCCTTACAGTTCTAAACTATATCTTTTCATTTTTTCATAGAGGCTTGTACGACTGATTTGTAAGATTTTAGCAGCTTTATATTTATTATTATCCGTCTCCTTCAAGGCCTTGATAATTGAGTTTTTTTCTACCTCTTCAATTATTTCCTTTAGGCTTCCCAATTGATATGGGTTATCGGCATCATCATTGGATAATTCTTTTCTAATATAGAAGGGTAAATGATCCAGTAGAATAGATGCCTCCTTATCGATAAAGTTTATGGCCCTTTCAATAATATTAGCCAGTTCTCTAATATTACCAGGCCAATTATACCTTACAAGGGCTTCCATTGCCTTGGGAGAAATAGCAGTTACATGGCAGTTCATTTCCTTTGCAAGCTTCCTCATCAAATAGTTAGATAAAAGGGAAACATCCTCCTTCCGTTCCCGCAAGGGAGGAATTTGAATATTTACAACATTTAATCTATAGTATAAGTCCTCTCTAAAAAGCTTTTTTCTTACCATTTCTGAAAGATCCCTATTGGTTGCTGCAATAATTCTTACATCTATGCTGCTGGGCTTAAGCCCTCCTATTCTTTCAACTTCCCTCTCTTGAATAACTCTCAATATTTTAACCTGCATATTCAATGGTAAATCTCCAATTTCATCGAGAAAAATAGTACTCTTATTGGCCATTTCGAATTTGCCTGGCTTTCCACCCTTTTTGGCTCCAGTGAAGGCTCCCTGTTCATAACCAAAAAGCTCTGATTCAAGAAGCTCAGATGGTATAGCCCCACAATTGATCTTAACTAGAGGTAAATCCCCTCTGCTACTGGCATTATGGATGGCATGGGCAAACAACTCCTTACCAGTACCGCTCTCCCCCAATAACAATACGTTAGATTTTGAAGATGAGACTTTTTGTGCCAGTTCCTTGGCTCGACGTATTTTTTCACTATTTCCCACAATACTTTTAAAGGTATAGTTGCCTCCTGTAATCTTCTTTAATTCTTCTTTATAATAAGCAATTTGGCTTTCCATTTTCATGATCTTACTTACATAGGCATCCAACTCTAGCATGTCCTTAAAAATTACTGTACCCACAGCTCCTATAATCTTACCATTTTGAAAGATTGGAATTCTGTCTGCAATCATATTATTGCCTTTTATTTTTTGAATATCGCCTATTTCCCTATGACCGGTTTCAACAACAATGTGCATTCTTGTATTCTCTATAACCTCTGTTACATGTCTACCTATGGCCTCCTCCTGGGGTATGCCTATGAACTCGCAATAGGGTTTATTGATCATAGCAATATACCCCTCAGCATCCACTACCACTACCCAGTTGTAAACATGATCAAAAATGTATTGATATAGACTTAGAAGAGAATCCTTACCCTCAAAGGGTTTATCCCCAGTCTCCTCGTAGAGTCTATTAAATGCAAGGTATTTTTCTTTTATACTATCAAAAATAATAAACACCTCCAACTTTAAAAATAGCAGCAAAATACCTATAGTATTTTGCTGCCGCTTGTCTATCTCTTAACAATTACCGCTGTTCCCATTCCACCACCGATGCATAGAGTAGCTAATCCATAGGTAGAATTCCTCTTATCCATTTCATGTAGTAAGGTTACTAATATTCTAGCTCCGCTGGCCCCTACAGGATGTCCAAGGGCTATTGCGCCACCGTTTACATTAACCTTTTCTACATCCCACTCCAATTCCTTGCCAACAGATAGGGCTTGGGCTGCAAAGGCTTCATTAGCTTCTATCAAGTCCATATCCTTAATTTTTAAACCTAGTTTTTTCAGGGCCTTCTGGCTGGCTGGAACAGGTCCAATCCCCATAATGGATGGTTCAACCCCAGCATTTCCATAGGAAGCAATAGTAGCAAGGGGCTTAATACCTAATTCCTCTGCCTTTTCCTTAGACATAATAACCAGTGCTGCTGCACCATCATTAATTCCTGAGGCATTTCCTGCTGTAACTGTTCCTTCCTTTTTAAAGGCAGGTCTTAGCTTTGCTAATTTTTCAGCAGTAACTCCAGCCTTGGGATATTCATCTGTATCAACTACTACTGGATCTCCCTTTCTTTGAGGTATAACCACTGGAACTATTTCATCCTTGAATTTTCCCTCAAGCATAGCCTTTTCAGCCCGATTTTGACTTAGGGTTGCATAAGCATCCTGATCTTCTTTGCTAATACCATACTTTTCTGCCAGATTCTCGGCGGTTATCCCCATATGATATTGATTAAAGGCGTCGGTTAGAGCATCATTAATCATAGTATCAACCAATTGATCATGACCCATTTTAATTCCCCAACGAGATTTTTGTAATAGATAGGGAGCTTGGCTCATATTTTCAGTTCCACCAACCACTACAACATCATTATCACCTGCAATGATTGTTTGTGCTGCCAAGGATACAGTTCTCAAGCCTGAACCACAAAGCATATTAATTGTTGTTGCTGGTACCTCTACAGGTATTCCCGCCTTTACTGATGCCTGCCTAGCTACTCCTTGGCCCAAACCTGCCTGTAGAATACAACCCATATAAACCTCATCAACTTGATTTCCTTCAACTCCTGCTCTAACCAAGGCTTCTTTTATTGCTATAGCTCCTAAGTCAACTGCGGAAACACTTGATAAAGACCCTCCAAAGCTTCCTATCGGTGTTCTAACAGCACTTGCGATAACGATTTCCTTCATTAAATATTCCTCCTCATTATTTTTATTTAGATCTTATTTGTTAAAATTTAATGCAAGAAATATACCAAGTTGTAAAGCTAATGGTGAATTAGAAATGTTGAATGTTGAATGAATGAAAAAATTAGCTCGGCAAAATTTTAACTATTTCATTTGTAATTTAGAGTTGATTATAAAGCATTTAAATTATGCAAAAGGATTTTTTAGAAGAATTCTATTAAAGCTTGAACATTCAACATTCAACATTCAACATTTAACATTTAACATTTTAGTTTAAACATACCCCTTTTCTCCCCTGATGGAAACCTCTCCCGATATAATCATGTCTTCCCTACCATCCTCATACTGCACTTTAAGAAGTCCTTCATTGGTAATTTCAATAGCCTTGGCTTTCACCTCCATATCCTTTTGGAGTATAATTATAGACTTACCTAAAACAGCTGATTCTTTACGGCAGATTTCTATGGTTTTTTCTAAGGTTCCATCCTGGACAAAATCATCATATAAGGGCTCAAATAGGTTAATTATTGCGCAAACTACATCCCTTCTATTAATGTCTTTTCCAAGCTGCACCTTCAACGAAGTGGCTTTGTCTTTTATTTCATCAGGTAGATCTGTATTATTAACATTTACGCCAATACCAACCACAAGATAATGAACCTCATTTAACTCCGCTGACATTTCCGTCAGTATTCCACAAACCTTTTTCCCCTCTATAACAATATCGTTGGGCCACTTTATTTTTGCTTCTAATCCAGTAACTTTTCTAATGGCTTGACAAACTGCAGCAGCTGCTATTTGAGTTAGTTTCGAGCCCTCCAATGGTGATATTTTTGGTTTCAGAATAATGGACATAAAAATCCCCTCACCCCGTGGGGATGACCATTGTCTTCCCATTCTCCCCCTTCCACCCACTTGTTCTTCACTAATAATCACTGTACCCGTTTGTTGACCCTCTGCTATTGATTTTGCATAACTATTGGTAGAATCAACAGTGTCGAAATGTATAATACCTGTGGCAATTTTATGAGTATTTATGCCAGATTGTATTTCTGCAGGCAAGAGCTTTTCATTGTTATTAATCAGTTTATATCCCTTTTTATTAAGGGTTTCAATTCTATAGCCTTCTTTTTTTAATCCATTTATATGCTTCCAAACAGCTGCCCTTGATACTCCACATTCCTCTGCCAAGGCTTCTCCTGAAATGTATTGATGCATATTATTCATTAAGATGTTTAGTATTTTCTCCTTCAAAAGAGCACCTCCTGCTACAGATATGATTTCTAACTATATTTTATAGTATTTTATAGCTAAATAAAACTATTTATTAAATATTCAGTGCTTTACACAGCTCCAAAGGTGTATCGTACAACAAAAAGACTTTCCATTATTAGGAAAGTCTTTTTGGGAAATAGTAATTAGTTAAATAAGGATAGCAGTACTCCAGCAGCAACGGCTGAACCTATAACTCCAGCAACGTTTGGTCCCATTGCATGCATTAGTAGGAAGTTGCTTGGGTTTTCTTTTTGTCCTACCACCTGAGAAACCCTAGCAGCCATCGGTACAGCAGAAACCCCTGCCGAACCAATCAGCGGATTAATGGCATCTCCACCCATAAGCTTGTTCATCAGCTTTGCCAATAAAACTCCTGCTGCAGTACCTACTCCAAAGGCCACAATCCCCAAAAGAATTATTTGCAGGGTATCCAGTTTTAGGAAATGCTCTGCTTGAGCAGATGCCCCTACACTGATTCCCAATAAAATTGTAACAATATTAATTAGTTCATTTTGAGCTGTTTTAGATAAACGATCTGTTACTAATGATTCCTTCAACAAGTTACCAAACATCAATAAACCAACAAGGGCTGTTGCTGAGGGTAGTAGTAATGAAACAAGTAATGTTACTAGTATTGGAAAGATCACCCTTTCAACCTTAGTTACAGGTCTTAATTGCTTCATTTTAATCATACGTTCCTTTTTGGTGGTTAAGGCCTTCATAATGGGAGGCTGAATTATTGGCACAAGGGCCATATAAGAATAAGCCGCCACTGCAATTGGTCCCAATAGATGGGGTGCCAGCCTTGAGGTTAAGAATATTGCCGTTGGTCCATCGGCTCCCCCTATAATCCCAATTGAGGAAGCCTCTTGGGCATTGAAGCCCATGAGGATTGCTCCTATAAAAGTAAAGAATATACCAAATTGTGCTGCTGCACCAAGGAATAAGCTCTTTGGATTTGCAATTAGGGGGCCGAAATCTGTCATAGCCCCAACTCCAAGGAAAATCAAAGGAGGAAATATTCCTAGCTTATTACCCATATAAAAGTAACCGATTAGACCCCCAGGAGTTTTTGTATAAATTTGTGCAGGAATTCCCTCCAGCATTATATCAATAGAAGGTCCTGCCATCATTCTTGCTGTTTCTCCTGCTGTCTCAGGTGTAAGGGCCTTTAAAACTGTTTCTCCTATTTCCATTATTCCAGCCAGTGGTAGGTTTGTCAGCAACATACCAAAGGCAATTGGTACCAATAGTAGTGGCTCAAATTTCTTTCCTATGGCAAGGTATAGCAAAACACATGATATGAAAAGCATAACAGCATGCTGCCATGTCATATTGGCGAAGCCTGTTGATTGCCAAAATTCTATTAATACATCAACCATTTGTGCATCTCCTTTCAAAAATTATTTATGATGAAATTATTTTAACGAAATTAAAATATCTCCACCATTTACTGATGCACCTTCGGAAACATGGATAGAAGCAACAACTCCATCTGCTGGAGCCATTATTTCATTTTCCATCTTCATAGCCTCTAATATCAGAAGAACTTGGCCTTCCTTAACGGACTCACCCTCTTTAACTAATACCTTCCATATGTTACCAGGCATTGGAGACTCAATGGTTGTTGCACCGGCTGGCGCCGTAGCTGGGGCAGCAGCAGGTTTAGCAGCAACTGGCTTTGCTGGTTGAGGGGTAGGTTTTGCCACTGGTGCCGGTGCTGGAGTTGAGGGTCTAGTTGCCACCGGCTGAATTACGCCATCCTTTACTTCTTCTACCTCTACCTCGTAGCTAACGCCATTAACTGTTATATTAAACTTTCTCATTATTCATTTCCTCCTTAATATCACATTATGTTATTGAAGTTCATTGCTAAGTGGTTACATGTTCAGCTGTTGCATTCTACCAAGCTTCCCCCAAGCAGGAGTAGAATCCGGTAGACGAACAATATTCTTCACGATAATATTATGGGTTGAAGTCTCAAGACTAGCTGCTATTGCCGCTGTTATAACAGCCACCAGCTCAGTATCGTCTATGGTTTCTTCTACAACCGCTTCTACAACCTCTTCTATAGCTGGCTCTTTAACCAGCTTCTCAGCAGGAGTTTTCTCTTTCTCTTTAGCCTTTACAGGTCTTACCAATACAAGATTCATAGCTACTACAAAGAAATAGAGTAGTATTAAAGCAATAAATACGATAAACATTCCTAATAAAGTAACCTGAAGGCTTGCAAAAAGCTTTTCACCAAGGGTCATAGATTCTATATGATTGTTTAACTGCTCTAATAAATTCATTAATTAATCACCTCTTTAATTGCCTACACAGGCAGGTTTCCATGCTTTTTAGGCGGTCTGGTTTCCCTCTTGCTTTGTAGCATGTTTAAAGCATCTACCAACCTTGGCCTTGTTACACTGGGCTCTATTACATCGTCAACAAATCCCCTTTCAGCTGCCTTATAGGGAGTTGCAAACTCAGACTTATATTCTTCTATTTTCTCTGTCCTAGTTCCTTGAGGATCTTCAGATTTGCCGATTTCGTTTTTGAATATAATATTGGCTGCTCCTTCTGGTCCCATAACAGCTATTTCTGCTGATGGCCATGCCAATACCACATCGGCTCCTAGCTCCTTATTACACATTCCTATGTAGGCTCCACCGTAGGCCTTTCTTACGATTAGAGTAATTTTAGGAACAGTAGCTTCACTATAGGCATAAAGCATTTTAGCACCATGTCTGATAATTCCGCCGTATTCTTGGCTGGTTCCAGGCAGGAATCCGGGCACATCCACTAGGTTCAGTACTGGAATATTAAAGCAGTCACAGGTTCTTATGAATCTACCTGCCTTATCTGATGCGTTAATATCTAGGCATCCAGCCAGTACCTTTGGTTGATTTGCAATAATTCCAACCGAACCTCCATTGATCCTTACAAAGCCGGTAATCATATTCTGAGCATAGTAGGGCTGTACCTCAAAGAAATCACCATTATCCGCTAAAAGCTCTATTACCTTTTTCATATCATAAGGCTTATTGGGATTTTCAGGTACAATTTCATCTAGCTCTGGAATGATTTTATTGATATCATCTTCCACATCAAAAACCGGAGGAGTTTCCATATTATTAGATGGCAGGAAGCTTAGTAATTGTCTTATTTCCGCTATGCAAGCTTCATCATTCTGTGATATAAAGTGGGCTACTCCACTGGTTTTGTTATGGGTCATGGCTCCACCTAGGGCTTCTGCACTAACCTCTTCTCCAGTTACAGTTTTTATAACCTGAGGACCTGTTATAAACATTTGGCTAGTCTTATCCACCATGAAGATAAAATCTGTTAAAGCTGGTGAATACACAGCACCACCTGCACAAGGTCCCATGATGGCAGAAATCTGTGGAATCACACCAGATGAAATGGTATTTCTATAGAAAATATGTCCATAGCCTGATAGAGCATCTACACCCTCTTGGATTCTAGCTCCACCTGAATCATTTAAGGCAACAACTGGGGCTCCCATTTTTAGAGCCATGTCCTGTACCTTGCAAATTTTCTTGGCATGCATTTCTCCTAAAGATCCACCTACAACTGTAAAATCTTGAGCATAAACATAAACCAATCTTCCATCTACTTGGCCGTATCCAGTAACAACCCCTTCACCTGGAGCATCTACCTTTTCCATACCAAAGTTCACACATCTATGCTTGATAAAGGCATCCATTTCAACAAAGGTTCCTTCGTCAAATAGCAGATTAACCCTTTCTCTAGCAGTTAACTTTCCCTTTTCATGTTGGGAAGCAATTCTTTTTTCACCGCCACCCATTTGAATCGTAGCTTTTCGCTGTCGAAGCTCTTCTAGCTTGTTCATTCTTAACCCTCCTAATGAATAAAATCCTTAATCTTCCCTCTCACTTAACTCAACAAGTATTCCATTGGTGCTCTTGGGATGACAGAAGGCGATTCTTGCTCCACCTGCTCCATAGCGGGGCTTTTCATCGATCATTCTAACACCCTTTTCCTTCATCTCTTCTATTGCCTCTTCAATGTTGTCCACTCTGAAGGCTAAATGCTGTATACCTTCACCCTTTTTCTCGATGAATTTGGCAATTGGCCCCTCTTCATCTGTAGATTCAAGAAGTTCCACCTCTGTATCTCCTATAGGTAGAAAGGCCACTCTAACCTTTTGCTCCTCTACAACCTCAGTACCTGCACATTCTAAGCCTAGAATATCTTGGTAGAGCTTTAAAGCTTCATCTAGGTTTTTCACTGCAATTCCAATGTGATCCAGCTTTTTTACATTCATTTAATCTATCCTCCTAGTATCTAACATTTTACGTATCAATTGATTACTGGCGGTATAGGGGTCCAGTCGTCTATGGACCACCTCCTCCACCAAATTACGAACTTCATTTTTGTTACCCTCATTGAGTAATTCATCCATTAAGCTACGATGAGTTAGTTCCAGAATCTCCATCTCACTATTGTTTCTTCTTTTCTCCAGGAGCTTTCCCGATTCCTCAAGATAGCTATAATGTTCATAAAGCTTTTCTATTACTTCGTCGATGCCATCATTATTTAACGCAACAGCCTTCAACACCGGAGGTCTCCAATCTCTGTGGTTGAAATCCAGCATCATTTCTATTTCAACCTTCGTACGATCAGCACCCTCACGGTCAGCTTTGTTAATCACAAAAACATCACCGATTTCCATAATTCCAGCCTTTATGGCTTGTATATCATCCCCTAAGCCAGGAACCATCACCATAAGAACTGAATCTGAGGCCTTTACAATATCAATTTCCGACTGACCTACACCTACCGTCTCGATAAATATATAATCGAAGCCATATATATCTAAAACCTTCACTGCTCCTAGGGTGGCCTTTGATAATCCTCCTAGATGTCCCCTTGTTCCCATACTTCTAATGAAAACCCCGGTATCGGTATATAAATCCGACATCCTGACCCGATCCCCTAAAATGGAGCCTCCGGTAAAAGGACTGGTTGGATCTACAGCAATAATAGCCACAGTTTTGTTCTGCCTCCGTAGAGCCTTTGTGAGCTTATCGGTGAGGGTGCTTTTGCCTGCCCCTGGTGGTCCTGTAATGCCTATTACCCTAGCCTTGCCGGTATGCTGGTATAGCTTAGACAGGATTTCAATAGCCTCTTGGTTATTATTTTCCACCATTGATATTAACCTGGCAGCCGCCCGCTTATCCTTTTTCAACAGCCCTTCAGCTAAATCCATTGTCCCACCACCTGTTATATAAGTAGTTATTATAATTCTCTTCTTAAATTATTCTTGATAAAATCAATGGTAACCTGAGTAGGTGTACCCGGAGTAAAGATTTCTGCAAGACCCTTTTCCTTTAAGAAAGGAATATCTTCATCTGGAATTACTCCACCACCTAGTACAAGGATATCCTCATATACATTTTCAGCCTTTAAGAGCTCCACCACCTTGGGTAATAGGTGATTATGGGCACCTGATAGAATACTGAGAGCCACAACATGTACATCCTCCTGGATAGCTGCCTGCACGATTTGCTCTGGGGTTTGACGCAAACCAGTATAGATAACCTCCATTCCAGCATCCCTTAAAGCTCTTGCTATTACCTTAGCACCACGGTCATGTCCATCAAGACCCGGCTTTGCTACTAAAACACGAATTGGTCTAGCCATAATTTATCCTCCCTCGATTTTTCTATCTATTATAAAATTACACTTTGCTGATATTCACCGAAGACTTCCCTTAACACTCCGCAAATTTCTCCTAAGGTTGCATAGGATCTAACTGCATCTAAGATTAAAGGCATAAGGTTTTCTTCCCCTTGGGCAGCTTTCTTCAAGTTATCCAGCTTAACTTCTACTGCCTTATTGTCTCTTTCAGCCTTTAGCCTTTGAATCTTTTCCTTTTGTAGTTCACCAACTGCTGGATCTACCCTTAATAGACCCTTTGGTGATTCTTCTTTAATTTGGAATTTATTCATTCCCACAACTATACGTTCATTACTCTCTACTTGTTTTTGATATTCATAGGAGCTATCCATGATTTCCTTTTGTATAAAGCCCTTCTCAATAGCTGCTGCAGCTCCACCTAAGGCATCAATTTTCTGAATATAGTCCATAGCAGCATCCTCAATTGAGGTGGTTAGGCTTTCTACATAGTAGGAACCAGCCAATGGATCTACAGTTTCTGCTACGCCACTTTCGTATGCAACGATTTGCTGAGTTCGTAAAGCCACCCTTACTGAATCCTCCGTTGGCAATGCCAAGGCCTCATCCTTTGAATTGGTGTGTAGGGATTGAGTTCCACCTAAAACCGCAGCCAAGGTCTGGATGGCCACCCTTACAATATTGTTGTCAGGCTGCTGAGCTGTTAAGGTTGAGCCTCCTGTTTGTGTATGGAATTTTAATTGCATAGACTTTGGACTCTTTGCATTAAATCTTTCCTTCATAATCTTTGCCCATAGTCTTCTAGCTGCTCTAAATTTAGCAACCTCTTCTAATAAATCATTATGAGCATTAAAGAAGAAGGACAACCTCGGTGCAAAGGTATCAACATCTAGGCCAGCTTTAATTGCTGCTTCCACATAAGCGATTCCGTTGGCTAGTGTAAAAGCAACCTCTTGAACTGCCGAAGATCCAGCTTCACGAATGTGATAGCCTGAAATACTGATTGTATTCCAGTTTGGAACGTCCTTTGAACAATATTCAAATATATCTGTTATCAACCTCATGGAGGGTGCAGTTGGGAAAATATAGGTTCCCCTTGCTATGTATTCCTTCAAGATATCATTTTGAATGGTTCCCCTTAGCTGGTCAGAGCTCACTCCTTGCTTTTCAGCAACGGCTATATACATAGCTAATAATACCGAAGCAGGCGCATTGATGGTCATTGAGGTACTAACCTTATCTAGAGGTATCCCGTCAAATAAGATTTCCATATCCTTAAGGGAGTCTATTGCTACTCCAACCTTACCCACTTCACCCTCTGAAAGGGAATGATCTGAATCATAACCAATTTGAGTAGGTAAATCAAAGGCGACAGACAATCCCGTTTGTCCTTGCTCAAGAAGATACTTATAACGCTTATTGGATTCCTCAGCAGTTGCAAAACCTGCATATTGTCGCATTGTCCAGAATCTTCCCCTATACATGGTAGGTTGAACACCTCTGGTAAATGGATATTCCCCTGGGAAGCCTAAGTCCTTTTCATAATCTAAATCAGCAATATCATCGGGGGTATACAAGCGTTCTACCTCTTGATTAGAGCCTGTAACAAATTGCTTCTTTCTTTCAGGAAACTTTTCAAGGCTCTTGGCAACTTTTTTCTGATATTCTGCCTTAGTTTCCTTAATGCCCTCTAGCTTTTCCTTGTCAAACATTCAACATCCTCCTCTTAATTTCATTTTCAAGTTCTTAAAACAATCCTTCAATTTTTATAAATGGTTAATATTTACTTTAGTCTCTTTTCCACCTATTATGCCTATTGATTTCTTCATTATTCTATTAAAGGAGATCACAATGTCATCGTTATTGCAACTTTTATTTCACAACTTGCATTCGTTGAAATTTATATTGCATCCCCCCTTGTATTCTACAGCTTTTTATTGAATTCTGCAACCTTTATTATTGAATTAATGGCTTTAAAATCCTATGAAATGGTTATAAAAACTCCCCTCACTTTTTATTACTTTATTTTTTCATACTACCGGTATTTAAATACCTTGTGTGCCAAGATAACGCTTCGTGAATTATTTGAGGCTGATGCCTATAGAAGCCCTTTTCTGCCCTTTCAAGATAATCATATAGCAAATCTCTGTATTGGGGATGGGCACAATTCCTGATAATTTTTCTGGCCCTTTCCCTTGGGGAAGTACCCCTTAAATCTGCTAAGCCTTGTTCCGTTACGATTACGGAAACATCATGCTCGGTATGATCCACATGGGCTACCTTCGGAACAATCGAGGAGATATTACCACCCTTGGCAGTAGAATGAGTGGTAAAGATAGAGAAATATCCATTTCTAGTAAAATCCCCGGAGCCCCCTATTCCATTCATCATTCTACTTCCGGCTATCATGGTGG
The DNA here is from genome assembly GCF_009017255.1 of Alkaliphilus serpentinus. GTDB lineage: Bacteria > Bacillota > Clostridia > Peptostreptococcales > Natronincolaceae > Alkaliphilus_D > Alkaliphilus_D serpentinus. Next base: position 10,837 of record NZ_WBZB01000001.1, on the reverse strand, counting down.
AATTTACATGTCCGTATATATCCGCCTCAATTGCTGTATTCATGGCTATTACCCCTAGGCGCCTTATCACCTCTGGATGATTACTTATTTCCATTGGTCTTAAAATACAATGCTTTCTATAAAAATCCATCCGATCATATAGCCTTTTAAAGCCTTCTATGGAGGGGGTTAAGGCTGTTCCAGATGCCATTAGCACCTTTCCTTCATCAATTAGATCGAACATAGAATCCTGAATAACCTCTGTATAGCAGGTTAGATTATAAAATTTCGAATCTACTAACCCTCCCAAAACTGCATTGGCAATTGATCCCACCCCCGATTGCAGAGGTAGCAGCTCCTTTGGTAATCTACCTTGCTTCACTTCAAAATTAAAGAAATCAATAATGTATTCAGAAATTCTTTTAGAAGCTTCATCAATTCCCCCAAGGGGTCTTACATTATCAGGTATATCGGTATAGATGATAGCTTTAATTTTGCTTATATCACAGGGAATAGATGTAGTGCCAATTCGATCCTTTGGATGAAGTATGGGTATGGGCCTTCGATTTGGCGGTTTCTCCGTTATGTAAATATCATGGATCCCTTCTAATTCCTTTGGTTGAGCGGTATTGATTTCTATTATAATTCCCTCAGCATTATTTATGGCTTGGGGGGTAAGACCCACAGATGTGGTAGGAATGATTCCACCCTCCTCTGTGATGGCTAAGGCCTCCACAATAGCCATATCAATTTTGCCAAAGAACCCATAATCCAGCATTTGTGGCACATGGCTTAGGTGTAAATCTTGAAAACCGATTAAACCATCGTTAATTCTATTTCTTAAACTATCATTGGTTTGGTAAGGATATCTTTTATCGATTACATTACTTCTGGAGAGGGCTCCATCTAGCTCGTCTCCAACAGAAGCTCCAGTTATCAGATTTATTTTTATCTCTTCCCCTTCCTCCGCCCTTTTGGCCAAAGCCAATGGAACAGCCTTTGGATATCCCGAAGGTGTAAACCCGCTGGTGGCCACCGTCATTCCATTCTTAATTAAAGAAGCAGCATCTGCAGCTGTCATGATTTTTCTCTTTAAATATTCTAGCCTGATTTTCCTATTCATTTTATCCTCCATCAACTGTTATTTATACCTCTGTACTTTATCTTTTGGGCAATAAAAAAGATATACCTATTTTTTTGTGCAAATAGACATATCTAACTTTATTTTTATCTGTTGTTGGAAGTAAAGGGGATTTACCTCTACAGATAAGCCAGTTAAATTGGGTTTGTTTTATCAATCATCAACATCAATATTATCTAGTATTTGCTTATACTTAATGTGGCATTTTTTAAAGGCTGATATTAAAGCCTTTTTAGCAGGGCCATAATACCGACTTTTAAATTCATTCTCTATTTCTTCGAAGTTCAGGATGTTTTTACCCACCAGAAGCTTGTGGACATGGAGTTTGGCAACAGTTGTTACCAAGGAGCAGTCGGCATCTAAAATAATACCTGTATTCTTGTCAACGATGATTCCCAAAGCGATTACCTTGTAGAGCTCCTCAGCAGTTGTTCCTGTAGGTAGCTTTGCATACCCACTTATGAATATTTCATAGGGCTCCATTCCACCACCCATTTCCTTTAGTTTATAAAATTAGCTACTTAAACGACAAATTTACCTATAATACTATTTTATTTCTTTATGAGGAAAATTTCAAGATGATTCATAGGATTTCTTAATAATTCCCTATTTATTTTTGGGGGTTGCTTAAAAACCTCTCCCATCATGATGAAAGATTGCTGTCGGGTATTGTAACTCGTTACCTCAATAATAAAGGCCAGTCTGCCCAAGCAGACTAGCCCTTAACTTTTTTATTCTTCTTTTTCTTGATCTTTTGTAGGATTCTTTTCAACTTCTGTAGCCTCTTTATTCTCAGAGTCTTCAACAGAAGCCTTAAGATTTTTTTCTTCTTCTACAAGGGCTTTATACCTCTTTTCAATATCCTCAAGGGTATCTTCCTCAAGTATCTGTAGCTTACCATTAAAGATCTTATCAAATTGATCTGCATCTAAGGTTTCAATCTTCAATAACGCCCTTGCAATTGTATGAAGCTTATTTATATTCTCTTTGAGTAAATCCTCTGTACGCTCATAAGCCTTATTTACAATTTCTCTAATTTCTCTATCGATCTCGGCAGCCACTTCTTCAGAGTAATTTCTTCTAGAAGTGAAGTCTTTTCCTAAAAATACTTCCTCTTCTCCTCCTAAAGCCATAGGACCAAGCTTCTCACTCATACCATATTGAGTAACCATAGCCCTTGCTATTTGAGAAACTCTTTGTAGGTCGTTGGAGGCCCCTGTACTGATATCATCCAGTACAAGCTTTTCTGCAACCCTACCTCCTAGAAGGTGAATGATATGAGATACCATTTCAGATTTTGTAGCATAATACTTATCTTCTTTAGGGAGAATCATGGTGAATCCACCAGCTCTACCCCGAGGAATAATTGTCACCTGATGAACAGGGTCAACATTTTCTAATAGGGTAGCAACAACGGCATGACCAGCCTCATGGAAGGCCGTAAGCTTTCTTTCCTTTTCACTAATGACCTTACTCTTCTTTTCAACACCAGCTATTACCTTCGTTATAGCCTCTTCTATAGTTGCCATTTTGATTTTCTTTTCATTTTTACGTGCTGTTAATAAGGCTGCTTCATTCATTAAATTCTCAATATCCGCAGGGGTAAAACCTGGGGTTCTTCTGGCCAACACCTTTAGGTCTACATCTTGAGCAAGGGGCTTGCCCTTTGCATGAACATGTAGTATGGCCTCTCTACCTCTAATATCCGGAACTCCAACCGAAACCTGTCGATCAAAACGACCGGGTCTTAATAGGGCTGGGTCTAGGATATCTGGTCTATTGGTGGCTGCAACAATGATGATTCCTTCGTTTATACCGAAACCATCCATTTCAACCAACAATTGATTAAGGGTTTGCTCCCTTTCATCATGGCCCCCACCTAAGCCTGCACCTCTTTTTCTACCTACAGCATCAATTTCATCTATGAATATAATACAGGGTGCGTTCTTCTTTGCCTGTTCGAATAAATCCCTTACCCTTGATGCACCAACACCAACGAACATTTCAACAAAGTCTGAACCACTGATGCTAAAGAAGGGAACTCCTGCTTCACCAGCAACTGCCTTTGTTAAATAGGTTTTACCTGTTCCTGGAGGGCCCACCATCAGAATTCCCTTCGGAATTCTAGCACCCAATTCGATATACTTTCTTGGATTTCTAAGGAAGTCAACCAACTCTGCCAATTCTTCCTTTTCTTCATCTAAGCCTGCAACATCATCAAAGGTTACACGCTTCCTTTCATCATCCTTATGGAGCTTTGCTCTGCTCTTACCAAAGGACATTACTCGGTTGCCTCCACCCTGAGATTGCTGCATAAAGACAAACCAAAATACTACAAAAATTAAAACCATGAAAATAGATGGTAATAGCTCAATAAACCATGGGGTACCTGGTTGCGGTTCTCCCGAAACCAACAATCCCTTTTCCTTTATAGCTGTATTTAAAACATCTGTAAACCTTTCTTCACTATATACTGTCGGAAGGTATGATTTGAAATTCACTTCATTTCTTCCTTCAATCATGGTTCCTTCCAGTGAACGGTCAACACTGTGGATGGTTTTTACATTTCCATCTACTATCTCTTTATATAGTCTTGAGAATTCTATATCTACAGTTTGTTGTGGTTGGCTGCCAAATCTCTGTACAATTATCAACAATACAATAAAGATTAAAATATAGAAACTGGCTCCCCGGAAAAATTTCCTCAATAAAAGTCCTCCTCTCTTAAATGCTAGATAGTTCTACTGCATTTTAATATTTTACCACACTATCCATTTAAAAACAACTTTCTAAGTAAGATATAACAAGCAGTTTATTTTGGGGTATATTCCATTAATAAAACCCTTTTTGTTTCATTGGTTATTTTATATTTTTCACTGATTCTATAGCCAACCACCCAAATGATTTCATCATCGTCACAAACCAGTGGAATCTGCTGACGCATCTCTCGAGGGACCTTGTAATCAATAAAAAAGTCCTTTAGCTTTTTAGTGCCCTTTAGTCCCAAAGGCCAAAATCGATCTCCCTCTCGGCGGTTTCTAACCTTCAAGCTGCCCTTTACCTTATCGTAGTCGATGGCCTTAGTATGAGCCTGTTTTGGTATTTCCATTAACGCATTTCTGTTAATAACCCTACAAATCAACCTAGAATCCAGCTCATCTATTTCAGTTGTAGCATTATGATTTAAGCTGTAGGTAAAGGCAGTATTCTCCTCTATAGCATCCGTTGTTAATAGTAATAAATCATAACTTCTTATGGCTGTAATTCCCATGGGAAGCTGTAGCTGCTTTCCCGTTACTTCCTTAAAGGCAAAATCTATAAGAATTTGTATATGTTTATACTCAATGGCTTCCCTTCTCCCCACCAAAGCCTCCACAGCCAGTCTAAAAATTCTACTTTGCAAAGCAGGGTGGGCTTTCTCTAGGCCATCTATGGGAATCTTTAATCGTGTTTTGCTATCATAAACCGTAAGCTGATTATACAATTGATGGGCTTGATAATCTATATAATCGCTATCTAGCTTTAAAATTTCTGCTGTCTTAGCTAGAGTTTCCAAGATATTATTATTATACTCCTGTAATAAAGGAATAAGCTGAAGACGAATTTTATTTCTATGATATATGGTTTCGAAGTTGGTATGATCCATTCTAGGTTTGAGATTATGAAACCCACAATAGCCTTCAATATCCTCTCTACTGGTGTCAAGTAAAGGTCTAATAATCCTTCCCCGTTTATGATGAATGGCTGTTAAACCCTGAATTCCCGTTCCCCTCAATAATCTCATTAACAAGGTTTCGGCCTGATCATTCAAATTATGGGCAACGGCTATTTTATTTGCTCCAGTTTTTTCTGCCACCTCATCAAAGAAGCTATACCTCATAATTCTTCCCGCTTCCTCTAGTGTATACCCTTTTTCCTTAGCAATCACTGGCACATCCACACTTTTTACGAAGGACATAATACCCATCTCTTCGCAAAGATTATGGACATATTGTGCATCCTTCTGGGCCTCTATCCCTCTAAAATTGTGGTTTAGATGGGCCCCATAGAGCTTGATATTATAAAAATCCTTAATGGTGTCTAATAGATGCAGTAAACACACAGAATCAGGTCCACCTGAGACTGCTACAACAATTCTATCTCCAGCTTCTATTAATTGATATCTATCAATTGTTTTCTTAATTTTATCCATGTTAAGCATATGTAGCGCCTCACCCTTTTATTATTGCTTTCTTTAATAAAGTATACCACACAAATGTCAAAGATTTCATGGATATTATTATAAAGAATATGATCGATAATTATAAGGGAAATTATTGTTCTCTATTGAATGAGCTCTATAATTTTTGAAGATAAAATTAAGATCCAGGTAATTATAAAAAATGCTGTGCTGGCCTTAAATAATTTGTTAATAATTCTACTCTTTTTTTCCTCTATCTTCTTAGTCCTTCTTTTTTCTTCAATGGGATAGACTTTTTTTATTTCCTTTATATAATCTTTTATGTCTGTATCCTTACAAAACAATGCATTTTTTATGACTACAATTAGCTCTGGTGATATATCTAACCCTTCAAGCTCTAATATAAGATCTTCTATCCGATCCTTAAGAGGATTCAGCTTCCTATTCAACAAAAGCCTTATAATCAGCATCGTTAAGGTAAATCCATCGTAGCTTGGTTCACCCCTACGTTCACCGCATCTCCAGGCAGCACGATCATAGGCTGGCGTATATTCTTTGATGGCTGAATTCTTTTTAACAGCCCCTCCCAGATCTATCAGCTTTAGCCTCTTATTTCTACTGTCCAGCATAATATTTTCCAGCTTCAAGTCTCCAACTATATAACCCAATTGATGAATTTTTCCTATTTCTTCTAATAATAAGAGGGATAGAGATAATATCGTTAATAAATCCAACTTACTCTTCTCAATATATCCTTTAATATTCACCCCTGGAATGTATTCTAGTAGAAGGAAATGCCAAAGCTGCTGATCAATTAACAAGTCATCAATATCGTGGGCCTTTACAATAAAGTCCATAGATGAAAAGCTCTTCAGCAATTGGTATTCTCGATTTAGAGAAATATTATCCTTGCTAATTTTCATGGCATAGTATTCTTTACTGTCAATGTCCATAGCCATGTATACCCTAGAAGTACCCCCTTTACCCAACAACTTTATAATTTTATATCTTTTCCCCTTCCACTTACTCTCCACCACTGTATTAGACATTAAAATAGGACCTTCCATTAAAACCCCTCCTAAAAAAGATGGTGGGTTTTTACCCCACCGAAGATTCCTCCAATTGAAGGCTACTATTATTCTGATATATGAATCCTTCCATGTGATTGATGGCGAATTCAATGGCTGCAGCCGTTGGAGTTCCTCCCCTTGTCTTTAGCTGATACAGCCTTCTTTTCATATCCTCCTTAGATTCATTGAAATCTAATAGGATTTTGCAGTCATCTACCCTTTCACCAGGATAGGCCAGAATAGATATATCCACCTTCCCCTTCCTATTTTTAAGGGAATCCAACACATCTATAATGCTATGTCTTGCCGACTGAATTTTACTGGCCATACTACCGCTATAGTCCATAAGAATACAGCAGCATAGAGGGATTTCCTCAGAATAATCATCAATATAATTCAACAGCTTACTTCTAGAGCTGGGGGGCATCTCATTTAAATCCTGAGCCATCAGCTCCTTTAGCTGCTGATTGACTGCCTCCTGAATTGTGGTAGATACAGTTTTATAGCTTAAGCTATGGATGGTTTGATATAAGTTATCGATATATGTATATTCATGATTGCCTCCACCGGCTTCTGCAATACTGATAATCTCATCAAAGGGCTTCTCCTTTTGGGCCTTTTGATCAATTATTCCAATAATATTAACCCTGATTCCCCTTTGGCGAGCTTTTTGGGCTGCAATGGCTGGATTGCCGCCTACATTTGAGCAGCCATCTGTAACAATTATGATTTCTTTAATCATGGCTATGTTCTTTTCCATAATTTTCACCTCACTGGTTTTTTAGTAATTATTGCCACCAGGGTGGCTTTTATACCCAAGGTCATTATTATTAAATATGCAGACAAGCCCGTTTAAATGCCAAAATTTTATTAATAGGGACAGTCCATTGATGAAATAATTCAAAAAAAATACAAAATTAGATAAATATCTAATTTTTAAATTGTATTATATAACTATCTAATGTATTATGGAATAGACACTATTATTTATTAAAGGAGCTGGATACCATGAACTTAAAATTGCTAAAAACAAAAACTTTTCTTTACTTATGGCAGGAAAGATTGTTTCCCTTACCGGTAGCGAGATTCAACAGTTTGCTCTATCTCTATATGTATTGGCCACAACTGGTTCTGCAACCGTTTTTGCTTCAGTATTGGCTATTACCATTTTTCCTAGGCTTATATTATCACCCTTTGCAGGTGTGTTTGGAGATTGGTTTGATCGAAAAAGAAGTATTGTGATTCTGGATTTTATAAATGGAATGATCATCGGTGTCTTTGGGATCCTCTTTATTCTAAAGGATGGCCTAACCCTTCCTATGATTTACTTTTTGGTAATTGCTCTAGAAATTACTGAAATCTTCTTTAACTCCGCCATGTCTCCAGTGGTTCCATGTATTGTTGATAAGGAGGAGCTTTTCGATGCCAATAGCATCTCTACAATGGTGGCCAGCTGTTCAAGGGTTCTTTCACCAATCCTAGCCGCCCTTCTGTATGGAAGCTTAGGCATAAAGGTAATCCTAATTGTTAACGCATTAAGCTTTATGATTTCTGCCATAAGCGAAATGTTTATAGATATCCCTAAAAACCATAAAAAACCCCAAATCATCAGTTTAACCGCCTTCAAATCAGACCTAATGGATGGTATACATATCATTAGAAAAAACCCTTTGATTTCATCTATCATAGGTCTTGGAACAATTTTAAACTTTGTTCTTGCTCCCCTTTACAGTATCGGTATTTTATATATCATCCGAGAAGTTTTAAAGGGTACAGAGCTTCAGTATGGATTATTTTCAGCAGTGGTTTCTACCTCTATGATTGTTTCACCTATATTATGTAGCGGCATTGCTAAGAGGTTTGATTTGAAAAGGCTTATTACCACCAGCTTTACTCTATATTCATTTTTGGTAATGCTTTTGGCCATTATTCCAACCCAGGGATTTCTACGACTTTTTACAACCAACCTTGTTCCTTATCTTTCATTAATCATCCTTACCTTTATTATGGGTATGATTGTAACAGTTGCCAATATTGGTTTGTCCACATTACTTCAGACTATTGTACCCAATGAATTTATGGGAAGGGCCGGTACTGCTATGAACATGGGAATGACCATATCAATTCCTATTGGTCTAATGAGCTTTGGCATAGTTTTAGATGCTCTATCGCCGTCATTTGCCATTATGTTAGCTGGGCTCATCATTTTTTTGGGGGTAGGAATTTTCAGTATGGCTCAAAGAAGGGGAGCCTCCAAAGTAGAAGGGGAAGCTATTACTATCAATCCTTAAAATCAAATTTGCATTGTTTGTGAAAGTACTCGTGAAATATTATAATATAAGGATGAAGGTAAAGATGGCGGGAGGTGAATTAGATGGATATTCAATATCATTTTTATGAAAAGGAAAGTAAAATATACAATTTTCTATTTTTCCCTGCACTAATTCATGTTGAAAATACCAAAAATGATCCTGAATCCGATGAATTTATTGAGGATAAAAAGAAGCTATCCTACGAGATAAAAGAGCTGCTGAATCCCTTTGAAAAGGAGATACTTCCCTTTTATCCACCAAACCTTAATATCGTATTTCTACTAACTTTCTTACATCCTTTTTGGGGAAGGGCGGAAATCAACAGCTATCTTGATGAGCTGTTAGATTTAGATGAGTATCAAATATTAAAGGCCATGGTCTATTTCTTAATACTGAAAGAAACCAGAGAAATATATAATCCTAAGATTATTCAAGGGGCAGAGGAAATAGCAAAAAATCCAAAGGATCTTCTTACCTTTATAAAGGACCTTTCCTTTGATAGTGAAGTAAAGTGGAATCTATTTTGTTTTGTTGAAAATCCCCAAAAATCCCTTAAGGATTATGTAGCTTTAATGAAGGATTTAAGGCCTATTTTTGAAGCTGTATATTCAAACTATGCTGAGGCAATCTCTAATATGGGCCAGGAGTTTGTTGCTGAATTAAATGCCAAGGATGGTACTGGATTGTATCAATTGTCCAATGGAATTATTGATGATAAAGGTCTTCAACAGGATATGAAAATTAACGTTTTGTTTTCCATCGCAGAGCCCATGGGAGTGATCATCTATCCAGGAGGTGTGGAGAAGTACATAGCATGGGGTTGGCAAACTAAGGCCCTCTTTGAGAAGAAAAGGCTTGATTATGAAAACCAATTAAATCAAAGAGTCATGCTATTTAAGAATTTAGGGGATCGAACCCGTTATGAGGTTATAAAGTGTATTGCTAAGGGCATCACCTCCACCAAGGTGATTGCAGAACAATTGGAGGTGTCCTCTGCTACAATATCTTATCACCTTAACAGCCTTACTTCAGCTGGTATACTAAAGTTGCGGCCTGTTGAAGGAAAATTTACCTATACTGTAAACTATGATTTCCTTAATCAGTGTATGGAGGAATTAAAGGCTGATTTAGAATATTGACTTATAGAACAAAAGCCCCGATTTAAGGTTTTATAACCTTAGTGTCTGGGCTTTTTGTTTAGTCATAAAATTGAAGGTTTCTTTTATTTGCTTTAAAGAAGGCGATTCTGTCTTCACGGGTTTTTGTATGAAATTCAAACTTATGGCCATCAGGATCTTTAAAGTAAAGGGACCTTCCTTCTTGTGGGTATCTAAATCTTCCTATAGATACCTCTATTCCTTTTTTTATGAGCCTTTTATGAGCGTCTTCGTAATCATCCTCATCGATGGTGAAGCTTATATGGGTATAGGATTTATGTATTTCTCCTCTTGGAATATCCTCCTCAAGGTTTAAGGCTAACCAAAGTCCATTTAAATCAAAGTATGCCAGGGTTTCTCCTTCAACCAGTAGTTTTGCATTTAATATCTCTTTGTAAAATTTTATGGATTTTTTCAAGTCGGATACCGAAAAGGTAATATGATTTATTCCTTTTATTTCCATTATTGCACTCCCCCTTATCTTTAGCAAGCCGAGTCAGTATTTCTTAGTTTTTTTCTTGAATAGTAATCTTAAAGTTCAGCGAAAATCTCGTGGATATTACCATCAGGGTCGGTAAATAAAGCTGTCCGTTGATTCCAAGGCATATTTTCTGGAGGGTGTATAAAGCTTACTCCCTTCTGAATTAACTGATTATAAGTGATATCAACATCTTCTGGATCATCGCAGGGAAAAGCTAGCTCTAATATTTGACCCTTTGCATCCTGAAGAAACTCTAGACTATATCCCTCCATTATCCTTCTCATACATATAGCAAACCTTACCCCTTCATTATTAAACTCCACATAATCTCCTAGGTCTAATTTAACATCGAAGCCTAAGGTTTTATTGTAAAACTCCTTCATAGCTTCCATATTGTTTGTCCATATTGTTACCAAACTAATTTTTGACTTCATACTCTAACTCCTCTCCTATCTCTTTCTTTGAAACTTATTCTTTATATATCTCCGTTTTTCTTAGAAATACGAAGAATTTGAAT